>CALBQR010000001.1 GCA_937899895.1 uncultured Alistipes sp.
ACTGCTCTGCCACAGCATCGACATTGCCGATGATACGATCAAAACGCTCGGTATTCTGGTCGAGCATCTCTGCCAAACCGTTGAGCGAGGTTACGATACCCTCGATGTTCTTGCGTTCGGTTTTGAGCACACCGTCGAGCGACGAGCTGATCGAGTTGAGGTTCGACATCGTGCCACTCAGGCTCTCGGTGTTCTGCTCGACGAGTGTGTTGATGTTCTCCAACGTCTTGGCCAGATTGTCGGCCACAACCGAGATTTTGCTCTTCAAGTCGCCTAACTCACCACCGATCGAGGCCATCATATCAGCACCTGCCACCGAGGTAATCTTGTCGCCACGTTTGAGTTCCTCGCTCGACGATCCGAGTTCGAGCATAATTGCTTTGCCGCCCATCAATCCGTCGTTGTAGATCACTGCGCGAGAATCTTTGGGCAGACGATATTGGCGTTTAACCGAGATAGCAACCTCAACGTCGCTACCCTTCGAGGGGTCGAAGGTAATGCTCTCGATCGTGCCGACTTTAACTCCGTGAATTGTAACGGGCGCAGCCGTTTGCAGACCACTGACATTCTCATACGAAGCGTAGTAAGTGATGTTACGGCTGAGGATATCAATGCCGCTCAGAAATCGAATGCCTGCCCACAGTGCGAGCAGCATTACGATTGCAAAAATTCCAATTTTAACTTCTCTTTTCATATTAATTGTTTTTATCTATTTTTCAATTTCTCGGCCACAACGGTTTGCGACACAAGTTTATTGCCGTCGAAACCGACGACATAGGCACTTTTGAACACTTTGCGCACCTCTTCGAGCTTTCGATCGGCCTCCTCTTTCGACGAGAATATGCCCGTGCAATATTTGTAGCAGAACGTTCCGCTCGTTACAAACTCGCGCACGCGACCACGATAGCTCTTGAACTCCGAACTGTTCGAGGCGATGCGCGTCTTGCTGGCACAGAGCTGGATCGTGTAGCCAAAGTCGCTTGCGGCCTGCTCCTTCGGAGCGGGGGCAGGTTTAGGTTCCGCCTTCTTTGGTTCCTCTTTCTTCGGTTCCTCTTTCTTTGTCTCTTCCTTCTTTGGTGCAGGGGCGGGTTTCTGCTCCGCCTGTTTTACCTCCTTCTTGACCTCGGCAGGGGCAGGTTCGGGCTCTTCGACCTTTGGCGCCTCAACGGGTTGAGGCTCATTGCCAAAATAGATTTTGTAGTACTCGGCAAAGCCGTCGTAG
>CALBQR010000002.1 GCA_937899895.1 uncultured Alistipes sp.
GAATATTGATAAACTTGTTGTGGTCGATCAGTCGCCTATTGGTCGTTCGCCACGTAGTAACCCTGCTACCTATTCGGGCGTCTTTGCCGATATCCGTAAATTGTTTGAGGCAACGCCCGATGCGCAGGTGCGTGGTTTCAAGGCGGGCCGTTTCTCGTTCAATGTGCGTGGCGGTCGCTGCGAGGAGTGCCGCGGCGCAGGTGTGCAGACGATCGAGATGAATTTCCTGCCCGATGTCTATGTGTCGTGCAAGGTTTGCGGTGGTCGTCGCTACAACCGCGAGACGCTTGAAGTCAAGTATAAAGGCAAGAGTATCAACGATGTGCTCAATATGACTATCAATCGTGCAGTCGAATTTTTTGAGTCAATTCCTTCGATTGCGACCAAATTGCGCGCCATTCAGGAGGTGGGTCTTGGTTATCTGACTCTCGGTCAGCCTTGTACAACGCTGTCGGGCGGTGAGAGCCAGCGAATTAAACTCTCGGCAGAGTTGGCCAAGCGCGATACGGGGCGCACACTATATATCCTCGATGAACCTACGACGGGTCTCCATTTCGAGGATGTCAAACAGCTATTGGAGGTAATCTCGAAACTGGTTGATCGAGGTAATACGGCGATTGTAATCGAACATAATCTCGATGTGATAAAGGTCGCAGATCACCTTATAGATATTGGTCCGGAGGGTGGTGCCGCCGGTGGTCGTGTGGTTGCCGAGGGCTCGCCGCGCGAGGTGGCGCAGGTTGCCGAGAGTTACACGGGACAATTCCTCCGTGAGATTTTTGATCGCGAGAAATAGTCTTATTCGATCAATAGCTGGCGCAATTCGCTGATATCCTTTACGATATAGGCCGCACTCGCAGCAGTATGCTCTTCGAGTGTGCCGTAGCCATAAAGCACCCCGACGGTGCGGATTCCGTGCTCACCTGCACCCTCGACATCGTGTCGGCGGTCGCCAATCATCAGCGCGCGAGCAGGGTCGAGTCTCTCCTCTTCCACTACTTCGGCCACAACCGATGATTTTGTTATACGCGAGCCGTCGAGCGAGCTGCCGTGAATTGCATCGAAATAACGTGCAATATCGAAGTGCTCGGCGATGATTCGGGCGTAATGTGTCGGTTTTGAGGTTGCCATCGAGATCTTGTAGCCCGCCTCGCGACAATCGCGCAGCAGTTCGGGAATACCCTCAAAGAGCTCATTTTCGTATAGACCTTTAACCGAAAAATATTCGCGGTATTTCGCCACGGCAGCCACCGCGTCTTCCATCGTAAATCCAAATTGCTCGGTAAGCGATTCCACCAATGGCGGACCGATAAATGATGCCAATTCGCGACGATCCGCAACCGTAATACCAAAGGCGTTCAGTGCATATTCAACCGAGCGGGTAATGCCCTCGAAGGGGTCGGTCAGTGTGCCGTCGAGATCGAACAGCAACCAATCGTAATCCAATTTTCGTTTCATACGCCTATCTGTAATATTCTGCCTCCCAAACTGTTGTGTTGCCTACACCATCGGTTACTGTCAGACGCATAGTGTGATTTTTGCCACGTCCGAAACGTTCGTCGTCGAAGGTGTGAACAATCGGACTGCCTGACGATTTACGATCCCACGCCGCCCATTGACCGTCAATAGTAAGCACGACGCTATTTACACCTGAGAAATTATCTCTCAGACGGAATGAAACACTCTTCGTGCGGCTCATATCTGCTCCCGAAGCAAAGGGTGCCACAACGGTCGGGGCCTCAATATCTGCTGTCAGGCAGTAGCGACCAAACGAACGCGTCGAGACACTTGCCGCGCCATCGCGATAGCGGCCACCGGCCTGCCACAGACCGCCATTCTCGCTTACGCCTGCAATTGTGGTATATCGACGCAGATTTTCGGGAACATAGCCTTTGATTGTAATTCGTGCCGATTTTTGCAGCGGAATATTCTGGTCGCCAACCATATATACATCCGAGAGAACGATCAGCGTCGAGTCGTTTCGCTCGACCATCTTTTCATTTAGTCTGTTGTCGATCTGCTGTTCGTAGAAGATAGGCTCATAGAGAGCACCTGCGGGAATACGGATCGAAAGACCATCGGCCGAGTAGTTGAATGTTGAGCGATTGTTTGCAACAACGGCCGTTGAATCGACCTTTGCGCGGAATGAGGCCTCATCGCCACGACCCTCAATTCGGAATGTGAGAGTAGAGATGTTTTTACGCTCATCTTCGAGCTCGATCTCAATGGTCCGCGTTTCGCCCTTGTGGGTTGTGATTATTCCGCGATTAACCATTTTGCTATATGGGAAGATATTGCCATCGAGTTGTGCCATACGGAAGACCTCGTTGCGCGAACGACGCTTAATGGGGTAGTAGCTCACCGCATTGCAATAGCGCGACAAATCGAACGTAAAACCATCCATCAGATATTCATAAAAGACCTCCCCGTCGATACGTGCCGTAACGCGATACAGACCGAACGTATTCGATACATTATTGCGTCGGTCCGATGCTTCGAGTACGAAATAACCCTTTGCACCTACCCCTAACGGCTCTGTCGATGCTGCGGTGTAGGTAGTCGGTGTTTCGCGTTTAACGCCAAGAGTTTTAGGGCGCGAATTTACGGCTACACCTTGTACGGTATCGACCTCGATATAATGCACGCGCATAAAGAGGGGCGCGATGTCGTCAAATGCAGGGATCATACCCATTGCGACAACATTTTGAGTCTCTTGTGTGGCAGTTTTGCGAATCTCGAAATGTACGTGCGGACCGCCCGACGAGCCCGAATTACCAGCCTTGCCAATCTCCTCGCCACGCTTGACGGGCAGTTGCCCGGCAGCAGGGTAGAAGTCGCCCAGGTTGCGACGCAGGCGATAACGCTCGGCCTGCACGAAACGCTCGATAGGCTCCGAGAAGCGTTGCATATGAGCATAAACCGACGTATTGCCGTCGGGATGCTGAATATATAACACACGACCATAGCCACCGGGTTGCACTCCGATACGTACCACCTCGCCATCGGCAATCGAGTAGAGCGAGTGCCCTTCGACCCCTTCGGTTTTCAGATCGACGCCTGAATGGAAGTGGTTGGGACGCATCTCGGCAAAGCCTGCCGAGTAGAGCGGTTCAAGATTAAGCGGGTAGCGGTAGCGAGTCGAATCGCTCTGCGCATTGGCTCCTGCTGCCGTAGTCAGGGCAAAGAGTGTGAAAAATATTATTATAAGTCGTGTCATAGTCAGTCGTTTATTCCTCCTCATCAACATCTTTAACGATGCTCTCTACATAGTCCGTAACGGAAGAGTAGTCATATCCTAACGATAATCCGTAGCGCATCAGTTTCGCGCGACGCTCGAATGGCGTTCCTTCGCGCAGAGTCGAGAATTTGCGGCGCAGCATCGTGTCGAGTCGATCATCCATCTTTGCGCGGTCGCACTCGGATAGAGCCTCATCAATGATTTCGCGAGCGACACCTTTGGCCGCCAATGCGGTGCGAATTTTATACGGCCCCCAGCCACTCAATGCAATCTTATCACGCACAAAAGCGGCGGCATAGCGGCTGTCGTCAATAAATCGCTCGTTTAACAGGCGACGCAGAACGCCCTCTCGCTCCGATTCGGGTACTCCCCATGTGCGCATCAATCGACGCGCATCGCCACTCGACTTCTCGGCGCGGGCACACAATCGGGCAAGTGCGGCATAGGCCTCGTCGGCCGTGCGTGTTCGACGTTTTATAGGCTCTTCCGACATCTGATCATTCGGTTTTTATCATTAAAATCGCGTCTCAGTTCGATCTGCTGCCAACCCTGTTCGGTAAGCATCTCGATCATCTCTGCGGCCGCATTCTCATAAATTTCAAAATATAGTGCGCCACCTTTGCGCAGTGAGTGGGCGGCTCCGTTGGCGATTGCGCGATAGAATCGCAATAGATCGTCATCGGGCACAAAGAGCGCGAGCGAAGGCTCATATTCCAATACATTGCGACGTATCGTCGCGCGATCCGAATCGGGCACGTATGGCGGATTTGACACCACGACATCCAACTCTTCAAATTCGCGCCACCACTCTCCGAGCGCATCGCCTTTGATCGCCTTTACTTTGGCATTGTTTGCTGCGGCATTGCGCACAGTGTATTGCAGTGCCGTATCCGAAATATCAAGAGCCGATACCTCCGCTTGGGGCAGCATCGAGGCGAGTGAAATGGCAATGGCACCGCTACCCGTGCCGATATCGAGAATCTGTTTGGCTGATGAGGACTCTTCGGCAATCCATTGCACCAACTCCTCTGTTTCGGGGCGGGGTATAAGCACGCCTTCACCAACGGCAAAACTCAATCCGCAGAACTCCGTCATACCTATAATATATTGTATGGGACGTGCAGCGGCCAACTCTTGCTCATAGCGAGCCAACTCCTCTTCGTCGATACTTTCGATTGTGGCGCGGGGATCGATCAATAGTTTCATTCGGTCGGCACCCGTCAAACTCTCAACGGCCCACAATGCCACAGAGCGAGCCTCGCGCGGCTCATAAACCTTAGCGGCGGCCTGTGTCAGTCGTTCGATTATTTCGGCATATGTTGTCATTATCCGTTGGCTTTGCTTAACGAAGACAAAGGTACAACTTTTTGGCACTTTTGTTGCAACTTTGGATAGCAAAACACGATAATGAACTACAATTATCGACTAAAATTTAGAGTTATGAAAAAGATTTTACTGTCAATTGTGGCCGTTGTTGCGTTGAGTGTTACTACACAGGCGCAAACGTGGGGATTTGGTCCGAAGGTCGGTATCACATTCTCCTCGGCCAATGGGGTCGAAGGCTCCAAAATGCGTGTTGGTGTTGTGGCGGGTGCGTTTGCTTCGCGTTGGATCAATGATTGGTTTGCCATTCAGGGTGAGTTGCTCTACTCGCAGCAGGGTTACAATACGAAGGTGGCCGGCGTGAGTGAGAAGTTCCGTTTGGACTATCTGACAATGCCTATGCTGGCAAAGTTCTACGTTATGGAGGGTCTGAATTTCGAGGTTGGTGGTCAGATTGCCTATCGTATCTCGGCAAAACAGAAATTGGCCGAGGCCGACTTCCTATCTCTAAAACAGAAGACCAATCGCTTCCACGCCGATCTGATCTTTGGTGTTAGCTACGATTTCGATTTCGGCCTGATTCTCGAAGGTCGTTATCTGTTGAGTGCCAATACGGTCAGCGTTAATAATTCGGTCAAGACCGGCGCGTTGCAATTCTTGGTCGGTTGGCGATTCTAAACTCGTTCTACACCATTCCTTGTATCTGAAAACAAAAACAGACGACTGCCGTGTGGCGGTCGTCTGTTCTGTTTAGCAAGGTAATCTCGGATTACTCTTCGGGCTCTGCAACCAAAATACGGCCGCAATACTCGCAAACGATAATCTTCTTACCCTGACGTACCTCTACCTGACGCTGGGGCGGGATACGGTTGTAGCAACCACCGCAAGCATCGCGCTTGATGGTTACAACAGCC
This sequence comes from uncultured Alistipes sp., assembly GCA_937899895.1. GTDB lineage: Bacteria > Bacteroidota > Bacteroidia > Bacteroidales > Rikenellaceae > Alistipes. The sequence goes on from CALBQR010000002.1 coordinate 5,476, forward strand.
AAACCGTTGCGAACATTCGAACGGATACGGTTGTAAGCAGTGAGCAGTCGCTCGTCGATAACCGACTGTGCCTTTGCCTCCTGCGCACGCAAAGTCTCAACCTCCTTTGCGGTCTCTGCCTCAATGCCGTCTAACTCCTTACGTTTTGCTTCGAGGTCGATGTTGCGATCTGCTGCCAGAGTCTCTGCCTCCTCTGCGATGTGCTTCTTGTTGCGAATATCGACAGAGTACTGCTTCAAACGCTTCTCTGCCAACTCGATTTCAAGCTCCTGGTATTCGATCTCCTTTGTCAGAGCGTCGAACTCGCGGTTGTTACGCACGTTGTTCTGCTGCTCGGTATATTTAGCGATCTTCATTTTTGCCTCTTCGATTTCGCGTTTGCGCTGTCTGGTGAGGTCGGTCAGCTCATCGATCTCGGCATTGATATTCTCGATACGGGTTGTCAGGCCGGCGATTTCGTCTTCGAGATCCTCTACTTCGAGGGGCAGTTCACCCTTGATCTTGTTGATCTCGTCGATTTTGCTGTCGATCTTCTGCAACTCATAGAGAGCCATAATCTTGTCGTGCATCGAATAATCGACTTCGTTAGTTTTTTTCTGTGCCATATCTGTTTATACTAAATAATTTATCGGGTTAAGCGAGTTTGCGCTTTTGCGGAGCGCAAAGTTAGGTAATTTTTTTGATAAAACATCAAACATTAACTGAATTGCGCAATATTCGCTCTCAAAATGTCCGATATCGGCAATCGTAAGGTCGCGGTCTGCGTCAAGAAAGTTGTTATATTTGAAGTCAGCGGCGATATAAAGTTGTGCACCGCTACGCTTTGCTTCGTTCATCAGCGAGGCTCCGGCACCCGTGCAGAGAGCTACGCGCTCAATGGTCGGGGTGTTGATTCGACTATAACGCACAGCGCCGACATTCAGTATGCGTTTCATACGTGCCAGAAACTCCAATGTCGGTTCGGGCTGCGGTAACGTTCCCACAACACCAAAACCCACTTCCGGCTGATCCTTGCGGGTCGATTCCAGAACGTGTAAATTCTCAATGCCGAGCATTTCGGCCAATCGCCAACTCATACCTCCCTCGGTGCTATCCAAATTGGTGTGGCAGGCGTAGAGAGCAATGCCGCGACGAATAGCACGAGCAACAACACGCTCGATATATGTCGTGCCGTTAAGGCGTTTGATCGGATTAAAGATGATAGGGTGGTGTGCCACAATCATATCGGCACCGCACTCCTCGGCCTCATCCATCACCTCCTCGGTGATATCGACGCAGAGCAACGCACACGTAACCTCGTCGTCGGGTGCTCCGACGATCAATCCTGCATTGTCATAGCTCTCCTGCAATGGTAGTGGCGCGAACTCTTCAAGTGCGGCGGCTATATCTCGAACTTTCATCGTTTCGTATTGCTGTTAAAAAAGTGTCTGATCGAAGAACGGAGCAATCGGGCGTTGCTTTTCGGGCTTCACTTCAAAGAGCTTTGCCTCCTGCTTTTTGCTGCGACGACCGCCCTTTGCACCGCGTGGACGCGGTGTGTTGTCCGTAGGCTCCTCGCTTGGCTCTTCGGTCTGTTCCTCGGTTGATTCTTCGATAGGCTCTTCTTCCTCCTCGACAATCAACTCAACCAACTCCTCTATTTCAACCTCTTCGTCTTCCTCATCTTCGATTGGCTCGACAACGACCTCCTCTTGTGTGGGAACGGCCTCTTCTTGTGTGGGAGCAGCCTCCTCTTGTGTGGGAACGGTCTCCTCGACAATCTCCTCAATAACTTCGGGCGCGGCCTCCATTGCGACCTCCTCCTCAATCTCTGTCTGGCTAACCTCGACAACCGTGTAACCGTCGGGCACATCTTTCAACTGCTCGCGCACCTCGACCAACTCGGCACGAATCTTTTGCAAGCGATCGAGTAGCTCCATATCGCGGCGCATCGAGTCGGTGATGCCGTTTTTGAGATATTGCGCAGCACCGGCAAGCGTCATACCGCGCTCCTTGACGAGGTGGTATATCAGTTTCAGATTCTCGACATCTTCGGGGGTGAACATTCGGTTACCCTTCTTGTTCTTATGTGGACGCAGTATATCGAACTTCGCCTCCCAATGACGAAGCAACGAGGGTTTTACGTCGAACATCTCGGCGACCTCACCCATCGAGTAGAACATCTTTTTAGCCATAAAAAACTATGTTTGAAACGATTTGCGCGGAGTTACGCGCTCAAATGCGCACGCGCGACGTTGCAAATATAATCAAAAATTTAGAATTCGCAACGAATTGGGGTACAAATTGTTCGAGCGGTTACCTACTCTTTTGATCCAACCAAGCGGCAGACCCTCGAAACGGACCAGATTGATGCCCTCTGCCATCTCTGCCGTAACGCCTATATCGCCTCGACGCAGAAACTCCAATGCGGTCGAATGATCGACCTCTGCGATGTTTATGTTATTGATATTTAGATCGATAAACATTGCAAGTGAGTGATCGGGTTTGAGTTTGCCCTTAAATATCTGTCCCATACATACGCCGGAGTGAATAACGGTCATAACCTCCGATAGTATCTTCACATCGTCGGCGTGCTCGGCGTAATATCCGTAGTATGTGTCATTTACGGCGGCCCACTTAAAGCGTTGCGGCTCTTTAACCCAACGCTCCAATTCCGCGGATGTACGGCGGTCAGGCGCAGTGAATATACTCTTGCGGCTCTTTGGATTACGCGATTTACCTCCTGCGTTGGGTGATTTGCAGGCTACCGCCGCAAAGAAGCCCTCTCCTTCGGCTCTGTGGGGCATAAAACGGAATGTCTGCCACGCTCCTACGCGGCCACATACTATTCCCCATTCATCATTTGTTTCAACCTTTTCCGCCTCGACAATCTCATCCTCACTAACCCACTCGGTGAAGCGTTCAAGCAGCCCTTCATCCTCCGAACGGTTAAAAGTACAAGTGCTATAAAGCAGTGTCCCGCCTGCACGCAGAGTGGGCCAAATATCCTGCAAAATCTTTAATTGTCGGTCGGCGCACATAGCTGCCGAGCCGTCGTTCCACTCGTCGCGAGCTTCGGGTGTTTTGCGAAACATACCCTCGCCCGAACAGGGCGCATCAACGGCTACGATGTCAAACCACTGCTCAAAACCGCCGAAATGGGAAGGATCGTTGCACGTAACAGCAACATTTCCCACGCCCCATTTACGCACGTTGTCGGCCAAAACTGCGGCTCGTTGGCGATTGATCTCATTTGCAACGACCAATCCGTCGCTACCCACAAGCGACGAATAGAGGGTGCTTTTTCCGCCCGGAGCCGCGCATAAATCGAGCAGTCGCAACTTCGGCTGACGCGCCACAATCGGCTTTAATATGTGCCCGACGAATTGCGACGAAGGCTCCTGCACGTAGTATGCACCTGCGTGAAAAGCCGGATCGGTGGTGAATGACGGGCGTTCGTCGAGATAGTATCCGCCTTCGCTCCACGCAATAGGTCGCGATAAGATCGGCTGTACAGCCCCCTTGTCAGGGTGCAGTCTGATGGCTGTTGTGGCGGGCGTATCGAGTGCCGCGCACAGAGCCTCGCACTCCTGCTCTCCGAGTTCGGCCGAGAGTGTCGCAATGAATTTTTCGGGCAGTTGTGGCATTGTCGCGAGCTCTATTTTGCTGCTAAATTTGCACGTACCTTATCGATATGAGCTACAATAGCCTCGATTGCTTCGGGATTTGCTACGAAATCGGTCTGATCGACATCGATAGTCAGGACCTCGCCCTTGTAGATATTATCGACCCAGTTGTTATATTTGTCATTCAGGCGCGAGAGATACCCTTCGTCGATCGACATTTCGTAGGCGCGACCACGTTTGCGAATCTGGTTAATCAGCGTCGGCACACTTGCTCGCAGATAGATCAGCAGATCGGGTGCGGGAACGAGGTTGGTCGCCATTTTGAAGATATTCATATAGGTCGAGAAGTCGCGCGACGACATCAACCCCATCTGATGCAGATTGTCTGCAAAGATGTGAGCGTCCTCATAGATCGTGCGATCCTGAATAATATCGCCTTTGGTGTCGAGCATTGCCACCTGCTGGTTGATCTTCGCACCGAGGAAATAGACCTGCAAATTGAATGACCATCGGCTCATATCTTCATAGAAATCACCGATATATGGATTATTCGAGTCCTCGAAATAGGCCGTAGCCTTGTAACGTTCGGTCAATATCTCCGTAAGAGATGTCTTGCCGCTTCCGATGTTGCCTGCTATTGCTATATACATTTTTTGGTTGTGGGTTATATGTGTTTTTTAATTCTTTTTTGTCCTATTTGTTGGAGTTGCAACCTTTGCTTGCGATATATGCTTCGAGCGAGTCCGCATATTGTCGCGTGTTGGCCAATCGAGGAACTTTATTCTGGCCGCCGATCTTGCCCTGCGATGCAAGCCAACCGAAGAATGTTCCCTTTTCAACTACATCGATTTGTGGAGCGGAGAGGGTACTATGTCGCTTTGCTTCGTAGTCCGAATTCAAACGCTGCAACTCCGCATCGAGCAACTCCGCGAAGCGGGCGATGTCGTTCGGCTCCTTCGCAAATTCGATAATCCATTGGTGGCGACCCTTCTCCCGATTGGTCATATATACGGGAGCTACGGTGTATTCACTTACATCGGCCCCCGTTTCACGGCTTGCATAACTCAACGCCTGCTCGGCATTTGCCACCATCAACTCTTCTCCGAAGACGTTGATGAATTGCTTTGTGCGACCGACAATCTTAATTCTGTAAGGCTTTGTCGATGTGAAGGTTATGGTGTCGCCGATGCGATAACGCCACAATCCGTTACACGACGATATGATCAGCTCATAGACCTCTCCGACCTTCACGCCTTCGAGCGGAACGATCTCGTGTCCGTTGTCAAATTCGTAGAATGTGCCGTAATCGACCATCAACAACATATCCTCTTGCTCCGAAGCATCGGCAATCGAAAAGAAGCCCTCCGAGGCGTTGTAGGTATTGACGTAGCGCATTCTCTCCGAGGGTATAATGCGTTTATAATGTTCGGCATAGGGCGCAAATCCCACGCCTCCGTGCACGAATAGTTCCAGATTTGGCCACACGTCGCAGATTGTCTCCTTGCCCGTGTATTCCAACACCTTCTGCATCAGCATCAGGTTCCACGAAGGAACGCCGGCGAAGCAGGTAACATTCTGTGTTGTAGTTTGGCGACAGATTGCCTCGACCTTTTCGTTAAAGTCGGCAATCAAAGCCACTTCGCGCGAAGGGGTGCGGAACCATCCGCTTACCGAGCGAGTGTTCTCGATCAAAATTGCCGAAAGGTCGCCCGTCAAGGCACGTTCGCCCTCTCGCTCCACGCGGCGCGATCCGCCCAATGTGAGCAACTTGCCATCGTAGGCGCGAGTGTCGGGAAATAGCGATGATGCAATCGCAGCGACATCTCTCGTTCCCTGTGTATGTGAATGAATCAAACCGTCTGTTGTTACGGGGATATATTTACTGCGGTCGGTTGTTCCCGACGAGCGGGCAAACCACTTCACTTCGCCATTCCAGACCACATCGCGTTCTCCTCGACGAGCGCGGTCGATATATGGGCTGTACGCATCGTAATCGAATGTCTCAACGCGAGCCATATATTGCTCGATGCTCTTAATTGTTCGCATATCGAATTGGCGGCCTATTTCGGTACGGCTGCCACGTTTGAGCAGCCATTGCAGCTGCTGGTTCTGTGTGGTCAAAGGATCGGCCAACGCACGACGCAACTCCGCACGGCGTGGTGCGAAGATGGCTTGTATTAATTTGCTTCTAAATGACATTGTTCGTGCGGTGAAATACTTGTGTGTTAATTCGTTAATTGAAATATTTACCGATGCGGGCAATAGTGCTCGGCATTGCGAAGACCACTACTCGGTCGTAGGCCTGAATCTCGGTGTTGCCAACGGCGATAAATGCCTTATCGCCACGTACTACGCCGCCGATAATTGCATCTGTCGGGAACTCCAAATCCTTAACCTTTGCCTTTGTGGCTGGCGAGTTGGGCTTGACGATAAACTCAAATACTTCGGCCTCGCTACCCGTCAGGCACTTGATCGCCTGAACATCGGTCGAGAGGGTGAAGCGGAAGATGTTACTTGCCGTAATCAACTTCTTATTGATGATTGTATCAATGCCGATGCTCTCGGCCAATTTGATGTAGTTGAAGTTCTCAACCTCGGCAATAACCTTTTTGACACCCATACGTTTGGCAAGCATTGCAGCCAAAATATTAGTTTCCGAGCGACCCGTTACTGCAACGAAGGCATCCATATTCGACAGACCCTCCTCCATCATCGCTTCGATATTTCGACCATCCTCGTTGATGATGAGCGTCGAGTCGAGCGTTTCAGCCAATTTATATGCTTTGTCGGCAATATATTCTACCAACTTGATATTCACCTTGTCCTGCAACTCCAACGCAATACGCTGACCGATCTGGCTACCGCCCAAGATCATCAGGTTGTTGATGTCGATGTTGCTCTGGCCCGAAAATGCCATTACCTCCTTGACGCAGTCCTCTTTGGTGATGATATAGACCATATCGCCCTCCATATAGGTATCGTTACCGTGCGGAATAATCGTGCGACCATCGCGCGTAATGGCAACGGTGCGATAGCTCAACGGTTGTTGTTTTTCGGTGTATGAGATCAACGTATGACCGACCAGATCTGACGTGGGATCAAGGCGGAATACAACGAGCGAGAGTTTGCCGTTCGAGAAATCGACATACTCCGTTGTTGCGGTGTGGCCCAATAGCTTAATCACCTGACGCGCAGCGATCTTTTCGGGGTAGAAGAGGTAGTCGATACCCAAATTGATAAATACCTCTTTGTTGTTCGGTTCGAGATATTCGTTATGGTCGATACGTGCGATCGACTTCTTTGCGCCCATCTGTTTGGCTAAAATAGCCGAAATGATATTGCGTTCCTCCTCGTGATTGACCGCAATAAAGAGGTCTGCCTTGCGCACGATAGCCTTGCGCAGGGTAGCAAACGATGTGCAATCGCCCTCGATTGTAAGTAGATCGGCTACGGCCGAAACATCTTCCAAGAGCTTGCGATCACTCTCAATAACAGTTATTTCGTGGTTGTCGCCACTGAGCATTCGTGCCAAATGGCAGCCTACATCTCCGGCACCGGCAATGATAATCTTCATAGCAAAATATTTGCAAATTACGCTTACAAATTTATATATTTGCAACGGAAAGCGCAAAGTTTTTCATATTAATTATTTTAATTATATAAAATATGTCGTCAATATTAACAGTTATACTGATCTCGATAGCGGCCGTTGGCATTTTTGTATTGGGAATGTCGCTGACTTTGATCTTCAAGGGCCATAATATCGACTCCGAGATTTCGACTAATCGCCATATGCAGGAGCGTGGTATCAAATGTGCCGTTCAGGAGTCGCGCGAAGATATGGCCGATGCCGATTGTAAAGATGTCGGCTGCCACGGCAACTGCTCGGCCTGCGACGTTGAGGGCAACCCTCTCGAACATCACAAAAAAGAGGGGAGATAGTATTAGTTTAGAATTTTTATTACCTTTGTGGCGTAAAAGATATACACAAAACCGAAGAATATGGAATTGAAAGAGATTTTGGCTATTTCGGGTCAGCCCGGATTGTTCAAATATGTTGCTCGCAGCAGCAACGGTGTTATTGTTGAGTCGCTCATCGATGGTCGTCGTCAGAATGCGTCGGCTACGGCTCGTGTTAGTGCGCTGACCGAGATTGCGATCTTCACCGAGGATGAGGATATGCCGTTGGCATACGTTTTCGAGAAGATTTATGCCTATACCGAGGGTAAGGAGGCGATTAATCCCAAGTCGGATGCCGCAGCTTTGAAGAGCTACTTTGCGGAGGTTCTGCCCGAATACGATCGTGAGCGTGTTCACGTTTCGGACATCAAGAAGGTTTTTGCTTGGTACAATATGCTGGTTGCAGCAGGTATGACCGAGTTCAAGTTGCCCGATGAGGAGGAGCAGAGCGAAGAGTAGTTGAGTACTCAATGCCCCCAAAAAAAGAAGCCGCACTTTCGAGTGCGGCTTTTCTTATCTCTTTTTGAGAGGTTTGATAGTTCGATTTTTTAATACGCCATTGATCCAACGACCTTTGTATAGGCGACCATCGACATCCTGAATAATACATTTGCCGTGAGGCACGCCACGTTCAAATTTAGCGGTATATTTGACACCTTCAGGATTTATAAATGTTCCTTGTCCATCAGGATCTCCATACCACCATTGCCCGCAATATACACTGCCGTCAGCATATTTCATTGTGCCAACGCCGTTAAATTTTTTATGGGAGATATGTCCAACATACGACGAACCATCTTCCCAGCGTATAGTTGTGATTCCAGTAGCCTTATCTATGCTCTCTTCGACAATCTTTAACTCTTCGACTTTGACATTTTTGATCTTTTTTTGTTGCTCCAACTGCTTTTGTTGCTCCAATATATCTTTGGGACTGACGTAAGGCATACCGAAAGTAGCATTGGCATTCCATACATAATCGCTCATGTATATCGAGTTGAGTTGCGCAAAGCATTGGCTTGACAAGCCGATGAGCATTATCAATAGTGTAAGTAGATGCTTTTTCATAACTTTCTATTTTTTAAGTAGCTTAATCGATTTCTCTTTGAGAACGCCGTGCACCCAGCGGCCTTTGTATTGGCGACCATCTACATCTTGAATGATGCCTTTGCCGTGAGGTACACCATTCTCGAAATTGACAGAATAAGCGACGCCTTCGGGAGTTTGGTATGTACCTTCTCCATTGGGTATATCACCTTTCCACGAGCCGCTATACATACTACCGTCGGGATAGACAATTGTTCCCGCGCCATTACGATTGCTGAAAAACCATTGACCTTGATATTGGCTGCTATCGGGATAGATCATCGTGCCCATTCCGTGCAATTGCGAGCGATAAATCTCGCCGGTGTAAGACATTCCGTTTTCCCAACGCAAAGTGGTTAGTCCGGTTGTTTCGTCAATTGTTTGCTCAATCGCGCGCATCTGTATATATTGCTTATTAGAGCGGAATGATTCCCAATTGATCTTTGAACGTTTTGAACGATTGGTCGATAGAATTTTGGGCAGTTGAGAACCTCTCTGTCCTTCGATATGAGCCGGACGATCGACCAGATATTTGGGGTTAACCCCTCGATCTAATACAGGGCCGTAAACGTGTTCCTTCTGTGCAAAACTTATGCTTGGCAGGCAGAACAGCGCGAAAATCAGTGCTAAAAAGTATCGTTTCATCGTTTCGTGTTTTAGACGGTTGTTGCCGATTTTTGCAATTATATAAAATTATTTTTGCAAATGCAAAGTTTTGAAGCGAAAATATGCGAATTTTATGCAAAAAAGGGAAATATTGCTTGAATTTAATTTTTTGAGGCTCTTGACACTTGCTATAAAGTTGAAATAAATTTTTCGGGGGGGGGTAAAAGTATGCAATATTACATTGTAATACCTGCGGAATAGATTGCACCGCGCCACAAAAAAACGAGCCGCATCCGAAAGTGCAGCTCGTTATGAATGGGGTAATATCTTGCGATATGGTTACATTCTTTCGGGAACCTCAATACCCAGCAGAGCCATACCCGAACGAATTACGCGAGCAACCTCCGATGCGAGTTGCAGACGCATCTGACGCACCTTCACATTCTCCTCGCGCATAATCGAGTGGTCGTGGTAGTAGCTGTTGAACGACTTTGCCAAATCGTAAATGTATGCACCGATGATCGACGGAGCGAAGTTGTCGCCTGCCGATGCAACCACCGACGGATAGTCGCACAGCGTCTTGATCAACTCGATCTCCTCCTTCAAGTAGTCGATGCCAACAACGCGACCTGCGTAGTCGATACCGCTCTCGGCAGCCTTACGCAGCACCGAGCAGATACGTGCGTGGGTGTACTGAATGAAGGGGCCCGTGTTGCCGTTGAAGTCGATCGACTCGCGCGGATCGAACAACATTGTCTTCTTGGGATCGACCTTCAAAATGAAATATTTGAGTGCGCCCAAACCGACCATCTTCGAGATAGCCTCGGCCTCCTCGTCGGTGCAACCGTCGAGCTTGCCCAACTCCTGCGACATCTCGCGAGCAGTCGAAACCATATCGGCAATTAGATCGTCGGCATCGACAACCGTACCCTCGCGCGACTTCATCTTGCCCTCCGGCAACTCGACCATACCATACGAGAGGTGAGTGATGTTATCGCTCCAATCGTGGCCTAACTTTTTGAGGATCAACTTCAAAACTTGGAAGTGGTAGTTCTGCTCGTTACCTACGACATAGATCATATCGTCGAGTTTGTTGTCCTCGAAACGACGGAAAGCGGTACCCAGATCCTGTGTCATATATACCGAGGTGCCGTCGCCACGCAGCAACAACTTCTGATCCAAGCCGTCAGCCGCCAGGTCGATCCACACCGAGTTATCCTCCTTGCGGAAGAATACGCCAGCGTCCAAACCTTTCTGTACGATATCCTTACCGAGCAGGTAGGTCTGCGACTCGTAATAGACCTTGTCGAAATCGACACCCAGAGCCTTGTATGTAACATCGAAGCCGTCATATACCCAGCCGTTCATTGTCTGCCACAACGAATAGACCTCCTCATCTTTGGCCTCCCATTTGCGCAACATCGACTGTGCCTCCTGCATAATAGGAGCCTGCTTCTTGGCCTCCTCCTCACTCATACCATCCGAAACGAGCTGCTTGATCTGCTCCTTGTAGTGCTTGTCGAACTCGACGTAGTATTTGCCGACAAGGTGGTCGCCCTTCATACCGCTCGATGCGGGGGTCTCGCCGTTGCCGTAGAGTTTCCACGCCAACATCGACTTGCAGATGTGAATACCACGGTCATTAACCAAGTTTGCCTTGATTACGTTGTGGCCGTTGGCTTTGAGAATCTGCGCCACCGAGTAGCCGAGCAGATTGTTACGAATATGACCCAAGTGGAGGGGCTTGTTGGTGTTGGGCGACGAGTATTCGATCATCACCGTGCGACCCGTTGCATCAGCCTGACCGAAGTCCTCATCGGCACGCATTTCGGCAAAACGCTCTGCCCAGAAATCGGCCGAAAGCGAGATGTTCAAAAAGCCCTTAATGACGTTGAATGCGCTCACTTCGGGGTTATTGGCAACGATATGTTCACCTATTTCGGTAGCGGTTGCTTCGGGCGATTTGCGGCTACGTCGCAGCAGGGGGAAGACTACGAGGGTAAAGTCGCCCTCGAACTCTTTACGTGTCTTTTGAATTTGGAGCACCTCGCCCTCTTGTTCGCCGTAGAGTGCGCCGACGCTGCGGCTCACTACACCCGAAATAAACTCTTCGATAATCATCTTGTTATATGGTTTTTAATTGTTTTCGCGCGACAAATTTACGCAAAATTCGTGAACAACGGTAATTTTTCGACAGATAAGCTAAAATAATTCGCAATTCATTAGCGATTTATATAAATCGAGCCTGCCATAAAACAAAAAGCCGCGCTCCATTTCGGAACGCGACCTTTTGCGAAAATTCACTAAATAATTGTGAATGCCTCTCGTTACTCCTCCTTGAACGATCCGAACGAGTAGCCCAACTTTTTGAGTCGGCGGATCATTTTGTCGAGGTGGTTGTAAAGCTTGTCGGTGCGTTCGGGATCGGTACCGGGGTGGATCAATATGATTGCACCATTCAATCCGTCGCGCTCCTCCTTTGCCCAAAATTTATCCAAAATAGCCTTCGACGAGCGATAATTCTTCATCGAAGGGGTAGTGTAATCGGCATTGGTGTAGGTGCCTTCACTCAAATTCACGGGCAATAATCCCATCTGCACTGCAACAGCATTCGATGCAGCCGTGTAGTGCTCGTAGGGCGGAATAAAGGCGCGAATCTTTTCGACATCAACGCCCATTGCCGCCAACTCGGCCATATTAGCATCGAGATCCACGCGTACCTCTTCGGGTGTTACGAGCGGGGTGCGCTCGGCATTCCAATCGGCATAGAGCAGATGTTTGTCCGAATGGGGCGCGATGTAGTGGCCGGCGTCGATGATAGCCTGCACCTTATCGCGATTTACACGTACGCAGTTACCCGTTACAAACCACGAGCCCTCGATATTGTGCTTTGCGAGTGTTGCCAACACCGTCGGCACACCCTCAAAGTTTATATCTCCCGTGAAACAGAGGTAGATACGTTTCTCTTCGGGGTTCATTCGACGCACAGCTCCATAGGCATCGACCTGTGCCCCCACGAATTTATCTACTTTTTTTTTACACCGTTACCGAGTGCGCTGAGAGTCGAAAGGTAGTAGGTCATTGAGGCTGTGCCATCCATTGTTGGCTCATTGGTCGAGTAGTCGCCATAGTAGTCGTGATAGACAGCAATGCCGTTCTGGAAGGGTTTCAGCGGGTCGTCGTCGCCCTGCGAAACACCAATCATACCGTCGTTGATAGTCTTGTAGAGAGGACCATCAACCAGACCACCGTAAATCGAGCCATTGCGAGTCTTCAAGAAGATCGCGTGAGGATCGGTCGGTGTATCAACGCCTTCGGGATACTCGCAGATCATAGTTGTACCCCACGGGTTGCAACCGAAGATCCAGTCGAGCAGAGCAGCCTCCATTTCGAGGTACTTCTCGTCGCCCGTCAGCTCGTGGTAAAGACGCAGTTGGGTCAGTGCAGCGAAGTTGAAGTTGTTCGAGCACCAGTGGAAAGGAACACCGTGATAGAAGGGATCCTCGCCTGCACGCTTCTCGATGTGCATCAAGCCCTCGCCCATATAACTCTCATATTTTGCTCTCTGTGCATCGCTGCCCTCCTTTGCGATTAAGTAGTGGCCGAGATTTACGAAGGGATACCACTGATAGTGGCGAGCCTTGCCGGTCTCCATCCACGGAGTGATAGGCTCCAATTCGCCCCAATAGTCGGCGCGTTTAAGCCAATACTCATTGTCGGGCTCCATCATATGCAACGCGATTGCCGCCAGCTCCATATCGTCAATCCAGTTAGCCTCCTCGTAGAAATAGGGCTCCTTGTAGCATACGCCGTGGAAAGCACCCGGTTTAGCCTCTGCAAATGCCATTGCATCAACGGCCTTCTTCTTCATACTCTCGGCAAACGCGGGATCGAACTTCTCGAACAGCACCGAACCCAATGCAAATGCTGATGCATACTTGGCAGCAGCCGATGCGACACCGGTGTTGCGGTTCTTGTACTTTCCGATACCCTGAATATCGCCCGTAATGAAATATACGGGACGGCCCTTGCCGGGCCCCCAGCCATAATCTACCGTATCGGTATGCGGCTCTCGGATACCTGTGTGATCGCGGTCGTCAGCAATCTGGTTGAACATAAATGCCGAGTCGGGATTCATTCGCTTCATCCACTCCAAACCCCAACGAGCCTCGTCAAGAATGTCGGGCACGCCGTTCTTGCCCTTGTTGCCTGCTGCGTCGAACTTGTCAGTAAATTGATCGGGGTTTTTGTAGTATGCAAACATCATTTGGAACGTGGCATTTGCCGAAGTCATCAAATATTGCAGCTGATCGGTAGCATCGTGCCAACCGCCACGAACGTCGATATACTCGCCCGAACGTGTGGGGTGATCAACGATGTAGCCATCGTGCTGGTGGCACTCCTTGCCCGTGTAGGGGTTATAGCCGCAACGCTGCTGACGCATATAGTAGAGCGGCATATTGCCTGCGTCGGCATAGATGTCGTTACCGATGCGGAAGTTCTCCGAGCGGGTGTCGCCGATTTTGATGTAGTAAGCACCCTCTTTGGTCAGCTCGCTGAATGGCAGACGGTATGCGCTCTTCATCGCCCAAATCGAAGCATCTTTTGCAACCGCTTTACCCGTAAAAACAACCTTGCCACTACGCGCCTCGCAGACGTCGAAAGTTTTAACCTCGGTCGGCGTATCGGCAATCACAACCGCCACTTTGGGCAGCGTATTTACATAGCCGATCAAGTTGGTGCGAATCCAACTCTTTGCCGAGACCGATGCTGCGGCGAGCAGTGCAACGGTTAAAATAGCTAATTTTTTCATAGTAGTTTTAAGTGTAAAAATCGACGGACATTGCGCTCTTCGAGACGAGTCTCTGCACGTTGTCCGTCGATTATTGGTTGTGCTCTAATTATTTGTAAAGCAGATACTTGTTAATCTTCTTCTTGAAGGCTGCGATATCGCCGTTCCAAATCGGGAGGATATCCTCTACCAACCAACGCTCGCAGAACTTGGCGCGCACGTCGCCACGACCGCAAACCTTGTCGAACATATTCAGGCGCGACTTGGTCGTCTCGGCAAATACGTCGTGTTCGGGCCACAACTTGTGAGCCTCCTGCAAGAAGTAGAACTGCAAGAGAGTCAGCGGAGCATTTACGGGGTCGATGATGTGGATCTGCACGCCGCGCAGATTCTTGCCCTGCTGTGCGCCATAGTAAGGCTTGTAATAAATGGGGCGGAAAACAACACCCTTCAAACCGATCTTATTCAGATTCTCGGCCAGCAATTCGGGTTTGTCGATCCACTCGGCAGCCAACAACTCGAAGGGCAGTGTGTAACCAACACCGATGTTGAGCGAATAGAGCTCACCGGCGATACCGGTAGCAGGGTAGAACAGGCAGCTCAACGCCTGCGGAACGTGGGGCGACGAGAGTACCCAGGGCAGACCTGTGTCCTCGAACGACATATTACGCTTCCAACCCTTCATCTTTACGACGGTCAGTTTGCAAGGCTTCTCCAAGTAGTTCTCGTTGAGGAACTGTGCCAACTCACCCGAAGTCATACCGTGAACGTAAGGAATAGGGAACTGGCTAACGAACGAGTAGTAGCCATCTTGTACCAAGCAACCCTCCATACGAACGCCACCCAGCGGGTTGGGGCGATCGAGGATAACCATTTCGAGGTCGTTCTCGGCAGCTGCCTCCATAGCCTTCCCCATAGTTGAGATAAAGGTATAAGAGCGCGAACCGATGTCCTGAATATCATAAACGATAGCGTCAAGACCCTTCAACATTTCGGGGGTCGGCTTTGTGGTACGGCCATAGATACTATACACCTGTACGCCCGTAGTTGCATCTACATAATCCTCAACCTTTGCACCTGCGGTGATGTCGCCGCGTACGCCGTGTTCGGGGCTATACAGAGCCTTCAACTCTACGCCTTCGGCCTCGTTGAGAATGTCGATAGTCGATTTGAGGTTGCGATCAACGCCCGTAGGGTTGGTAATCAGACCTACTTTCTTGCCTTTGAGCTGCGCAAAACCGTTGTCGCGCAAAACCTCAATACCGGTTTTAACCTGGGCGGTAGCCGTTGTCGCCACAGCCACAGCCAGAGTCAGAATAATTGATTTGAGTTTCATTGAAAAAATTGTTATAGGTTAATATTCGTGTTTACTCAATTCGCGGAGCATACAAATATAGCCCTTTTTTACGAAATTATGCGAAAATAGGCTCTAAATATTTCGGATAAGCGTAAAATTTACTAATTTTACATTCCGAAATTTGTGCAAATTTAGCGTTAAAAACTTTCTATATGACACAAACTCAACAATTCAAACGATTCCTTTCGCTTGACATCCTGCGCGGTCTGACCGTTGCAAGTATGATCACGGTGAATAATCCCGGTAGCTGGGGCGAGCCTGCGTTTGCTCCTCTGCGCCACGCAGCGTGGGACGGCTGCACCCCGACCGACCTGGTCTTTCCTTTCTTCCTGTTCTGCGTTGGTGCGTCGATCTGGTTTGCTTATCGTAAGTCGAACCACGAGCTGACAGGCCCCGCTGTTACAAAGATTCTCAAACGAGGTCTGTTGATCTTCCTCGTTGGCCATTTGGTGGGTTATTATCCATTCTATCGCTTTGGCGAGATCGCTCCCGAACAGTCGTGGCTCGGTTGTCTGTGCTCGATTATTCAGATTATAGGTTTGGGATTGAGCATCGGCTCGATGGTGTGGTTCTCTAATCAGAAAGAGAGCGATAAACTTGACCCTGATTACAAACGTCGTCGCGTATGGGCTTGGACTCTGCTCGGAGTGGGTCTGCTGTTGGCTATCGTTCCATTCCCGTTACTGCTTGGCACCCCGCTTAAATCGTTGGCAAAATGGCGTATTCTGGGTGTCTTCCCGCGTATCGCAATCTGCTTTACGGTGGGCGCATTGGTAGCTTTGTGGCTCAAAACCTATAAGCGTATCTCGATTGCGTTGGTGTTGATTTTGGCGGTTTATTGGATTGTGTCGGCTCTCTTTGGCGACTTCACGCTCGAAGGCAACCTTGCTCGTACGATCGACTTGGCTGTTTTGGGCGATGCTCATATGTATCACGGTGAGGGTATTGCATTCGATCCCGAAGGCTTGTGGAGTACTCTGCCCGCTGTTGGCACCGTTCTGCTCGGTTATATGTCGGGTAAGTTGATGGGCGAGAGCACCGAGGATGTTAAGCGCAATATCATCACTCTGGCAGCTGTCGGCGGTCTGCTTATCACTTTGGGCTTGATTATGAATCCCTACTTCCCGATCAATAAGAAACTTTGGTCGAGCAGCTACGTGCTCTATGCCGGCGGTTTGGCTATGCAGGTTTGGGCTCTGTTTGCATTTTTGATTGATGTTCGCAAGAAGACCAAATGGACAACCTTCTTCGCTGTATTCGGCACCAATGCTCTGTTCACCTACTGCCTTTCGACCTTCTTTGTTAAGGTTTGGGGTCAGTCTTGGTTTAAGGTGGCTATTGCCGGAGGCGAGCGCAAGGTAACCGTATTCTCGGCTTGGTTCACAACCTTGAAAGAGGTTATGCCCGTTGAGTTGGCATCGTTCTTATGTGCGCTGTCGCTGGTGGCACTGTGCTGGTTGGTAGCTCTGCCGCTCTACAAACGTAAAATCTATATTAAATTGTAATAGCAATATGAAAAGAATTCTTTTACTCGTTGTTGCACTTGCCGCTGCCGTTTCGGTGTCGGCCAAGAGCGATACATTGAGCTATGCCTCGGCTGAGAGCGTAGGTATGGACGGCAAGTATCTTTCGACCACGATCGACTCGTTGGTTGAGTATGCAATGTCGCAGCACGCCTTCCCCGGTTGCCAGATTTTGGTAGCTCGCCACGGCAAGATTGTGCATCACAAGAGCTACGGTCATCACACCTATCGTCGTTATCGCGCGGTTGAGAATGACCATATTTTCGACCTCGCATCGTGCTCGAAGGTTATGGGTGCAACGATCGCAATGATGAAGTTGGTCGAGGATGGTCTGATTAGTCTTGATGAGCCCTTCTCGAAGTCGTTCCCCTATTTTGTGGGTAGCAATAAGGAGGACGTAACTCTGCGTGAGTTCTTGGCTCATCAGGGCGGTTTGGTGCCTTCGGTCAATGTCTATCGAATTATGTACGATGAGCAGGGTCGTCTGCGTGAGGGCCTGTTTAGCTACACTCCGAGCGAGGAGTATCCGATTGAGGTCTATAAGAATATGTGGGCTCGCAAGGATATGCGCGAGATCGTCTATAAGGCTGTGGCCGATACGCCGCTCGGCCCGAAGAAGTTCCGCTACTCGTGTATGTCGTTCTTGTGCTACCCCTATGTGGTTGAGTCGCTGACGGGTAAGGGCTTCGAGGAGTTCCTGCGTGATACCTATTACGAGCCTCTGGGTGCTGACGCTATTATGCTCAATCCTGCACACAAATACCCCAAGAATAAGATCCTTCCGACCGAGGTTGATACCGTATATCGTAACGACCTTGTTCACGGTTACGTGCACGATGAGTCGGCTGCGATGTTGGGTGGTGTGTCGGGTAATGCGGGTGTTTTCGCCAATACTGAAAGTATGGCAAAGGTGCTCCAAATGTTGCTCAATGGTGGTACGTACGGTGGCAAGCGCTACTTGAAGCGTAAGACCATCGAGGAGTGGACTTCGTGCCAGTATCCCGATAATCGCAATCGTCGCGGTTTGGGTTTTGACCGCCCGATTTTCAGCAACTCGCCTTCGCTGTCGTTCGATGACGCTTATCCCGCACCGTCGGCAACGCAGCAGAGCTTTGGCCACTATGGTTTTACGGGTACGATGTTCTGGGTTGATCCCGCCGAGGATATTATCTATATCTTCCTGACCAACCGCGTCTATCCCAATCGTTCGATCGACGCGCTGGGTCGCGAGAGCACCCGTACCAAGTGCCAGGAGGCAGTCTATGAGGCAATTCGTCGCTTCGAGAAGTAGCCTTTAAGCCGTTTCGAAATTGAGCCGCTCGACACCAAAGTCGAGCGGTTTTTTTGTTATTCAAGATTCAAAATTATTTCCGTTGCTTACACTTTGGCTCATCATTGGCGGGTGGGGGGCTCGGCTAAAAGCCGACCCGCCAATGATGACGAAATCAACCTTTTCGATGTTTAGCCCGTACATCTTGCCTTAAATGATATAAATTTGTCTACTATTGTGAAAAAAAGTATTCTATGTATTGCATAGTATAAATGAGTTTCGTACCTTTGCATTATGATAATTTAAAATTACTAAAACAAAGAAAACGATGAAACGAATTACATTTATGGCATTAGCGGCATTGGTATTAGTGTCGTGTGCTGACCGAAATTATTCGATTACAGCCGAATTCCCCATAAGCGCGGGACTGGATGGTCAAATGTTCCAATTGATTAATTATGATAATGATGAAGTGATCGATAGTGTTGTGGCGGTGAATAATCGAATTTGTTTCGAGGGTAAGGTTGTAAAACCATACGCAGCAGCCCTTAAAGCTCCGTCGGGTGGTCAGTTGCCATTTGTACTAGAATCGGGTGTAATTATGATTGATCCGAAGGGTAATATTTCGGGCACGCCGAGTAATGATGCGTTGCGAGAGTTTAAGACCGAGATGAATGCGGTGAAATACGATACCATATTAACACGCGCCGAGAAAGAGACGCTTATGACTAATATGCTCGATAGTACGTTCGAGGCTAACAAGGAAAATCTTGTGGGCTACTATGTGTTCTTGGATATTATGGAGCGGAAGAACAAAGTGGAACTTGATTCGCTGTTGAAAGTATTGCCAGCGATGTATTCAAATTCGATTCTTGTTACTGATCGTGTGAAATTTCTCGTGCAGTCGGAATTGACTGCCGAGGGACAACCATTTGTCGATTTTACGCTGATAACCGAAGATGGCACCGAGCAAAAGCTGTCGGATTATGTTGGGCACGGTGAGTATGTTTTGGTCGATTTTTGGGCGTCGTGGTGTGGTCCGTGCCGTCGTGAGATGCCGACGATCAAAGATATTTTCGCAAAGTATAATGGTCAAGGCTTGAAGATTCTCGGCGTGGCTGTAAATGACGAGGTCGAAGATACTCAAAAGGCAATCGAGGATTTGGGAATAGAGTGGTCGGTAATCTCTGATGTTCAAGGCAAGACGTTGGACCTATATGGAATTTCGGGTATTCCTTATTTGATACTTTTTGCACCTGATGGAACTATTGTTTCGCGCGGAGCACGTGGCGAAGGTTTGAAGGCAGTTGTTGATGCGGCAATGAGCGAAAAGTAGATGATGTTTTAGTGAAAAAAGCAGGTCGCGCTCCACAACGGAGCGCGACCTGCTTTTTGCGAAAAATTCACTAAATAATTGTGAATTACACTACTCGTATTTCATCGGAACGATCTCGCCGTCGAGAGCGGCTACTGCGTTGTAAGCCAGCGCACCCAACTCATTCTCGCCAGCCTCGATCACTACGGGGGCAATGAACGAACACATCTTGGTGATGTAGTTGCAAACGTACTCGCTGTAAGCAATGCCGCCCGTGAGGATAATCACCTCGGCTTTGCCTTCGAGTACAGCGGCCATTGCGCCGATCTGCTTGCCGACGGTGTAGCACATCGCGTCGAGAATCAACTTCGCGTGCTCGTCGCCATTCTTAATGCGGTCAAGCACTTCGAGAATCGACGCTGTACCCAGATGAGCGGTCAAACCGCCCTTGCCGGCCAGCAACTTATCCAACTCCTTCGAGGTGTATTCGCCCGACTCAACAACAGCCTTCCAGCTGTCAGCGGGCAGTGTGCCAGCACGTTCGGGAGCGATCGGTCCTTCACCCATCAGCGCATTGTTCACATCGACTGCACGACCCAAACGGTGCGCACCGACCGAGATACCGCCGCCTAAATGAGCTACGACCAGATTCATCTCTTCGTACTTTTTGCCGATTTTAGCGGCATAGCCACGAGCAACAGCCTTCTGATTCAGGGCGTGCCAAATCGAGCGACGCTCAACCGAGGGCAGACCCGTAATTCGAGCCACAGGTTGCAGTTCGTCGGTTACGCACGGATCAGCGATAAATGCCTTAATGCCAAACTTTTGTGCAATGCCTAATGCCAGCAGACCTCCCAAGTTAGAGGCGTGGTGCATTGTGGGATTTTTCAGGTCGTGAATAATAGCTTCGGTAACCTCATAGACGCCCGATTGCAGCGGTTTGAGCAGGCCACCACGACCGATTACGGCGTTGAGGTTTTCGAGTTCAATGCCCTGCTTGCCAAGCTCTTCGAGAATAACGCACAGACGGAAATCGTACTGATCGAAGACCGTTTCGTAGGGAGCCAACTCCTCGCGCGTGTGTCGCACGGTGATCTCGGTTATAGGCTCCAAATCTCGATACAGACCCACCTTTGTCGAGGTAGATCCTGGGTTGATAACTAAAATATTGTAATTGTTTCCCATTGAGTTTTTTGAAATGTTTAGGTTGATAAATAGGCAATCCGAAGCGTGTCCCTTGTTTGAGGGTTGCGCTTCGGATTGCTCTATGTTTCGGTTGAGTGTCGTCGTGATTACTTAGCCGACAAGCAAGCCAAAGCGATCGAGTAGAGTTTGGTCTTGCTCGAATCGCCACGCGAAGTCAGCACGCAGGGAACCTTGCTACCAACAACCATCGCTGCCAACTCGCCACCACCGACGTTGGTTGCCATCTTGAAGAATACGTTACCCGACTCGATGTTGGGGAAGAGCATACAGTCAACCTCACCAGCGATTGCCGAGCCCTTAACCTTCTTGTGTTCAGCGATGTGCTTATACATTGCAACGTCCAACGACAGCGGACCGTCAGCTTCGATGTTACCCAACTGACCGCGATCGCCCATCTTAGCCAACAGTGCAGCATCGGTCGACGAAATCACGGTGGGCAGCAGCTGCTCACTTGCCGAGATGATAGCAATCTTCGGGCACTTTACGCCAAGAGTGTTGGCGGTCTGCGCCAAGAACTTGATCTGCTGCTGCTTCTGCTTGAAGTCGGGCAGAGGAATAATTGCCACGTCCGAGATAGTGAGCAGACGGGGATAGTTCGGCAGATCCACAACGGTAACGTGGGTCAAAATGCCCTTGGGAGGAACCAGACCATACTCTTTGTTGAGGATTGCTCTCATATATTTATCAGTCGTAAGCAGACCCTTCATCAGTACGTCGCCTTCGCCCTCAGCAATCATCTTTACGGCGATGTTAGCAGCTTTTACATCGACGCCTTCGTCAATGATGGTGAATTTATTGACGTCAATACCCTCGGCAGCGCAGACCTTCTCGATCTCCTCGCGGCTACCAACCAGAGTTGCATCAACCAATTCGGCCTCTACCGCGTCATTAACAGCTGCGATAGTGTGTGAATCCTGACCGTAAGCTACGATCAGACGTTTGCGACCGCGAGCTTTCGCAGCGGTTACGACATCTTCCAAATGTCTAATTCCCATAGTCCTTATAGTTTTTTATAAATTTTTGACAATAGCGTAGGTATCCGAAGCGATTACCAACTCCTCGTTGGTCTCGGCAACGACAGCCTTCACGCGCGAGTTGGGCTTCGAGAGCACCTTGCTCTGACCGCGAACTCCCTTGTTAGCTTCGTAATCAAACTCCAAGCCAAGGAACTCCATATCCTTGCAAACATACTCACGCAGGTCGTCCGAGTTCTCGCCAACACCGCCCGTGAATACTACCAGATCCAGACCGCCCATCTCGGCAGCGTATGCACCTACGTAGCTTCTCACGCGGTTGTAGTAGAGGTCGCGACCCTCGATTGCGATCTTCACGCCGGCCTCATACGCAGCGTCGATGTCGCGCATATCGCTCGAAATTCCGGTCAGACCCTGAATACCCGACTTCTTGTTGATGAATGCGTCCATCTCGTCGTAGGTCATATTCTCGTTACGTGCGATGTGGATCAGCGCGCAGGGGTCAATCTGACCCGAACGGGTACCCATACACAGACCATCGGCGGGGGTGAAGCCCATCGAGGTATTGAACGACTTGCCAAACTTAACAGCGGTGATCGAAGCACCGTTACCGATGTGGCAAGTTACGATACGCGATTTCTCAACATCCAGACCAACCATATCGGCAGCAGCTTTGGCTACGAACTTGTGGCTTGTTCCGTGGAAGCCGTACTTGCGAATCTTCTCCTCGGTATAGTACTTATAAGGGATAGCGTAGAGATAGTTGTGAGCGGGAATCGTCTGGTGGAAAGCGGTGTCGAAGGTGAATACCTGCGGAACGTTGGGCAGGATCTCGGCCATCGACAATGCACCCTGCAAGTTAGCGGGGTTGTGCAGCGGAGCCATCTTGATACAGTCGCGTACCTTCTCGATAGCGTCGGAAGTAACCAGCGCGCTGCCGTTGAAGTGCTCGCCGCCGTGAGCTACACGATGACCAACGGCTTTGATCTCGTCATACGAGGTGATAACGCCGTGTACGGGGTCGATCAGAGCTTTGAGGATCAGGTCGATACCCACGTTGTGGTCAGCGATAGGCTGGTGGAGTTCGAGGGGCTCTTTGCCAACGGGTTTGTGTTTCAGGTCGCCTTCTGCCTGACCGATACGATCGACCAGACCTTTGGCCAGCAATTTGTGGCTTGCATCGTTCATATCGATCACCTGATATTTGATCGACGAACTACCGCAATTCAATACGAGAATGTTCATTTTGAATAAATTTATTTTGTTGATTTTTTAAGACTCCATTTTAGGGCACACAAATATAAACAAAAATTTTTATGAATCAATCAAGCCCGATTGAGAAAATGTCGCAATTTCGGCACAAACGTTTATAATTTGTTACCTTTCGGATAGTTTTTGGCGGTTTATGGTGCGATTTGCCGAAGAGTTGATAGGGCGACAATAGCTCAAATGTCCGATTCTTCCTCAATTCTTTCCTCGGTTTTCCTCGCGATAGGCGCGCATAATATGTGCGTGCGTTGGAGTATTGGTCGATTTTTGTAGAAAAGTACTTGCACGATCGAATAAAAAGTTTTACCTTTGCTTGTTAAACTGTGTTTAGACAATGTCTAAACGATGTAACCTGATCACTCTTAAACCTTTATTGAAGTATGGATACCAAAGTTTCCAACCAGTCTGTTCCTATGGAACAAGTCAGCAATGCTGAAGATGTGCAGAATGTAACTACCACACAGCAGCCCGTTGAGGCGGCTCAACCTATTGACGCTGACGATACAGCTATTGTCGAAAGCGTGGATTTTTCAGACGAGGAGGCTCAACTCGCTGCCGATAATGCCGGCATTGATTTGGGCGAAGCCACTCCCGAAGAGGAGGCTGCCGCGGTGCAGACCAATACCTCTATTACGGCCGATGAGCAATCGTTGGCGGGCAAGAGTAAGTCTGAACTTGTTGAGTTATTCGCACAATTGTTGGAAACAAAGCCCGTGCAGAGCCTGCGTAGCGATGCCGAGGCTGTCAAAATAGCATTTTATAAACTTCGTCGTGCGGAGGTTGATGCACAGCGTAAGGAGTTTATCGAAGCGGGCGGCAAGGAGGAGGATTTCACTCCTGCGGTTGATGGTGATGAGGTAACTCTCAAAGAGTTGTTTGCTCGCTACCGCAAGATGCGCGATGAGTTCGTTGCAGGCTTGGAGCACGCCAAGGAGGAGAACTTGAAGATCAAGTTGGCAATTATCGAGGAGTTGAAGGAGTTGGTGAATAGCGATGAGACGCTGAACCACACATTCAACAAATTCCGCGAGTTGCAGCAGCGTTGGAAGGAGACGGGTCCCGTTCCACAGGCAAATGTGAAGGATACGTGGGAGACTTACAACCTGCACGTTGAGAACTTCTACAACTTTATCAAGATCAACAAAGAGCTGCGTGATCTGGACTTGAAGAAGAATTACGAGGCGAAGATCGCTCTTTGTGAGCAGGCCGAATCGCTGGTTTTGGAGTCGTCGATCGTGTCGGCTTTCCGAAAATTGCAGAAGTTGCACGACGAGTGGCGCGAGACGGGTCCTGTGGCAAATGAGTACAAGGAGTCGCTGTGGGAGCGTTTCAAGCAGGCAAGTTCGCGTATCAATAAGGCCCATCAGGAGTATTTCGAGAACCTTAAAGGCGAGCAGCAGAAGAATCTCGAAATGAAGACCGAGCTTTGTGTCAAGGCCGAGGAGCTAACCGAGCAGATGTTCACCTCGCGCAAGGAGTGGAATAAGGCAAATGACCGTCTGCTGGATATTCAGAAGGTTTGGAAGACTATCGGTTTTGCACCGAAAAAGGATAATACCCGCATCTATGAACGTTTCCGTAATGCTTGTGATCGTTTTTTCGCGTTGAAGCGTGATTATTATGCACAGCTGAAAACCGAGATGGATCACAACCTCCAACTCAAAAATGAGATTTGTGAGGCGGCCGAGTCGATTATGGATAGCGAGGATTGGAAGAAGACCTCTGATGAACTGATCGCATTACAGAAGCGTTGGAAGGAGATTGGTGCTGTGTCGCGCCGCCATTCTGACGCTGTGTGGAAGCGATTCCGTGCTGCTTGCGACCACTTCTTTGAGCGTAAGGCGGCTCACTTCTCGTCGATTGACAACGAGCAGGAGCGTAATTTGCAGGCTAAACGCGAATTGTTGGAGCAGATGAAGGCTTGCGACGTTAAGGAGGGTGGTTACGAGGCGATCAAGACATTCCAGCGTCAGTGGAATGAGATCGGTTATGTGCCCATCAAGCAGAAGGATGCGTTGCAGAAGCAGTATAAGGAGGTGGTTGATGCCCTCTTTGCTGCGTTGCGTGGTTCGGAGCGCGATCGCTCGATGGATCGTTTCCGCTCGAAGCTTTCGACTATGAAGGCGTCGGGCGACAAACGTCTGCGTTCGGAGCGTGAGCGTTTATATAATAAGGTGAAGCAGCTTGAAGCCGACATCGCCCTTTTGGAGAACAATATCGGATTCTTCTCGCACTCGAAGGGTGCCGAGTCGATGATTAACGATGTTCGCGCGAAGATCGCCAAGGCCAAGGCAGAGATGGCAGAGGCTATCGAAAAGGTGAAACTGATCGATCGCGAAGAGGAGCAGACCGAGGATTAAGCAGAGGGCTTAAACCGAAAAAGAGCAAAGTAAAGGAATTTACAATAAAAAGAAACCAAAGAATTAAAAAATATACGATTATGTCAATTGCTAAACCCAAGTACATTTTCGTAACCGGTGGTGTTGCATCGTCGCTTGGCAAGGGTATTATCTCTTCGTCGATTGCGCGTTTGTTGCAGGCACGCGGCTACTCGGTCGCAATTCAGAAGTGCGACCCCTATATCAACGTCGATCCCGGAACGTTGAATCCTTATGAGCACGGCGAGTGCTATGTTACCAATGATGGCACGGAGGCAGACCTCGATTTGGGCCACTACGAGCGCTTTACGGCGATCCCGACCTCGAACGCAAATACCGTAACTACGGGTAAGATCTACCAGAGTGTGATCAACAAGGAGCGTCGTGGCGAGTATCTGGGTAAGACCGTACAGGTTATCCCTCATATTACCGATGAGATCAAGCGTCGTATCCAGTTGTTGTCGGCAAAGAAGATCTACGATGTGATCATCACCGAGATCGGTGGTACGGTGGGCGATATCGAGTCGCTGCCCTATATCGAGTCGGTGCGCCAGTTGCGTTACCAGCTCGGTTATCGCAATACGGCTTTGGTACACTTGACTCTTGTTCCCTATATGACTGCAAGTGCCGAGTTGAAGACCAAGCCTACACAGCACTCGGTTAAGGCTTTGTTGGAGAATGGTTTGCAGCCTGATGTATTGGTTCTTCGTTCGGAGTATCATTTGCCACAGGAGGTGCGCCGCAAGGTGGCTCTGTTCTGCAATGTTGATCCGAAGGCTGTTGTTGAGTCGTTGGACGTTCCTACGATTTATGAGGTGCCTTTGAAGATGCGTGAGCAGAATTTGGATGAGGTTCTGTTGGAGAAACTCGACCTACCTGCCGACAAACCGTCGGATATGAAGGCGTGGGAGGCTTTCGTTGAGAAGGTTAAGAATCCCTCGAAACGTGTCGATATCGCTCTGGTTGGTAAGTATGTCGAGTTGCCCGATGCATATAAGTCGATTATTGAGGCTTATGTTCACGCAGGCGCAATGAACGATTGCAAGGTTAAGCTGCATTTGGTGCCCGCCGAGAAGGTTACTCCCGCAACGGTTGAGGAGTTGTTGGGTCAGATGAATGGTATTATGGTCGCTCCCGGCTTCGGTAATCGCGGTATTGACGGTAAGCTGACCGCTGTAAAGTATGCTCGTGAGAATAAAGTGCCGTTCTTCGGTATCTGCTTGGGTATGCAGTGCGCAGTTATCGAATTTGCTCGCAACGTATTGGGTTACGAGGATGCCAACTCGACCGAGATGGAGCAGACGCAGCACCCCGTTATCGACCTGATGGAGGAGCAGAAGGGTCTGTCGGAGAAGGGTGGCACGATGCGTTTGGGTGCATATCCTTGCCACTTGGATCCTCACTCGAAGGTGAGCCGTGCTTACAACGCAACAACCGTTGAGGAGCGTCATCGTCATCGTTACGAGTTCAATAGCGACTATCTTGATGAGTTCGAGGCAGCAGGTATGCGTGCCGTAGGTATGAATCCCGATACGGGCCTTGTTGAGGTTATCGAATTGGATGAGCATCCTTGGTTTGTTGCTACGCAGTACCATCCTGAATATAGTAGCAATGTGCTGAATCCTCATCCTCTGTTTGTGGCGTTTGTGGCTGCAGCATTGGAGAATAAGAAGTAGTTGAGAGTGAGGCTCAAACTAAACAAATATGCAACTTAAAAAATTGAGATGGATAAAAATTCAGTAATCGGACTTGTCTTGATTGGTGCTCTGCTGATCGGATATAGTTTCTACACAAACAAACAGCAGCAGGAGTACCAGAAGGCGCAGGCCGAGTGGGTTGCTGCGCACCCTGAACTTGCCGAGCAGCCCGCCGAGGCGGACTCGACGGCAGTTGCAGCCGAGATGGCTACAATCGCAGGGGACACTCTGACGGCCGAGCAGCGTCAGCAGCGTGCCGATGAGGCTTTGAATGCAAATTTGGGCAACGATCTCTTTGCCGCCTTGAAGGGTACGGATGAGAGTTTCGAGGTCGAGAATGATGTTATGAAGGTAACATTCTCGAATCGTGGTGCGCAGATTACGGGTGTCGAATTGAAGGATTATATGCGTTATGCCGAGGGCGAGCGCACCGAGCCTATTCAGCTTTATCGTGAGGGTTCGGCCGATTTCGATATCTGTATGTATGTTCACAATGGCGTGAATAATGTTCGCATTAATACGCGTGATTATGCATTCCAGATTGATCCCGTTCAGAAGATTGATGACTACCAGCAGGTTGTTATGCGCCTGCCCGTTAGTGGAGCGTCGGCTATCGAATATATCTACAAGATTTACGATAGCGAGTCTGCCGCTCGTAACTATATGGTCGATTTCGATGTACGTATGGTCGATATGGAGTCGCTGATGGCAAATCAAACCCAGTTGGAGGTTGTTTGGCGCAATATTTCGCTCCGCAACGAGAAGGGCTTCCAGGCCGAGAATATGGCTACCACGATCGCTTATCGCTATCCGAATGAGAGCTCGATCGAGGAACTGTCGGTGGGTGAGCGCGCCGAGGAGACCGAGAATACTCGCGTAAATTGGGTGGCGTTCAAGCAGCAGTTCTTCTCGTCGGTGCTGATTGCCGAGAACAATTTCGACTATGCGTCGATGCGTTACACCACCTTCCCCGAAGGCTCGGAGGAGTTGAAGAGCTTCAATGCCACGATGTCGATTCCCTACTCGAAGCTTACAACCGATTATAAGTTCCAATTCTATTTCGGCCCGAACAAGTATTCGATCTTGAATAAGTGCGTGTCGGAGAATGACCAACCGCTCTATTTGGAGCGTTTGATCCCGCTGGGCTGGGGTATCTTCGGTTGGGTGAACCGTTGGTTTGTAATCCCGATGTTCGACTTTTTGAGTAAGTATATCGGCAACTTCGGTTGGATTATTCTGATTATGACCATCGTGATCAAGATCATCATCTCGCCGCTGACCTATAAGTCGTATGCGTCGATGGCGAAGATGCGTGTTATTAAGCCCGAAATGGATGAGATTAACGCCCGTTATCCCAAGCAGGAGGATGCGATGAAGAAGCAGCAGGCTGTTATGGATCTCTATCAACGTGCAGGTATCAGCCCGATGGGTGGTTGCTTGCCGATGTTGATCCAGATGCCTATTCTGATTGCTATGTTCCGTTTCTTCCCCGCTTCGATCGAGTTGCGCGGTGAGAGCTTCTTGTGGGCAGAGGACCTTTCGACCTATGATAGCGTACTCAATCTGCCCTTCTCGATTCCTTGGTATGGCGACCACGTGAGCTTGTTCGCGCTATTGATGGCCGTATCGCTGTTCGTCTATTCGTGGATCAACTATCAGCAGACCGCAGCTTCGCAGCCCCAGATGGCAGGTATGAAGTTTATGACGCTTTATATGATGCCTGTGATGATGCTTTTGTGGTTCAATAGTTATTCGAGTGGTCTGTGCTACTACTACTTCATTTCGCAGTTGATCACTATTGCTATGACTTACGGTATCCGCGCAATGCTTGATGATGATAAGGTACGTGCGCAGATGCAGGCCAATGCGAAAAAGAAGAAGAACAAGAAAAAGAGCCGCTTCCAGCAGCGTTATGAGGAACTTATGAAGCAGCAGCAGGAGATGTTGCGTGAGCAGCAGGCACAGCAGCAGCGTCGTAAGTAGGCCGTTTCGGTTTTATTGATAAAAGCCGTATCTCACTTTTGAGGTACGGCTTTTTTTATGCTGAAAAATTATGATAATCAGTAAAAAAGCACTAACTTTGAAAATTGAAACCAATTTAACCGAAATCACTATGCCGTTCATAGTTCTCGAAGGCGTCGATGGCGCCGGTAAATCGACCCAGATTAAAAAGTTGCGCGAGGCATTGGCCGCACGTGGTATCGAGAGTGAATACCTTCACTTTCCCCGTTTCGATGCGCCGATCTATGGCGATTTGATCGCTCGTTTTTTGCGTGGCGAGTTGGGAGCGTTGGAGCAGGTGAATCCCTATCTGGTTGCGCTGTTGTATGCGGGCGACCGTGCCGAGGCGGCTCTGATGATTCGTGGCTGGCTCAATGAGGGTAAGGCGGTGATTGTCGATCGTTATGTATATTCAAATGTCGGTTACCAGTGCGCAAAGTTCAAGAGCGAGGAGGAGCGTGCAGCGTTGCAAGAGTGGATTATGCACACCGAGTATGAGGAATTTGCCATTCCGCAGCCCGATCTGTCGATCTTCCTCGATGTGCCTTTTGCATTTACCGAGCGTAAGCTCCGCGAACAGCGTGAGGGCGACGACCGCAGCTATCTGAATGGTGCCAACGATATTCACGAGGCGTCGCTCGATCTGCAACGCACGGTGCGCGAGGTCTATCTGCGTGCAGCTACGACCGATGAACGCTTGTCGGTAATCGACTGCTCGACGGGTGAGGGTCAGATGCAGACTCCCGACGAGATCTTTGCAAAGATCGAAAAGTTGGTCGAGCCGCTGTTGTGATGAACTGAACTTAAAACTACGAAAAATATACGATGTTACAGAGGGAGAATAAAGATATGTTTCAGACGATTGCGACCTTGTGCCGCATATTGTTTGCGCTTACGTTCATCTTTTCGGGATTTGTAAAGGTGGTCGATCCGTGGGGTACGGCCATCAAAATCAGCGAATATCTGAACGCATTTGGCTTTGAGAGTTTGAAGTATGCCCGTTTCGGTTTTTCGATCTGGTTGTGCGGAGCAGAGCTGATGATGGGTTTGATGCTGTTGTTCCGTGTGCGTACACCTCTCATCTCGATCTTTGCCGTGCTGGCTATGCTCTTCTTTACGACCGTTACCTTCATTACGGCGATGTGGTTGCCGGTGGAGGATTGCGGTTGCTTTGGCGATGCTGTGAAGTTGTCGAATTGGGAGACGCTGGCAAAAAATCTTGTGCTACTGCCGATGAGTATCATCATCTGGTGGAGTGTGCGTAAGGAGAAGATATTTACCGTTTCGCGTTGGGAGCTGGTGATGACGGGATTGATTATGTGTGTGGCATTTGGTTTGGGTATATATTGCTACCGCCACCTGCCGTTGGTTGATTTCCTGCCATATAAGGTTGGTACATCGTTGCGTGAGGCCGTTTCGACCGACTTTGCAATGGAGGAGGGACGCACGGTGTTGGTCTATCGCAATTTGCAGACGGGCGAGGAGCGTGAATTCTCGTTGGAGGATACCGAGTGGCAAGATGAGAGCAAGTGGGAGTGGGTGGATACTCGCACCGAGGCGATTGAATCGGATCCCGTATCTGACGCTCTGCTGGCCGAGTTCTCGCTGCACGATGCCGAGGGTGATGCAACCGAAGAGGTGCTCGGATATGAGGGCAAAACCTATATGATCTGCGTGGGCGATTTTGCCGATGTAAAACCTGCGTGGGAGAGTCGTTTGGAGGCTTTGGTCAATCGAGCAACGGCGGAGGGCGCACGAGTAGTCTGCATTACTCCCGAACCGTTGCGAGAGGTTACCTACCACCGTTTTGGCGAGAGCGAGGAGGTGCGCTGCTACAATATCGACGCTACGACGCTGATGACAATGTTACGCGCAAAGGTGGGTGTCGTTGAGCTTAACGACGGTGTGATTATGGACAAACGCAATGTCCGAGATTTAGATAAATAGCACAAAAAATGGAGCGACCGATTAATTAACGGCCGCAGAGAATAGATAATAGCGAAAAAATTCATAAATTTGACGCCAAAAATTTTGAGATTATGGCAATTGAAAACATCAACGAACAGAACGGCACACAGAAGCCGCTCAATTTTCTCGAAGAGATCATAACCGGTGCCATCGCCGAGGGTAACACACGAGTTCAAACTCGTTTCCCGCCCGAACCGAATGGCTATCTGCATATTGGCCACGCCAAGAGTATCTGCTTGAACTTCGGTTTGGCAAAGAAGTATGGCGGTAAGTGTAACTTGCGTTTCGACGATACCAACCCCGTGAAGGAGGATACCGAGTATGTTGATTCGATCAAAGAGGATATCAAGTGGCTCGGTTTCGATTGGGCCGGCGAGTACTACGCTTCGGACTACTTCGATCAGCTGTATGAGTGGGCGAAGGTGCTCATTAAGAAGGGTTTGGCATACGTCGATGACCAGACTCAGGAGCAGATTCGCGAGAATCGCGGTACGGTAACCGTTCCGGGTACTCCCTCGCCGTGGCGTGATCGTTCGGTAGAGGAGAACTTGGATCTGTTTGAGCGTATGCGTGCAGGCGAGTTCGAGGACGGCAGCCGCGTGTTGCGTGCCAAGATTGATATGGCACACCCCAATATGTTGTTCCGCGACCCGATTATGTATCGTATTATCCACGCCGATCACCACCGTACGGGCAGCAAGTGGTGCATCTACCCGATGTATGACTATGCACACGGTCAGAGCGACTCGATCGAGCAGATCACTCACTCGATCTGTACGTTGGAGTTCGATGTTCACCGCCCGTTGTACGATTGGTTTATCGAGAAATTGGAGATTTTCCCCAGCCACCAGTACGAGTTTGCACGTCTGAATCTGACCTATACGATGATGAGTAAGCGTAAGTTGCTCAAATTGGTTCAGAGCGGTATCGTAATGGGTTGGGACGATCCCCGTATGCCGACCATCTGCGCTCTGCGTCGTAAGGGTTATACACCCGCTGCGGTACGTGCATTTGCCGAGAAGGTGGGTGTGGCAAAGCGCGACAATGTCATTGATTTGAGCTTGATGGAGTTCTGCGTACGCGAGGACCTGAATAAGACTGCCGAGCGTCGTATGGCCGTTTTGAAGCCGTTGAAGGTTACTATCACCAACTATCCGGAGGATAAGACCGAGTACTTCACCTGCATCAATAACCCCGAAGATGAGGCTGCCGGCACTCGTCAGGTACCCTTCTCGCGCGAGATCTATATCGACCGCGACGACTTTATGGAGGTGCCCCCCAAGAAGTACTATCGTCTGTCGCCGGGTCAGGAGGTACGTCTGCGCTATTCGTATCTGATTCGTTGCGAGGAGGTTGTCAAGGACGAAAATGGTGAGATCGTTGAGCTGCGTTGTACCTACGACCCGCAGTCGGGTGGTGGTTCATCGTCGGACGGTCGCCGCGTGAAGGGTGTGATCCATTGGGTTAGTGCTCGCCACGCTGTCGAGGCAGAGGTTCGTCTGTTCGAGACGCTGTTCTCGGTCGAGGATCCCAACGATGATAACTTTTTGGATTATTTGAACCCTACCTCGTTGGTTAAGACAACGGGTTACTTGGAGCCCTCGTTGGCCGAGGCTCCTGTTGGTAAGACCTTCCAGTTTGAGCGCGTGGGTTACTTCTGTCCCGATACCGATTCTACGCCCGAAAAGTTGGTGTTCAACCGCACGGTAACGTTGAAGGACTCGTGGGCGAAGATCAATAAGTAGCCAACAAATTCTCCAAGAAAAATACTTTTGGGCTGTTGCACATTGCGCAGCTCAAAAGTATTACTATTAGATGCTGTATATAAACTTATTTAAGAGATGAAGAGATCGATTTTATTGGTCATCGGCGTACTGTTTTGCGCGATGACCGCTATGGCACAGAGCTATTGCGATGTTGTCTATCTGCACAATGGGAGTGTGATTCGAGGTCAGGTCGTGGAGCACACGATTGGCGGAACGTTGAGAGTGCAGACTGCCGATGGCAGTCTATTCGTGTATGAGAGCGACGAAGTGCGACTGATCGAGAAAGAGTTGGTCAAAAACAGCCGTCGCCCCCAATACAACTACGAACTGAATAAGAGTGTCTATCGCGGTTATGTCGAGTTGAGCGGTACGATACCGACGGGTCGATATTGGGCTCCTCACATTGATTTCGCTACGGGTCACGGTGCATACATTCACCCCTATATCTATGCCGGTGGCGGTATCGGCCTTTCTGCCTTTTATGAAGAGGAGGGTGTATTGATCCCGATCTATGGCGAGGTGCGCGGTATCCTGCCTACCAACGTGGGCGTGAAACCATATATCGGTATGCGTCTTGGTGTCTCGACCGATTTCGGTAGTGTCGGTCTGTATGTTTCGCCTGCGATAGGTTTCAGCGTTCGTCGTTTCGATCTTTCGTTGGCTTATACGGGTCAGTTCCTCTATTCGGAGAACATTGGCGGAGGCTTGACGCTTCGCTTGGGTATCCGATTGGGTAAGTAGCCAAACAGATAAAAAAGAAGAGAGGAGGCGCGTAGTGCGTCTCCTCTCTTTGTATTGGGTGGCGGCTGTTAGTACAGACCTTTGGCAACCTTCTCGCGGATATGCTCCAACATATCGTCGGTCATACGCTCCAAATCCCATTCGGGTTTCCAACCCCACTCGTTGCGGGCGCAGCTATCGTCAAGCTGATTGGGCCACGAACGAGCAATCTGCTCCTTAACGGGATCGACGTTGTAGTCCATCGTAAAGTCGGGCAGGCGACGCTTAACGGCATCGCAGATGATTTCGGGGGTGAAGCTCATCGAGGCGATGTTGAAACTATTGCGGTGAACGAGTTTGGCGGGATCAGCCTCCATCAACTCAACGCAAGCCTTCAATGCGTCGGGCATATAGATCATATCCATATAGACGTCCGAGGGCACGGGACAGGTGAACTTGCCATTCTTGACCGCCTCGTAGTAGATCTCAACAGCATAGTCGGTCGTACCGCCACCGGGCAGCGTAACGCTCGAAATGATACCGGGGAAGCGGATCGAACGGGTATCCAAGCCATATTTCAGGTGGTAGTAATCACCAAGCAATTCACCCGTAACCTTACATACGCCATAGATCGTAGTGGGGCGCATAACGGTATCCTGCGGGGTCATATCCTTTGGCGACGTAGGGCCAAATGCGCCAATCGACGAAGGAGTGAAGAGTGCGCAGTGGTGCTGACGAGCCACTTCGAGCGAGTTCATCAACGCGCCCATATTGATATTCCACGCCATCTGGGGATTCTTTTCGCCAACTGCCGAGAGCAGCGCGACAAGGTTAAAGATGGTGTCGATCTTGTTGCGTGCTACGGCCGAGGCATAAGCGACGGGATCGAGTGCGTTCAACACCTCGAAAGGACCCTGCTCGCGCAGACGTTCGCAATCGCGCACATCGGTTGCAACCACATTATTAGTGCCGTAGATTTTGCGCAGGTACACGGTCAATTCCGAACCGATCTGGCCACCTGCACCGACGATAAGAATTCGTTTCATACGTTTGTAGCTCGTTTAGCTTTGAGATTAATAGTTTGATGAGTCGCGTGTCGCTTGCGGGTTGCCGCGAGTGGGGCTACGCACTCTCGCAATCACAAATATACATTCAAATTTCGGAACGTCAAAATTTCACGACGGCTTTTTTGTTCGTGTTGAAATGTTTTTTATGGGTTGTCTGTTTTTGGTGGGATGCGGGTTTGGGTTTTCGTGCTTAAAAAGTTATATTTGCATCTCAAACGAGAGGCGTACGAAACGAGATTAAACAAAACGAAAACTTTGTAGCATCAGCATTATGACAAAGCGTGAAAAATGGATTGTCGCAGGCTTGGCCGTTGCCGCAGCAATAGCTGTGGTGATCTATTTCAGTTTTGATCCAACCACGACGCCGTTTCCTCGTTGTATATTCTTGTCGCTTACGGGCTTGAAGTGCCCTGGGTGTGGCTCGCAACGCGCTATACATTCGTTATTGCACCTCGATCTGGCTGCTGCGTGGCGATATAACGCCTTCTTCCTGATATCAATACCATACCTCGCGTTACTGTTTATTGTGGGGTGGTTTGATCGCAGCCGAAGCACTACGCTATATCGCATACTCAACCACCGTATATTAATTTGGTGCTATGCGGCGTTGGCTTTTGCGTGGTGGATATTGAGAAATATAGTTAATATATAGACGATTATGGGAATTATAAATGCAATTTTAGGCAATGCGTCGAGTATCGACGTAGCGGCTCTCGAAAAGGAGTATGGCCCGATATTGTGCGATGGCGAACAGATCGAGCAGGCATTTGTGGTGATTCGCGATAAGTGGATTTTCACCAACAAACGACTGATTATCCAAGATGTTCAGGGGGTTACGGGCAGCAAACGCTCTTACCGTTCGATCCCTTACGGTTCGATCAATATGTTCTCGGTCGAAACGGCTGGTACGTTTGATACCGACAGCGAAATGAAAATTTGGGTCAAGGGCCTTGACGAGCCCATCAAGCAGAACTTCGGTCGCAAGTCCGATGTTAAGGGCATACAACGCGCCCTCGCCTCATACGTGCTTTAAGCGAGCGGGTGGGAGGGGTGTGCTACTCCTCCCAATCGCCTTCGCGGTGCATATTGGCACTATGACTGCCTGCGGCAACCTGCAAGGCGAGATAGTCGCGCCCATACTCTGAAAGGTTCTGCAACTCAATGCCGAAACGATCGAGGTGTTCCTCCTCTTCGCGAATGAAATCGAGAAATAATTGGTGTGTCCCGTGATCTTCGGCCTCGGCCACATTGCGAGCCCACGTGTTATAATCGTCAATTGTCTTTTGCTCCAACTCGCAAGCCAGCGAGAGCATCTCTGTTACGCTTTTCAATTGCCGAGTGGGGTAGAGAGGATTCATCTCAATCTCGCCATTGAGGAATAGGATTCGTTCAGAGATCTCTTCGATGTGTCGCATCTCATTGATTGCGGCATTGCGGAACATTGTGGCCAGATCGGTGTAGCCGTTATCTTCGCAATGGGCGTGGAAATAGATGTATTGGAGCGAGGTTGAGATCTCGTTGCCGAGTGCTCGATTGAGCAACTCGATACTTTGACAATACTTTTCTCTCATAGTGCTGTGGCTGAAAAATTGGTAATGGTGCAGCGTGTTGCAAAATCCATACCTCGATATGCGAAAATGGATGTCAGATTTGTTTTTCCCGTCAAAAATGCCTATCTTGTCATAATAAATCGAACGAGCAGTATGAAAAAAGTTACGGTTTTAGGCCCTGCACATCCCTATCGTGGTGGCTTGGCTTCGATTATGGAGATTATGGCACGCACGTTCAAAGCGCGTGGTGCAGAGGTTGATATAAAGACATTTACACTTCAATATCCCGAATTTCTCTTTCCGGGTAAGACGCAATATTCCGATCGCCCTGCCCCCGAAGACCTTGTGATCGAGCGTTGTGTCAGTACGGTCAATCCACTGAATTGGATTAAGGTCGGTCGTCGTATTCGTCGTGAGCGTCCTGATGTGGTGCTGATGAAGTATTGGACTCCGTTTATGGCTCCCTGTTTTGGTACGATTGCCCGTATCGCACGCGGTAATGGCCATACGAAGGTGTTGGTGCAGATCGATAATGTGATTCCGCACGAGCATCACCTGATTGATCGCCCCTGCACATCCTATTTTGTTAATAGTGTCGATGGCTTTGTCTATATGTCGCAGCAGGTGAAGGATGATCTTGATCAATTCACTACGACCAAACCCGCCCTGTTCTCACCCCATCCGTTGTTTGTCAATTTCGGTGAGGCGGTGTCGAAAGAGGAGGCGTGCGCAAAGTTGGGACTCGATCCTGCGATTGAGTATTCGCTCTTCTTTGGTATTATCCGCGACTATAAGGGCCTTGATCTCCTGCTCGATACGTGGGCAAAGCTGAAAGCTGACGGACAGACCGCCAATCGCAAGCTGATCGTGGCGGGCGAGTTCTATTATAATCGTGAAAAGTATATCGAGCAGATCGAACGCTTGGGCTTGAAGGATGACGTGCTGCTGCACGACTATTTCGTGGCAGACGATATGGTGCGCTACTTCTTCTCGGCGGTCGATGTGCTGATTCAGCCCTATTGGAGTGCGACGCAGAGTGGCGTAACGCAGATTGCATATAACTTCTCGTTGCCGATGATCGTAACAAATGTGGGCGGTTTGGCGGAGATTGTTCCCGACGATGTGGTGGGCTATGTTACCGATACCAACGTTGAGTCGCTGGCCGAAGCTTTTGTTAAGTTCTACTCGGAGGGTACGGCCGAGCGTATGCGCTCGAATATGGCCGAGGAACGCAAACGATTCAGTTGGGAGGCAATGGCCGACTGCCTGACCGAAGTCTATAAAATGACGAAGTAAAAAATAGATACCTCAATGTAAAAGGCCACCCATCGAGGTGGCCTTTTGCGTTGGTAATCAACCGCAATTAGTCGGCAATGCGCTTCAATGCTTGCGCGAGCTGATCGGGACACGATGTACCTCGACCACGACAGTCGATACCTTCGAGGCGAGCGATAGCCTCATGTACCTCCATGCCGCGAATGAGTGCTGCAACACCCTGCGTATTGCCGTGGCAACCGCCGATAAACTGTACCGAACTCACCTTGCCGTCCTCGACAACAACATCAATCAACTGCGAACAAACGCCTTGCGGAATATAAGTAGTGCTTTTCTTCATCTTCATTTCATTTTTGGGAGGACAAAAATAGTCAAATTTCTCGAACAACCGCAATTCCAAGGAGCGAAATCGAAAAATATTTCAATGAATTTGCCGAATGTAAAAAAATGTGTATCTTTGCACCGCTTACGAGCACCGGATTGAGCTATGGTGTAATGGTAACACGTCAGATTTTGGTTCTGAAATTTTGGGTTCGAGCCCCGATAGCTCAACACAACAAAGGCCGCACTTCGATTAGTGCGGCCTTTGTTGTATCACTCCTCTGCCTATTTGTATCGCTTGAATATGCGGGCTGTGCGTGAGGTGTTATATATACTAATAGTATGACGAACCGAGCCGTCATCGCATTTTTCGGGTGTGCTGAAATGGTAGCTTGCGAGATCCTCGCGCCCGAAACCACCGAAACGTTCCTCGTCAGTCGAGAGTACAATGCGGTAGCGACCAGGCTCACGCACGGGGATAACATAGTCGGGAATCGACGCCGTGCCACTCCAATTGAATACAAAGATCAGATCGCGGTGCGCAAAGACCATCGTCTGGTTGTCCTGATCCATCAGCAGGTTGTATGCGTAGCCGTCCTCCAACACCTTATAGCGTTTCATCAGCTTGATCATTGCGCGGTCAAAATCGCCTAACTGCGAGTAGCGCAGGAAGGGGTTGCGAGCCAGCGACCATTGACGACGTGCATAGTCGTAACTCCAATTGTTACCTTCGCGCGGGAAGTCGATCCATTCGGGGTGTCCGAACTCGTTACCCATAAAGTTCAGGTAGGCTTGGCCGCCCGTCGAGATAGTCATCAGTCGGATCATCTTGTGCAGAGCCATACCGCGATCGACGATCAAATTCTTCGAGCCGCGATTCATATCGGTGTACATCTCCTTGTCCATCAGTCGGAAGGCGATGGTCTTATCACCCACCAATGCCTGGTCGTGGCTCTCGGCATAGGCAACCGTACCCACATCGGGCAGGCGGTTGGTCATAATCTCCCATATCTGCCACATATTCCACTCCTCGTCGGGCACCTCTTTGAGCATCTTGATCCAGAAGTCGGGGATCGCCATACCCAAGCGATAGTCGAAGCCGATACCGCCGTCGTCAATCTTCTGACACATACCGGGCATACCGCTCACGTCTTCGGCAATCGTAATGGCCGACGGGCGGAAATCGTGAATCAGTCGATTAGCAAGCGTGAGGTATGTAATTGCGGGTCGATTGACCGTATTGTCGAAGAACTTTTCGCGCGAATCGAACTCGGTGTAGCCGTGGTGGTCGTAGAGCATTGAGGTTACGCCGTCGAAACGGAAACCGTCGAAATGGTACTCATCGAGCCAATATTTGAGATTCGACAGCAGGAAGTGCTGCACTTCTGGCTTGGCGTAGTCGAAGGTCATCGAGTCCCAATATTTCTGATAGCCAGCCTCGCCTGCGGGAGAGTAGTGGTGATCGCTGCCGTCCAACTCGCGCAGACCCTCGTTGAAATTCTTGACATAGTGGGCGTGAACGACGTCCATAATCACCGCCAGACCCATCGTGTGCGCCACGCGGATCAGCTCCTTCAACTCTTCGGGTGTGCCGAAACGGCTCGACGGAGCGTAGAAATTCGATACGTGATAGCCGAACGAGCCGTAGTAGGGGTGCTCGGCAACCGCCATCAACTGCACAGCATTGTAACCCGCACGACGAATCTTGGGCAAAATCTTGCGCGTAAATTCGCGGTACGTACCCACGCCTGCCTTCTCTTGCGCCATACCCACGTGAGCCTCATAAATCAGCAGCGAGCCGAGCGACTTCGCGTCGAACTGATCGCCCTGCCAATCGTACTGCTCGGTGGGAGCCCAAAATTGAGCCGAGAAATCTTTTGTCTCGTCATTTTGCACTACACGAGTGGCGTATGCGGGAATTCGATCGTGCCACCCGTTGTCGCCGTGTACAGCCATTTTGTATGTTGAGCCGTGTGTAAGTTTGTTTTTATACATTGCGTCGGGCAGGAAAATGCTCCATACGCCGCCCTCGCCGCGATGCAGCTCCAATTCGCCACGTCGCCAATCGTTGAAATCACCAAACAGATAGACCTCTTTGGCTGCGGGCAACCACTCGCGGAACCACCAGCCTGAAAGAATTTCGTCGCGTTGCCAGCCGTAATAACGATAGCCATTGGCATAATCAACGATCGAACCTGCGGCGCGCTCGATCTGGAATATCTGATTGATATACAGCTCGTGTCGATGGATCAATTCGCCCTCGACAGGCTCTAACCAAGCGTCGCGTTCGACGATTGGAATGTGCTTCGGAGTAATCAACATAGCGTATAAGTCTTAAAAATTGACACAATAAAGTTAGGAAAATTACACGGAATATGCAAGAATTCGAAAAATTTTTCTAATTTTGTAAAGATTATGGGTGAAATACGCCCGTAATTTTAGACAGCGAAACAACAATTTAATACTAATATTTAACTAACACAATTTTCAAATTATGTTCAAAGGACATCCCAAAGGTTTGTTGGCTGCTGCTTTGAGTAATATGGGTGAGCGTTTCGGCTACTATATTATGAATGCAGTGCTGGTGCTGTTCCTCTGCTCGAAGTTCGGCCTGAACGAGGCAGTCAGCGGTACTATCTATTCGGTATTCTACGCAGGTATCTATCTGTTGGCATTGGTTGGTGGTTACATTGCTGACCATTCGCAGAACTACAAGGGTACGATTAAGTCGGGCTTGATCGTGATGGCAAGCGGTTACGTGCTGCTGTCGATTCCTATCTTGGCAACTGATGGTAACACCACTTGGTTGTTGGCTCTGACCTGCTTCGCATTGTTCCTGATTGCATTTGGTAACGGTCTGTTCAAGGGTAACTTGCAGGCAATCGTTGGTCAGATGTATGACAACTTCGAGGCTGAGGCTGCCAAGAAGGGGCCCGAGGCTCTGGCTCTGGCAAAGAGCAAGCGTGATTCGGGTTTCCAGATTTTCTACGTATTTATCAATGTCGGTGGTCTGATCGCTCCGTTCGTTGCTCCGTTGCTGCGTGAGTGGTGGTTGAATGCCAATGAAATGGTTTATAACGCACAGCTGCCCGCACTCTGCCACGAGTTCCTTCAGAATGCAGGTGCAATGGCTCCCGAGGCTATGGCTAACTTGACGCAGTTGATGACCGAGGTTGGTGGTGCAGTTGATAATATGGCTGAATCGTGCCAGAAGTACTTGCAGATCTTCAATGAGGGTATCCACTATTCGTTCATCGCTTCGGTTGCTGCAATGCTGATCTCGCTGGTGATCTTCATCGCATCGCAGAAGATTTTCCCCAACCCTGCAAAGAAAGAGGCTGTTAAGAGTGTTGAATATACTCCCGAAGAGAAGGCAGCTGCTGCAAAGGAGATCAAGCAGCGTCTGTATGCTCTGTTCGCAGTGCTGGGTATCGTTATCTTCTTCTGGTTCTCGTTCCACCAGAACGGTATGTCGCTGTCGTTCTTCGCTCGCGACTTCGTCGATTCGTCGGCTGTTGCCCCCGAAATCTGGCAGGCAATTAACCCCTTCTTCGTGATCGTACTGACTCCCGTTATTATGGCAATCTTTGGTGCTCTGGCACGTCGCGGTAAGGAGATCTCGACTCCTCGCAAGATCGCTATCGGTATGTTCATCGCAGGTTTGGCATTCTTGTTCTTGGCTATCTACTCGTTCATCGCAGGTTATCCTTCGGCTGATACCTTCAAGGCTCTGCCTATCGCAGAGCAGATGGCAGCAAAGGCTCATTGGTGGGTTCTGATCGCAGTTTACTTCTTCTTGACTGTTGCAGAGTTGTTCATCTCGCCGCTGGGTCTGTCGTTCGTATCGAAGGTAGCACCCAAGCATCTGCTCGGTCTGTGCCAGGGTCTGTGGCTCGGTGCAACCGCAGTTGGTAACTTGATGTTGTGGGTTGGTCCTCTGATGTACAACGCTTGGCCTTTGTGGCAGTGCTGGACCGTATTCCTCGTAGTATGCCTTGTTTCGATGGGCGTGATGCTGGGTATGGTTAAGTGGTTGGAGCGCGTAACAAAGTAAGCGACCGAATACCACTAAATTAGATAAAAGGTGCGGAGCGAGTGTTGTTCCGCACTTTTTTTGTGCAGAATATTGAGATAATTGCCGAAAAAATCGTAATTTTGGGCGCGGAAAAGTGTGAGATTGCATTTTTCGGCAACAATGCAACGAAAAGCAGTAAGAATAAGTATAACTCTAAATTTAGACAAACAACAATGAAACAGGCAATTGCAATTCTGACGGGTGGCGGTCCGGCTCCCGGTATGAACACTGTTGTGGGCAGTGTAGCTAAGACCTTCTTGGAGAAGGGTTACCGTGTAATCGGTCTTCACTATGGTTATTCGGGTTTGTTCAATCCGTCGCCTCGCACCGAGGATCTGGATTTCGTAAAGGCAGACTTCATCTTCAATCAGGGTGGTTCGTACCTCACTATGAGCCGCTTCAAGCCCACCGACAAGGATTTCGAGGAGAACTTCAACCTCAAATTCTTCACCGAGAACAACGTTAAGTTGCTCGTAACCGTTGGAGGTGATGATACCGCTTCGACCGCAAACCGCATTGCAAAGTTCCTCGAAGCAAAGCAGTATCCCATTGCTAATATCCACGTTCCCAAGACTATCGACAACGACCTGCCCCTGCCTATGGGTACTCCGACCTTCGGTTACCAGTCGGCAAAGGAGGGTGGTACGGTTATCGGCCGCGCAGTTTATAACGACGCTCGCACCTCGGCTAACTGGTTCGTAGTTGCGGCTATGGGTCGCTCGGCTGGCCACTTGGCATTTGGTATCGGTACCGCTTGCCACTATCCTATGATCGTTATCCCTGAGATGTTCAACAAGACCGAGATCACCGTTGATAAGATCGTTAACTTGGTAGTGTCGGCTATCATCAAGCGTAAGTTGATGGGTATCGAGTACGGTGTTGCAATGATTTCGGAGGGTGTATTCCACTCGCTCTCTGACGAGGAGATCAAGAAGTCGGGTGTTCACTTCACCTATGACGATCACGGCCACCCCGAATTGGGTAAGGTATCGAAGGCTCACATCTTCAACGAGATGCTCGAAAAGAAGGTTAAGGAGCTCGGTTTGAAGGTTAAGTCGCGTCCCGTTGAGATCGGTTACGAGGTACGTTGCCAGACTCCTATCGCATACGACTTGGTATATTGCTCGCAGTTGGGTATGGGTGTTTATAAGCTGTTCAGCGAGGGTAAGACCGGCTGTATGGTATATGTAAGCACCGACGGTATGGTATCGCCCCTCTACTTGAAGGATTTGCAGGATCCCACCACTGGTAAGATTCCTCCCCGTCTGGTTAACATCGAGTCGGATAAGTTCAAGCAGGTTGTTGATTATCTGTTGAACTATGTAACCGAGGAGGACTACGAGGCTGCAAAGCAGTACGTAGCTAACCCTGAGGAGTACGACTTCCGTAAGATCTTGAATTGGTAATCCATTTGCCAATCAGATACGACAACGGCCACTCGCAAAAGAGTGGCCGTTTGTTTTTTGTACGTTGTGATGGGGCGAATTATAACGCGGGTTGTTCGATCTTTACTCGATCTTCGGCACCAAAACTTGTCGCAATGATTCGCACAACGCGACGCTTGCCGCTGTTGTTGGGCGT
The DNA here is from genome assembly GCA_937899895.1 of uncultured Alistipes sp. GTDB lineage: Bacteria > Bacteroidota > Bacteroidia > Bacteroidales > Rikenellaceae > Alistipes. The sequence goes on from CALBQR010000002.1 coordinate 48,835, forward strand.
GAAACTGATCTTGATTCCCGAATTCCACTCGGCCAAGGCACGTGTCATTTCGTAGTTGTCGATGATTTCTACAATCTCGCACCAATCTTTGTTGTTGCTGCCGTAATATTTAATTACGACATCGTCTAAACCGGTCGAATTGACGGGGATAATCATCTCGCCTCCCGTAGCCGAAACCTCGTAGCTACGCTCGTAAAAATCGACACTGGGAATGTCGCAACCCGTCAGTGTTGCGGTCGAAAGCAGAAGGCAAAGTGCAAGTAGTCGTTTCATAGTAGTTCTGTTTTAGCGGTTTATAGGGTACAAAGTTACCCCCCCCGCGAAATTTCCAAATTTTTAGATGGAAAAATTATTTACAGCCATAAAAAAGCCGCACCCCGAAACGGGATACGGCTCGTTTGATTGGATATTTTTTGTTACGACTTTTAGAAGATAAAGCGCGAGCTGATCTCCTTATAGTTGTAAACTCGGTCGATGACGTCAGCGAAGATATCGGCAACGCTCAACACGGTGAATTTCGACAAATCCTTGGTCTGATCCAGAGGAATGGTGTCGGTTACGATAACCTCCTGCAATGCGCTGTTGGTGATGCGCTCGTAAGCGGGACCCGACAGAATAGCGTGGGTAGCTACGGCACGAACGCTCTTTGCACCCTTCTCCATCAACATATTAGCTGCCATAGTGATCGTACCTGCGGTGTCGATCATATCGTCGAGAATGATCACGTTGCGACCCTCTACATCACCGATAGCGGTCATCTTGCCAACAACGTTAGCCTTCTCACGCTGCTTGTGGCTGATGATCATCGGAGCACCCAGATACTTTGCGTATGCACTTGCGCGCTTTGCACCACCCATATCGGGCGAAGCAACCGACAGATCCTCGATACCGAGCGAGTTGATGTAGGGAACGAAGATACCGCTTGCGTAAAGGTGATCAACGGGGATATCGAAGAAGCCCTGGATCTGGTCAGCGTGCAGGTCCATCGTCATAATGCGATCAACACCTGCTGCGCGCAACAGATTGGCAACGAGCTTTGCGCCGATCGAAACGCGAGGACGGTCTTTGCGGTCCTGACGTGCCCAACCGAAGTAGGGCATAACGGCGATTACGCGATGAGCCGATGCGCGGTGTGCTGCATCAATCATCAGCAGAAGCTCCATCAGATTTTCTGCGGGCGGGAAAGTCGATTGGATGATGAATACGGTGCAGCCACGAATACTCTCGTTATAAGCGGGCTGGAATTCTCCATCACTAAATTCGAGAACTTGCGAGTCGCCGAGTTCGCTGCCGTAACTGCGGGCGATCTTCTCTGCCAGAGGTCGCGAACCACGGCAAGCGAAGAATTTGATTTTGTGGATAGCCATAAGTCAGTTTGGTATGATCGTTAGTTTTTACAAAATTACAATTTTATTCGGCTCGTTATCCCTCTTTGATGTCGATTTTTTCAACATCATTCAAACATTTATCGATAAAATCCAAAATTTCATCTCTTCCGCGCCCCTTTTCCGATGAACTAACAAGCATCAGTGGCATCTCTTCCCACTGCTCGGCAAGTGTTCGCTGGTAACGCTCAACGCTGCGTTTTAGCTGTGCGGCTGACAATTTATCAGCTTTGGTGAAGATTAAACCGAAGGGGATACCGCGCTCTCCAAGCATTGTGATAAATTCCAGATCGATACGTTGCGGCTCCAAACGCGAATCAACCAACACGAACAGATAGTGCAATTTGCGGCACTTTGTAACATAGTCGGTGATAAGTTTCGAGAAACCGCCACGCACATCCTTTGAGACGCGCGCATAGCCATATCCGGGCAGATCGACCAGATACCACTTATCGTTAATCAGGAAATGGTTTATAAGGCGGGTTTTGCCGGGTGTGCCCGACACCTTTGCCAACTGACGCTGGGTGAGCATATTGATCAGCGACGATTTGCCAACATTACTTCGACCGATAAATGCAAACTCGTGGAGATTGTCATCGGGTATCTGTTGCAGTTTCTGGCTACTGCATTTGAATTGGGCTTTGCTGATAATCATTGCTCACACTTTTTTCTCATACAAAGATACTCTTTTTTAGCGAAAAGCCAAACCGTTTCGGCTATTCTTAAAATATTTTCACAACTTGATTTGTAGAATCTCTGCGAAAGCCGTATCTTTGACCGTGATTTTAGATAGGAAAGAATCAATATGAAGAGAATTATATTGCTGATTATGACCGTTATACCATTGATATCAACAGCTCAACGTCAAGTAACCGATGCCGAGGTCGAAGCTTTGCACGACCGCATTATTTCGATTGATACGCACAACGATTTTTCGTTGGCATACTGCTTCCCCAATGCAGGTTTTTCGACAGCAAAGGGTCAGGTGTCGTTCGAGAAGATGATCGAAGGCCGTCTGGACTGTGCTGTGTTTGCCGCCTATATTGATCAGGGAAAGTGTGATGAGGCGGGCCACGAGTGGGCTCGCAATCGAGCCGAAACGATGGTTGCAGGTTTGAAACGATACGTTGCCGAAAATGAGGATAAGGGCGTTGTGGTCTATTCGGCTGCGGAGATTGAACGCGCAAAGCAGGAGGGTAAGCGAGCAATGATGATCTCGATCGAGAATTGCTACTGCTTCGGTACTGACATTATGGCGGTCGAGCACTTCTATAATATGGGTGTCCGTATGGCAACGCTGACCCACAATGGAGCAAACGAGATCGCCGACACTTGCGTCGATCAGGGCGTGAAGGGTGGTCTAACGGAGTTTGGTCGAAAGGTGATTGCCGAGATGAATCGATTGGGTATGGTGATTGATGTCTCGCACGCATCGCGTCTGGCTACGTTGCAGGCCGCCGAGTTGAGTGAAACGCCTATTATCGCATCACATTCAGGCGTTTATGGCGTTCGCGCAATTCGTCGAAATCTTACCGATAAAGAGATTTTGGCAATTGCTGCGAAGGGCGGAGTAGTTCAGGTTGCGATTGTACGCTCGTTTATTTCGAACAAGCCGAAGGGCGAGGAGAGCCTTGCAGATCTGGTTGCTCACGTCGATTATCTCGTTAAACTTGTCGGTGTTGATCACGTAGGCTTTGGCTCGGATTTCGATGGCGGTGGCGGTATGCGTGGTTGCCGCAATATGTCGCAAATCAAGAATGTAACCCGCGCTCTGATGGAGGCCGGTTATTCGGATGAAGATATCGCCAAGATGTGGGGTGGTAATACTCTGCGCGTAATGAAAGCGGTCGAGGAGTACGCCGCAAGTCAGCGCAAATAACACTCTCAAAAAAGTCGAACTAAGATAGATAGGGCCGAGAATGATAATTTCTCGGCCCTATCTGTCTCTATTTCCTACAAATTTTGTGCAGAATCATTAGCGGAATTTTGCGTATAGGTCGCATCGCAACCCAACAGAGTGCCATAGATCGGTGCAGAGTCGAAATGCGTACGCAACCAAGCAGTTGTGTGCGATCGATAGATTCTGTGCCTACATAGTTGCCATCACCCATCAATGTAACGCGATCCTCACCCTCAAAACCGATCAAGCGATGAATGAGGTAATGCCCCTCATCTGTCTGTGCAAAAAACACATTGCCACGTCGAATATCCTCTTCGCGTAAAGGCTCGATGCGAACCTTCGCACCGCTACGGAAGAATGGGAGCATACTCTGCCCCTGCACCCTAATAAGCACCGAACGCCCCTCGCGCAACTCCTCGTGCGCAGCTCCGAAAAGTATATTGTTGGCAATGGATCGCATCGTCTTATTTTCCGAAAATTGTCGAGTACGAAAGCTCTGCCGCCTCGGCATTGGGCAGGCACTCCAAATGATAAACGGGTACAGTCGAGATTAACTGCGATAGGGTCTCACACACCGCATCCTGCAACTGCTCATCGTAAGCAAATGAGGGCGGACACGAGGGCAACAAGGCTCCAAGAGCCTCCAACGCAGATAGACGGCGCATACGATTGTGCGGAGCTTGCGACAATCGCACAATGGCAGCAATGGGGTAGTGCAGGTTGCGGTAGCAGGGTGTTTTGCCACTCCAAGGCGAGCCATAAGCCACTGCTGTCGAGTGTATTATAGGACTGTCGTCGTTAAGCAGATGCGCCCCTTCGATATTCTCGCGCCATAGGCGGGTGTGAGTACTTTTGCCCGTTCCCGATTCTCCCAAGAATAGCACAGCGCGATCATTGCAGACAATTGTCGAAGTGTGGATAGGAATGGCTCCATTGACCACAGAAATCAGGCCGAATGCAACCCACAAACCAAATCGATAGAGCGACGCGTTGGGTCGTATGCCGTTGAGCGCAGCATTGCAATCAATGTTTTTTGATCCGAATTGGTGGCGAAAAACAATCGGTGTGAGATCACTCTCGCGGGGGAACATTCCAAACCAATAGGCCTCGTTGTCGCGGGCAAATACACACTTGCAGATATACTCCTCGAAATCGAATTGGTCAATCAGTCGACGATCGACAACCTCACCATCCTGCCACCAATTGGTTGGCAGTTCTACCTCGGCATCAATAGTTAAGTGCGACTCCTCTTTCAGTTCGGTGGCGAAAGGCTTAAACCCACGCAAGCCTGCCTCAATCGGCGATGCAGTTTCACCGATAATACGCAGACCGATGCCGCCTATCAGAAAGTCGTGAAAGCTTCTCATTTGGTTAAATTTCAATAATTCGATCGCAATATTCGAGCGAACTTGAACGATGGGCAATGACCACTATTGTCAGCGCGCTCTGTTCGCGTGAAAGTTGTTCGATAGCATTGTTGATCTCTTGCTCGGTGCGGTTGTCGAGCGACGAGGTGGCCTCATCAAAGAAGAGGATATCGGCCTGCTTATATAGGGCACGAGCGATACCGATACGCTGTCGCTGACCGCCCGAAAGGCGACTGCCGCACTCTCCAATCGGAGTGTCGGCACCTTGCGGCAACTGATTGATCAACTCCTCCAATCGCGCGCGGCGGATAGCATCGTTTAGACGCTTGCGGTCGATCTTGTCGGGCTCGACACCGAGTGCGATATTTCCCGCCAAAGTGCTATCTTCAATATAAACGTGTTGCGAAACATAACCGATACTTGTCTGCCAACTTCGACGAATCTTGTTGTTCAGTGGCTGACCGTCGATTAAAATTTCACCCTCGGTAGGTGTTAAGAATCCTAACAACAGATTGAAAAGGGTGGTCTTGCCTGCGCCCGAAGTGCCTTGAATACCAATCTTTTCGCCCTTGCGAATCGTGAGATTCAGATCGCGCAGGGTCCATTGATCCTCGTCGGCATCATCAAAACGGAAACTCATATTGCGAACCTCAATGGCCGAATTGAAATTAAGTCGCTCGATCGGTGCATCGGTCAAAATATTGTCTGCATCGTTCAATCCTTCGCGGACAATATCAACGCTGTAATAGTTGTATCGGATCTGCCACCATTGAGCCATAATGCTACGCACCGAAGGTAGAATACGAATTGCGGCGACGGCGAAAATGCCGAACAGAATCGAAGTATCGGGGCGTGAGGTTGCGGTGCCGAAGAGTATCAGCACAACCATAGCCAATGCTACACTCATCTCGGTAATTATCGAGGGAATAGCTCCGATGATATCGGTGCGGTTCTTAATCCGAGCAATGGTGTTAAGACTCTGCTCAAAGCGGTGCTGCATCGTCGCAAAGGCATTATTGACCTCTATGTCGGTGTAGCCTCGGAAGGTTTCGATTACCGCGCGGGCCTGCTGGCGACGAGCATCGTTCTCGATCTGGCCATAATGGCGCAACTTGCCACGCAATATAACTACATATACCCACGACAGCGGAATAAATGCAGCCACTGCGAGCAGAGCCATTTGCCAATTATACCACATCAGCGCACCGAGCAACAGACCGAGCAACAACAGTTCGCTTACGATCGAGATCATTGGCGAAATTACGCCCATCACAATATTGTGGCAGATGAAATTTACGTTGCGCGACAGCAGAGCAGTGTTTTGACGTTTCAAGAATGCCAATCCTCGGTCGTGGTAGTTGCGGAAGACCTTGATCGAGAAGTATTTATACAGTTGAATCGTGTATTGTCGCTGAAAGCGTTGCAGTAACAGATTGGCTCCCTGCTTTATCGCTACAAATGCAATTACAGCCACACACGTTGCCACGATAAATTGTTGATCCGAACGGAATCCTCCCCAATTGTAAAGAGTTGAGAGCAACGAGTTTGAATGAATACGTTGCGAGTCTAAAACCATAATGAGAACGGGTAGCAACACCGCCAATCCGGCGAAATTGAGTATTGCGCGCACCAACGCAGATATGATCACGCCTACGGTTGCGGCGCGAAATTTCTGCGGTATGATCTCCCAAAGTGATTTCATAATTGACAAAGTTACGAATAAATTCGTAATATTGTATCATTTACAGGCATATTCCTATTTCGTCCTACGCCGTAATGCTCTCAACCTTGTTCAGAGCGATATACCAAATATGTCCCTCGACATTGCGGTATCCCATTTCACGCAGTAACTTGCAGTAGCGGGCAATCTGTCGCGTATGGGCAGTGGTTTGCTCCATTCCGAACTTATAATCGACAACGACCGTGCGTTCGTCGCTGATCATTACGCGGTCGGGGCGATACATCGCACCATCGGGAACGATGATGTTACTCTCATTACGCACCTCCTGCCATTCGCCATTGAACCACTCGGCAATTGTCGGATTCTGCATCGCCTTCTCGATCAATTCGTGCAGGTGGTCGCTCTCCTCATCCGAGAGCAATGCGTTGCGACGCATATTCTCGATTGCGTTGTAGATATCCTCAATCGAGGTCGCCTGCTCGAACGATTTGTGCATTGCAACGCCAAAATTGCGAGGCGATAGGCGCACCTCATCTCCATCCTCAAAATATCGTTGCGAAGGTAGGCGCAGACGCAACTGCGATGAGGTATCGCGTGTGGGGTAGTCGGTCAGAATCAAGCGTTCGGTGAGATCTTTCTTGCGGTCGAAACCATAAGGATCGGGAGGCATAAACTCTCCAAACTCAATGCGTTGGCAGTTATCGCTCTCCTCGACACGACCTTTGATATCTCTGGTCGATTCCGCTGCGGTATGAGGCAGTTCGGCCTCGTCGCCTTTAATCGAGATGGCCGAATTAACCAACGAACCGACCGAAGTCGAATCGCACGATGCGGGATACATTATATAGAGTTGCTCTTTGGCACGAGTTAGGGCCACATAGAGCAGGTTGATGTTGTCGATATGATTATTTACACGCTCGTTGTAGAAGTCTGCCGAAAAGTCCGAATCAGCCATATCGTTTTTATATCGCAGCGGGATCGGTCCAAGGCCTTCAAAATCCGAGTCGTTGCTATCTGCCCAAACAATTCTGACGTTGGCACCGGCTCGCGGCTCCATTGACCAATTACAATAGGGGATAATGACGACCTTGCGTTCAAGACCTTTCGCCTTGTGAATTGTCGAAACTTCGATAGCTTGGCTATTCTCCTGCGACGAGAGGTCCGTTTCGTAGCCACGCTCGTCCCACCAGCGCAAAAACAGCGGAATGTCGGCTACACGATTGGTGCAGAATGTTGCGACCAACTCGTGTAATGCCTGAATATATGCTACCGCTTCAGCTCGCTTATCGAGGTTATAGCGCATTACAATCTGCTCAAAAGCCACTTCGGGTGATGTTGCCCGCATTTGAGAGAAGAACTCCGTCTCCTCGTCTGAAAGTTCTGCGTCGAAAGTGCGCTCCACACCTCGTTCGGCAAGATATTTATTCATCGTCAAGCGGCTGAGATCATCTTTCGGATTGATTGCCAGACGCATACAGGCGATTATAAAACCCGTTACGGGATCGTAGCTGATCGTCAGCGCATCTTGCGTAATCACATCGAAACGGAAACGTGCCGCTTCGCTACCCGTATAATCCAACAACTCGGTCGATATCAGTTTGCCGTCTTTGTTATTGCGCGTGAGGATCATAATATCGCTCGGATGATAACCGGCCGAAAGAACGCGCTCGATACACTCAATAATTGGCGGAGTACTATTCTTCTCGTCGTTACGATCGAGGCCATAACGCGTAATCGAGATAAATCCCTCGTGCTTGCATTGGCGAAGAGGTGTTTGACTATGCCCGCGATAGGCATCTGTCATCAATGACGATAGACGGTTGGCCTCCTCGCGCGATATCTTATCCTCCGTTACTGCTTGGTCGAGCATAGTCCGAATGGCGAAACTGTCGTTCTCAACGGCACGCCCAATCATCGCATTATTGAACTGAACGATCAGTGGCAGACTTCGGCGATTCTCAACGAGAGATTTGCTGACGATATTTTCTTCTCCAAGTCCCTCGGCAACACCTTGCGACAAAATTTGCCAATCACCGCCACGCCAACGATAGATCGACTGCTTTACGTCGCCTACGATTAATACGGAGGTGTGCTCCGATTGCGCCAGCGAATTTCGCAATAGTGGCAGAAAGTTGTTCCACTCTTTGTGCGAGGTATCCTGGAATTCGTCAATCATAAAGTGCTCGTAGCGATTGCCGACCTTCTCGTAGATAAACGGAGCATCGTTCTTCTCGATAAACTCCGAGAGGATACTCTTTGTCTGCGAAAGCAGTACCGTGCTCTCTTTCTCGCAATCATCGGCTATTTTCGAGTAGAGATCTTTCAGTAGGGCATAACCGCGGAATGTTTCGCGGAATAGTCTGGTAGCGTTATATCGGCGAAGATTTTTGTCGTATATCTGGCATAATTCCGCAAGCAGAGGTCGCAACTCGCCCATTACGGCCAATATGTCGGCTTTGCGAGGTGATTTTGCTGCATACCACTCGTCGTCTGCTGCCACAGCCTTACGGGCTCGTGCGGAAGGCTCTACAAAACCATTAGCCGCAACTTTGTCAAAGTATTGAGCGAAAGAAGCAGAGGCACTCTTAAAATCCGATGCGGTCAAGCCGCGCGAGGCCATAATTGCCTGCGCTTTGCGAGCCACGCCAATCATCTTCTGCTCGATTGCGTAGTTGCGCTCTGTCGCCTGTTTCATCTTCGATTCGATCTCCTCTTTGCTTACGGTCGGTCCGACCTCATCGGCAATCTCATTGAAGAGCTCTTTGCCGAGTTTGCGAATGTTGTCGCGGATGTCCCATTTGGCATTCTCCTCGATGCGCTCGCGAGCGTATCCGATCAGCCACTTTTTCAGAGCCTCGTCAGTCGCAATGCTCTCGATCAATTGATCGATGCTGCGATCGAGCACCGTATCGGTTTCGATCTCGATATTGTAGTTAAGATCGAGATTCAACTCTTTGAGAAAGGCACGGATAATTCGCTGAAAGAATTTGTCGATAGTCAGCACCGTAAAACGGCTGTAATCGTGCAAGATGAGCGAGCGTGCTTCGGCCGCGCGATCACGAATGTCGCGAGCATCGAACTGCGGAAAATCACGCAACAGATCTTTTAGATATGAGGTCTGTTCGCCACGGGCCAAATCGTTGATTTCGCCCAAGATACGACTCTTCATCTCTTCCGTTGCTTTATTTGTAAAGGTAACGGCCAGAATGTGGCGATAGAACCACGGGCGTTCGATCACGTCTGACACATATTTATATGCCAGCTGATAGGTTTTGCCTGCGCCTGCGCTTGCGGTTAATATTCGTGCTTTGCCCATTTGTCGTGAAAAATCGATCGAAGATAACAAATTTCTTTCTGAACTACGAATTATTCGCAAAAAAGTTTGTAACTTGCCTATGTTTTAGAATGTAAAACTTTATGACTATGAAAAAGATTATACTTCTTGCGGCACTTTTGCTTACGACGTTTGCCGCTGATGCACAGAAGAATGAAGCTCGACGCGAGTGGCTCGGAACATTCTCTTCGCTTTCGCTCGAAGGCGATATGAAGGTAACGCTTGTCCCCATTGAGGAGGGCGCACAGCCTATGCTTATCATCAAGTCGGAGGATTTGGAGTCGAGCAAACTCAAATATACGATCAACAATAAGGGTGAATTGACCGTGCGTGAGTCGAACAATCGCAACAGAACAAAGCGCACCGAGATAGAGATACATTACCTCTCGCTCGGTTCGATTAAGGTAGCAGGCAGTGATGTCGAAGTTGTTGGTCTGATTGATCAGCCAATCTTCGATGTTGAGGTCTCGAATGGTGGTTTCCTGAAAGCCGAGATCGATGTTCAAGATGTAGCTGTCAAGGCCAATGGCCAATCGACGATTGATTTGAAAGGCTGCTCGCGATATCTCTCTGTCGATGTAGCCGTTGCGAAACTCGATCTGCGCCATTTGGAGGTTATGTCAGCCGAGGTTTCGGTAACACAGCGTGGTGAGGTGTCGGTTTATGCTACCGAGCGTTTGTCGGCAGATGCAGGTTTCGGCGGTGTGGTATTCTACCGTGGCAATCCGTCGATTCTGCGCACTAATACCAAGATGGGCAGTTCGGTAAATAGCATCGAATAACGCAGACAGATGTCGCTCTCGAACAAGCCAATGACGACGTTTCTTGAAGAGGTTGCTGCTGATCTTTATCAGCGGTATGGGCGCGATGTGTCGCGTTTAAGAATCCTATTTCCCAGCCGCCGAGCGCAACTATTCTTTACCGATGCGTTGAGTCGTCAGACCGATGCTCCGATTTGGCAACCGCAGTTTGAGTCAATCGATCGTATAATGACCTCGATAACGGGGCTTGAACACGGTGAGCGAGTGCGACTCATTACCGAATTATATATCGTCTATCGCCAATTTCATCAAGAGGAGAAGTTTGATAAATTCTACTTTTGGGGCGAGATGTTGCTCTCCGACTTCGACTCGATAGATAAATATCTGATTGATGCCGACATCCTCTTCTCGAATATCTCCGAGCTGAAACAAATCGAATCGGATTTGAGCTATATAACCGATCGTCAATGGGAGGTTATTAATCGTTTTTGGAGTGTCCTGAATGATGATAAAAGCCCGTCGGACCATAAAAAACGCTTCCTGAAAATATGGAAGTCGCTCTGCCCGATATATCATCGTTTCAAAGCTCGCCTGCGTGAATTAGGTATCGCTTATGGCGGAATGATTCAGCGTGAGGCCGTTGAGCGTATTGCCGAGAGTGATTTTGTGCTTGATGATGGGGGCGCGGGATATGTGATTGCAGGATTTAACGCCCTTTCAACCTGCGAGAAACGATTGTTCGACTATCTGTCAAAGAATCGGCAGACCGATTTTTATTGGGATTACGATAACTATTATCTGAACGATCAGCAGGAGGCAGGTCTTTTCCTGCGCGAAAATCGTTTGCGATATCCCCAACGAGAGCTATTTGCAGCGCAGGTCGATAACTTTACGGCACGCGAAAAGAACCTTACGGCGGTGGCTGCGGCCTCGAATGTGTTGCAATGTAAATATGTCAATCACCTTTTGCGCGAGATGATTGAACGTGGTGTGCCGATGGATAAACGCACCGCAATTGTTTTGACCGATGAGAACCTCTTGCAACCGCTTCTCTATTCGATGCCCGAAGGCATAGAATTGAATGTTACAATGGGCCTTCCATTGCGTCAAACGGTGGCCTATTCGCTCGTGGAGCGATTGATTGAATTGCAAAGTCGCCGCCGCGAGAGTAGCAATGGCGTCTGGTATCACAATACCGATGTGCTCGGATTGTTGGCACATCCATACCTGAATAATCTTTTTGCTGATGATGCAAAGAGACTTTCGGCCGAAATACTCAAACGACAGCGTGTCTATGTTCCGCGCGAGGAGTTGGCGGTAATACCTCTGTTGGAGAAACTTTTCGCCCCCGTAGCCGAATGGAGTGCGATGTCGGCCTACTTGCTTGATATTATCGCAGAGGCGTCGCGTTCAGCAACGATGAGTGATGATGTGCTGCGCCGTGAAGCGCAATATCTGGCCGTTGTTGCCGAGAATATAATGCAGCTACGCAACTCGCTCAATCAATGTTCGGTCGAGATAACATTGCCAATATACGCCTCGTTGCTGCGTCGTCATCTGCAAACGGTGCGTATTCCGTTTGAGGGCGAACCGTTACAGGGGGTGCAGATTATGGGTATCCTCGAAACTCGTAATCTCGATTTTGATAATGTCATAATCCTCTCGATGAACGATGATAATTTCCCCGGTAGTCGAGCTATTTCGTCGTCGTTTATTCCGTATGGATTGCGTGCAGCTTATGGCTTGCCTACGCCCGAACATCACGAGGGTGTATATGCCTACTATTTCTATCGTTTGATTCAGCGCGCGCGTAATATATATATGGTATATTGTTCGCAAAGCGATGATAAGAGCAATGGCGAGCCGAGCCGATATATTCGTCAGCTTGACTATGAGTCGGGAATGGCGATCCGCAAGGTCGATTTCGGCGTAGATATAAATCTCGATACGACCTCTTCATTCTCAATTGCCAAGCAGGGCGATGTGCGCAAGAAACTTGAACGATTCCTCGGCGAGGAGCCTTCGGCGTTGTCGCCTACGGCTCTTTATCGATATGTTGCCTGCCCGATGCGATTCTACTTTGCATCTGTGGCTCGAATTCGTTGCGAGGAGGAGATCTCGGAGGAGATCGATGCTCCGATGTTCGGTACGATACTCCATAATGCGATGCAGATTCTCTATGAGCCTCTGCTGTCTGCACAATCGACAGCGGAAGCTATTGCAGCAATTACAACTGATCAGATCGAGCGATCGGTAGATCAAGCGATCAACGAGAATTTGTTGCATCGGGAGGGTGCTACGGTCGAAGATTACGGTGGTAACGTCATTCTTATCCGAGATATCATTTGTCGATATATCAGCAGTGGGGTATTGACCTACGATGCGGCGCATCCCGATTTCAGGGTTGAGAGTTTGGAACACGAGGTTTCGACTCCATTTGAGTTTGAGTCGAACGGACGAAAGTTGCGCGTTCTGTTTAAGGGTACGGCCGACCGTATCGACACGCTCGATTCGGGTATTGTTCGCGTTGTCGATTATAAGACAGGCGCACCTCATTTGATGTTTGAGGGCGTTGAAAAACTCTTTGCGGGAACAAGCAAACAGCGTCAGTCGAATATCATCCAGACGTTGCTCTATTCGATGATGATTACTCGCAGTGAGGGGCGTGCCGTAGTGCCTGCACTCTATTATGTGCGCGATTTAGGACGTGAGGATTATTCGCCACAGTTGATTGAGGTAGTAGGGTCGGGCAAAAATAAGTCGCTCCAAACGGTCGATAACTATGCTGCATACGCCGAAGAGTTCGAGAACCATCTTGCAGCGACGCTTGGCGAAATTTTTGATTTCGACCGCCCATTTACGCAGTGCGACGATCGTGATGTCTGCAAATATTGCGACTATATCGATATCTGCCGAAGATAATTTTTAAGTTCCATCCATAAATGAAAAACCCGTTCTTCACAACGAAGAACGGGTTTTTTCGGATATTATAACTATCGGACTTATGCACCGAAGTTATCGTAAAGGATGTTCTCCTTGGGAACACCGAGGCTATCAAGCATCTTCTCTACCGATGCAACCATCATCGGGGGACCACACATCAGGTAGATGCAGCTTTCGGGCTCCTCGTGGTTCTTCAAGTAGTTCTCGAACAGCACGTTGTGAACGAAACCAGCGGTGTACTTCTCGCCAACTGCATCAGCTTCGGGATCGGGACGGTCCAGAGCCAAGTTGAACTTGAAGTTGGGGAAATCCTTCTCGATACCGCGGAAGTCCTCCATATAGGGAGCCTCCTTCAATGCACGAGCACCATACCAGAACGATACGGGACGCTTGGTCTTCTCGGTCTTGAATAGGTGCATAATGTGGCTACGCATAGGAGCCATACCGGCACCACCACCGATGAAGATCAGCTCCTGGGTGTCGGGCAGGTTATCGGGCAGGAAGAACTCGCCATAAGGACCCGAAATGGTTACCTTATCGCCAGCCTTGCGCGAGAACACGTACGACGAGCAAATACCGGGATTAACCTTCATAAAGCCGCCATTAACGCGATCGAAGGGAGGTGTTGCGATACGGATGTTCAACATAATGATATTACCCTCGGCAGGGTGGTTAGCCATCGAGTATGCGCGGAAGGTAGGTTCGGGGTTCTTGGTTACCAGATCCCACATATTGAACTTATCCCAGTCGCCACGGAACTGCTCATCAATCACCATATCCGAGAATTTGATCTCGTCATACTTCGGAATGTCGATCTGAATGTAACCACCGCTGCGGAATTTCAGGTTCTCACCCTCAGGCAGCTTTACAACGAACTCCTTGATGAAGGTCGAGATGTTGCGGTTTGAAACAACCTCGCACTCCCACTTCTTCACGCCGAGTACCGATTCGGGCACCTTAATTTTCAGATCGTTCTTCACCTTCACCTGGCAGCCCAGACGCCAGTGGTCTTTCTGCATCTTGCGGGTGATGAAGCCGGTCTCGGTAGGCAGAATGTCGCCGCCACCCTCGATAACCTGACACTTACACATACCGCACGAACCACCACCACCGCAAGCCGACGGCAGGAAGATGTTGTTGTTGGCGAGCGTTGCCAGCAGGGTCGAACCACTTGCCGTGGTCAGCACCTTCTCGCCATCGTTGATATCAATCGTAACATCGCCTGACGATGTCAATTTTGCCTTGGCTACGAGCAGCAAAGCTACGAGCAGCAGCGTTACTACCAGAAAGGCTACGATTGCAACTATAATTGTTGTAGTCATCTTGTTACTTCTCTCTTTAATAGGTTAGAACTGAATACCCGAGAATATCATAAATGCGATACCCATCAGACCGGTAATGATGAATGCGATACCGGGACCTTTCAGTGCCTTGGGTATGTTCGAGTAGGTGGTCTTCTCGCGGATAGCGGCCATCATAACGATTGCCAACCACCAACCAAGACCCGAACCCAAACCGTAAACGATCGACTGCCAGCACGAGGTGATCTCGGCAGCAGCAACCTTCTGCTGCATAAACAGCGAACCACCAAGGATTGCGCAGTTCACAGCGATCAGCGGCAGGAAGATACCCAACTGATTGTAGAGTGTGGGCGAGAACTTCTCGACGATCATCTCCACCAACTGCACGAACGATGCAATTACAGCAATAAAGATGATGAAGGTCAAGAAACTCAGGTCGACGCCCTCTACAAGTGCGTCAGCTTTCAGTACGTACTCATTCAAGAGGTAGTTCAGGGGCACGGTCATTACCATCACGAAGGTAACTGCGGCACCCAGACCGAGTGCAGTCTTAACGCTCTTCGAAACGGCAATGTACGAACACATACCGAAGAAGAAAGCGAAGACCATATTGTCGATAAAGATCGACTTAATGAAAATATTCAATGTTTCCATAATCTACCTCCTCTTATTTTTCCTGTAAGTCCTTATTGAAAGAGCGGTGAGCCCAGATGATACAACCCACCAGGATCAGAGCCATAGGCGGGAAGAGCATCAGACCATTGTTAGCATAGAAACCACCATTTGCAACATACCAGCTATCGGGGATAATCTGGAAACCAAAGATCGAACCTGAACCGAAGAGCTCACGAACGAGTGCTACGAGAACCAGAATAGTACCATAGCCCAGACCGTTACCGATACCATCGAGGAACGAAGCCCAAGGCTTGTTTCCCAATGCGAAGGCCTCGACACGACCCATAATGATACAGTTGGTGATAATCAGACCTACGTAAACCGACAACTGCTTCGATACGTCGTAAACAAATGCCTTCAATACCTGGTCCACCAAGATTACCAATGCAGCGATTACAACCAGCTGCACGATGATG
This sequence comes from uncultured Alistipes sp., assembly GCA_937899895.1. Lineage (GTDB taxonomy): Bacteria > Bacteroidota > Bacteroidia > Bacteroidales > Rikenellaceae > Alistipes. Next base: position 64,598 of record CALBQR010000002.1, read on the forward strand.
CGGATACGCGAAGGAATACCCTTACGCAACAGCGACATAACAAGATTCGAGAATGCCGTTACGACGGTTACCGACAGACCCATAACGAATGCGGGTTTAACCTGTACGGTTACAGCCAGAGCCGAGCAAATACCCAGAATCTGAACAATGACCGGGTTGTTAGCCGAGAACGGCGCGGTCAGATACTTCATATTTTTAGCCGAAAACAGAGGCTCTTTTTCAGTGTTACTCATTCTCTTCTACATTTTGAACGTTAGACTCCTCAGTTTCCTCAACCTCTGCTACAACCTCCTCGGCAGCTGCTGCGCCCTTCTTTGCGCCCAGCAGGGGGAGATAGTTTCCGAGGCTGTTCTTCAACATTGCGCTTACGCCGTCCGAGGTCTTGGTACCACCCGAGATAGCATCTACCTCGTGGGTGTTACCCTCCGATGCGCCGCCCTTCTTCAAGGTTACCGATACGAACTCGTCGCCCTCGAAGATCTGCTTGCCCTTGTACATCGCCTGATGTGCGGGGGTTGCGATCTCAGCACCCAGACCGGGGGTCTCGCCAGAGTGGTCGAGTACGATACCTGCAACGGTGTTCATATCGCTTTCGAGAGCGATGTAGCCCCAGATGGGACCCCACAGACCGGTACCGGTGATAGGCAATACAATGCGGCCATCTTTCGCCTCGAATACGGGATACTGCTGCTGCTCGAAAGAGCCTTTCAGATCCTGCAACAATACGAATACATCGCCGTCGATCTGCTCACCCTCGGCATTAACAACGTATGCGTTGATAAACTCTTCGTAGTTCTGGTCAGCTGCACCCAACGATGCGAGGATTGCCGACTTCTTCTCGTTAAGAATGTTAGCGTCCTGACGATCTTTGAGCGACAATGCAGCTACGGCCAGAAGAACTGCTACTACTACAACCATTACGGTCGAGTAGATAATAATATATACGTTACTTTCCTTATTCATAGCTACACATTATTTAACCAGTTTAACACGATTCTTTCTGCGAGCGATGTTGCGCTCAACCACGAAGTAATCCACCAGCGGAGCCAATGCGTTCATAAACAGAATCGAAAGCATCATACCTTCGGGATATGCAGGATTGATCACGCGGATCATCACTGCCAGAGCACCCGTCATAAAGCCAACGATATACTTACCTGCATTAGTCTGTGCCGAGGTAACGGGATCGGTTGCCATAAATACAGCACCGAAAGCGAAACCACCAACCAGCAGGTGAGTGTAAGCGGGAACCTCCATATAGGCGTTAGCACCGATAGCGTTGAAAAGCAGGCCCATAGCCAGACCACCAACGAATACCGATACCATCGTGCGCCACGATGCAACACCCGATACGAGCAGAACGATAGCACCAAGTGCGATAGCGATAACCGAAGTCTCACCAACGCAACCCGGCATCAAACCGATCAGAGCGTCGCAGATCGAGTAGCTCATCTCGCCCGTAGTGCTGAGCTGCTCCAAAGCGGTTGCACCACTGAAACCATCAGCGATTGCACCAGCCTCGGCCTTACCCAAGCCTGCTACCCATACGGTCTCACCCGACATAAACGGAGTGTAAGCGAAGAATACGAATGCACGAGCCAACAGAGCGGGGTTGAACACGTTCATACCCGTACCACCAAATACCTCCTTACCGATAACAACGGCGAAAGCGGTACCCAAAGCAAGCATCCACAGGGGTACATCAACGGGCATAATCATCGGAATCAAAAGACCCGATACGAGGAAACCCTCATTAATCTCGTGGCCGCGCTTCTGCGCAAATGCGAACTCGATCGACAGACCGACCAAGTACGATACGATGATCATCGGGAGCACCTTCAAGAAACCGAACCAGAAGCACTGCCACAAGCCGGCCTCTTGGCCGAGCGACAGGAAGTGCTGGTAACCGGTGTTGTACATACCGAACAGCAGTGCGGGAACCAATGCCAGCACTACCATAATCATAGTACGCTTCATATCGTTGCAGTCGCGGATATGAGCACCCTTCTGTGTCGTGGTGTTAGGCACGAACAAGAAGGTCTCGAAACCCTCGAAGGTCGAGTGAAGCGCGCTGAGCTTACCGCCCTCTGAGAAGGTAGGCTTCAGCTTATCTACTAAATTTCTCAATGCCTTCATTTTAGTTCATCTCTTTAATCATCAGATTAATACCCTGACGGACGATATCCTGCATCTCAATCTTCGAGGGATCAACGAACTCACACAGAGCCAAATCCTCCTCTACGATCTCGTAGATACCCAGATTCTCCATCTTGTCGATGTCGCCGGCCAAAATAGCTTTGAGCAGATAGACGGGATAGATGTCCATAGGCAGATACTTATCGTACAGACCCGAAACCACGAACGGACGCTCGCCGCCATTGAGGTTGGTATCCAGATCGTACTTCTTCTTGGGGCAGAGCCACGAGAAGTAAGCCTTCGACACCGAGAACTTGTTGAAACGAGGCATAGCCCAGCCCAACAACTCGTACTTATCGCCTTCGGGGATCAGTGTTACCTGATTCGAGTAGAAGGTCAGATAACCATCAGCTGCTACCTTTGTGCCGGTCAGCACGTTGCCACTGATTACGCGAACGCTGTCGCCCTCTTTCTGTGCCTTTACGCGGCCTGCGAGGATCGAATCCATTGCTGCACCTGCAATAACGGTGTAGTACTGGGGAGCCTCGACCTGCGAGCCACAGAGTGCAATCGTCTTGGTCATATCAACCTTGCCGGTTGCAAACAGACGGCCGATCAGAGCCACGCCCTGTGCGCTTACGGTCCATACAACTTCACCCTTGTTGATAGGATCAATGTGGTGAATCTGCACGCCTACGTTACCTGCGGGGTGGGGACCTGCGAACTCGTGAATCTCAACACCATTCAAGCCCTCGAACACCTTGTTCTCGGCCTTTGCGTTGAGCGAAAGATGAACCTTACCTGCGGTCAGGCGAGCGAGCACGTCAAAACCCTTTTGAAGGTTAGCCTTGTCGTTAGCCAATACCACATCGCTATCGGCTGCCAGAGGAGCCGAATCGAAACCCGATACGAAGATCGCCTTGGGCTGATCGTCGGGGTTGGCGATAATGCCGTAAGGACGCTGGATGATCAGCGGCCACAAGCCTGCTTCGAGCAGCAGTTTGGTCGCATCCTCCTTCGAGGTCTTCTCGATTGCGGGGATGTTGAACTCCTTGAAGCTCTGGGTTGCGTCGGGCTGAACGGTTACGTTGAGAACCTTGCGCTTCTCACCGCGATTAATGGCGGTAACCGTACCGCTTACGGGCGAGGTGAACAGAACGCGGCTGTCATTCTTCGAGAAGAAGAGAGCGTCGCCTGCCTTAACCTGCTCGCCGACCTTAACCAAAAGCTTGGGAACAACACCTTCAAAATCCAGAGGAGAAACTGCATACGAATCCGCCATAGGAAGAGCGGTTACCTTCGCTTCAGCTTTACCCAGAAGGTTGATGTCGAGACCCTTGTTAATTTTGATGATTTTCGACATTTTGGTTAAAAGTTAATTAATGAAAAATGAATATTGTAAATTGATTTTTTTCGTTTGAGTGATCTGTTTGGGATCGCTATATATATTTGCGCGCAAAAATAGGAAAAAATACTTAATTGTGAAAATCCTAACAGCACCTTTTTATGGATTTCGGGGAAAATTTGTAAATTTGTGCTGAAAAAACGTGAAAATCTTGCTCACAATGGCTCCATACGTCGATTTTCATACTCATTGCCGACGAGGTGATGCGCTCGAAATTTTGAATATTGACCCTCTCGACGAGGAGTCTTTTGTATTGGCCGTTGAGTGCGGACTCCCATTTTCCGTTGGTATGCACCCGTGGCGTACTGCCGAAAGCGCCGAGCGATTGAATGAGGCTTTTGAACGAATGGATCGAGTGGCGCAAAACGGTCAAGCAATGGCGATCGGGGAGTGTGGTCTGGATTGGTCGGTTGATGTCGATCGAAGATTGCAGACGGAAGTTTTCGAGCGACAACTTGAATTGGACAAGCAGTGTAACTTGCCCGTTATTCTGCATTGTGTTCGCGCATTTGAGGATGTGATGTCGAGATTGGTGCGGGCGAAGGCTGAACGAGCCGTTTTTCATAGTTTCATCGGCTCAACCGAGCAGGTGGCGCGTGTTGTGTCGAAGGGATACTTTTGTTCTTTTTCGCCGCGAAGTTTGGCGTCAGCTCGTACGTGCGAGGTTATAAGACGGATTACGCCATCGGCTTTGCTGATCGAGCGTGATGAGTGCGAATGTCCGATTGATGAGGTGTATAGTGCCGTTGCAGCATTGCGTGGTTGCTCAGTAGAGGAGCTGCGCGAAATAGTATTTGATAATTATAAACGATTGATAGATAATGAGTAATTGGAAAGAACGCACCGAGCTGCTACTCGGAGCCGAGAAGGCTGCAACGCTTGCCAAAGCGCACGTGTTGGTGGTCGGCTTGGGGGGTGTCGGAGCTTATGCGGCCGAGATGATCTGCCGTGCAGGTGTGGGTGAGATGACCATTGCCGACTCGGATGATGTTTCGGAGAGCAATATCAACCGCCAGCTTGTAGCCCTCCATTCGACCGTCGGTCGAGCTAAAAGTGATGTGCTGGCGGAGCGATTGCTCGATATAAATCCCAATTTACAACTGCATATAGTTCAGCGATATATACGCGATGAGGAGACTGATCGCATACTTGACGCAGCTCGTTACGACTATATTGTGGATGCCATTGATACGTTGTCGCCCAAGGCGGCTTTGATTAAGGGCGCGCTCGATCGCTCGATGCCGATCGTTAGTGCAATGGGCGCAGGGGCGAAGACCGATCCGACACGTGTCGAAATTGCCGATATTGGTCGTACGCATCACTGCCCGTTGGCTCATATGCTGCGCAAGCGTCTGCATAAAATGGGAATTCGCACAGGTTTTTATGCAGTCTTTTCGGCCGAGCCTGTGCGTGAGGGAGCGATGATTTTGAGCGAAGAGACAAATAAGAAATCAAATACGGGAACGATCTCGTATATGCCTGCCGTTTTTGGTTGTGCGTGCGCTTCGGTTGTGGTGCGCGATCTGCTCGGAGAGATGTCGAAAGAGTAAAATTATAACGATATAATATGAAACATAAACTTCTAACCATTATTGCATTATTGCTGTTATCTAATGCAATAGCTCAACAACGAGATCACTATCGCGTGCCCTTTGATCCGGCGACAGTGCAGAATGAAAATGTGGTCGCGGGTGAGATTATTAAATGTTCGTTCAATGACTCGAAAATCTACCCGATGACTACGCGCGATTATTGGATTTACATCCCCGCGGCATACGATGCGTCTAAACCTGCTTGTCTGTTTGTTTGCCTTGACGGAATCACCTACAATGCGCCTACGGTCTTTGATAATCTGATTGCAACGGGACAGATGCCCGTAACGATTGGAGTTTTTGTCAATCCGGGCGTAGTCCGCGATAGCGAAGGCGGCGTTATTCGATACAATCGCAGTAATGAGTTTGACCGCACTGATGGTACATTCGCACGTTTTCTGATCGAGGAGTTGTTGCCTGATGTAGAGCGACATACGACGGCCGACGGCCGACAGATTTTGCTATCGAAAGATCCGAACGATTGCGCTATCGCAGGATCGAGTAGTGGCGGTATTTGTGCATTCTCGGCAGCTTGGGCTCGTCCCGATCGTTTTGGCCGAGTGTTCAGTGCAGTAGGCACTTACGTCTCGATGCGTGGTGGCAATGAGTATCAGGCCGTGATCCGCAAGAGCGAGCCGAAGCCGTTGCGAATTTTCTTGCAGGATGGCCTTTATGATGTGTGGAACGGCATTTTCGGCGATTGGTACGAGGCGAATATTTTGGTCGAGTCGGCTCTGAATTTTAGTGGCTACGAGGTGGCGCACAATTGGGGTCGAGGTGGCCATAGCAATACTCACGCTAATCGAATTTTCCCCGATGTGATGCGCTGGTTGTGGAAGGGCTGGCCGCAGCCTGTTCGTGCAGGTCGTTCGCAGAATGATATGCTTGAAGCAATTCTACCCGAAGAGGGTGCGTGGGAGCGAGTAGATGGTGTAAATGTAGGGTATAAATTGATTGCTTATCGCGATAAAGTTGTGTTTGAGAAAGATGGTAAAATCTGCAATTTGGATGGCAGTTCGATACTTCGTTTGCATCGTGGCGAACACCTTGTGGGAGCAGACGCAACGAGCCTCTATTTGTCTAATGTAAAGAACAAAATTATTTGCTCTCAAAATGGCATAAGAAAGGAGATGTCGACATTGCAAGTAAAAGTCAAACAGCTAATTGCAACCGACAAACTCAACTATTACATTACGTATGAAAATGAGGGTAAAACCGCCATCGCGCATATTGATTCGTGTGGTAATTTAACAGTTGTAAATGATGGATTATCGTGCGGAACAAGCCTTGCTCTCTATCCTGATCATCGACTGCTTATTTGCAACGAACCTCATACGCGCTGGTTGTTGAGCTACGTCATCGGTGAGGATGGTCAGCCAATGGCGGGACAGCGTTTCTATTGGCTGCATAACATCTCTGGCGACGACTCACAGCAGGTCGGGCAGATGTGTTTCGATGAGAATGGTAACCTCTATGTTGCAACGACAATGGGTGTTCAGATCTGCGATCAAAATGGTCGAGTACGAGCAATCCTTTCGCTGCCCGATAGTGCACCTATTCGCTCATTGGCATTTGCCGGAACTAAGCTATATGTGGTTAATGATCGAGGTGAGGTTTATGTGCGCGAGTTGAAGGTTAGCGGTGTGCAGGTGTGGCAATCCGCAACCTCACCCAAAAGTCAAGGTCAAGGTTGATAATAGATTATAAAACAATAAAATATGTAGATAAAACTATTCTAAACAAAGTTTCATTTACAATAAATGAAACAGATAAAATAGGAGTAGTCGGAATTAATGGTACAGGTAAAAGTACATTACTTAAAGCTATAATGGATAAGGTAGCTCTTGATGATGGAATAATATATAAAAAAAGTGGATTAAAAATATCATATCTTCCTCAAGAACCATCATTTAATGAAGAAAATACAATCTTAGATGAAGCAATCCTTTTATCAAAAGTAGAAAACGATTTTGAAGCAAAATCAATGTTATCAAAACTTGGACTTGATTCTTTTGATAAAAAAATAAAATATTTATCAGGAGGAGAAAAAAGAAGATTATCGCTTGCAATAACACTTCTTACTCCTTGTGAATTACTAATGCTAGATGAACCAACAAACCATTTAGATATATGGATGATCAACTGGCTTGAAAAACTATTAATCAAATGGAATAAAGCATTACTATTAGTAACTCATGATAGATACTTCTTAGAACGAATTACCAATAAA
>CALBQR010000003.1 GCA_937899895.1 uncultured Alistipes sp.
GATGAACACTGCCATCATAACAAGCACCACACCGATAATGGGGCCGCTAATCTCCTCCATTGCCTTTTCGGTGGCATCGCGTGGTGACAGCCCCTCCTCGTCGATGATGCGCGTGGCATTCTCAACCACCACAATGGCGTCGTCGACAACGATGGCTATGGCAAGTATGAGGCCGAAGAGCGTGAGGGTGTTGATGGAGAAACCGAGCAACAGCATCACTGCCAGTGTGCCGATAAGTGACACAGGTATGGTGAGGCAGGGGATGAGGGTTGCGCGCCAGTTCTGCAGGAACAGGAAGATGACGAGTATCACCAGAAGGGTGGTCTCAAAGAAGGTGTAGAGCACCTCGTGGATGGAGCTGCGCACTACATCGGTGGTGTCGAGCGCAATCTGGTACTTTACCTCGGGCGGGAATAATCTGAAATTGATGCCCATAGCCGCCATACGGTCGTAGTGATAATCACGCAGACGAGGATAGAAGGCCTCCCAGCAGCCACCGCCCGACCACGCAACCTCACTCAACGCACACATACGCGGATAGGTCATATAGTAGATATAGTCGAAATCCTTTTCACGCTGCGAGAGGTATATCTCGCTGAAAAATGTAGCCTCAAAACCCACTACATTCTGCATCTGCTCGGCCGTAAAGCCCTGCTCGGCAAGGCTGAATGACAGCGTCTTACGCACATCGAAGATAGCCGCCCAGTCGTGCCCTGCCTCACGCGGTGTCTGCTTCATATCGAAGTAGAACCACTGCCCCGGCATCACGATAGTCTGAAAACCCTTTGCCGCAGCCTTCTGGCACGCCTTGACACTCTCCCAGCCATAGACAAGTGCATCCTTCGGCAAGGTGCTGCCCTCCGAAGCCTCGTTCCACACCGCCGTACGCTTGCCATATTTGGCGAGAATAGCGGTCAGGCGTTGTGTGAAATACTCCTGTAACTCGCTCTCGTCACTCTTGCCCAACTGTCGCATAAGAGCCTGACAATCAGGGCAACGACGCCACTGCGAGGCGATAACCTCATCGCCGCCGATATGGATATATGGCGAGGGGAAGATGTCTGCCAGCTCGCGGAAGATATCATCCAGCAGGCGATAGTTCTCCTCCTTCGCTACGCACAGAGCATCACGCGTATCGTAGCCCAGAGAGGCTCTCGTGTCGGGTTCATAGCGGCACAGCACCTCGGGCATAACACGCGACAGAGTGTGGCTGTGGCCGGGGAGGTCTATCTCGGGGATAATCTCTATGTTGCGGCGAGCTGCAAAGGCGACAATATCACGCATCTCCTCCTGCGTGTAGTAGCCGCCATAGCGTTGGTCGCTGTGGCCGTAGCGTGCCGCCACGGTTTCGAGATGGAGAACGCTTTGGAGGTTGCCGACAAGACCTACGTGAATGTCAATATCCACCAAAAGGAGAACGAAGACCGTTTGAAGGATCTGGCACAGCTGCCCGATAGTTGCGAGGCCTCGGCCGACTGCTTGGAGCGTCAGCGTGCTATATTCGAGAAGCATCACGTATTCTCGCCCGCAATGATTGACGGTATTATCAAGAAGTTGCGCTCGTATGGCGACAAGACTCTGCGTAGCGAGATCGAGGGCAACCAAGAGGAGATGCTCAAACTTGTCGAGCGTTATTTCCACTGCGGATAGGTAAAAGGTGTATATATCGCATAAAGGACAAGCCCCACGTAGGACTTGTCCTTTTTTTGTTTGTCCAATGCAAAATAAATATCTTTCAGTGCAGTAATCTTTCGCTGCGAGTATTGTTTGTTTCGTAAAAAATTTATATATTTGCAATACTGGGAGTGTGCTCTCGGTGGACATATTTATAGAAAGTGTTTTCGCGCTATCCTTGTTAGAAAATGTGGAAGTTTTCAAGACTGAAAGGATTGACGAACAACGCTCGATTCTTGTTTAGATTATGGTGTGGGTGCAGTTCTTGCATCGGCAAACCCATATCTATTCAGGTGTGGGGTATTGCATCGTTTATTTCAGTCAGGGTTTTTCCACAACCTTCTAACAGATAGACGAATTCAGCTCCACACTTTCTGTTTTTATATCTCCCTACATAGATAAAAAGTAGTAATAAATTTGGCCAGTATTAACTTTATTAATAACTAAAACTATGAATGAATTTAACAACCAATCAACAGAGGATCTACAGGTAACAGCAACCGATAATAATCCGTATTTGATTAATTGTCCCGCCTGTGGAATGAAAATATCTCGCTACGCTCCAGCTTGTATAAAGTGCGGCCATCCTATTATTCCGATATCATCTATTCCGATATCGCCAGTTCCTCTCTCTCCTACACCTATATCGTCTCCTAAAATAGAGCCAACCTTAGCTCCACAGCAACAAATTGTTATTGAACAGCCAGTTAATGAATCAAATGGAGTGGGTGCGGCTGGATTTATTATATCCCTTATTTCTCTTATATTTTCTTGGGTACCTGGTGTGAATTGGGTTGTTTGGTTTATTGGCTTCCTTCTCTCATTTTTTGGAATGTTTAGCAAACCACGAGGTTTAGCAGTTGCGGGGATTTTAATTTCTCTTATTGATCTCATTATATTAGTTGCGTTTGTCGCAACATTGGCAACAATAATGTCGACTATTTTTGGAATATCTTAATTACTTACTAACAAACAAAAAAGCACCCGCCTTGTTTGACGGGTGCTTTTGTTTTGTAATATCATCAGTGTTGTTTGATCATCGGGGAACTCTTTATGAGGTGATCATAGACCCTCTCGCCCCAAAACTCATACCCTACGCCCCACTCTTTGGTGCCCGAAAGAACGCTATCGATAAATCCGTTCTTTTCGACCAGCACCGTGTGATAAATCTCCCCTGTGGGATTCTTTACAAGAGTGATAGTTATCTGACCGTCATTGGAATAGAAGTTAAGATAGGTATTATCTTCCACCCTGTCGAACTCATATTTCTCGGCAAGGTCCCTCTGCATCTTCTGGCTACGCCACCAAGTACCTCCCGTAGGGCTCACCAGAGGTTTGCCATTGTAGATAACGGTACTATCCTGATAGGCAGTAACATTTAGATAATGTCGCTTATTTCGTAGCCAAGCAGTGAGCTTCTCCTTATAATCCTCCTCTTCATAGCCATAGGTACTATCCAAAAATGCGATACGCTCGATAAGAGGATTCACCTTATCCACCACACGCAGGTATTCAAATATAAAATATCCTCCACCCGAATGAGAGCTCAATGTGATCGAAGGGTTGTAAGGCTTGTAGAGATCTGCCATATCTTGTATTATAGCGGGCAGGACTTTGGCCGAAATACCGTTATCGCGGTGTAAGCGTCGCCACGTGCCCCACGAGCGCATAGAGGCTTGCAGATAGACCGTTACGTAGTTGTATTGGTCCTTGTTCTCTCTCAGCCAACGAGTTTGAGCCGCTATGTGTTGTACGCTGTAACGGAAATCCTCCTCCTCGCTCTTACGCGCTTTGCCGGCCGTATATTCGATATCATTACCATTGGGCAGGGCATAAAGAATCATTTTCGTCTTCTTTTTCGCGTCCATCTCCAACGGAGCATTTACCACGATAAGCACATCTTTGTACTTATCAAAGATGGTATAGACACGTTCTTGATTATCCGAAGATTTGATAGGATTCTCGGCCGTAGCGGGAGATTCGTCGATCTGGGCCCACATACACACGGGCACAAAAAGCGACAAAAGAGATAAAAACAGTTTCTTCATAACGTGTTGAGTGTATTGTGTGATTGAAATATCTATTTACAAATATACAAAAACATCTGCAGATTAACAATAGTTTAATCCACAGATGTTTCCCAACATAAAAATCGGCCTGACACAATGAAGTGCGGCTCCAATATATCTCTTCTCTTCGCTACTCCTCCACCTGCACGGTTTCGATACCTACGCGGCGGAGCAGAGCCAATCCCTCATCAGAGCGATAGGCATCGGCATAGACCACACGGCGAATACCCGCCTGAATAATCAACTTCGAGCACTCGATACAGGGCGCGGCCGTAATGTATAGCGTCGCGCCATCGCAATTATTGGCACTCTTCGCCACCTTCGTAATGGCATTCGCCTCGGCGTGCAGTACGTATGGTTTGGTCAAACCGGCCTCATCCTCGCAGATGTTCTCGAAGCCCGACGGTGTGCCGTTATAGCCGTCCGAGATAATCATCTTATCCTTGACGATCAATGCGCCCACCTTACGGCGCACGCAGTATGAATTTTCGGCCCAAATACGCGCCATACGCATATAGCGCGAATCGAGCTGTCGCTGTTTCTCCTCCTGATATCCCATAGCATTAAAAGAGCTTCTTTTTCGATGTGGTTACAACAAAATTCTTCAAATAGAATGGCTCGAAGTAGGCAATATCCTCCGTTCGACCTGCATCGAGAGCCTCCTGCGCCAAGCGTGCCAGACCACGAGCCGAAGGCGCGACCTCGATCAATTTCGCCTTTGCCGAGAGCGTTCCCGCGCACTTTGCCGCGCCATTACCAAAGATCACAAACTCCTCCGCACCAGCAATCTCATCGGCAAAACTCTGCTCGTCAATCACCTTTGCCTCGACCTCACCAAGTGGCTCGCCGCAGCCATTGAAAAGCTGCGTATAGACCTCCATACGACGCGCATCAACCATCGGGCAGAGTGTCGCTCGCTCGAAATTTTCGACATCGACAATGCCCGCCTCGGCATCCTCACGTGCCACCTCAACCAGCGCATCAAGCGAGCCGATAGCGATCAGCGGCTTACGCAGGCCATAGCACAAACCTTTGGCGAACGACACTCCGATACGCAGACCGGTGTATGATCCCGGACCTTTACCTACGGCTATCGCGTCAATCTCATCGGCATCAATATCGCGTTCGCGCAACAGCTCATCGACATATACAGCCACATTGCGGGCGTGGTCGCGACCGCAGCTCTCGCGCAATGCAGTCAGCACGCCATTTTCGGCCAAACCTACCGAGCAGACATCGGTACCCGTTTCGATACAAAGAATCAAACTCATAATGCACTCTATCGTTTCATCGCCCTATCCATCTCGCGGCGGGCGTCCTTATCCTTAATATATTCGCGCTTGTCGAAGTTCTTGCGACCACGCGCCAAACCGATTACCACCTTGGCAAAACCCTTGTCGCTGATAAACATACGCAGTCCTACGACCGTCAGACCCTTATCCTGCAACGCACGTTCGAGCTTGTTCAACTCACGGCGATTGAGCAACAATTTGCGGTCGCGCTTGGGAATGTGGTTGTTGTACGTACCCCACTTATATTCGTTGATATTCACACCACGAATATAGAGCTCCCCACGGTCGAAATAGCAGTAGCAATCCGTCAGCGAGGCCTTGCCCAGACGGATCGACTTGATCTCCGTACCGACCAACACAATGCCCGCCGTGAACTGCTCGATGATCTCGTAGTCGAACGTCGCGCGTTTGTTACGAATATTTATGTTTTTGTAATCGCTCATAACTCTTTACAACGGGCAAAGATACTACTTTTTTACGAAATTCGCACTTTTCATCCCACTATCAGTGTCGTGGCTCGACACGCAGGCGCATTGTGTGTGCATTGATTACCACACGCGCGAAGGTCGCAAGACAATCCATACCGATATTTCCTGCGCGCCAAATAATATCGGGCTCGGTCGAACACATCAACTTCTCCCACGTGTGGGTTGCACCGCCAATGTCGATTCGGACATTTCGCAGAGCGTATGCCTGCTCAATTTTGATGCCTCCCGCACCTGCCGAACGCAACGTATCGGGCACGCCCTCGCGTTCGATCTGCTCGCGGTGCGTGGCAAAATATTGCGCTGAAAGGTTCGATTCACTCGCCCCTGTATCAATATTAACCACCTGACGCTCACCATTTATCTCGCACTCAACCTCAAACAATGCGGGCGACGAGCAGACGTTGGGTTGCTCGTCGTAGTCGAGTGTCTGAACGTTTGGCGAGAAGAGCTCGAAGTGCTCAAAATCAATATGCACCTCACCCATTGCGCGGATCATTTCGGCACCCATCACCACTTCCAACTGCGACATATAGCGTCGATCCAACGAATCAACGCCCGTGCGCATTGAAATAACATAGAAGGGGACATTATGTAGCGTGGCATTACCCAACTCCACACGCTCGGCCACAGCATAGCGACCCTGTTGCGTACCTCCAATGCCGTGCGCCTCACTCTCGGCCTCCAACATCGTCAAGCCCAATCGCCCGGCAGCCTCCTCGCTGGCCACATTTACCCCTGCTCCCGTATCAAAGACCACCTCCTGCGCCACTCCATTAAACTTCGCATCGAAACGGATCTGCTGCGCATCGCCCTTGTCGGGGCGCAAACTCACCAAGCAAAACGGAACGCGCACATCACCCTCCGCAGGGCGTTCCAATACATTAACACGATCGAATTGCGACAACTCGCGCCACTGCTTTACACAGGTGCGCAGAGGTTCAATCGACGCGTCATCCGCCAGACCTTCCACCTTTGCCAACTCTCGCGCAAGCCCTTCGGCAGCAATGCCATATTCACCCATTCGGGTCTGATTGACACCCCAATAGTACCACATTCCCAAAGCCCCGTCGCCCATCATCGCGCCATACGTTCCGATCAATCGCTCGATCGCCATCGTTGCTTCGGCCGGTCGCCCGAAGAAGGTGGCTAAAAGGCTCTCCGTATAGGTTCTTAAAAACGGGTCAATATACTCACGTTCAGCTTTATATATTCGCGCCAGCTCAAACCACTCACTCGTATTCATCGCCTGCCCGACACGCTCGTTCACGTCGATCTGCACCGTTGCAATGCTCTGCGCCCTCGCACCAAAAATGCAAGCGCCCATCGCCACCAGAAGTATTAATCTTTTCATTGTAATTGTGCTCCTCTCTATTACTAACGTACAAATATACTAAATATTTCGTTCCACGCGACTTGCCACGCACCACTCCGCAAGACAAACCGCACGACAAGCCACTCAAAAGCCACCCGCCACCCAACGAGAATACCACTTCTCGGCACGATTGTTGTCTTTTGAGGCAATGTCCGAGGGTGGGTAAAGGTAACTAATTCTTTTATCTTTGATATGTTTTACATACACTCTTTTTGTTATATTTTCTGTTTGCACAATCCGGTAGCTGTAGCGATACACCTACGACCCCGCCCTCGGACATCTTGACAACTCGCGCCGACGGGCGCACTATATAATATATATACAAAGCGAGCCACCCTTTAACGGGGCGGCTCGCCAAACTATTGTGAGCTATTCTCGCGTTGGATTAAACCAGACCAGAGAAGCCCATAAATGCCATTGCCAAAATACCTGCGGTAATCAGCGCAATCGGAGTACCACGGAATGCCTCAGGCATCTCCTCCAACTCCAAACGCTCGCGGATACCGGCAAAGAGTACCAACGCCAGACCGAAGCCCAGAGCGATCGAAACCGAATAAACCACCGACTGCAACAGATTGTACTGCTCCTGAACCAGCAGGATAGCAACACCCAACACTGCACAGTTGGTCGTGATCAGCGGCAGGAAGATACCCAGAGCCTGATACAACGCGGGGCTCACCTTCTTCAACACGATTTCGACCATCTGCACCAATGCAGCGATCACCAAGATGAAGACAATGGTCTGCATATACTCGATGCAGAGCGGTGCGAGCACATACTTTTGCAGCGACCAAGCCACCACAGCCGTAATTGCCATAACGAACGTTACGGCTGCACTCATACCCAACGAAGTCTCAACCTTGCTCGACACACCCAAGAAGGGGCAGATGCCGAGGAACTGCGACAGCACGATATTATTGACGAATATCGCACCGATGATAATTGCGAAATATGATACTTCCATTGTTACTTCTTTTTAGCGGTTAATTTATTGAACAGAACCATCAGATAGCCCAGCACGAGGAAACCACCCGGAGCCAGCACAAATACCAGCATACCGTCGCCCGCGATGAGCGACTGACCGAAGATCGCACCACTACCCAACAACTCACGAACGGCACCAATCAGCGTCAGCGACAGCGTAAAGCCCAAGCCGATACCCAGACCATCGAGAGCCGAATCAAGAGCATTGTTCTTCGACGCGAAAGCCTCGGCACGACCCAAAATGATACAGTTCACAACGATCAGCGGAATGAAGATACCCAGCGACTGGTACAACGAAGGCAGATATGCCTGCATCAAGAGCTGAATAACCGTTACGAACGAAGCGATCACAACGATAAATGCAGGAATACGCACCTTATCGGGAATGATGTTCTTAATGAGCGAAATCACGATATTGGACATAATCAGCACGGCCATTGTTGCCGCACCCATACCCATACCGTTGATGGCCGAAGTGGTTGTTGCCAGCGTGGGGCACATACCCAAAATCAGCACAAACGTCGGGTTCTCTTTCAGAATACCCTTGGTGATAAGTTGCAATTTATTCATTGTCCTCTCCTTTCTGAGTCTCCTCATTTACGGTTTCGGTAGCCTCCTCAGCAGTAGCCTGCTCTGCGGCGGGCTCACCCTCGCTCCACTCGGTCGAGTTCGAGGTTGCACCCGTAGCTACATTTGCGCCACCTTTAACCTGCTGAACAGCATTGTATGCACGTACAACAGCATCAACATATGCACGCGACGAGATGGTCGCTGCGGTCAATGCCTGAACATCGCCACCATCCTTCACAACGGCCAGCGGCTGCTTCATATTTGCAAGATTCTTATCCTTGAAGCTGGTGAGCAACGAGTTACCCTCATCGCCCATCTTGCTACCCAGACCGGGGGTCTCGCTATGCTCCAAGACGTTGATATTATAGACCTCGCCCGAAGCGCGGAAGCCTACCATCAAACGGAACACGCCGCTAAAACCCTTCGTGGTCATCGTCTCAACAGCGTAACCAACAACCTGATCACCGGCCTTTGCAGTGTGAACAATCACGGGCAATTCATCAACGGTCATTGCCTCCTCTTCACTTGCATCGAATTCGGGCAGTACGTTCTTCAACGCCGTCTGAATATTCTCTGCCTTTGCCTTCTCGATAGGCTCGAAGGTGATCTTATTGACCAAACCAACGCAAAGCGAGGCTACCAGCGTGATGCAACCCAGCACCACAACCATATTCTTCAATGAACTTTTCATCTCTTCTGCCTCCTACTTTTTAGCGCCAAAGCGGCGGGGTTTGATATACTTATTCAAAAGGCAAGCTACTGCATTCATAATCAGGATTGCGAACGACATACCTTCGGGATATGCTCCCCAAGTACGGATCAGCATTGTGATAATACCGATACCTGCACCATAGATCAACATACCCTTCGTAGTCATAGGCGAGGTCGAGTAGTCGGTAGCCATATACACAGCACCCAAGATAGCACCACCGGTCAGCAGGTGGAACAAAGGCGACATATAAGCCTCAGGGTTGATCAAGAACAAGATGCCGCTAAACAGAGCCATCGAGCCCAAAACTGCAACGGGAATATGCCAAGTGATAACCTTGCGGATCAACAAGTAAGCGAAGCCTACCAACAGCAACAGAGCTGCGACCTCACCAAACGAGCCTGCCTTGAAACCAAGCAACAGGTCGCCATAGTTGATCTGCGCCATCAGTTCGCTTGCGGGAGTACCACCCTTCAAGCCCTCCTTAACGAAAGCCAGAGGAGTTGCGCCCGAACAAACGTCAGCCAACTTCTCGGTAGCGAACGCCGTCGAGGTCATCTGTACGGGGAACGAGATCAGCAGGAACACACGACCAACCAATGCAGGGTTGAAGGGGTTCTTACCGATACCGCCGAAGGTCATCTTACCAATACCAATAGCCACCAACGCGCCAATCACTACGATCCATACGGGAATCGACGCAGGCATATTGAATGCCAGCAGCACACCCGTAACCACAGCCGACAGGTTGCCGATGGTCGAGGGGCCTTTGATCAGATATTTCTGGATCAGGTACTCAAACAGCACACAGCTGAGCACCGACACAGCCGTAACGAGCAACGTCGTCCAGCCATAAACGATCACCGATACCACCAACGCAGGAGCCAACGCGATCAGCACATCACGCATAATGCGCTGTGTCGATTCGTTACCGTGAACGTGGGGCGACGGTGCAACGATTAATTTCTTATCCATAGTTTTTAATTCGGTTTCTTAATGAAGTTGTGTTAAACTATTTCTTTTGTGCTGCTGCGGCACGGGCACGCATAATACCCATAACCTTCGCCTTACCCAAACGGATGTAATCCAACAAAGGCAGATTGGCGGGGCAGGTGAACATACAGCAACCACACTCGATACAGTCGGCAATACGCTCTGCTTCCAGCGGCTCCCACATCTGACGACGCGACATCTTGCTGATCAGATAGGGCTCCAAGCCCATCGGGCAGGCCGAAACGCACTTTGCGCACTTGATACACTGCGATGCGGGCTGACGCTCGGCCTCCTCACCACTCATAACAAGCACACCCGAAGTACCCTTCGTTACGGGAGCATCCAGATTGACCATTGCGCGACCCATCATCGGACCGCCATTGATAACCTTGCGTGCATCTTCGGGCAGACCACCCGCAGCCTCCAACAGAGTCGAGATGGGAGTACCAACGCGAGCCAACAGATTCTTGGGCGACTTAACGCTCTTACCCGTAACCGTTACAACGCGCTCGATCAGAGGCTTATTCTTCTGAACTGCCTCATATACAGCCACAGCCGTCGATGCATTCTGAACTACTGCACCTACGTCGATAGGCAGCGCACCCGACGGAACTTCACGACCCGTAATAGCAGCGATCAACTGCTTCTCACCACCCTGCGGATACTGCACCTTCAAAGGCACAACATCGATATTGTGGTAGCGCAAAGCCAGCTCCTGCAAATGGACAATTGCATCGGGCTTATTATTTTCAATACCTACGTACGACTTCTCAACGCCGAGAGCCTTTGCCAAAATCGTTACACCGGTGAGTAACTCCTCGCCACGCTCCAACATCACGCGATGGTCCGAGGTCAGATAAGGCTCGCACTCCACACCATTGATGATCAGGAACTCGGCCTTCTTACCCGGAGGAACGCTCAACTTAACGTGTGTAGGGAAGGTTGCACCACCCATACCCACGATACCTGCGGTCTGGATCTTTGCAATGATCTCCTTGGGCTCCAACTTGCACTCGCGTACAACATCTTTCGAGAGGTCGATACCCTCGGCCCACTCGTCGCCTTCGCGCTTGATGGTGATAGCGGGCTGACGCAGACCTGCACCATTTACTACCATATCCACAGCCGTTACCGTACCCGAAATGGGTGCGTGAATGTTGCTCGACACGAAACCACCTGCCTCGGCGATCAACTGACCGGTCAGCACCTTATCGCCTTTGGCAACCTTTGCCACTGCGGGTGCGCCGATATGCTGCGACAGGAGCACCGTAACGGTATCGGGCAACGCCAAGACCTCAATGGCCTGCTCGCGGCTCAATTTATTCTCTGACGGATGAACACCGCCAATAGGAAAACTCTTCATATCTTACAGCTTTTCTTCGTTATTCTTTGGTTTCGGTCGCAGCCTTCGGTGCCTCCTCCTTCTTAACCTCAACCTTCACAGCATCAGCCTTCGGAGCTGCGGGCTTCGGCTCAGCGGGTTTAGCAGGTGCAGGCGGGAAATTAACCGCTACGATAGCGCCCGTAGGACACTCTGCAACGCACTTGCGACACAATTTACACTTTGCGGGATCGATGTAGGCCAGATTGTTCTCAACCTTGATAGCCTCGAACGGACAAGCCTTAACGCACTTCGAGCAACCGATGCAACCGGCCTTGCAAGCCTTCATAACAACGGCACCCTTATCGCGGCTTACGCACGAAACATAGACACCTCGATTCTTCGGCCACTTCTTGCGCAGTTCGATTACGCCCTTCGGACAAGCCTTAACGCAGGCACCGCAAGCGGTACACTTGTCGGCATCGACCTCAACAAGACCCGTTTCGGGATTCTTCTTGATTGCGCCGAACGTACAAGCTGCAACGCAGTCGCCCAGGCCCAGACAGCCCCAAGCACAAGCCGTTTCACCCACGTAGAGCGAAGCGACAACTGCACACGACTGCGCGCCATCGAAACGGTTGGTACGAGGACGTTTCTCGCACGTACCACCACAACGAACCACAGCTACCTGCGGCTCCTTTTCGGGGGCAACCTTACCTAAGTAAGCGGCAATCTTCTTCATCGTCTCAGCACCTGCTGCCGAGCAGTACAAGGCCGAGATGTCATCGTTTTGCACGAGTGCAGTGGCAAGGCCACGACAACCGGCGAAGCCGCAACCACCGCAGTTTGCACCCGGCAGCATCTTCTCCACCTCGTCGATACGCGGATCCTCCTCAACCTTGAACTTCTGTGCCACGAAGTACAGAATCACGGCTGCGAGAATACCCAACGCACTCAGCGTTACTACGGTCCAAATAAGGACCATTACCCATTCTTCCATTACTGTTTTTTGATTTTAAATATGATATTAGTTTCGATTTTATCTCTCAAAAGGCGAACGCACAAATAATAAACGACCACAACGCCCAAAGCTATTGCAGCCGCCACACCTTCACCCAATCCGACAATCGAGCAGACGATCAATGCCACCAACATAACAACCAACGGCATACAGTAGGCCAATATGACCGCCTTCAAACCCGCCGCGCGTTCGACCGATACGACACAACGCTCACCCACGCGATACTCCGACGCCTGCGAGGTATGCACCTCGATAATCTTTTGAGTCGATTCGCTCATACCGCACGCCGAACGCGCCGCACACGAAGCACACGCACTCTCGGCAACAATCTCGACGCGGATCATTTCGCCTTCGATCGCCTCGACTACGCCAACGTGCTCTATGGATTTTTGCTTTGCCATTGTCTGTTTTATGGTTGAAACGGTTAGTGATTGAGTTACTTTCGATTAGTCGCCATACTTGTTGGTCAGGGGCAACACGCGGTCGCAACCAAGCGTGCAGCTCGACAGACGCAACATCGGGCAGAATTGGAAACGTTTCTTCTCGTTGCGCATCACCATCTTGTGGATCTTCTGCACCACATCGGCATCGAAGCCGGCATTAATAATCTCCTCGCGATGCTGACCGCGCTCGATCATTCGATACAGAATTGCATCGACAACCTCGTAGGGAGGCAACAGATCCGAGTCCTTCTGGCCTGCATACAGCTCCGACGACGGCTCTTTATTCAGGATATTTTCGGGAATAATCTCACCATTGCGGTTGATATAGCGGGCCAAATCATAAATCTCGCTCTTATAAACATCGCCCGTAATACTGATTGCGCCCGCCGTATCGCCATAGAGCGTACACCAGCCCAGCGCATTCTCACTCTTATTCGACGAGTTGAGCATCAAGTAGCTCTGCTTATTCTGCAATGCCATCAGCATAATCGTACGGATACGTGCCTGAATATTCTCCTCGGTAGCATCGAAAGGCGTACCACCCACAACGGGCATCAGCGACTCGACAATGCTCTTATAAGCCTCTGTGATAGGCACCACGTTATACTCGACACCAAGATTATTGGCAAGTTTCACGGCATCCTCAACCGAGTGATCCGACGAGAACTGCGACGGCATCATCATCGCGCGAACATTCTCGACACCCAGCGCATCAACTGCAATCGACAACACAACCGACGAGTCGATACCGCCCGAAAGACCGACGCAGGCCTTCTCATAGCCATTCTTCTCGAAGTAGTCCTTCAAGCCGCACTTGATTGCATCGTAGAGATTGCGGGTGCGGTTCTGATAGTACGAGAAGGGGGTCGAGATAGGCTCATTCTGCACATTGAGATCGCATATCTTGAAATCCTCGTTAAACGTATCCAGCAACGTAACCAACTCGCCCGAACGATCATATACCGACGAGGTGCCGTCATAGACCATATCGGTAGCACCGCCGACGTGATTCACAAAGACCAGATTTTTACCCTCGACATAGGCGATATGGTGGAACTTCTCGTAACGAGCCTCCAAAACGCGCTTGCGGAAGCGGCGGGCATTGATATTGATGATGGTCGAAACCGAACGGTCGCAATCGCGCACACGCACGATATCGTTACCCACAACCACAGCCACCTGCTCACCTGCGACGGTGATAATTTCGTAACCGGTCGAGGGGGTAATGAAGCCCATCTCGTCGCGATAATCGACATATCGCTTACCGATTCGGCGCGTAATCTCACCTCGCTCGATGATCACAGCGGCACTGATCGTACCCTGCTCACCCGCAACGGGCGCACCCACGATAGCAGTCAGCGTATCGCAATGCTCGGCTATACGTTCCAACTCCTCTTCACACAATTCCAAGAAGGTTGCCTTATTCAGCAGGTCGTATGCGGGCGTGCCACTCAAAGCCTGCTCGGCAAAAACGACCAGATCGGCTCTCTTCTGTTTAGCTCTCTCGATAGCCTCGATAACTTTCGAAGCGTTGCCCTCAACATCACCTACGGTGTAATTAAGTTGGGCAAGTGCAATTTTCATATTCCGAAATAGTTATGATTCAACCCTGCAAAGATAGGCTTTTTATCCCAAATAACCGAGTATATCTATATTAAAAAAGGGCTCAATGCAGATAAAAAAGCAACCTTTGCACTTTCCCACAGCAAAATCGTATGTTTTTCGGTTTTTATTGTTATATTTGCCTATTATTAAACTCGAAAAAATTTAGATTCGTTATGTTACAGTTTATGGCTCTCGGTACCACCGAAATCGTCCTTATCGTATTGGCTGTTGTGCTGCTCTTCGGCGGCAAGAAGATTCCCGAACTGATGAAGGGTATCGGTCAGGGCGTTCGTTCGTTCAAGGATGGAATGAAAGACGTTGAGAAGGAGATCAACTCGACCGACGAGAAGAAAGACGAAGAGAAGAAATAATTCGTTAATACATAGCGATTTAATCGCCACAACAGACACCGATGAGCGAAGAGAAACTGCCCACTGACGCAGTTGGAAACAATGTGCCCGCCAACACCGAAGACGCACAATCGGAGATGAGTTTTTGGGATCATCTCGACGAGTTGCGTCGCGTGTTGATGCGCATCATTTTGGTTACGGCAGTGATCGGCATCGGCGTTTTTATGTTCAAAGACGAGGTCTTCGCCGCCGTGCTTGCCCCATCGAAGGGAGACTTCGTTACCTATCGTTGGATCAACCACCTGCTCGTGCTGCTCGGTTGGGATTCGATGCTCATTCCCGACACCGATATCACACTGATCAACACGCAGTTGGCCGCGCAGTTTATGACCCACATCACCGTCTCGATGACAATCGGATTGGTGGCAGCTGCTCCCTATGTGGTCTATGAACTTTTCGGATTTGTAAAGCCTGCGCTCTATGACGACGAACGCCGCTACTCGAACCGAATTATGACCTCGGTAGTGATATTGTTCTTTGTAGGAGTGGCGATGAACTACTTTGTCATCTTCCCCATTTCTGTCAAATTTTTAGGCACTTATCAGGTCAATGAGGGGGTAATCAACACCATCGCGCTATCCTCCTATATCTCAACTTTCACGACCCTCTCACTGATGATGGGCCTTGTGTTCGAGATCCCCGTTCTGGCCTATTTTCTTGCTCGTGCAGGGATGATTACCGGCGATATTTTGGCTCGCTATCGTCGCCACGCATTTATAATCATTATGATTGTTTCGGCATTTATCACACCACCCGACGCCTTTACGCTGGCACTGATGACCGTTCCGCTTTACGGTTTGTATGAGGTGAGTATCGTGATTGCCCGCCGCTTCGAGAAACGCGAGGAATAACCCTCCGCACCCCTACTGCACCCTCTATTTTGCGGTCTCTGCACCATCTGACACCCACAATCAACCCCTTAATTCATATTGTTTTAGCCCGAACATCTGTTTGATAAATGGTCGCAAACGGCACTTATCAAACAATCGTATTTTGCGCCTACGCAAAACCATCCGCACCATTCGCTCAACACTCCACCCCATTCGTTCGGCGTAGCACTCAACAAAAAGCGACATCAACTTCCTATCAAACCCGAAGAGTATCAGATCTTTAACACATCGTCGCCGACTCACGCGACCAAACCGCCCGCGATTGATATCGATAACACTAAACCGATAACGCCCCTCATCGGTCTGCCGATAAAAGATATTTCCCTCGTGGTAATCGTGATGCACAAAGCCCGCAAGGTGCATCCTCGCCGTAAATTCTGCAAGTCCCGCCACAAGCCGTTGTTGCTCTTCGCGCGACATTGTACGCCACACATCCAGATCCGAGCTGTCGTCGTAGAGCGTAACACTATACCCCACATCATACAGCCCGAAACGATCATAAGTATCGACATATGCCAACGGCAACGGAGTATTGATCCCACACCGCAGCAGTCGCCGCCCGATCGACATCGTTCGCGCCGCTTTGCTTTTGCGTAACATACTATACACCAACCGATTAATCGCATTTGGCCGAGCAAACTGCTTCACCACGACACTCATACCCTCAACAGTAAATCGACGGATCAAGTTGCGCCTATTGCACAACACTCTTCCACCCTCAATGCCCGCTGCCACCTGCTCCACAAATGGGCGCAGCTGCTCATATCCGTCTGCGATTTCGATCTTAGTTTTGCGTTTCATAATAGCCCGAAAACTATCCACAAACGCAAAATCCGCGCCTCAATTCTCAACGCCCGACCGATAAAGCCGACCTGCAACAAAATCGCGCCCTGACCGCCTTCAAAATCCAACGCCGCCCCGACAAGCGACCAACAAAAAAAAAGCGTATCTCCCTTTCGGGAAATACGCTTTTGGGTTGCGTTTGTAAGGACTTTCGCTTACTCCTGCTCGGCAACAACCGAGAACGAGATAGTAGCCTTAACCTCGCGGTGCAACTTTGCGGTAGCGGTGTACTCGCCCAGCTCCTTAACAGCATCAACTGCGATGAGCTTACGATCAACCTCAACACCCTTTGCAGCCAGAGCCTCAGCCAAGTCAGCAGCGGTTACGCTACCGAAGATCTTGTTCTCCTCAGCCTTAGCGGTGATAACGAGGGGCAGGTTAGCGATCTTCTCTGCCAAAGCCTGTGCGTCAGCGAGAATCTTCGCGTCCTTGTGAGCACGCTGCTTCAAGTTCTCTGCGAGAACCTTCTTTGCCGAAGCGGTAGCAGCCTTTGCAAAACCCTGGGGAATCAGGTAGTTATTTGCATAACCGGGCTTTACATCTACGATGTCGTTAGCGTAACCCAGCTTCTCAACGTCTTTAATCAGAATTACTTCCATTGTACTCTCCTCCCATTAATTATTTCATACAATCGGTTACGAAGGGCAGGATAGCCAAGTGGCGAGCGCGCTTAACAGCCTGTGCAACCTTCTTCTGGAACTTCTGCGAAGTACCGGTAAGGCGACGGGGCAGCAACTTACCCTGCTCATTGAGGAACTTCTTGAGGAACTCACCGTCCTTGTAATCTACGTACTTGATACCGAGCTTCTTGAAGCGGCAGTACTTCTTCTTCTTAACATCAACCGATACGGGGTTGAGATAACGGATTTCGCCGTTCTGGTTCTTATTCTCCTGTGCCATAGTTTACTCCTCCTGCGATTTGTTAGCGAGTTTAGCGCGACGCTTCTCCGAGTACTCAACAGCGTACTTGTCCTGCTTGAAGGTAAGGAAACGGATAACGCGCTCGTCGCGACGATACTGAGTTTCGAGAGTGTTGATCAGCGAGCCCTCGCCCGTGAACTCGATAAAGAAATAGAAGCCGGTGGTCTTCTTCTGAATAGGATAAGCGAGCTTCTTCAAACCCCACTCCTCTACATTCACGATCTGACCGCCGTTCTCGGTGATAACACCTTGGAATTTGTCCAGCACCTCTTTCACCTGTACGTCCGAAAGAACCGGTGTGGCAATGAAAACGGTTTCGTAATTGTTCATAACTGTTTGTTAATTAGATTATTTGCAAAAAGCGGTTGCAAAGGTACGCATTTTATTCCGAAAAACAAAACCTGCACGCTCTTTTTTTCTTCTTATTGAGCGATTTAGCTCTGATTTGGGCGGCGCAACTCACAAAAACCGCATCGTGATCCATCAACGGACGGCGATGCGGTTTGAAAATGCTTATACCTGATTAGCGTTCTCGGTAGTCAATGATCATCACCTAAATAAATGCTTATGAATAGAAGATCACCGACTTTTGCAAATTTATAAAATAAAAATTATATTTCCAACGCTTTTGGATCAAAATTTAATGATTAATACTACAATCTTATTCCCTGCGCCTGCAAGGCGATTGTATTGCCGTCGGGGGTAACGAGCGCAGCACCCGTATCGGCTGCCGTGATATGACCAATCACATCTATTCCACCCAAGCGCATTATCTGCGCCTGCAACTCCAACGGAACGGTGAACAGCAGTTCGTAATCGTCGCCACCATTCAGCGCCGCAACAACCGGATCAGCATTCAACTCTTCGGCCATCTTGTTGGCCTGCTGTGCAATCGGGATACGCTCCAAATAGATACGCACACCGCAACCCGACGCCTTACAGATCTGCATAACGTCAGACGCCAAGCCATCCGAAAGGTCGATCATCGACGTCGGAACAATCTGCGCCTCGGCCAACGAATCGACAATATCGACACGCGCTTCGGGTTTCAACTGACGCTGCAACAGATATTCATACCCCTCGAATTGCGGTTGCGGATTGGGCACACCGGCCAGCGCGCGCTTCTCGCGTTCAAGCAGATGAAGACCCATATATGCTGCGCCCAAGTTACCCGTAATACACACCAAATCATTGAGTTTCGCTCCTCGACGATAGCTCACCTTCGATGCCTCCGCCGTACCCACTGCCGTAACGCTGATGGCAAAACCGGTCAGCGAGGTGGTTGTATCGCCACCCACCAGATCGACATTATAGTCGGCACAAGCGCGATTGACACCCTCGTAAAACTCATCGAGAGCCTCGACCGACATCTTGCTCGACACGGCGATCGAGATCATCACCTGTTCGGGGCGGGCATTCATCGCCAAAATATCGCTCACACCGACCACAACGGCCTTATATCCGAGGTGTTTCAGCGGGAAATATGTCAAATCGAAATTGATACCCTCCAAAAGCAGGTCGGTCGAGATCAGTTGCACACGACCGTCCCCGATATCAATCACCGCAGCGTCGTCGCCCACTCCGCAGAGGGTCGTAGAACGGCGATTTTCAAAGTTCGAGGTCAGGTGGTCGATCAATCCGAATTCGCCGAGTGTGGCAATTTCGGTCAGTTTTTTGTTGCTCATAGCGATATTATGTCTGATTTTCGGCTCAAACACTTGCCGAAATCGGCAAATATTTGGTCATTTTATTAAAAATTTTTACAAATATAGCAAAATATCGTTGTTTTGCAAAAAATAAGACGTAAATTTGCATCACGAAAAAACTAAAAACTCTATTCGGATATGTTGAATATCGTATTGTTCGGCGCCCCAGGGTGCGGCAAAGGAACGCAAGCGGCCAAATTGGTCGAAAAATATAACGTAAATCACATCTCGACGGGTGCGGTTATACGTAGCGAGATCAATGCACAGACCGAGCTCGGCAAGAGTATGGAGGCCTACATCTCGCGTGGTGAGTTGGCTCCCGACCAGCTCGTGATCGACATCGTTACCGATTATATCGACCGTCATCGCGACGCTAACGGCAACATCTTCGACGGCTTCCCCCGCACTACCCCGCAGGCCGAGGCGTTCGATAAGATCCTTTCGGCACGCGACCTGAAAGTCGATGTGATGATCTATATGGAGGTGCCGACCGAGGAGCTGGTTCAGCGTATCCTGCTGCGTGGCAAGAGCAGCGGTCGCGCCGATGATGCCAACGAAGAGGTTATCCGTAACCGAATCCAGATCTACAACGAACAGACTGCCGTCGTTGCCGACTACTACTCGGCACAGGGCAAGTATGAGGCTGTCAATGGCGTCGGCACACTCGACGAGGTATTCGACCGTATCTGTGCAGTTATCGAAAAGTATCTCTAATTATTAGAGTACCTATATTTGTATTAGCGCTCGGTCCGCTGCTCCCAAAGGAGTGGCGGACTTTTTTTGCCGATTGATATCCCCGATCGTTCTCTTTGGGTATAATTTATGCAAGAGTTAGTCGCGAAATGGGACAACGAAGTCCCTTTTCGGAATACTCCTTCAGCTATGAAATTCTCTACAATGCTTTTGGCGTCGGTGCTGGTATCGTTGGCAGCATTGAGCGTCAGCTATGGCTACGCACGACGCGATTTGGGCGCACCCGATCGCCCTTTGTGGGCCACAACCATCGACGATTTGAAACAGACGTGCGCCCTGAAACTCGCAACCGCAGCCCAATATGAACGCGAGGCCGAAGCTGCGCAACACTCACAAAATCTCCTCAAAATGCAACTCTACAATGCGCTGGCGCACTCGGAGCATATCCACGTACGAAACTATATGCGTGCGCTCAATAAGCTCGGCAGTCGATATGTACGTCGGGCATTGGCTCCCGAAATGGGCGTAGAGAGCGAGTCGGGATTTCAGCGCAGTATCGCTTTGGAGCGTTATTTGGTTGATGATCGGCACGAACAGTCGATTATCAACGCCCTGAATGACAACTCGAAATATGCCGCCCGCATCGTTGCTTGGACATCGGGCGGCGATGTGAAACACATTATATTGCTCGAACAGTGCGCAATGGCGTGCGAGGGGCGATGTACCTCACCGTCGGGATATAGCGTCTGTCCCGTATGTGGCAACACGAGCGATTGCGAACACGAGGATTGTTACTGCCCTTTTTGTATGACTCCAAGCGGTGATTATGTGCGTTTTTTGGTCGATTTGTCGGCAGATCAGAAAAATAATTAAGTATTTTAGAACATTTTTCAAGGTTTGTGTTTATCTTTGGCACTTATTTGCGCGAGCGGGGCAAAGGCTCTTGACCGCGCAATGAGAACCAATTTTTATAAACAAAACCTTTACAAAATGAAATCACTCAAAATCGGAGACCTACTCGCCCGCATACCCATCATTCAGGGCGGTATGGGCGTCGGTGTTTCGCTTTCGGGACTGGCCTCGGCAGTGGCTAACGAAGGTGGCGTCGGCGTTATCTCGTCAGCCGGTCTGGGCGTGATCTACAAGGAGCATTCGAGCGACTACAATGAGGCCAGCATTTGGGGTCTCAAAGAGGAGCTGCGCAAGGCTCGTGAGGCATCGCGCGGAATCATCGGCGTCAATGTGATGGTCGCTATGTCCAATTTTGCGGATATGGTTAAGACCGCGATCGCCGAGAAGGCGGACATCATCTTTTCGGGAGCAGGACTGCCCTTGAACCTGCCCTCGTTTTTGACCGAAGGTGCCAAGACCAAACTTGCACCGATCGTATCGTCGGCACGTGCAGCGAAATTGCTGTGCGAAAAGTGGCTGGCCAACTACAACTACATTCCCGATGCTATCGTGGTCGAGGGTCCGAAGGCCGGTGGTCATTTGGGATTCAAGCACGAGCAGATCAACGACCAGCAGTATGCACTCGAATCGGTGTTGCCGGAAGTTGTTAAGGAGGTGCGCGAATTTGGCGAGAAGCACGACGTCTATATTCCGGTCATCGCTGCCGGAGGTATTTACACGGGAGAGGATATCTATCGCACAATGCAGTTGGGAGCCGATGGCGTTCAGATGGGAACACGCTTCGTAACCACCGAGGAGTGCGATGCCGCGCCTGCATTCAAGCAGACCTATTTGGACGCCCAAGAGGAGGATATCGAGATCATTCAGAGTCCGGTCGGTATGCCTGGGCGCGCCATTCACGGCACCTTCCTCGAAAAGGTGCGCGAGGGGCTGAAACGTCCGAAGGCCTGCCCGTTCAACTGCATCAAGACGTGCGATGTAACTCACTCGCCCTACTGCATTATGCTCGCGCTCTACAACGCCTTCAAAGGTCGTTTGGAGCACGGCTACGCCTTCTGCGGAGCAAATGCGTGGCGATCGAACAAGATCCAGAGCGTACGCAAGTTAATCTCTTCGTTGTGTGATGAGTTCGAGTCGTTCAAAGCCCGATTCGAGAAGTAGCACTACTCCCTTTCAAAGCAGAGTAATCTCTGCTTTAAGCAAACAAAAAAAGAGTCGCAATCGTGCGACTCTTTTTTTGTTGTACGAAATCTCTCTCGACTACTTAATACCCAACTCGGTCTTAACCAACGGCAGCAGATCGGTAACCTGTGCCTCGTCGATGTAGATCATACTACCTGCTGCCAGGTCGATCACTACTGCGTAGCCACCAGCCTTGGCAACCTTATCGATAGCAGCCATAGCCTTCTCCTGAATGGGGGCAAAGAGCTCCTGCTGCTTCTTGTTGAAATCCTCGCTTGCAACCTGACGATACTGCTCCAAACGAGCACCCATCTCGTTCAACTCCTTCTCGGCTACCTGACGCTCCAAATCCTTCATCGTAGCCTGCTTCTTCTGGTAGTCATTGAACTTGTTGGTCAGCTCTACCTGAACCTCCTCAATCTGTGCATTCAACTCGGCAGCATAAGTCTGCAAGTCGGTCTGCATCTGGGTAGTTTCGGGCATCAACGAGATCAACTCCTGCGAGTTGATACGTGCCAGTTTCTGTGCGAAAAGCGAAGTCGAGCTGAGCACCAGCGCAACTACAAGGGTTAGCTTGATAAGTTTTTTCATAATTTTGTATTAAAAGTTTTTTGATTGTTATTTCAACGATTGATTATCTTCTCACGTCGCGTTATTTCACCAATTTGATTACCTCCTCTGTTCGATCCACTGCGGGCGAATAGTAGAGCAACGTTGCATTCGATGCGATATCCAGCACCATATCGAAACCATTAGCCTTGGCATATCCCTCGATAGCCTTGAAAACGCGCTCCTGAATAGGCTGAATCAGTTCGATACGCTTCTTCATCATCACACCCTCATTGCCGAAAATCGACTCCTGATACTTAACCGCCTCGGCCTCCTTATCGAGAATAACCTGCTCACGAGCAGCACGTGCCGACGCGTTAAGGCTCGCCTTCTGCTGCTGATAGTTGTTATAGAGCGTCTCAATATCCTCGAATTTCGAGTCAATCTGCTGCTGATAGCTCTTTGCCATCTGATCGAGCTGCGTCATTGCATTATTGTAATCGTTGATCGACTTAAAGATCTTCTCACTATCGACCACCATATAATTCTGTGCCGAGGCAACACCTGCCATTGCTACCAATCCGAGCACCAATGCAAAAATTTTTTTCATAGTTGTATTAGTTTTATTTATTTTTGTTTATATATTCGATTACAATGTAGAGAGTTTATCCAATGCCATCTCAATCATGCGACGAACAAAGGGCTTGTAGTCTGTGCAGGCACTCTTTGCTACACGCTGAGCGATGATTGTACATATTGTTGCCGCACGATGACCAAGGAGCGCTGCAAGACCAGCAAGTGCCGAACCCTCCATTTCGAAGTTTGTGATACGGCGCTCGCCAAATTTGAAACTCTCAATCTTCTCGTTGAGCTTCATATCATGTGGCTGAAGACGCACCCAACGACCCTGTGGAGCATAGAAACCCGGCGCAGCTATGGCAATACCCTCACGAGTGGAGTCCTTGAATAGCTCGAACAGCTCCTTATCAGCATTCACAAAATATGGAGCAGGTAGTTTGCTATACCACTCTGTGTGTTGCTCAAAAGCCCTCTCAAGAGCCAAATCACACACAGCATCGCGACCCGCGTAATATGAGAGCAAGCCATCAAAACCGAGTGATGTGCGAGCGAATATAACCTCTCCCACCTCAATATCTTGCTGTATAGCTCCAGATGTACCAAGACGCACGAGTGTCAACTGTCGGAAACTATCTTTAACCTGACGAGTCTGGAAATCGATATTAGCAAGAGCATCAAGCTCCGTTACACAGATGTCGATATTGCCAATACCTATGCCTGTTGACATAACAGTCATACGCTTACCTTTGTATGTTCCTGTTATGGTGAGGAACTCTCTGTTTGAGACCTCACACTCCTTAGTATCGAAATACTCTGCAATCATTGCCACACGACCAGGATCGCCCACAAGTATAACGATATCAGCCAACTGTTCAGGCTTAAGATGAAGATGGAAAATCGAGCCATCACCATTGATTATCAGTTCAGAAGATGGTATTGTTCTCATATCTTGAAATAAATTATACTCATTATATTTTTAATATTCGCGTAAAATTAGTAATTTTGTCAGAAATAGCAAAACTTTTGCAGCGTTTTTTAAGTAACGATAATATTTTTAGCAATAGTATGACTCTTATAAAATCGATATCAGGCATTCGTGGCACCATAGGTGGCAAGCAGTCCGACAACCTAACACCTATTGATGTTGTCAAGTTCACAACCGCATACTCTCGTCTTATAAAGTCTAAACATCCAAATAGACGCATCACCGTTGTCGTCGGTCGTGATGCTCGAATTTCTGGAGCCATGGTAGACTCATTGGTTGAGGGTACACTTCTCGGCTGTGGCGTTGATGTTATCAATGTCGGTCTATGCACAACACCCGGCACAGAGATGGCAGTGATAACACACAAGGCAGATGGTGGTATCATTATAACTGCATCGCACAATCCGCGCCAATGGAACGCCTTGAAGCTACTAAATGAGCGTGGCGAGTTCCTCAATGATGAGGAGGGCAAGCAGGTGCTATCATTAGCCGAGGAGGTGGAGTATGACTACCCTACAATTGATGATATTGGCAGAGTTATACTTCGTGAGGATTACAACGCCAAGCATATAGAGCAGGTCTTAGCCCTTCCTCTTGTGGATGTAGAGGCTGTACGCAAGCGCAAGTTTAAGGTTGTCGTTGATGCTGTAAACTCTGTTGGTGGTGTTGTTATTCCAGAACTTCTTCGTCAGCTCGGCTGTGAGGTTGTAGAACTAAATTGCCAGCCTACAGGCGAGTTTGCCCACAACCCTGAGCCACTACCAGAAAACCTCACCGAAATATCTGATGTTATACGCCGCGAGGGTGCAGACCTTGGTGTAGTTGTTGACCCAGATGTAGACCGCTTGGCATTTGTCATGGAGAATGGCGAGATGTTTGTCGAGGAGTACACTTTGGTGGCTGTTGCGGACTACATATTGCGTCACACAAAGGGTAATACCGTGTCAAACCTCTCATCCTCACGCGCACTCAGCGATATCACCTCTCGCTACGAGGGTTGTTCATACTCGGCAGCAGCTGTAGGCGAGGTAAATGTTGTAGCCAAGATGAAGGAGACAGGAGCTGTTATTGGTGGCGAAGGTAATGGTGGCGTTATCTACCCAGAGCTTCACTATGGTCGTGATGCCTTGGTGGGCGTTGCTCTCTTTTTGACCTATTTTGCAGGACTTGATATGACAATGTCAGAGCTTAGACGAAGCTACCCTGCATACTACGCATCTAAGAACAAAATTGAGCTTACTCCAGAGATTGATGTTGACAAGATTTTGGCAACGATAAAATCAAGATATTCAAACGAAAGAGTCAATGATATTGATGGTGTAAAAATTGATTTTGCCGAGAATTGGGTACATCTACGAAAGTCAAATACCGAGCCTATTATACGCGTCTACACCGAGGCTAAAAGTATGGATGAAGCAGATACCCTTGCCAAGCGTTTTATTTCCGAAATAGAACAAATTTGCAAAGCATAAATACAAACCAATTTGAACATTAAAACTATATTATTATGAAAGCAACTATTGATTACATCAACCAAAACAAAGAGCGCTTCCTTGATGAGCTTTTCGACCTTCTTCGCATCCCATCAATCAGCGCACAGCCATCTCTTCACAAGCAGGATATGGTACGCTGTGCAGAGTGGTTGGCAGCAAGTTTGGTTAAGGCTGGTGCAGACCGCGCAGATGTCATGCCTACAGAGGGCAACCCTGTAGTATATGCAGAGAAAATTATCGATCCAAAGGCTAAGACCGTTTTGGTATATGGCCACTATGATGTAATGCCAGAGGACCCTATTGACGAATGGAAGACAAACCCATTTGAGCCAGAGATTAAGGATGGTCGTATTTGGTGTCGTGGTGCTGATGACGATAAGGGTCAGCTATATATGCATGCTAAGGCATTCGAGGCGATGGTGGCTACAGACTCTCTCCCATGCAATGTTAAGTTTATGCTTGAAGGCGAGGAGGAGATTGGCTCCCCAAGTCTATATAAGTTCTGTGCCGAGAACAAAAAACTACTCAAGGCAGATATCATCCTCGTATCTGATACCTCTATGATTGGTCTTGAGACCCCAACAATCACCGCAGGTTTGCGCGGCTTGACCTATATGCAGGTTGAGGTTACAGGTCCAGACAAGGATCTACACTCAGGTCTGTTCGGTGGCGCTGTGGCAAATCCTGCTAATGTACTATCTAAGCTTGTGGCATCGCTTACAGATGAGTTTGGTCGCGTTACCATTCCAGGTTTCTATGACGATGTACGCATCCTCTCAGAGGCTGAGCGCAAGGCATTAAATAAGGCTCCATTCTCACTTGACGAGTATAAGAAGGCTCTTGACTTGGGCGATGTAGCAGGAGAGATTGACTATACAACAATGGAGCGCACAGGCATCCGTCCATCACTCGATGTTAACGGCATCTGGAGTGGCTACACAGGCGAGGGTACTAAGACTGTGATACCTTCTAAGGCGTATGCCAAGATATCTATGCGTCTTGTACCAAACCAGGATTTCAAGAAGATTGCAAAGCTCTTTGAGAAACACTTTAAGAGAATTGCACCTAAGAGCGTAAAGGTTAAGGTTGAGTTCTTGCATGGTGGCGCACCTTATGTATCTCCTACAGACCTCCCAGCATACAAGGCTGCAGAGAAGGCTGTTGAGACTACATTTGGCATCACCCCACTACCATTCTACTCAGGTGGTTCTATTCCAATTATCTCTGGATTTGAAAATATCCTTGGCATCAAGTCTATACTACTCGGCTTTGGTCTTTCAAAGGATGCTATCCACTCTCCTAACGAGAGCTATGGTCTTGACCAATTCTACAAGGGTTTGGAGACTTTGCCATACTTCTACAAGTATTTCGCAGAGATGAAGTAGTTTTTTGGAGTACCTATTATTTGTAGGACTGAATAAAGAGGCTGAATAAAGAGTCTATTAGGTCGTTCTTTGCTGTTAAATTGCATCATCTACTTCCGCTTGCAGAATTATCGTCTCGAAATTCCGAGAGCGTTGTATTCGATGAGTCACTAACAACAAATTACTTGCAGTTCTAAAATTACAGCTATTAATTCAACCTCCGAACAAAGGTGGGTGACTATTTTTCTTTTTAGTCACCCACTCTTTTATTCAGCTTGTTAATACACACTACTATGAACCTAACCCGTAAAATCGCAATCATAATAGCTCTATTTTCAATAGGTTGCACAACGCTACAAAGAGAGCAGTATTATACCAAGGAGGTGGTATTTCCAAAGAGTGCTACCGTTGAGCAGAAGATAGATATGGCGGCGCGCCTTGTACCCTCTGCTGAGCAGTTAGCATGGCAACAGTTGGAGTTTACAGCCTTCCTGCACTTTGGTATGAATACCTTTACAGATAATGAGTGGGGCAACGGAACTGATAGCCCAAAGCTATTCAACCCTACGGAGCTTGATTGTGAGCAGTGGGTACGCACGCTCAAAGAGGGAGGTTTTAAGATGGCAATACTCACAGCCAAACATCACGATGGTTTCTGCCTATGGCAAACAACCACTACCGACTACTCTGTTAAAAGCTCTCTTTGGCGTGATGGTAAGGGGGATGTGGTAAAGGAGCTTAGCGATGCTTGTAAAAAGTATGGATTAAAATTTGGTGTATATCTTTCACCATGGGATAGAAATGCGCCATCGTATGGCGACTCTCCAGCATATAACCGACTATTTATAGCACAACTTACTGAGCTACTAACAAACTATGGCAGAGTAGACGAGGTGTGGTTTGACGGTGCTTGTGCCGAAGGTCCAAATGGCAAACGACAGGAGTATGATTGGGAGGCAATACTCAGCACCATACGCCAACTACAGCCACACGCCGTAACAGCCATTATGGGCGATGATGTGCGCTGGGTAGGCAACGAGGGAGGTCTTGGCAGAGCTACAGAGTGGAGCGCTACCGCCTTTACTCCGCAGTCATACAGCCACAGTAAGAAATCAAACGCAGCACTTGGATTGGAGGAGATGTCGAAAGATTTGGGTAGCAGAGAGCTAATTACAAAGGCTCAGCGACTATACTGGTACCCATCCGAGGTGGATGTCTCCATTCGTCCAGGGTGGTTCTACCACGAGTGGCAAGATAGTCAAGTGCGTTCACTTGCCAATCTTGTCAATATATACTTCAACTCCGTGGGATGCAACTCTGTACTATTGTTAAACATTCCACCCGATAGACGCGGTCTAATCCACGAAATAGACGCTCAGCGTATCAAGGAGTTATCCGATTATCTTGAAGAGAGTTTTGCCAATAATGCTGCAATCGACGGAGATAAATATCGACAAGTAGAGGCAGGCGAATATATCGAGTTGGATATAACTCCAAACTCAATAATAAACACTCTTCTCATACAAGAGGATATAACAAAAGGACAGCGTGTTGAGGAGTTCATCGTTGAGGTGTTTAGCAATGGTGAGTGGCACTACCTAACGAAAGGAACAACGATTGGTTATAAGCGTCTACTACGCTTCTCTGACACCTCTGCCCAGAGGATAAGACTAACTATTCAAAGCACTCGTAAAGAGGCTAATATCTCTAATATTGGTCTATATTACGCAGAGTTACTCTTAGATGAAGGGACAGAATTTTGGATAAGCGATATATCTCCAAAGGAATGGAAATGCGTGAACACCAATGCCAAAGAGGCTATCGACGGAGATATAAACACGACATGGCGCACCGAGGGTCTTACTCCACTTGTAGTGGATATGCAAGAAGAGGAGTATATTAGTGGCTTCTGCTACGCACCAACAACAGATAAAAATCTACAGGGGACAATCTTCAAATACCGTTTCTACACGAGTCTGGATGGCGAGAATTGGAAACTATGCAACACCAACGAAGAGTTCAGCAACATCAAGAACAATCCCATCCCTAACTATGTGCATTTTGGAAAAAGCCTCCGCGCTCGATACTTTAAGTTAGAGCCAATAAGTGAGATTAATAACACAGAAAACACCTCAATTGGAGAGTTTGGCATACTTAAATAGTATAAAATTCTCTCTAACACTACACAATATCAACACTTTTTTCGTAACTTTGTGCGATTATATATAACAAAGTAGAACTATGAGATTTATCGATAGGTTTTTCACATATTTGGTGGTATTGGTAGCACTCTGTGCTTGCAATAGGACACCAGATACTCCACTAAAGATGTTTAATGTGGATAGTCTTGTTCAATGTTCACGCCTAAATCAGAATATTGAGATTAAATTTTCGTTCGATGATAGTGATATTGGCAAGCATATTTCATACAGCGCAGTGGAGAGTGTTGATTGGATAACCGCAATTGACACCTCAACCCAAGGCTCCATCATTGCAACCATCGAGGAGAACAACGGCGACACGCGTAAAGGCACCATCACCCTATCAGCATCGGGATATAAGAGTGCGAAGATTGAAATAAAGCAGTATGGCGCACCTGCAGAGGAGGCGACACACACACTTATGTTCTACTTCTTTGGCACAAGTCTCAACCGATACTTCAAAGGAAATATAGAGGATGCCATGACAGCCATAGAGACGGGTATCTTAGGAGTTAACAACCGTGTAATCTATTTCCGCCAAGAGTCATCAAGTGAGGGATACATCGCCGAGCTATGCTACGATATGGATAGTGGAGTCTGCAGCGAGTGCATTCTTGAGAGTGATATCACTATTGAAGGTCACCCAATTGCGCCCTCATTTATGACTACAATCATCAATAAGATGGCGACCTATGCACCTGCAAAGAGATATGGAATGGTCTTGGCAGGTCATGGTCAGGCATGGATTACTCGTGAGACTCTCAATGGGTCGAGCGGGGTCGCAGTATCAAGCTGTAGAGAACCGCTCTTTGAACCAGCTTTTGGAGCAGAGACTACGCGCGCATTTGGTGAGAGTA
>CALBQR010000004.1 GCA_937899895.1 uncultured Alistipes sp.
CCGAGCCGTCGGAGTGCTCAACAATGAGCGTGCCATCAGCCTCGACGCGGCGGATAGTTACACATAAACTAATCGCGCCAAGGCCGTGTATCGGAAATTGGTAAATCTTCGATAAAGTTACGGTTGATACGAATCTCTGTATGGAAATATTTACGACTATTTTCAACCTGACCATAAACTGATAGTCCCATCAATGCGTTGTGCAACTTTTCGAGAGTTGAGAGTGGTAAAATATTATACGGCTCAATTGACTGTGGGAAATAGAAAAATACCTCACAAATGCAGTTGGTTTGCTTATCGACTGTAAATTGCAACCACGCTTGCCATCGCCAATCCAGCTCGTCAATAAAGGGCTGCTTTTCTTTGTCGGATAGAATACTATTTACTATACGTCTGATGGCTTTGGTACTTGGTATATCAAGGTCATCGACATTTTGCAGAGATAATATCCTGCTCGATGTAAGAGAGTCGAAAATAGGAATCTCTTTGTAAATAACGTAGCTTGATATGGTAAAACTCTCAATTTTCCAATCGCCATTGTAGGTGATTGTTACTGGAGTTTTCGATAGAACGTTTATCGGAATCGCGAGAACAAACAATAAAATTGAAAGTATGATAGTGCGTTGTTTCATAGTAAGCAGTTTTCGTATAGTTTTTTTATATCACAAACTCAATCTGCTTAAAGAGATAGCCCTGCTCCGAGCCGTCGGAGTGCTCAACAATGAGCGTGCCATCAGCCTCGACGCGGCGGATTGTGCCCTCGAACGGAGTGCCGTCGGGCAGACGATAGGTGTGTGTCTCATCACGACGATAGATCAGCGCGTGGTAGTCGCTCTGCAACTGCCCGCTTGCACCCTCGGCAAGTTCGTCGTAGCGCGCTATAATCTTGCGTGCAAGTGTCTGCAAAACCTCCTCACGATCGAATTCACGCCCCGCGAGCAAACTCATTGAGGTGGGGTTGGGGAGTGCAGGGTCGAACTCCACTTGATTGACGTTCAGTCCAATGCCGACAATCGTGCGGGCAAGGTGCGCACCACGAAGATCGTGTTCGATCAGCACGCCACAGATTTTGCGGTCGCCGACGTAGATGTCGTTTGTCCACTTGATTCGCGCCCCGATTCCGAACTCGGCAAGAGTATCGACCAGCCCTAATGCTACGGCCTCCGAAAGCAGGAATTGGCGCGAGGCGTGCAGGAACGTCGGTTCGAGCACAAGGCTGAGCATCAGATTTTTACCCTCGACGCTGCTCCAACGGTTGCCGCGCTGACCGCGTCCGGCGGTTTGGTACTCGGCGGTGATGATGTCGCCGTGCGAGTAGTGGCGGTTGCGGGCCTCGTCATTGGTCGAGGTGATCTGTGTGAAACGGGTGATTGGCATAGCGTAAAAATGGTTTATCACCACAAATTTAGTAAATTTTCGGCGGAAATGATACGTCTTTGCGCGCGGTTTTGTATTTTTGTAAATTGAAATATTATGCAAACCCGTAAAAACTCTGTATAAATGAAACGTTTAGTAGTGTGCCTGGTGGCACTTTTAACCATCACAACTATGATGAGCAGTTGCTGTGGTCGTAAGACCATCGAATTGAAACCATACCCCGCGACCGAGCGTGGTGAGGTCGTTGATAACTATTTCGGAACCGAGGTGGCCGATCCCTATCGTTGGTTGGAGGACGACAATGCGCCCGAAACCGCCGAGTGGGTAAAGGCACAGAACGAGGTTACGTTCGACTATCTCGCGCAGATTCCCTACCGCGATCAGATCCGCGAGCGTTTGACCCAGCTTTGGAACTACCCGAAGGAGGGTATGCCCTCGCGCCACGGCGATTGGTACTACTATTTCTATAACGACGGTTTGAAGAACCAGTCGGTGCTCTATCGCAAAGCATCGCTCGACGCCGAGGGCGAGGTCTTCCTCGATCCTAACACGCTCTCTGACGAGGGTACGGTGGCTCTGTCGGCCGTAGCGTTCTCGAAGGATGGTAAATATATGGCCTATTCGGTTGCTTCGGCAGGTTCGGATTGGGTTGAGATCCGCGTGATGGATACCGAGTCGGGCGAGCAACTCTCGGACAAAATCGAGTGGGTGAAGTTCTCTGGTGCAAGTTGGGCTCCCGACGGCAAGGGCTTCTATTACAGCGCATACGACAAACCCGAAAAGGGCGTCTATTCGTCGCAGAACCAATTCCAGAAGGTATATTACCACAAGTTGGGCGATGCACAGACCGCCGACGAGTTGATCTATTGGGATGCACAGCATCCGTTGCGTTACTTCTCCGGTGAGGAGAGTGGCGACGGCAAGTGGCAGTTTGTTCACGCCTCGGAGGGTACGTCGGGTAGCGAGGTGCTCTATCGCAAGAAGGGCGAGCGCAAGTTCCGCACGCTGCTCGAAGGTTTTGCTTACGACTATGCGATTGTAACCGTTGAGGGCGACTACGCTTACGTGCTGACCAACGACGCTGCACCCAACTTCCGTCTGGCGAAGATCAATCTGGTGCGCCCCGCAGGTTTGGAGGATGTGATTGCGGAGAATCCCGAAGTGCTGCTCGAAACGGTTAGTGCCGTAGGTGGCGTGTTGGTTGCAACCTATATGGAGGACGCGATGAACAAGGTGCGTCAGTACGAGATGTCGGGCGAGTTGATCCGCGAGGTTGAGCTGCCTGCAATCGGTACGGTGTCGGGCTTTGGTGGCGAGAAGGAGGATACGACGGTATTCTACTCGGTCAATGGCTTTACGGCTCCCGCAACGAGCTACGTATATGATCTGCGTTCGGGCGAGACGACGCTCTACAAGCAGCCCGAAGTTAGCTACGATCCAGAGATGTTCACCTCGGAGCAGGTATTCTTCACCTCGAAGGATGGTACGCAGGTGCCGATGTTCCTCGTTCATCGCAAGGATATGAAACTCAATGGTAAGAACCCCGTATATCTCTATGGTTATGGCGGTTTCAATATCAGCTATACCCCCGCATTCTCGCCCAACCATATTATGTTTATGGAGCAGGGCGGTATCTATGCACAGGTAACGCTGCGCGGTGGTGGTGAGTATGGCGAGAAGTGGCACAAGGCAGGTATGCTCGAAAATAAGCAGAATGTCTTTGACGACTTCATCGCAGCTGCCGAGTATCTGATCGCAGAGGGTTACACCTCGTCGGAGAAGTTGGCTATTGCCGGTGGCTCGAATGGTGGTCTGTTGGTTGGTGCTTGCGAGGTGCAGCGTCCCGATCTGTATGCAGTCTGCCTGCCCGCTGTTGGTGTGCTGGATATGCTTCGCTATCATAAGTTTACAATCGGTTGGGGTTGGGCTGTCGAGTACGGTTCGAGCGACTACGAGGATCAGTTCGAGTATATCTATAAGTACTCGCCCCTGCACAACATTAAGGACGGTGTAGAGTATCCCGCAACGCTTGTAACTACGGGCGACCACGACGACCGTGTTGTTCCTGCGCACTCGTTCAAGTATGCGGCACAGATGCAGCACTCGCAGGCGGGTGAGGCTCCCGTGCTGATCCGTATCGAGACCAATGCAGGCCACGGTGCAGGCAAACCGACCTCGAAGCGTATCGACGAGGCTACTGATATCTACTCGTTCTTGTTCTGGAATACCGACCACGAGTACAAGGCGGTGAAATAATCCAAGCGACTTTCGCGGAAGTTGCCACCATTGCGGGTCGGGGCGGTCGCTCGAAGGCCGAGCCCGCAGTGGCGGATTCAAGATTCAAAATTTTTTGTTGAACCAATAAATAAAAGCATTTTCAGAGGTGAAAGTTTACAAATTCGGTGGAGCTTCGGTCTCGACGGCTGACGGTGTCCGTAATCTGCGTGCCATTGTGAAGGACGAGCGCGAGTTGTTCGTCATCGTGTCGGCAATGGGTAAGACCACCAACGCTCTTGAACGAGTCTTCGAGGGTATGCAAACGGGTGATCGTCCCCTGTCGATGGAACACATCACGGCACTCAGGAGTTACCACCGCCAGATGATTGAGGAGCTACTGCGTACGACCGACCATTTGGACTCGGTTGATGCGTTGTTTGCCGAATTGGAGCATATCGCAACGGAGGAGGAGTTCCGTGGCGAAGATGCCGAGATGTGGTATGACCGCATTGTGAGCTATGGCGAGTTGCTTTCGACGACGATCATTTCGGAGTTTCTGAATGCGTCGGGTGTTGCCAATCGCTGGATTGATATGCGCCGTTGTATCGTTACCAACGAACGCCATAAAGATGCAAGCATCGACCTCGAAGCCTCGACCGCTCCGTTGCGTGAGGCGGTGTCTGGCGAGGGTCCGAAACTGTTTATCGGTCAGGGATTTATTGGCTCGACTCCATCGGGTAAAACCTCGACGCTCGGTCGCGAAGGCTCGGATTATTCGGCTGCGGGTGTGGCAAATATCTTGGATGCCGAGAGTATGTCGGTGTGGAAGGATGTTGATGGCGTACTGAATGCCGATCCGCGAATCTTCCCCGATGCGCGACATATCGAGGAGATGAGCTACCTGAATGCTATCGAGCTTTCGTATAGTGGAGCTTCGATTATTCATCCCAAGACGGTTAAGCCGCTGCAAAACAAGAATATCCCTCTCTATGTCCGCCCGTTTGGCGACCGACGTAAGCCGGGTACGGTGATTCGTCGCACCACGCGAAGAATTGATGTTCCCATTCTGATTGTTAAGCACAATCAGGTGTTGGTTACGGTACGTGCGCGCGACCTCTCGTTTATTATCGAGGAGCGTTTTGCTTCGATCTTCGGTCTGCTTGACCGTCATCGCATACGTACCAATCTGATCCACAATTCGGCGGTCAATTTGAGCCTTTGTATCGACCGTTCGTGGCGTCTGGATGAGGCTGTGGCGGAGTTGCGCGCCGAGGGCTACGATGTGATGTGTATCGAGGATATGGAGTTGCTCACCATTCGCGGCTATGAGGAGGCGATGCTTTCGCGCTTTGTCGAGCAGCCCAATGTCTATATCTCGCAGCGTACCCAAACCACGTTGCGAATTGTGCGTAAGAAGCAGTAAGAGATTGGATTATAAAAGAATAGCCTACCTTGCCATTGCGGTTGGGTAGGCTATTTTTATGTGGATTGCTCTCGTGTTTAGCTCAACTCTTCGTCGGGCGCAAATTCGGGAGCCTCGAACGTTTTGCGGTCGCCAAGCGAGAAACGAAGATAGGTGATCGGCAGACCCTCGCTGAGGAAGCGGGTCTCGTAAGCGGTCTTAATCGAGAGCACCTCGTCGGCCGTTCCGTGGCCGTAGATATCGTTGTCGCAAATTTCGATCGGCAGAGCGTTATGCTCGGCCACAGCGCGTGTGTAGAGGTGCAGATGTTGCGAGTCGGTTTTGAGATTTACGGGCGCACCCTCTTTGAGGAATTGGCTGTAATAGCCGAGGAACAGCGGACCGGTCAAACGCTTCTTAATGCGCGCTTTACGCAGCTGCGGATCGGGGAATGTAACCCAAATCTCATCCACCTCGCCCTCGGCAAAGAACGAGTTGATAAACTCGATTCGAGTGCGCAGGAAGCCCACGTTTGGCATTTCATTCTCGGTTGCGGTCTTTGCGCCGCGCCACATACGGGCACCCTTGATATCGACACCGATAAAGTTACGATCGGGGAATTTCTCGGCCAAAGCAACCGTATATTCGCCACGACCGCAACCCAATTCGAGCACGATCGGGTTGTCGTTATGGAAAAACTCCTCGCGCCAATGGCCCTTCAAAGGGTGGTCGCGGTGGAAGATCTCTTCAAATTCGGGTTGAACGAAATTCTTGAATGTCAAATTCTCGGCAAAACGCCTCAATTTATCTTTTCCCATTAGTTGGTTGTAGTGTTTTATTCGTTTAGTTATCAGTCGATTCTATCTGTTTGTTTTCCTCATCTGGCAGTTCTGCCGATTCCGTCGGCTTC
The DNA here is from genome assembly GCA_937899895.1 of uncultured Alistipes sp. Classification (GTDB taxonomy): domain Bacteria; phylum Bacteroidota; class Bacteroidia; order Bacteroidales; family Rikenellaceae; genus Alistipes. The sequence goes on from CALBQR010000004.1 coordinate 5,907, forward strand.
GATGATTCGCTATCGAGCTTTTCGGGCTCCCATTCGCTCTCGTTTTTAATTTCGATACCGATGCCCGTGATGCCGAAAATCGCTTGCGAAGGCTCAATCTCGAAATGGTAATCGCCTATGCGCGACAGCTTTGCGTGGCGACGAAACGGCTCGACGGTAACCGAAGCACGATTGTCGTCATCTCGGCGCACGGGAATAGCCACCGTAACCTCCTCGGTCATTGTCAGTGAGTCGGGCGTGATTACACTTACGCTCATTCGCAGGTCGCTGTCTGTCAGACGTTGGTCGTAACGAACGATGATGCTCAACGTGTTGAGTGCGACGGTGTCCGAGTTGGTGAAGGTCAGACCTTTCGGCTGGCCGCTATACCAACCTTTCGGATCGACGCTCGCAACAACCGAGTCGATTTGAGCCATACAACCCACTAAAAGGGTCGTGGCGGCCACTATCGTAATCAACCTTCTGATTCTCATCGTTATATACGGCTACTCCTGTTTTGGCTCGTGATGATCGTTGCGATGTTCGCCACCACGCTCCGTGCGCTCGCCATCTTCGCGGCGGGGGCGGTGGTTGTGGCGGTGGTTGCGATTGCCACGGTGGTAGCGACGATCGCCATTTCGCTGATTACCTCCCTGCTCACCTTGCTCGTGCTGCTCGGTTGAGGGCTGCTCGTTCGAGGTGTCGCCACTCTGCGTCGGTTCGTTATTGAACTTTTCGCGCTGGCGTCGATCGTTGCGGTGGTCGTTGCGACGATCATTTCGGCGGTTGTTGCGACCACCCTCGCGGCGACCTTCGCGACGCTCCTCCTGCTTCTCCTCGTGCGAAGTGTTGTCGGTTTCGGGCTGGGCGTTCTTGTCGATATTCTCGCTCTTTGCAACGCTCTTTTCACCCTTTTCGCTCTTCTCTGCACTCTTCTCGGCGCGGTCGTTGCGGTTCTTGTTGCGACCGTTGCGACGTTTCTTGCTCTTGTCGAAACGGGTGATGCTGTCCTCGCCGATTACATTTACAAAATCTGGCTCCTGCTCGATAGGTGTAATATCCTCACTCAAAAGTGTTTCGACCTTATGACCACGGCGATTGAGAGCAATGATCTCGCGCACACGTTCGATGGGCAGCGTAATCAGATTGGTGAGCGAGTTGGGCGCACTGCTGAAACTCATCGTGCGAGCCAAGATGTCGCTCTTGACCAGGAAATACTCGCCGTCCATCGCTTGCAGCGGCTCCTTCACACGCGGGAACTCGCGACGTGCGTCAGAGTACGAATCGTACTCATAAACCAAGCAACATTTCAATTTACTGCACTGGCCTGCAAGCTTTTGCGGGTTGAGCGAGATCTCCTGCACACGTGCGGCATTGGTGGTAACCGACGAGAACGAAGGGATCCACGACGCACAGCACAACTCACGTCCGCAAGCACCCAGACCGCCAATGCGACCCGCCTCCTGACGCGCACCGATCTGCTTCATCTCGACGCGGATACGGAACTGCTCGGCGAAAACCTTGATCAGCTCGCGGAAATCGACACGTTCGTCAGCGATGTAGTAGAAGATAGCCTTGATCTTATCGCCCTGATACTCAACGTCGCCGATCTTCATATTCAGACCCATCTCGGCAGCGATCTGGCGCGAACGGATCATCGTGTCGTGTTCGAGGGCGATGGCCTCCTGCCACTTCTCGATGTCGTAGGGTTTAGCCTTGCGATAGATCTTCTTGAACTCGCCACCCATCGGAGTAAAGCCGATACGGAACATCTGACGCGCTACCATATCACCCGTGAGCGAAACGATACCGATGTCGTGTCCGGGTGATGCCTCGACGGCTACGATGTCGCCACGTTTGAGGGGCAGATTATTGACGTTGCGGTAGAAGCTACGGCGTGTATTTTTGAAACGCACCTCGACGATATCGTCGGGCAGGTTATTGGGAAATTGCTCCAACCAATCGCTCGAATGGAGCTTGTAGCAACCCTCGTGCGGGGTTGCCGAGCACTCGTTAGTGCAGTTGCAGAACGAGCAGCCACGACCCATTTCGGGGATCGAGCACTCTGCGCTATGTTGTATTTTATCTTCCATTGGTTGAGGTTACTTTAACTCATATTCGCACAAAGGTACGAAAAAATACGAATATCTCAACCAAAATAGTTGCTACTCGTCAATAATTCCCAATTATTTCCACCAAACGTAATTAAACTGCACGTCCTCTATCAACCAATCTTTCATCAATGCTCGATACTCCTCGCGCCAAGGATAGCCAACATCTGTCTGAGGTTTCAATCCTTTAAATGTAGGAGACACATCAAAATATCTAGGACGATGGTCATCCTCTCCGAGTCTTGGGAATTTTAATACTACTAAAACATTGTAATGATCGTAATAATCATTGATCGACTCGATGTATTTAAGAGAACGGTAGTAAAAACGTACAAAGCCTAATGTCGTGTTATATGCGTCCATTCTTAATTCTATATCAACGATTGGTAATTCAAAGTCATTTAGAAAAGTCTCAATGGTTTTGCCGTGATATCTATTTTTGCTATTACTATGAATTCCCCAATTGTTTTGCAAATATGCAAGAGTGTCTGTACCGAACTCATTCAATGGTCGGTAATCGGTCAGGACAATCGGCCCCTGAGCAGACGAACTGCCTGCTATTGAGATTAGTAGTAGTACAAAGAAAATCAACTTCTTCATATCTAAATCGATTTAGACAAAGATACGAATTTTTCTTGGACTGATAAATCCCGCGCCTACAAAATCTCCGGTCCGCCACTTTTTGAGAGTCGTTGCAGGCTGTGGCGGTAGCGACGGTTGAGCAGCAGAGCAGCCAATCCCAACCCGAATACGTAGCCCAACCAAACGCCCTCGGGGCCCATTCCGAGCGTGAATGCGAATAGGTAGCCAACGGGTAGATTGACCACGATATAGGCAAAGAAGGCGACGACCATTGTGGCATTGACGTCTTTCATTCCGCGCAGGATACCGATCGAGATTGCCTGAATACAATCGACCACTTGGAACATCGCGGAGAAGATCAGCAGTGCCGAGGTCAGCTCCACGACCGCCTCATCGGGCGTGAAGATTCGGGGTAGCAGGTGTCGCAATGCGATGAACATCGTCGCCGCAAACAGATTCCAGCACAGACCGATATGGTATGCTGAGTTGGCCGACATACGCAGCTCTTCCCAATGGCGTGCTCCGTAGGCGTGGCTGACGCGGATTGTAGCGGCCGAACTGAAACCGATGCAGACCATAAACGCAGCGTTCGAGAGCGTCGTAGTGATCTGATTTGCAGCGATTGCCACCGTGCCGAACCAACCCATCATAATTCCCGAAAGTACGAATGCCGAGCCTTCGAGAGTCATCTGCGTTGCGATAGGCATACCGATCTTCATCAGATGACCAAAGCGTCGCCATTGCAGTCGGGTCTGTCGCATCAGCGCGATGTAGGGGCGCACACTGCGGCTCACGGCGAAGTATCCGATCATCAAAATCGGCATACCCACGCGCGAAATAAAGGTTGCAAGACCCGCACCCGCAGCTCCCATTTCGGGCGCACCCAAATTTCCATAGATGAAGACCCAATTCAGGAATATATTCAGTGCGTTGCAGACGATCACGATGACCATTGCGGTGGTGGTGTTGCCCACGCCTTCGAGGAACTGCTTGAAGGCTCCGTACAGCATCACGGGGATCATTCCCCACGCCATATAGCGGTAGTAGGGCAGTGCCATATCGACCACCTCGACGGGCTGTCCAAGTCGATACATAAACGGCACAAATGCCAATTGTAGTACAGTGATAATCACGCCCATAAGCGTATAGAGCACCACGGCATTGCGCAGGTTTGCTGCCATTTCGCGGTGTTCGCCACGGGCGTAGAGCGCACCGATGATCGGGGTCAATCCGAGCGAAATACCGATGCCGAAAATAAACAAAATAAATGCAACACTACCACCGAAAGCGGTTGCGGCGAGAGGCAGTGCGCCCAATCGTCCGACCATTGCGTTGTCGGCAAACTGCACCACGACTTGACCCAACTGCGAGAGCACCACGGGGGCAGCCAAGCGGAGTAGTGCGCCATAGTGAGGGCGATATATTGAGAATTTATGTGTCATTGTCTTTGTCGTTTTTTTGGGCTGCAAAGGTACGAAAAGAATGCTACTCAACAAAGATATAGCCAAACAAAACGCTCGCACCGTGCCTATGGTGCGAGCGTCGAATTCGTGTCCGAGCGATGTGCGATTAGAAGAGAGCCTGTTTGCGCAACTCCTTCGCCTCATCTTCGGGGATAAAAAGTATCTCCATCTCGTAGCACTTTCCAGAGCCATTGGCGAGAAATACTCGTCGGCCATTGTATCGGAAAGGCACTCCAAGATCGGCTTGTATGATCATAAGATGTGTGTCCTCGACCAATAGTGCCTCATCTTCGAGCATCTGCGGAACTTGCTCAATCGTCTCAGCCGTCTGCTCATTCTTTGCTATATCGGCTAACAGTTTAGTCGCCTCTTTCAGAGCCGCTTGCGAATCGGTAATGGTGGTCTGGTAAAGAGCATAGATGTTGTTCTCTGCGTCAATCACCTTTGCCTCGATTGTCGAATTTGCGGGCATAGGGGTTTGAGTGATCAGCGAGGGCGTTTGGAGGTTGAAAATGAACGGCTCTTTGAGGCTGAACTGATTGCCGAAGAAGCCCAACAATTTCATAATATCCTCCTGATATATCGCCTGTTCGAGCGTGCCCGATGATTGAACCAACAGCTCTTTGAAATCCTTTTCGTCAACCTCATCTGCAAATTCTGGATCTTCGGTGATGAACTTCTTCCACATCACGTCGGCGATATAATTCACCATATCTTTATGCAGTTTTTCATCTTTCGGGGTTGCAACTACACTTGCGAATGCACCAAATTCGTCGGTGCGGAGCTTAACGGCGTTGGCCTTTTTGCCGAATTTCTTTACGACTTTCTTGGTCAATTCCAGCTCCTCCTCGTCGGCCATCGCGAGGACATTGGTTTCAACTTCAAGCGTGTTGCCCGTCGCGTCAGCATCGACAACCTTAACGGTCATCAGCGACGAGTTGGTATTGACAACGGTCGAATCGCCATTCTCGATTTCGACTTCGGTCTCGACAACGTGGTAGTGCAATACGAGATCTTTCGGCCAATAAGCGATAACCTGAACGAGCGAGTCGCCCAAAATCTGAGCCTGCGCGTTGTGGCTCCACACGACACCCGCCACCAGGGCAAGCATCGCAATAATCAATCTTCTCATTTGTATAGGTGCTTTTGAGTGTTTCTTCTCACAAAGATAGTAAAATTTTGGTGCACCGATCCCCCCCCCTCAAAAAATATTGAAAAATATTTGCAAACGTCTGTTTATTAGGTTGTTATAAATATACGTAAAATGCAGAAATTCAAAAGATATGCGCCACCCTCGGCAAGCGGGAATGGCGCACAATTCTTGGCAATCTTTTGGTGCAATAAATGTTGTTTTCCGAACAGTTAAATTCGTTATATTTTTAGTGCGAGGCGTTGCCGATCCTCGCGGTGAGTGGCGAGGAACTATCCCCACCGACTCGCAAACTCATTTAGGCAATGTTTCATAGGCATATATCATTTTTTAGTTTTTAGATTCTTAATTTTCAATAATCTCCCACGCCTCTATAACGCCATTCGGATAGCCCTCGCCATACTTTTCGCGAGCCTCTTCGGGGGAGAGCGTGATGACCTTCACGGCGCGTTCAACGACATCGAGATTCTGGCGCAGACTCACCCAGCGACCTTCGAGCAGCAGGGCGGGACAGCGGCTGTCGGGCTTTGTTGTAACGGCCCAGACACCTCGGCGAGCCTCCTTGCCATAGAGAACCTCGGCTCGATCACCCGTATAGATATTCATCGACTCGGTCAAAAATGCAGGTCGGTTGGAGAATTCGATTGCCGAAACCTGTCGCCCGTCAATATAGTAGATCGGGTGGCTGATATGTTTGTAGTCGCGCGAGGAGATCTTACGCTCGAAACCGAGAGGTGTCGAAACGTAGATATCGCTGCCCTCCAAACGATATTTTCGACGAGGGTTACGCGGCAGATAGTAGATGCCGCTACGGCCTGCTGTCGTACCGACCGAAACCACATTCGACGACGGGATAACCGCCTCGTTGGCAATATTTTGCGAGGCGTGTAGCGTTGCCTGCTTTTCGGTGCGGCGTGTCAACCCGCAGGCGGCGGTCATTGCAAGTGTTACCACGATAACGATTGCCCAACGCCACAGCCCGCCATTGCTCTTGCGTTGTGCGGTCATCATCTCGAAACGGCGGCGTGTGAGCGAGTAAAACCCATTCTGCACGTCGGGAGCGTAGCCGAATATCTGGCGGAATATCAAAGAACGATAGAGCGTCAAATCGTAGCCAGCATCAAGCACATCGCGGTCGGCCTCGAACTCCTGCACCTCGGCCAACCAACGATCGGCCAGCCAGATGAAGGGGTTGAACCACACCACCGTACGAATTGCACCCATATAGAGCTTTTCGAGCGAGTGCCGATGTGCGATGTGCGAGCGCTCGTGGGCGATGATCAACTCACGCTCCTCGTCGGGGGTGTCGGGCGAGAGATAGATCGTGCCCATAAATGAATATGGAGCTTTGATTTGATCGCTGACGGCAATGTCGTAACCTTCGTGGCGCGAGATCTTTGCGCGAAATTTCAACTCGCGCAACTCGCGGACCCCTTGTCGGGTTAAGATGCCGATGACCACCGCCAGAGCCGCATAGATGCAGGCAATCAGCGCATTACGGCCATTTCGACGGGCGATTTGGCGATCGGTGGGTTGCACCTGCTCATAATCGACCGTGATGGTTTTGAACTCCAAGCGTTGCACCTGCTCGTGTTGCGGAGTTGCGGGTATCGGCTTTTCGGGCGGCAATAGCGGTAACTCGATAAGCGGAATGAGCAACGAGAGCGTAACCGTTACAAGCAGATAGCGGCGGCACGTGCCAAACGAGTGCCGATCGGCGATAAGTGTGTGATAGAGGAGTGCAAACACTCCGCTACACGCCACCATTTCGAGTGCATATCGCAGGATCGGATTCATCGTTGTGTGCTCTTGTTACCTCTTCTCTTGCAGGATTTTAAGTATCTCGTCAGCCTCCGAGAGCGAGATCTTCTCGTTGCGCGTAAAGAACGACATCATACGGCTCACCGAACCGCCGAAGAAGTTGTTCAGCACGCTGTTCATATAGCCGTTGGTGTACTCCTCGCGCTCGATGAGAGGGTAGTACTCGTGGGTCTTGCCGTGAGCTTCGTGTCCCACGTAGCCCTTCTTTTCGAGGATTCGGACAACGGTCGAAACAGTGTTGTAGGCAGGTTTCGGCTCGCTCATCTCGGCCAGAATGTCGTGAACGAGAACCTTGCCTTTTGCCCACATCACTTGCATAATCTCCAATTCGGCGCGGGTGAGTTCGGGCTGACGGTCTTTAACGATCTTTGCCATACGTTTGACTCTTTTAATTTTCTGGTTATCTTTTATCTATCTACTATGAATTGTCAATTTGGCGCAATTCCGCATAATTTGTTGCAAAGTGGCAAATGCTCCGCAGCGGAGCACGCCGACTTGCTTGATGCAAATATATAACTATTTTATTAGTTATGCAACTAAATTTGTAAGAATTTGCACTTTTTGCGAGTTTTTATCTTTTTAGACGGTAGGGGTATGGGACATCTCAAAGAAATTGATTAATTTTGTTCGATAGAAAATCAACAAATCAAATTTTGCAATATGAAGATTCTGAATTTTTTAGCAGCGTCGCTTATCGTTGCGACCGCTTGCACGTCGTGTGGCGATAACGCTCCGAAGACCGAGGAGAGCACTTTGCCGAAGGTCTATATGACCACCGACATCTCGCCCGAAGGTTTGGTGAAGGTTTATGAGGCTCTGGGTCGTGAGGCTACGGGTCGCGTGGCTGTGAAGATCAGCACCGGCGAGCCTGGTGGCAAAAACTACCTCAAACCCGAACTGATTGGCGATTTGGTAAAGAAAGTTAATGGTACGATCGTAGAGTGCAACACCGCCTATGCAGGCCCGCGTTTCACTACCGAGGCGCATATGCAGGTGGCAAAGGATCACGGTTTCTGCGACATCGCCGAGGTTGATATTATGGACGCCGAGGGTGAGATTCAGCTGCCCGTGAAGGATACTTCGCGTATGAAGTACAACATCGTTGGCTCGCACCTGGCCAACTACGACTTTATGATCAACCTCGCACACTTCAAGGGCCACACTATGGGCGGCTTTGGTGGCGTGTTGAAGAACCAGTCGATTGGCGTGGCTTCGACCGTTGGTAAGGTCTATATCCACTCGGCGGGCCGCACCACCGATATCGAGAAGTTCTGGGACTATACCGACGATCAGATCGGTTTCTTGGAGTCGATGGCCGTTGCAGCAGAGTCGGTACACGCCTACTTTGGTGAGGGTGAGCGTATCCTCTATATCAACGTGATGAACAATATGTCGGTTGATTGCGATTGCAGCTCGCACCCTGCTGATCCCGTTGTTAAGGATATGGGTATCGTTGCATCGCTCGACCCCGTTGCGTTGGATCAGGCTTGCGTTGATATGGTTATGAATATGACTCCCGAAGAGGGTAACGACAACGGTCCGCTGGTGGAGCGCATCACAACCCGCCACGGCACCCACATCATCGACCACGCCGAGAAGATTGGTCTGGGCTCGAAGCAGTACGAACTGATCTCGATTGACGAGGAGTAGAGTATAGATGTGATAAGAAAATAGGCCGCACCATTAAGTTGGTGCGGCCTATTTTTGCTTTGTGCAGTTGCACTCTTACTTTTCCAACGCCAGAGTCAGCACCTCGTCGTTGGTACGAACGTAGTGGAAGGTCAGACCGTCGATATACTCGGCCTTGATCTCGGCAACGTCTTTGCGGTTGTCCTCGCAGAGAATCAGGGTGTTAATGCCTGCACGTTTAGCGGCGAGAATCTTCTCCTTAATACCGCCTACGGGCATTACGCGACCGCGCAACGTAGTCTCGCCCGTCATTGCGATACGCTCGCATACCTTGCGGCCCGTGTAGGTCGAAACGATCGAGGTAACCATCGTGATACCTGCGCTCGGACCATCCTTCGGAATTGCACCTTCGGGAACGTGAATGTTGAGGTCGAATTTCTCGAACTTCTCGCGGTCGATACCCAACTCCTCGAAGTGAGCCATCACCCACTCGTGAGCAATCGTAGCCGACTCCTTCATCACGTCGCCCAGGTTACCCGTAAGGTTGAGCTTGCCTTTGCCGGGGGTGAGGATCGACTCGACATAGAGGATGTCGCCACCGACCTCGGTCCAAGCCAAACCCGTAACAATGCCGACCATACCCTCGATCTCGTACTGGTCCTGACGGAAATTGGGCATACCGAGAATCTTCTCAACATCGGCAGCCGAAATCTCCGCCTCGAACTGCTCGCCGAAACCGATCTGCTTGGCACGGTAGCGGGCAATCTTTGCGATATGCTTGTCGAGCGAGCGCACACCCATCTCGCGCGTATATTCCGAGATAATCTTCTCGATCACTGCCGCCGAGAATACCATATCCTCGCGCTTCAAACCGTGTGCCTCGCACTCCTTCGGAACGAGGTGGTTCAGAGCGATTTGCACCTTATCTTCGAGCAGATAACCTGCAATGTTGATCATCTCCATACGGTCGCGCAGGGCGGGTGCAATCTTCTGCACGTTATTGGCCGTTGCGATGAACATCACCTTCGACAGGTCGTACTCCGTATCGAGATAGTTGTCGTGGAACGTGGTGTTCTGTTCGGGATCGAGCACCTCCAACAGCGCACTCGACGGGTCGCCGTGGTTGCTTACGGTTACCTTATCCACCTCGTCGAGAATGATGACGGGGTTCGACGAACCGCAACGCTTGATAGTCTGGATGATACGACCCGGCATTGCGCCAATATATGTGCGGCGGTGGCCACGAATCTCCGCCTCATCGTGCAGACCGCCGAGCGAAATTCTTCCGAACTTACGCTGCAAAGCCGTTGCAACCGACTTGCCGAGTGAGGTTTTGCCAACACCCGGAGGGCCATACAGACAGATGATCGGCGATTTCAAATCGCCCTTCAACTTGATGACGGCCAGGTGCTCCAAAATGCGATCCTTAACCTCCTCCAAACCGTAGTGGTCGTCGTCGAGCTGCTTGCGTGCGCACTCCAAATCGAGGTTGTCCTCGGTCATCTCATTCCACGGCAGTTCGAGCATCAGTTGCAAGTAGGTCATCTGCACCGAATACTCCGCAACAGCGGGATTCAGTCGCTCCAACTTCGAGAGCTCCTTCTCAAACAACTCGCCAGCCTCCTTGTTCCAATTTTTCTTCGAGGCCTGCTCGCGCATCTGTGCGATCTCGGCATCCTCGCCTTCGCCCAACTCGTCCTGAATCGTGCGCATCTGCTGTTGCAGGTAGTAGTCGCGCTGCTGGCGATCCATATCGCGCTTGACCTTCGACTGAATCTCGTTTTTCAGTTCGATCATCTGCTGCTCGCGGATCAAAATCTCCAATAGGCGGCGTGCGCGTGCCAGCAGACCTGGCGCTTCGAGCAGGTGCTGACGATCGGCATCGCTCATCTCGATATTCGAGCAGATGAAGTTGATGATGCCTCGGCTCGAATCGATATTTTTGATTGCAAATGCCGCCTCTTTGGGCATTATGGGCGAGATGTCGATAATGTGCAGAGCCACGTCGCGGATGGACTCCACCAACGCATTGAATTCGACATTCGAGTCGTCGGGCGACGAGTCGCGGATAGGTGTTACCGTAGCACGGAAGTAGGGGTCAGTCTGTTGATACTCACCCACTTCTATCTTTTCCAAGCCGTTCAGAATAACGGTCAGCGTCTGATTGGGCATTTCGAGGATTTTGAGGATTCGCGCAGCCGTGCCAACCTTGTACATATCGTTCGGCGTGGGGTCCTCGACCTCGGTTTCGCGTTGCAATACTGCGCCGAGCATACCGCCCGCAGCATTTACCTCGCGCACCAGTTTCAGGCTCTTTTCGCGGCCGACCGTAATCGGAGTGATTGCGCCGGGGAAAAGTACCGAACTGCGCAAAGTTAGGATGGGCAACACGTCGGGAACCGAACTCTGCTCGGTCGGCGTGTCGTCGCCCGTGATGATCGGAATGACCTGTGCCTGACCGTCCGAAAGGTTGATGCCTGCCAGATCCTCTAACTCTATGCTATTTCTTTTCTTACTCATAATCAGTGTTTTGTTATATATGCGGAGCAATCTTTGGACCATTCTGTTGCGTTGCTCGAAAGCCAAAGCCGACAATTGCTCGCCGCAAAGATAACGAAAAACTGCGGTTTTTTATTTTATATTGGTAAAAAACGAAAAATTGTCCGACCTTTTGTACAAAGATCGGACAAATGACGAGTGATTAGGAGATTATTATTTGTCTGCAAATTCGCGCAGTTCGGCTATACCTTGCTCAATCTCTCGTAGTAGGCGATTTTGGCGACGAGTTTGGACAATTCCTATAACGAAAGCCATTCCAAAAGCCAGCGCAAGAGGTATGAGGGCATTTGCGGTGAAGGCCTGCTCGATGGCATAGACCACGCCGATTGTCGCCAAGGCAACGGGCGTGCCAAGTCGTTGATTCAGGCTATATAAACGTTTGTAGGTCAATACATCTTCCGTTAGCTGACTAACCGTGCGATCGCTATGTCCGAGGCGAGCAAGTGTGTTCAGCATATAGCTCGCCATTGCTATTCCTGCAAACGATACCGCCTCAATTACTGCAAAACTACTCATTTGAATTAGCTCGGTGCGAGCGAAGTAGGGTAGTGCTAACGTTGCCATCAGGACCATCACCGCAAGACTGATTTGATGGGTGTGGGCAATCTGTTCGTAGTTAGTTCGGTTGCGCGAAGAGATCATTTCGTACACCAGACGGCTGGTTATTGTGTTCTGCTGTTCGAGTTGCGCACTCAATGTGTTCCAACCCGATTTCATCTGTTCGAGATCCATCATTTTTTGCAATTTTTTATTGGTTCGACATCTTTTTCAATTTCTCTTTTGTACGATGGAGCAACACCGCCACGTTCGACTTGGAAATGCCAAGAATATCAGCTATTTCGGTATAGCTACGATCTTCCAACCAGAGCAGTATCAGCGCGCGTTCCAATTTGCCTAAACGGTTGATCATCGCATAGAGTTCGCGCAGGTAGTAAGCTTGGTCGCCATCGGCTTCGATCTCCGACCGCAGATCGAATGGCAGTGTCGTCATTTGAGGCCTCGACGACGTGTGTCGCATATACGAAATGCAGGTGTTCATTGCCACTCGATAGATCCAAGTCGAGGGTTTGCTTTCGCCACGAAAACGGGGATAGGCGCGCCACAGATTGAGCAGACACTCTTGCGAGAGCTCTTCAATCGTGTAATCGTCCGTTGTGTAGATGTAGCAAACCTTGAAGATGATCTGACGGTGGTCGAGGATCATCTGCGTAAACTCTTTTTCCAGCTCTTGCGTGTTCATTGTGTTCTCTGATCGTTTGCTACATTAGTCGCACATCGAGCAACAAAATTACAATAAAGAGAGAAAAAATGTGAACTGAAATTGGCGATTTCTTTGAAATCGACACACACTCGCGGGCTCGCCCTTTGGGCGACCGCCCCAGCCCGCGAGTGTGCGTAGTCGAGTGCTCCGACCGCACCAAGAGCCATATTTTGCTGCAAAATCCAAAGTTTTCTCACGCTCGCGCGCGTTTTAATAAATATATTTACTACTTTTGCAAGATATTTCGCCTATGCGCTACAATGCGATCGCTTGCGCGCGGGCGTAACCCAAACCGATAATTGATTAAAAATTACAAAATAAAAGCTATGAACATTGCAGACAAGTACACGCCCCAACAGATCGAGGGCAAATGGTACGACTATTGGATTGAGCATAAACTTTTCCACTCGACGCCCGATGAGCGCGAGGCATACACCATCGTAATTCCGCCCCCCAATGTAACAGGTATGTTGCATATGGGCCATATGCTGAACAATACGTTGCAGGACGTGCTGGTACGTCGCGCACGTATGCAGGGCAAGAATGCTTGCTGGGTGCCGGGTACCGACCACGCTTCGATTGCTACGGAGGCAAAGGTGGTTGCAAAACTCAAAGCGGAGGGCATCGACAAGGCTGACCTGACGCGCGAGGAGTTCCTGCGCCACGCTTGGGAGTGGAAGGAGAAGCACGGTGGTATCATTTTGAAGCAGCTGCGCAAGTTGGGTGCTTCGTGCGATTGGGATCGTACTTGCTTCACGATGGACGACCCGCGCACCGAGGGTGTGATCAAGGTCTTTGTCGATCTCTACAACAAGGGTAAGATCTATCGCGGTGTTCGTATGGTCAATTGGGACCCCTCGGCACAGACCGCGCTGTCGGACGAGGAGGTGATCTACAAGGAGTCGCACGGCAAGCTCTACTACCTGCGTTATAAGGTTGAGGGTACCGATCGCTCGATCATCGTGGCTACAACCCGCCCCGAAACCATCTTGGGCGATACGGCTCTCTGCGTTAATCCCAACGACGAGCGTTACAATTGGTTGCCCGCCGATGCACGTGTGATTGTGCCTCTGGTAGGTCGTTCGATCCCCGTGATCCGCGATACGTATGTCGATATTGAGTTCGGTACGGGTGCATTGAAGGTAACGCCCGCGCACGACGTGAATGACTATATGCTCGGTGAGAAGTATGGCTTGGAGACCATCGATATCTTCAACGATAACGGTACGGTGAACGATAAGGTGGGTATGTACGTAGGTATGGACCGCTTTGTGGTTCGTGAGCAGATCGAGAAGGATCTGGCTGCGGCTGATCTGTTGGAGAAGACCGAGGCATACACCAACAACGTAGGTTTCTCGGAGCGTACGGGTGTGCCTATCGAGCCGAAGTTGTCGATGCAGTGGTTCCTGTCGATGCAGGAGCTGGCCGAGCCCGCAACCCGCGCGGTGTTGGAGAATGAGATTAAGTTCGTGCCCGAAAAGTATAAGAATATCTATCGCCACTGGATGGAGAACATCAAGGATTGGTGTATCTCGCGTCAGTTGTGGTGGG
>CALBQR010000005.1 GCA_937899895.1 uncultured Alistipes sp.
ATTATTTGTTTTATTTCATCAGATTTAGATGGTAGTTCTAATACTGGCGCTTTATGTTCACTATTTCCTAGTTCATTTAAAACATTTTGAAATGCTGCTTGAACTTCACTGCGCATTTGCTCACAGATTACATCTTTAGTATATACTTCAGCAGTTCCTGTTTTACCAATTATATCATAGCCTTTAAGACGATATATATTACCAACACCATCGGCACTTTGAACCAAGTGGCGACCATCGGAGAGGGTGATTTCTTCGGAGAGATGGCTATATTTGATAACCTTCCGCGCAGTGCGTCCTGCATTGCGCAGGAGGATACCATTGCGGTGGCGGTTACCAAAGATAATCTGCAGGAATTTTTGGCCACCTGTCCGGAGATTGCCGGACAGATGCTGGAGAAAATGAGCGGCAGAATCCGTAAGTTGGATGCGGAACTGTATCAAAACAACCGTTTTGTGAAGAATCGTCATGTGCCCAGATTTGCCATTCCCGCAGAATTTAAAACCGGTCATAACGTGCGGAATCCTTATCAGGATCCCACATATTTGGTGAAGTATAAGCAGGCGTGCCCTATCTGTGGAAAGGCAATTTCCGTAATCGCAGGCGGCTTTGACAATATTTATCCCGCAGGCGAGGGCGCAGGCTATGCTGGCGGTATCATTTCGGCAGCCCTCGATGGCGAGCGTATCGCCGATAAAGTTGCCGAATATATCTCGCGCGGCCGACGTTAAACGCCTAAAAATGTAGTTTTTTTGGGTAGATGCTAAAAAAATTCAATAATTTTTGAAATTTTTTTAAGAAATACTTGCACGGAACAAAATTTCGCCTTATCTTTGCAGCGAAGTTTTAAGGTTCATTTAGGTTAGTAGTTTTAGGTTGGTAGAGGACATCGGCAGGGCGCGGTTGTAATGCTGCGAAGCATAGAAGACCGCTAGGTTAGAGCAAGTGCTTTAATCGATCCCCCTCCGAATCCTCGTTTTTTGAAAATTACGCGTGTCGGTGCACAGACCGCGACAATATATATATTGCTTAAAGATGCTCTCTGATCCTACGGGTTGGGGAGTTTACTTTTTTATAGCGGTCAGCTATCCCTCTAAATTTTGCATTAAAAACAGAAGCCGCGCCCACTTTCGGGACACGGCTTTCATTTTGCGCAGCGTACAACCTATTCAGTCTGACCATTCTCGACCGGTTTGCGCACGAAATCAATCTGGTAGGTCTTAAATTCAGGTTTCATCATCGCGCCTGTTGCAGCGTCGATACCCCAACCCAGAATATCACAAAGATTGATCACCGATACTGCGTTGAAATTCTTTTCGATGTAAAAACTTTGGGTTTCGTAACCCTCTGCCTCGGCCTTCACAACGGTATCATCAAAGCCACGCTTAATTTTGGTCGTGTAGGGGAAGGTTACGTTGTGATGTTTGCGACCGTCAATAGTGAGGTCAGCGGTCTGATCAATGTTACTTTCAAAGGTTACTTTTGCCTTCGAGCCGCAGAAGATAGTCGAGCACGACGAAAGTAACAATGCGCTGATAACGAGCGCGGGAACAAAGATTTTCTTCATCTTAATTTGATTGGTTTAGATGTGCGAAGTCCCGCCGCACGGTTTAATTTTCAGGCAATAAAAAACGTGGGACTCAACTCATCCATCTGCTTTCTGAGGCTCTGGTAAACC
Source organism: uncultured Alistipes sp. (assembly GCA_937899895.1). GTDB lineage: Bacteria > Bacteroidota > Bacteroidia > Bacteroidales > Rikenellaceae > Alistipes. The sequence continues at coordinate 1,679 of CALBQR010000005.1, forward strand.
CGTACAACCAAATAGAGAATGAAGCCCACGCCAAACGACGTGAGCGTCAAACTTCGTTCCTTGGTTGTTTCGTTAAATTTACCAGATTTTCAGAAAGCAAGCGAACAAAGCTAACGCTTTTTATATGTGTGCATTGCGCGTTAATTACAGCGCAACAAGTTATGTTTCAATAGTTTATCTACGCAATCAATAGGCAACTTGTTTTTACTTTGAACAAATATACAAAATTTATTTGAATAAATACATAAAATATCTCAATTCGTTATCCCCAATCTCGCGACGCGATACAGATTATTACGGAGCCGACATTGATAAGCGCACCTGTATATCGGCACCAAATTCGCGTTCAGGCCGTGCGCACGCAAAGAAAAATCTGATCAACAAATCATATTCACAACATCAAACAGCCCATAAAATCGAAAAAAATTTTAGCCATTTATCGTTTTTCAATAAATTTACATTGTTTTTCAAAGAAAAAGGTATATCTTTGTGGAAATTTATTGATACAAAAATCGAACTATGGATTTACTTCGTATTGATCACGTTACAAAACGATACACCGAGCATACAGCTCTAAACGATGTGTCGCTCTCGATTCCGAAGGGGAGTGTCTATGGTTTGCTCGGCCCCAACGGTGCGGGCAAGACCACGCTCATCCGTATTATCAACCGAATCATTATGGCTGACGAGGGTACGGTCCTGCTCAACGGCAAGCCGATGACCCAGCAGGATGTCTATCGTATCGGATATATGCCCGAAGAGCGCGGTCTTTATAAAAAGATGAAGGTCAGCGATCAGGCGATCTACTTCGCACGACTGAAAGGTCTGTCGCGCCACGAGGCTACGGTACGACTGAAAGAGTGGTTCATTCGTTTCGGTATTCAGGATTGGTGGAACAAGAAGATCGAGGATTTGAGCAAGGGTATGGCGCAGAAGGTGCAGTTTATCGTTACGGTGCTGCACAAGCCCGAATTGTTGATCTTCGATGAGCCTTTTTCGGGTTTCGATCCGATCAATGCCAACCTGATGAAGCAGGAGATTTTGCGTCTGCGCGATGAGGGTGCAACCATCATCTTCTCGACCCACAATATGTCGAGCGTCGAGGAGATTTGCGACCATATCACGCTGATTAACAAGTCGCAAAACATATTGAGCGGACGTCTTGACGAGGTGCGCCACTGCCACGGCAACAACATCTTCGAGGTCGATTTCCGCGGTGAGCGCGAGCAGCTGATCACGGCTCTCGACGGGCACTGCTCGTTGCTCGATGACGGCACTGCGAGCGAGGGAATCTACAAGCAGGTGAAGATCCACGTCGAGAATGACAGCGATGTGCGCGATGTGATCTCGGTGATCAACCAGAGTGTCGAGTTGCGTTCGTTCCGCGAGATCATTCCGAGTATGAACGATATATTCATCAAGGCCGTAGCAGGTCAAATTAAAAGCGTAGAGGAGAAGTAGTTATGTCGGCAATTGGAATTATTATAGGCCGCGAATTTCGCGAGCGCGTGATGAAGAAGAGCTTCATCATCTCGACCATTCTGACCCCGCTGTTGATGGTGGGAATTATGGTCGGTACATCGTTCATTATGGCCTCGAATGTGGGCGAGGCAAAGCGCATTGCCGTTGTCGATCGCAGTGGTGTGATCGCGCCGTCGCTCACCTCGACCGAGGTTATCGCCTACGAGCCGACAGACCGCACACCCGAAGAGTTGCGCTCGGAGGGCGGTGAGCAGATGTATGGTTTTCTGGTCATTGGTGAGAATGTAGTCGAGAACCCCTCTGACGTTGCGCTCTACTCCTATTCGACCTCGACAATGGAGGTCGAGAGTGCTATCGCACGCGATATTGAGGAGATCATCGAGCAGCACCGTCTGGCAGCTTACGATATCGAGAATCTGCCCCAGATTATGGAGGAGGTCGAGGCCGATGTTACGTTGCGCAGCTATAAGTTGGGCGAGGAGGACGAAGAGGATAAGGAGAGTTCGAGCGTGCTGGCATTCGGCTTGGCATACATCTTCGGCTTTGTGATGTATATGTTCGTAATCATCTATGGCTCAATGGTTATGCAGGGTGTAATCGAGGAGAAGAGCGGCAAGGTGCTCGAAGTGATGGTCTCGACCGTGCGACCCTATCAACTGATGATGGGTAAGATTTTGGGTATCGCCTCGGTTGCGGTGCTGCAATTCGTTATCTGGATGGTGATTATCTTCGTCGGCGGCTCGATGGTGATGCAGTTCCTGATGCCGACCGATCTGGTTGAAGGTGCGGCGGCAATCTCGGCAGGTACGGCCGATATGGCAGCATTGGAGAGCGCAGGTGTCGATACCGAATTGGCAGCAATGCTGGCAAATGCAACCGATGTGGGCTTCCTCGTGCGCTTCTTTGGCAGCTTCCTGCTCTACTTCTTGGGTGGCTATCTGCTCTATGCGGCGATGTTTGCAGCCGTTGGTAGCGCAGTCGATAATATTCAGGACTCGCAGCAGTTCCAGACCCCTATTACGATGCCGATCATCATCGGTCTGGTTGTGATGATGTTTGCGATGAAGGAGCCTCACGCCCCGCTTTCGGTATGGTGCAGTATGATCCCCTTCACCTCGCCGATTGTGATGATGGCACGCCTGCCGTTCGATGTCCCGATGTGGGAGCTGCTGCTCTCGCTGGCGATTTTGGCCGTTACATTTATATTTATGGTGTGGCTCGCTGCCAAGATCTATCGCGTCGGTATCTTTATGCACGGCCGCAAACCCTCATACAAGGAGTTGTGGCAGTGGATTACAAAAGCGTAATTCGGAACGCTTAACCTACTATCCAAAACAATAGGCCTGCCCCTTTTCGGGAGCAGGCCTATGTTTTTTATCGGGCTATTTGTTTTATCAGGCGGCTCGGCCGACTCGGCTGTGCGAGCGAACGATCACCGAACACCCACTAAACGCCCACCGAACGGATCACCGAACACTCACTAAACGGCTCACGGTCGCAATCCGCGCGACGATTAGCGGAGCTTATGACCAATCAGATTGAGGAACTCCTCGCGGGTACGATGGTCCGAGAGGAAGGTACCCGTAAAGGCCGAGGTCGTAGTAACGGAGTTCTGCTTCTGGATACCGCGCATCTGCATACAGGTATGTCCCGCCTCGATCACAACGGCCACACCCAGCGGATTGAGTGCCTCCTGAATACAGTCGCGGATCTGCACCGTCAGTCGCTCCTGCACCTGCAAACGGCGAGCAAAGCACTCGACTACGCGGGCAATCTTCGACAAGCCCGTGATCGTCCCGTTGGGGATATAAGCCACGTGCGCCTTACCGAAGAAGGGGAGAATGTGGTGCTCGCACATCGAGTAAAGTTCGATATCCTTGACCAACACCATATGTCGATAGTCCTCACGGAACAGAGCCGACTGGATAATCTGCTTGGGGTCCTCGTTGTAACCCTTTGTCATAAAGGTCATCGCCTTTGCCACACGTTCGGGGGTTTTGAGCAGACCCTCGCGGTCGGGGTCCTCGCCCAGCAGGCGCAGAATCTCGCGGTAATGGACCATCAATTCGCTGATAGTCTTCTCGTCGTAACGATCTTCGCGCACATATAAGCTGTTTTCCATAACTTACCTCGATTTAATTTTCGGCAAAGGTACGCAAAATTTTTTAATTAAATGAAATTGCAAATTTGCCCCACATTGCATAGCCCCAAAATGCGAAATAAATTACCAGCGCGAACAATGCCACGACAACAATCGTCTTTGTCGATTTCGAGGAAGAGCGTGCACAATACCACGCAGCCAGGATTGCCAGCGCGCTAATTATCATATCGGGCAGCGATATCAGCGTGTCCCAGAAGTGGATGATGTGCAACGCCAACTCGATGATAATTGCGCCGATCAGTGCTGCACAGCCGATTTGTATGGGTTTAACCGTTGCCTTGTAGCGTTTTATAAAGTATGTGGTTAAGCCGAAGAGTACCAACGGCTTTATCAGTGCGGCAATTGTAACGCCCGACAACGTCGGCAGGAAACAATCTACGGCATTCAGCATATCGCACAACGCGCTGACAACCAACGTTATTAGTATAATCACGGCGAAAGTTTTAATGTATTGTTTCATAGTGATTGAGTTTTAACGGGTATCTTAATTTGGTTTTGTTTTCAAGGTTATTTGCACAAACCATCGCAACTATATTTCAAAAAGAATCCACATTTATCTACTGTCGGTTCAAAGCAGGATCCTTCTTTGCAAGTAAAGTTCGTGGGACAGTAGTCTGATTCCACACTGCAATCACAGAATTCAGCAGGAATGGAACCCTCATCGCCCGGATTAATAGTAATTGATGATCTTGTTATTTCTGCGTGAAATAATTGGCCGTCTTTGCTTACAATTTTATTTGGAGAAATTAGTAATGCATAAATTACATTAGAGTTCCAGTTAAAATGAGTACGCGCATACTCGATCCACACATACATTTGGAGAGTTATCTCATCCTCAATGGCTTGATCTTCATATTCTGAAATATCTTTTTCGTTTTGAAACCAATGTGGATTGGATTTTATTATTGACTCAAGCGTGAGAATATGCTCTTTTTCTTGTGGAGTCCAATCTAATTCTAATGCTTCGTTAATCTTTGTTTCCCATAATTCCATTTGTTTTTGAGGAGAAAAAGAAGCGTACGTTGCTCTCTGGTAGCTCTCGTCGGGTAGAGAGATAAAATCCTGTCGAGAAATTGTTTGCAGTTCGTTATAATTCGCTTTTACCCATTGATCCACGATAGGATCACAACTGAAAGCAAGGTCCTCATCAGTTGAGCAAGAAATCATCAACGATGCTAAACTTACAAATAATAATACAATTTTTTTCATAGCTACTATATTATTAAGGTTAATTAATAGTTCCATTTACTCTTAAAAGGACATAAGGATTTGATGCATTTGATTTTACTATTAGTGCTTTGCTAAAAAAACCTTGTTGTCCCTCCGTGTCGACTTTTACAATAATTTTCCCTTTTTGCCCAGAAGTAAAAGCCTGCTTTGGATATTCTGCATAGATGCAGGAACATGTAACATCTGCTTTATAGATTACCAAAGGATTCTTTCCAATATTTGTAAAGTAAAATTCAACAAAGACATATGGTGTTTCAGATTTAGTAATTGTTCCAAAATCTACAATAACATTCTCAAATTCTATTTGAGCACTATCCGATGTGCTATTTTCGTCAATAATCTGATGGATATATTTTCTATTCTCACCATTATTGTTTGATTGACATCCTACTATGCACATTCCAAAAAGAAGGATAAATAAGGGGAAACACGTAAATTTCATAATAACTGGATAAATTTTATACAAAGTTAAAAAACGAAAGTTAAAAAAGAAAAATTTTTGTCGTAAATTCTTCGGGTTAGAGTGGTTCGGAAAAAATTTTTTGCACTCTTCAATAAATTTAATTTTCAGTCGATTATTCGCTCCGAGAGCGTTGTGTGGGGCTGTTCAGGTTACAAATTGCAACCAAATTGGGCCAAATTACAACTAATCGCACTCGGCCAAAAGAGCAAAAAAGGAGTTAGAGATTTGTAAAATTAAATTTCAAAACATATATTTGCAGTTACGAAATTATCATAAAGAGTAAAATCACTTAAAAACACTTATGAATATGAAGAAATTTTTTACCCGCTTTGCTGCCGTTGCAATGACATTGGTAGCAGCATTCTCGTTCGTTGCTTGCGAGGATAAGGTTGAAGAGGTTGTTGTTTCTGACGCAACCGTTGAGGTAACCGTTACAGCAAAGGATGCTACATCGGCAACCTTCGCTATCACCTCGACCAAGGCAGAGGCAGTAGCTTACTACCGCACCACCGACACCAACTTCATCGCAACCGGTGAGTTCGTTTTCAAGAATGGTGTAGAGGTTGATCCCAACACTACCGTTAGCGTTACAATGCCCTATATGGAGGAGATGAGCGACTACCGTATGGTTGTTGCTGCTCGCGCAGCTAATGGTGCTTACACCGTTGCTTATACCAATGTTCACACTCCCGACTTCTCGACTTCGGTGTCGATTGCAGTTGAGAATCTGACTTATAGCGGCGCAGACGTTATCGTTACTCCCAGCGAACACACCGCTAAATTCATCGTTGGTATTGGCGACGCTACTTCGACCGTTGAGCAGTTCTTGGCAGGCGAGATCGAGACCGTTAGCGCAACCGGCAACCAGCCCAAGACCGTAGGTTTGCAGAACCTCGACGACGAGACTACCTACATCGTTTATGCACAGGCATTTAACCGCGAGAATACCGGTAGCGACGTTGTTACTGCAAAGGTTACCACGTTGGAGGGTCCCGGCGTTGATATTCAGGTTCAGATGGACAACACCATTCAGGCTTACGTAACCTACACCCCCAACGAGAAGTGTGGTGGCGTGATCGGTTTGGCTGCTTCGGCATCGGTTTACTACGATTTCGCTGAGGCATTCGGTGGCGAGCAGGCTCTGTTGGAGACCTACTATATGATGGATATGGCTGACGTTATTGCAGCTGGCGAGACCAAGACCACTATGTGGGCTATGAACGGTGAGTGCGACTACGAGTATCTGGTTGCAGCTCTGGTACTTGACGAGAACGGCAATCCTTATGAGGTTGTTCACGCTCCCTTCACCTCGCCTTCGTTCGACGAGAACGCTCCCGAGGCTACCGTTACCATCGAGCTCGGTACCAACGACGCAGCTGGTCCGCAGTTGATCTACACGATGGGTGAGGGTACCGTTGGTTACTACCAGTCGGTTTACACCCAGCTCGACTACGATGAGTTGGTTGCTTACGGTCTGTCGATCGATATGACCGAGGAGGAGTACATTCAGCAGTACACCGCATTCTACGGCTACACTATGTTCGAGAATGACGACTTCGTATGGCCGCTCGATCCCGACACCGAGTACGTAGCAGTAGGTTGCCCCTTCAACAAGAACGGTATCGAGGGTTACGGTAAGATGGCCACCTTGAAGTTCAAGACCGCTCCCGCAGCTGAGGAAGGCGCAGCAGTTCGCGAGTTCGTAACCAAGAAGGCTACCACCAAGCGTGCATTGGTTCGCAAGGAGCAGCTCGACGCTTTGAAGAAGTAATTCGACACTTCCGATAAAAAGAGAAGGTCGCTGACCCGCAGGGGTTGGCGACCTCTTTTTTTGTCTTCGGTCAGACCGTTTTATCGTCTATTGATTGAACTATTCTGTCCTCGATTGAGCTATTCTTATCTTCGATTGAGCTTTCCGCACCGATACCCACCGACTAAAACAGCGCGGTAATACCTTCAAACAATCCGAGTACGGCGGCATAGCGCAGTGCCTTACCAATGGTCATCGAGAGGACTGTCAGAGCCATATTGCTGCGCATAAGTCCCAACACAACCGCAATGGCCTCGCCCACATAGGGCAGGAAGGCAAAAAATCCCATCATCGCTCCGCGACCTGCCAGAAAACGCTCGGCACGTGCCAACTTCTCGTCGCTCACGCCTAAATAGCGGGTTATCCATTCGCGTTTGCCCGCCATACCGATCCAATAGCAGGTCATACCGCCGAGGGTATTGCCAGCCGTAGCCGCCACAAGGCATCCGAACGGATTGAGACCCATACCCGTCAAAACGACCATCACCGCCTCCGAACTGAACGGCACGACGCTACCTGCCACGAAGGCCGACAGAAACAGCCCCACGTAGCCCCACTCGACAAAGAATTCGATCAGTGATTCCACTCTATGAATATGTATGATTTAGGTCGTGGGCGATTACTCCCGTTTCTGCCCCTTCTGCCCGAAGATGTTGAAGCGGGCAAGCAACGGATTACGGCGATCGAGGATAATCCACTCGATAAGCAACAACAGCAGCGCAACGGCCAACGGATATTGATACTGCTCGTCAAAGGCCTCGAAACGAGTGGTTGCCAGGTCGCTCTCATCGAGCTGTTTCAGACGATCGACAATCTCCTTCAAGCCGATCGACTGCTTGGTGGCACGCACGTATGCTCCGCCCGTTTTTTGAGCAATCTCTTGCAGGGTCTTTTCATCGAGCTTCGACACAACCATATCACCATTCTCGTCGGTCAGGTAGTCGCCACCGACCATTATAGGCGCACCTTCGGGAGTACCGATACCGATCGTATAGATCTCAATGCCCTTATCGGCCGCAATCTGTGCCGCCTCCAAGGCGTCAGACTCGTGGTTTTCGCCATCGGTGATGAGGATCATCACGCGGCTGCCCTCGCTCTGCGACGAGAAAGACATCGACGCCAACTTGATCGCCGCACCGAGGTCGGTACCCTGTGTGCGTACCAATGTGGGTGAGAGCTTGCGCGTAAAGGCGCGCGCCATTCGGTAGTCCGAGGTGATGGGCAACTGCACCTGCGCCTCGCCGGCAAAGGCGACAACGCCGATGCGATCCTGTTTCATACTCTCGACAACGCGGTCGATAGCATATTTGGTGCGATCCAGACGGTTCGGCTCGAAATCTTCGGCAAGCATCGAGTTCGACACATCGACCACCAACATCATCTCGATACCCTTATGGTGCTCCTCGCGCAGTTTCGAGCCGATTTGCGGTCGTGCCGCGGCGAGAACGAGGAAGATGACAGCCAACGTATAGATGATGAATTTGGTACGGATACGTGCGGGCGATGCGCTCGGCGTCAGTTGCGCAAGGATCGAAGCCGAAGCAAATCGCTCCAAGCGACGACGGCGACGACGCATAGCAAAGATAAAGAGCGCGACTGCTACGGGAACAAGTAGCAGAAGGTAGAGAATATGTGGATTTGCAAATCTGAACATAGCCTTCGTTTCTTGAACAGTGTGTGTTTAAGGTATTCTTCGCAGCCAGAGCTGACCGATGACAAACTCCAAAACCAGAGCCGCCAATGCCAGCAGAACGTAGATTAGGAAGCGTTCGTTGTAGGTGGTGAATTCGACCACCTCGACCTCGCTCTTTTCGAGCTGGTTGATGCGCTCATAGACCTCGGCAAGCGTGCTTTTGTCCGTTGCGCGGAAATATTCGCCGCCGGTCATTGAGGCGATCTGCTGCAAGGTCTCCTCGTCGATCTCGACCTCCATCGGCTGGTACGAGATGTTGCCCCACATATCCTGAACGGGATAGGGAGCCATACCGCGCGTACCGACACCGATCGTATAGACCTTCACTCCCAACTTCTTGGCAATCTCGGCTGCCGTCAGCGGAGCAATTGTTGTGCGATTATTGACACCATCGGTGAGCAGAATAACCACCTTGCTCTTCGCCTCGCTCTCACGCAGGCGGTTCAGGGCGGTTGCCAAACCCGTACCGATTGCCGTTCCGTCTTCGATCAGGCCACTCTCGACCTGACCGAGCATCGTGAGCAGTGTCGGTTGGTCGGTTGTCAGCGGGCTCTGCGTATAGGCCTCACCTGCAAAGACAACGATACCCATACGGTCGCCACGACGATCGACGATAAAGTTACCCGCAACCTCGCGCGCTGCGGTGATACGGTCGGGCTTGAAATCGCGGGCAAGCATCGAGCCCGAAACGTCGATAGCCAGCATAATGTCGATGCCCTCGGAGTTGGTGCGGCTATTGTGCTCGACATCTTGCGGGCGAGCCAACGCGATGATAATCAGCGCGACAGCCACACAACGCAGGGCAAACGGCAGATGTCGCAACCAATAGCGCAGTGTGCGCGGTGCTTCGGCCAGCGAGCCGATTGTCGAGATACGTATCGAGGCTCCGCCGCGCAGTGTGCGATAGATGTAGTAGAAGATCATCGGCACAAGCACAAGCAGCAGCCATAGAGTATGTGGAGATGCGAAATGTGTCATCATAGCTTACCAATTCTTACCCGATTTAACAACGCCGCGACCGACCTTGGCATTTACCTTATCGCGAGTCTTATCCTCCTCGCCCTGAATTGCATCGAGCATACGCTCGGCATCGTTCTGCGAAAGACCCGACGGCTGCTCACCGCCCTCACCCTCGCGGGGATCGTTCTGACCATCATTCTGCTGATCTTCACCCTCGCCATTTTGATCGTCATTCTGATCGTTCGGGTTTTGATCGTTCTGATCGTTCTGCTGGTCGTTGTTTCGGTCGCCCTTATTGTCGTTTTGGTCCTTGTTTTGATCGTTGTTTTGATCCTTATCATTCTCGCCCTCACCATTTTGATCCTTGTTCTGATCATTCTGGTTCTGGTCGTTATTTTGGTCGTTCTGATTGTTCTGCTGATCATTCTGTTGATCATTGCCGCCACCCTGATTTTGGTCGTTCTGCTGGTTTTGGTTCTGATTTTGATCATTGCCACCGCCACCACCTTGCTGCTGCTGATCCTCGATGAACTTCTTGGTGTAGGCGTAGTTGTACTTGGTTTCAAGATCGGCAGGATTCAATCGCAACGACTTCTTGAACGCCGAGAGGGCCTCCTGATACCTCTTCTGCTGAAAGAGCGTATTGCCCAAATTGTAGTACGACTGTGCGCGATCCAGATCGCTGCGGGTCGAGTCGGCGGCCAGCGCACTGAAAATCTTGCCTGCCTCGTCGTACTCCTTCTGCTTGTAGAGCGCATCGCCCAAATTGAACGTCGCCTCGTAACAGCTGTCGCACACCCCGATAGCCTGCTGATAACGCTCGGCAGCCTTATTGTAATCGAGGCGTTCGTACGAGCGATTACCCTTGCGGACCAAACGGCGTTCAGGGAACTTTTGAGCCTGCGCATCGGTCGCCACGAAGAGCGCAGCGAGGAGCGCAACGGTCAGATATAGTGTTCGTTTCATCTGCTTCGGTTTTAGTCGTCAATTCTCTTTTTCGTCTCGTCGCTCTCGGTCTCGATCACCTCAACGGCCTTGGTCTCCTCGACAAAGTAGTAGGCATCGAGATAGGCGCGCTCGTTGTACTGCTCGTCGGGCACTGCCTTGGCGAACTTCACCAAGTCGGCCGTGCGAAGAATCTCAACGAGGTTGCGACGCGACTTGTCGGGCATATCGATCGCCGCGATGGCCGCAACGATCTCGTCGGTGGTCATCTCCATTGCGCCAAAGTCGTAACGGTCAGCCATATAGCGACGCAGGATGTCGGTGATACCCGAATAGTAATCCTTGTGTCGATTGTTCTGCCAGAGCTTCTGATGGTGCAACGCTTCGAGGGCCTTGATAGCCACCACGTGAGGCGGCATAACCACCTTCGGGCGGAACGGATTGGGCATCTTGACGTTGTACTTATGAATCAGCCAGATCACCAACGCAACCAACGCCACAAAGAGCAGAACGATCAACGCTCCGCGCCACAAATAACCCGAAAATTCGCCCCAACGCAGCGGCATATCCTTCGGTCGTTTGATGTCGTTGATTGTCATTGTGGTAGTGTCGATCTGGATAGGCTCGATGTAAAGCACCAGAGAATCAGCACTATAAATCGTGTCGTTGATATTCTTGTCGATGTAAGCCAACGGAGTGCGGCCCAGCACAATCGTACCCTCGCCATAGGCCGCCAAGCGGTAGCGTTTGCGCAGGTGCTGACGACGACCATCGCGCTTGATGGTGTCAAGCGGCAGCTCCTCGATCAGCTCCAACTCGCCATTCTCGCCCGTATCGAAGACGGGGAAACCAACGACCTGCACCTGATCCTTCTTTACATCGATGGTCAGCAGCACCTCATCGCCCAACAACACCGAGTCGGGTGTGATCTGCGCACGCACTTCGGGCTGCTCGCTCTGTGCCGAAGCACCGAGTGCGAAGACCAATGCAAAGAGTAATAACGTATGACGTAATTTGTTCATCTATCGATCTTTATAGCTTTTTATCGCTGTTTGAAAAGTTTGATCAATGCCACCACATAGTCCTCGTCGGTTGCCACCGTAGCCGTATCGATGCGATTCTGTTTGAGCATCGTCGTGATCTTCTGATCGCGGCGCATCCAATCTTCGGCGTATGCCTCACGCACGCGACGCGACGAGCTATCGACCCACACGCGGCGACCCGTTTCGGCATCCTCCAACTCCAAAATACCCACATCGGGCAGCTGTCGTTCGCGGTGGTCATAGACGCGGATACCGACCAGATCGTGGCGGCCACCCGTAATCTTCAACGCCTCCTCGAACGCCGTCGCATCGGCCTCGGAGTCCATAAAATCGGAGAGCAAAAAGGCCGTTGTGCGCTTCTTGCTCACCGCCGAGAGGAAACGCAGCGGCTCCGAAAGCGCGGTGCCGCGACCTTCGGGAGTGAAGCTGACCAACTCGCGGATGATCATCAGGATATGCTGTCGCCCCTTCTTCGGGGGAATGAACTTCTCGATGCGGTCGCTGAAAAAGATGCAGCCCACCTTATCGTTGTTCTGTGCCGCCGAGAAGGCCAGCACAGCCGCAATCTCGGTGATGACGTTCTTCTTCAAACGGTCTGTCGAGCCGAACATACGCGAGCCGCTGACATCGACCATAAGCATCATTGTCAGCTCGCGCTCCTCCTCATAGACCTTGATATGCGGTTTGCGCGAACGTGCCGTAACATTCCAATCAATATCGCGCACATCATCGCCCACGCGGTACTCACGCACCTCGCTGAACGACATACCTCGACCACGGAAAGCCGTATGGTACTTTCCGGCGAAGATCTCGTTACTCAGGCCGCGAGTCTTGATCTCGATCTTGCGGACACGCTTCAAAATGTCGTTTTCGACGCTCATCACGTTTAGGGTACTACGACGTTATTCAGAATATCGGTAATAATCTCCTCGGTGGTAATATTCTCGGCCTCAGCCTCATAGGTCAGACCGATACGGTGGCGCAACACATCGTGGCATACGGCGCGCACATCCTCCGGAATCACATATCCGCGACGCTTGATGAAGGCGTAGCTGCGAGCGGCCTTTGCCAGCGAGATGCTCGCACGGGGCGAAGCTCCGTAGCTGATCATCGACTGCAAACGCTGCAAATTGTACTCCTGCGGCTCGCGGGTTGCGAAGATGATGTCGATGATATACTTCTCGATCTTCTCGTCCATATAGACATCCTCGACCACCTTACGTGCCTTGACGATATCTTCGGGCGTGATCACCTTCTTCGGTTCGGGCATACCCGCACCCGACAGATTCATACGCACGATATCGCGCTCCTCCTGCTTGTTGGGATACGAGATCTTCGCTTTAAGCATAAAACGATCGACCTGCGCCTCCGGCAGAGGATAGGTACCCTCCTGTTCCAGAGGGTTTTGCGTTGCCATAACGAGGAAGGGCTGCGGCAGAGCATAGGTCTCATCACCGATAGTTACCTGACGCTCCTGCATCGCTTCGAGCAGTGCCGACTGCACCTTTGCCGGCGAACGGTTGATCTCATCGGCCAGCACAAAGTTGGCGAAGATCGGACCGCGACGAACGGCGAAATCCTCGCTCTTCTGCGAATAGATCAGCGTACCGATCAAATCGGCAGGCAGCAGGTCGGGAGTGAACTGAATACGACTGAAACGCGCATCGACAGCCTTTGCCAGAGTAGTGATAGCCAACGTTTTAGCCAAACCGGGGACACCCTCCAACAAAATATGACCATTCGACAGCAGACCGATCAACAGTGTGTCGATCAGATGTTTCTGGCCGACGATGACTTTGCTCATCTCGGCAGTCAGCGTATCGACAAAGACGCTCTCGCGCTCGATACGCTCGTTAAGTTCCTTGATGTTAATTACTTCGCTCATAGGTTTTTATCTCAATTTTTATCGTTTTTTCGGTTACTTGTCGTGGTGCGCGCCGCCGCCTCAACATTGGCAGACCCTCCGCCACCTATAATAAGATAAACGCGCGCGACACAAAATTATTGCAAAGATAGTGAAATAAAATTGCGCGCCAATTCGAGAATCACGAATTTCGCATCAAACTTTTGCCCCAGACCAAAAAATCGGAATTCGGATCTTGAATTTTGCATCTCGCATCTTGAATTTTGAATTATTTTATGCGTACCTTTGTGCTGTTATGGAATCGAAGATACTCGAAGGACTCAATCCTGCGCAACGAGCTGCGGTTGTAAATTACACCTCGCCCTCACTAATCATCGCAGGTGCCGGTTCAGGCAAAACCCGCGTGCTGACTTCACGCATCGCATATATGATCGAACAGGGTGTGGCTCCCCATTCGATCCTCGCCCTTACATTTACCAACAAAGCTGCCGCCGAGATGCGTGAGCGTATCGAGCAGATGGTCGAGGGGGGTAAGAGCCGCTATATCCGTATGGGCACGTTCCATTCGGTCTTTTCGCGTATCCTGCATACCGAAGCCGAGCGAATAGGTTTCCCGCAGACCTTCACGATCTACGAGCCGTCGGATTGCCGCAACCTTGTCAAGACGATCATCAAAGAGTTGAATTTGAGCGACGAGCACTATAAACCACAACAGATCTGTTCGCGTATCTCGTTGGCAAAGAATAAGTTGATAACCCCTGCGGCCTATGCCGCCAACGCTGTTTTTGCTGCCGAGGATCGCCAGCGCAAACAGCCCGAATTCGCCCATATCTACGACCTCTATTGTCGCCGTTGCAAGCAGAACGGAGCGATGGATTTCGACGATCTGTTGTTGCAGATCAACATTCTGTTTAAGGATTGTCCCGACGTTTTGGCTCGCTATCAGGCGCAGTTCAAATATATCCTTGTTGATGAGTATCAGGACACTAACTATGCGCAGTATATAATCATTCGCCGTCTGGCGATGCACAACCCGAACGTCTGCGTTGTGGGCGACGATGCGCAGAGCATCTACTCGTTCCGCGGTGCGAATGTCGAGAATATTCTCAATTTCAAGCGCGATTTCCCGATGGCGCAGATCTTTAAGTTGGAGCAGAACTATCGCTCGACGCAGACCATTGTCAATGCGGCCAACAGCGTGATTGCCCGCAACTCGAATCGCTTGGATAAGGAGTGTTTCTCGGCGGGCGAGGTGGGCAAACCGATCCGCGTTATCAAGTCATACACCGACCGCGAGGAGGCCGAATTGATGGCCGATGATCTGCGCCATACGGTGCTCGATGAGGGCGATGAGTGGAGCGAGGCGGCGGTGTTGTATCGCACCAATGCGCAGTCGCTTGTGGTCGAGGAGGCGATGCGTCGTCGCGGTATTCCCTACCGAATCTATAAGGGCAATTCGTTCTACGATCATAAGGAGATTAAGGATCTTTTGGCATATATCCGTCTGGTTGTCAATCCGTTGGATGACGAAGCTTTCCGCCGCATTATCAACTATCCCGCGCGCGGTATCGGCGAGGCTACGGTGGCAAAGATTGCGGCGTTGGCCGCTTCGGAGGGCAAGAGTATGTGGGAGGCGGTCGATACGTTGCTCTCGCAGCCGGAGATCGATCCGGCCAATAAGACGATTGCCAAAAAGGTGGGCGATTTCGTACAGTTGATCCGCGAATTGTCGCTTGCACGCACGCAGTTGAGCCTTTACGAATTGGGTTTGGAGATTGCGACACGTTCGGGTATTATCGGCGTGTTCCGTATGTCGCCCTCGCCCGAATCGACCAGCGCGTTAGACAATATCGAGGAGCTGTTGAATACGATGCAACTCTTTAAGGAGCAGCGCGATGCGCAGTTGCGCAATGGCGAACTTGCCGAGGACGAAGGCGAGGCGACGATCGACGAATGGTTGCAGAGCGTGATGCTGCTGACCGATATGGACAAAGACGATCCCGATGATCGAAATAAGGTTACACTGATGACCGTTCATTCGGCCAAAGGTCTGGAATTCAAGTATGTATATATTGTAGGAATGGAAGACGACCTCTTCCCGTCGCAGCGTGCCATCGAGTCGCCTGCGGGCATCGAGGAGGAGCGACGATTGTTCTATGTGGCACTGACACGCGCCAAGAAGAGTGCGGTGTTGTCCTTCTCCGAAACCCGTTTCAAATGGGGCTCGATGGAGTTCTGCCGTCCGAGCCGTTTCCTCGGTGAGATCGATCGCCGTTATCTCGATGTGGCCTTCGATTTGGAGGCCGATCGCAAGGCTGACCACAGCGACGAACTCCCTGCTATTGAGCAACTTCGCCGCCGTTTCGACTATCGCTACCAGAATGGCCGACAACCTTCGGAGAGCAATCAGCGAACGTCGTTCGAGCGTCGTTCGGAGCGTGGCGAGCGAGGTGCGTATGGTAGTGAGCGCAGTTCGTTTGGCGGCGAGCAGCGACCCCGTGCCTCGATGGTGGCCGAGCCTGCACGTCCGAGCAATCTGCGCCGCATTTCGAGCGCGGGTGCAGTGGCGGGAGCTCCTTCGGGCGCAAGTGGCACGACAAATCTCTGCGCGGGAGTGCGTGTCGAGCACGCCAAATTTGGTACAGGCGTGGTGATTGGAGTCGAGCCTTCGACTGCCGATTTGAAGGTTACGGTGCGTTTCGATGATCCGCAGATTGGGCGAAAGAGCCTGCTGGCAAAGTACGCAAAGTTAAGAGTATTAGAGTAATAGCAACCTATAAACACCCCGACAACGATGACCCTCAAAGAGCGATATGCAGGCGTTCTCGGCTGGTTTGCCGAGAATATGCCGGAGGTCGAAACCGAACTGCACTACTCGAATCCCTACGAGTTGCTGGTGGCGGTGATTCTCTCGGCGCAATGTACCGACAAGCGTGTCAATCTGACTACGCCCGCGCTTTTTGAGCGTTTCCCGACCCCGCAGGCGATGGCCGAGGCGACGGCGGAAGAGATTTACACCTACATTCGCAGTATCTCGTACCCCAATAATAAGGCGAAAAATCTGGCGGCAATGGCGCGAATGTTGGTCGGCGAATTTGGGGGCATAGTGCCCGACGACATCGACCAGCTGCAACGTCTGCCGGGCGTAGGTCGCAAGACTGCAAATGTCGTTGGAGCAGTCATTTACAACAAATTTGTGATGCCGGTCGATACCCACGTCTTTCGCGTTGCGGCGCGTATCGGTTTGAGTCGAAATGCCCGCACGCCGCTCCAAACCGAGCAGCAACTGACCGCCCACATCCCTGCCGAATTGCTGCCCAAAGCGCACCATTGGCTGATTCTTCACGGCCGTTATGTCTGCACGGCCCGCAAGCCCCGATGTGCGGAGTGCGGCCTGCGCAAATGGTGCCGTTCGGCCGACAAAGCAGCCGAATAAAGACCGAATAGAGGTCGAAACAGCCACGTTTCGGGGATCAAAATTTGATTTTTACGCGAAAAGTTGTATATTTGTAGATTGACAAGGTGGGCACCAACGCACGCCGAGTCGGAATTTGCGTAAAAATTTGAGCGATGAGAAAACTCTTCAATTTCAATATCCGCCTTCTTGCAACGCTCTTCGCGGCAGTTGCAACGCTTGCCCTCGCCTCGTGCGACAAGAATCCCGTTCCGGAACCCGACGATAAGGATCCCGAACATATTCAGGTCAATAAGTGGAGCTACCAAATTCTGTCGTATTACTACCTCTGGAACGATGAGGTTAAGCAGATCAAGCCCGACTATGACACTGATTATAAGTCGTTTCTGACTCAAACGCTCGGCCGCCTGACCACAAACACGCTCGATGGAAAGGTCTATGAAGGCTCGCGTTCGCTCTATTCTTATATCACTTCGGTTCCCGTTACGCGTACGCGCGCGAGCAGTTTCGAGTTCGAGCAGACCTATGGCTTCGCCTTCAAACCCTACGCTTTCAATATCCAGACGCAGACGGGTTTAGTATTGCGATATTTCGCACGTATCCAATATGTTACACCCAATTCACCTGCCGCAAAAGCGGGTTTGAAACGTGGCGATTGGATCGGCCAGATCGACGGCCAGCAGATCAAAGCGAACAATTTCAGCCTGATCAATAAGCTCCTGCCATACCACTCGACCTCGGTGAAGGTTTTGAAGTGTTCATTTACGGCCAACGCGACGGGCGATGGCGTGATCTTCAAGGAGGACGATGCGAGCAAGGCCGTAACGCTCACTCGCGCATCTGTCGAAGAGAACCCCATTCACACCTATAAAGTGCTGACTACCAACGCAGGAACGAAGGTGGGCTACCTTCTGCTCAACCAATTTAAGCGCGGCTATGACGAGTCGGACATCGAAAATTCAGATGAATATGAGGATCAGCTGCGCACCATTTTCCGCGAATTTAAGAGCGCAGGTATCGACGATCTTGTGGTCGATCTGCGCTATAATCCTGGCGGCTATGTGTCGATGTGTCAGCTACTTTCGAGTATGATCGCACCCAGCTCGAAGCTCGGAACAAAGTGGTTGGAGTGCCGCCCCAACGCCTCACGCAAATCGACGTGGTACAACCTGCTGACCGCCGCCGAGGTGTCCGATTGCAACCTCTCGCTCGATCGTCTGTATGTCATCGCAACGAGCAGTAGCGCATCGGCAAGCGAGTTGTTAATCAACAACTTACGCGCAATGAATATGGAGGTCGTGCATATCGGAACGCAGACCGAGGGCAAGATTGTCGGAATGGAGGTCATCGACCACCTGTTCAACAGCAACGATAAGGCCGAGTTTGGAGATTATCGCTACATAATTCACCCCGTAACCTTCCGTTCGTACGACGCCAAAGGCGAATCGAACTACGAGAACGGCTTGGTTCCCAACATCTTATACGATGAATATATGGATGAGCAGTCGTTGCGCTGGATCGAATGGGGCGAGTTGGGCGACAGCGCAGAGCCGATGTTGAAGATCGCACTCGACCGTATCGACGGCGTGGCTACAACGAGCGTCGCAGGGGTTGGTCGCCGCGTGGATGTGGGTGCGGTCGATTGCCGCAATCTGCTGCCACAGCGCGGTTTGCAAGGCTCGATAATCACTCATAACGACCTGAACTACAACGAATAACAACGAAAACTAACCGATAATGAGCAACATCACAAAAGAGGTTATCCTCTCGAACGAATCTCTCGAACGATTGAAATTGATGCTGGCACCAGCCGCACAACGAATCATAATTCTCTCGCACACCAACCCCGATGGCGATGCCGTTGGCTCGTCGCTGGCGTGGTGCCGCGTGTTGGAGTCGCTGGGCCACAAAGTGATGTGTGTGGTCCCGAATCGCTACCCCTACTTCCTGAATTGGGTGCCGCGAATCGGCGAGATCAAAATTTTCAAGGAGAGTGCCGACGAGATCGTCGCCGCAGTCAAGGAGGCTGACCTGATCTTCTGCCTCGATTTCAACGTCCTCTCGCGCCTGGAAGCGTTGAGCGACGCGATCAACGAAAATAGCTCCGCCAAACGTATTTTGATCGACCATCACCTCTCACCTCCAAGTGGTTACGATCTGATGTTATCACATCCCGAATCGAGTTCGACCTCGTATATCGTGGCGTTGATGATCGAGCGATTGTTCGGCTGGAAGGTCGTTACGCGCGAGATGGCCGAGGCGTTGTACGTGGGTATGATGACCGACACGGGCAACTTCTCGTTCTCGACACTCACGCCCGAACTATTCCGCACGGTGGCCAAGTTGCTCGAAACGGGAATCCATATTCCGACGCTCTACAACAACGTCTATAATGGCTATACCGAGGGTCGTGCACGCCTATTTGGCTACGTGATCGACAAGAAAATGGGCATCATCCACAACGGCGAAGTGGCTTATATGTCGCTGAAAGAGAACGAGATGCGCCGTTACGGCTTCCAGCAGGGCGACAGCGAGGGCTTTGTCAATTACCCGCTGACGGTCAAGAAGATGAAGATGTCGGCGATGTTCCTCGCTACGCGCAAATTCATCCGTGTTTCGTTGCGTTCGCGCGGTGCGGTCGATGTGAATATCTTTGCACGTCGCTACTTCGAGGGCGGCGGCCACGCCAACGCTGCGGGTGGCAAGTCGTTCCGCACGATGGAGGAGACGATCGAGCATTTCCGCGCGTCGGTCGAGGAGTATTTTGCCGAGATCGAGGGCACGAGTGGCACTGCGACCGAGGGCGAAACGAAGTAAAACAAAGCTACGACAATCGCTATGAAACGACTCTTTTTGGTCGATGCTTATGCATTGATTTTCAGATACTACTACGCATTTATGACGCGCCCGATGCGCAACCGCGAGGGGTTGAATACCTCGCCCGTTTTCGGGTTTGTGAAGTTCCTGCGCGACATTTTGCGACGCGAGCAACCCGACTGCTTGGGAGTGGCTTTCGACCCGAAGGGTGGTTGTTTCCGCCGCGAGATTTTTCCCGAATATAAGGCTAATCGCTCGGCTACGCCCGAAGATATCCACGCCGCTGTGCCCTATATCAAACGGCTGTGCGAGGCGATGCGAATACCGGTGCTCGAAGTTGCCGGTTATGAGGCTGATGACGTGATCGGAACGCTGTCGCACAAGGCCGCAGCCGAGGGCTTCGAGGTCTTTATGGTTACGCCCGACAAGGATTACGGGCAGTTGGTAACCGACCGCGTGAAGATCTACAAGCAGAAGGGCGAAGGTGTCGAAATTGTTGATCGTGAGGCTATTAAGGAGCATTACGGATTCGATGATCCGATTTTGGTGCGCGACGTGTTAGCTCTGTGGGGCGATGCGTCGGACAACATCCCCGGAGTGCAGGGCATTGGCGAAAAGGGCGCGATAAAGCTTGTAAATCAGTTCGGTACGGTCGAACAGATTCTCGAACACACCGCAGAACTGACGCCCAAACAACGTGCAAATGTCGAGGCCGGAGCCGAGCAGTTGCTGCTGTCGAAGCGTCTGGCGTCGATCGTTTTAGACGTTCCGATCGAGTTCGATGCCGAGGCTTTGAAGGTCGCAACGCCCGATGTCAATGCGTTGCGAAAACTATATATAGACCTGGATTTCAATATGTTCGCGCGCGAGTTACCGCCCGATCCCACCGCCCCTGCCGAGGCTCCTGCGCCCACGCAGGCCAAGCAGACACAGCTCATTCAGGCGACGCTCGAAAAGTCGCGAGCAAAGCGTGCCGCATCGTTGGCAGGCCAGGGCGATATGTTTGCAGCATTGGAGACAACAACCGCCGAGCAGACCATCGAGCCGACTGCCGACACGCCCACAGCGGAGGGCGAGGCAGAGGTGGCCGCAACGGAGGTGCAACCCTCTCTGTTTGAGGGAGAAGGAATCTATGCAACGGCTGCCACAACACCCCATACCTATCACACCGTGCGCACGGCCGACGAGTTGCGCGAGCTGGTCGAAATGTTGTCGCAACAGGAGGAATTCTGTTTCGATACGGAGACTTCGGGACTCGATTTTTTCAATGACCGATTGGTCGGAATGTCGTTTGCCGTCGAGCCGCACGAGGCGTGGTATGTAGCTTGGCAGAGCGATTTTGCGGAGATCGTGCGCCCCGTTTTCGAGAATGAACAGATCGCAAAGATAGGCCAAAATATCAAGTTCGATATGATGATGTTGCGCGCGGCGGGCATTGCGGTTCGTGGTAAAAAATTCGATACGATGATTATGCACTATCTGCTCGACCCCGAATCGCGCCACAATATGAATGTATTGGCACAGAGATACTTAAACTACTCACCCATCGAGATCGAAACGCTGATTGGTCGCGGTGCGAAGCAGCTTACAATGGACCTTGTGGCGGTCGATCGCGTTGCGGAATATGCCGCCGAGGATGCCGATATTACGCTGCAATTGAAGCACGCCCTGTGGCCCAAAGTGTGTGCCGAGGGGCTGCAATATCTCTATGCCGAGATCGAGGAGCCGATGATCGACGTATTGGCCGATATGGAGTGGGAGGGCGTGAAAATCAACACCCAATCGCTAGCCGAATATCGCATAGAACTGCAAAAAGAGCTGGCCGACCTCGAATGGAAGATCCGCGAGCTGGCCGACGAGCCGACACTCAATGTCAATTCGTCGCGTCAGCTGGGCGAGGTGTTGTTTGCCAAGTTGCGCATCGACCCCAAGCCGCGAATGACCAAAACCAAGCAGTTCCGCACCGACGAGGAGTACATTCAGTCGCTCGCACATCGCCATCCGATTGTCGATCTGATCCTCGAATATCGCGGTGTGAAGAAACTGCTTTCGACCTACGTCGAGGCTCTGCCACTGCTTGTTAATAGTCGCACAGGGCATATTCATACCTCATATAATCAGGCAGTTACAGCTACGGGTCGCTTGTCGTCGGCAAATCCCAATCTGCAAAATATTCCTATCCGCGATGCGCGTGGTCGCCGTATCCGCGAAGCCTTTATCCCTTCGGATGAGGAGCACCTGCTGCTCTCGGCCGACTACTCGCAGGTCGAGTTGCGACTGATGGCACATTTGAGCGATGACGCAAGTCTGATCGAGGCTTTCCGCGAGGGACACGACATTCATCGCGCGACGGCCGCAAGGCTCTTTCACGAAGATTTAGAGGCAGTTACGAGTGAGCAACGACGTCGCGCCAAGACTGCCAACTTTGGAATTATCTACGGCATTTCGGCCTTTGGTCTGGCACAGCGTCTGGATATTCCGCGCGGCGAGGCGAAGGAGATCATCGAGGGCTATTTTGCATCATATCCGAAGGTTAAGGAGTATATGGATCGCGCGGCGGAACAGGCTCGTAATGAGGGCTTTGTATCGACAATTTTCGGTCGTCGCCGCTACTTGAACGACATCAATTCGCGCAATGCCGTGGCGCGTGGCGTGGCCGAGCGTAACGCCATCAATGCCCCGATTCAGGGTAGCGCGGCCGATATTATGAAGTTGGCGATGGTCGAAATGTATCGCAAAATACGGGCGGCAGGTTTGCGCTCGAAGATGATTTTGCAGGTGCACGACGAAATCGTCATCGACCTTTATCGCACTGAACAAGAGGCTGTTGCGAAGATTGTCGTCGAGGCAATGGAGCACGCGGCTCAACTGCGTGTCCCGCTTACGGTCGAATATGGCGTGGGCGAAAATTGGCTCGAAGCACATTAAACCGACTTTTTTGTAATTTGACGCTAACTAATTGATAATATGCGACTTTTAATTCAACGTGTGCGCGAGGCTTCGGTTACGATCGAGGGCGAATTGCGCTCGCAGATCGGGCAGGGATTGCTCGTGCTGGTGGGTATCGAGGAGGCCGATGGCGACGAGGATATCGAGTGGCTGGCGGGCAAATTGTTGCGCCTGCGAATCTTCGATGACGAGCAGGGAGTGATGAATCTCGATGTGCAGCAGGTCAGTGGTGAGTTGCTGATTGTCAGTCAGTTCACGCTCTTCGCCTCAACGCGCAAGGGCAACCGCCCATCGTATATCCGCAGTGCGGGCGAGGCCATTTCGCGACCGCTGTACGAACGTTTTGTGCGTCGTGTCGAGGAGCTTTCGGGCCGCACGGTCGGCACGGGCGAATTTGGTGCCGATATGCAGGTGGCACTCATCAATGATGGCCCCGTAACAATCTGGATCGACTCGCGAAATCGGGAATAACAAATTGAAAATTGTCGTATATTTGTGGAATAAATCTTTAACAGAAAAACAACTTAAAGCTATTGGCTTATGCAAGATGTCTATTTTTTACAGCCTATTGGCAAATTTAGCCATACATCGCTTGATACAGAATATGGAACATTTAAAGATGTCGAATGGCGAGCTACGCAGTATGATGAAAATCTAACGATCGTTTATCGCACTGAAATTATTAAGCTTCCTCTCAATACTTACAAATACTCTTTTCATTTATATATCGGCGAAGAAGAGGCACAGGCGTTGAAAAAGTTGCGTATGCTTCGTCTTGAATATACGCCCGAAAGCATCAAAAAAGCCTATCCCAAAGATACCACTTTGGCAGAATATATGTTGGATGATGTCTTCAGTGAGGGCTCTTATTTGGAGGTGTCGGATGATTCGATCCACTTCGATTATGATATAATCGATGAAGAGAAAGTTGCAGAGTTAAACAGAAGGCGAGATTCGCGAGTTTATTGGTTAGCATGTAAGGCTCGCTACATTCTGCACGATTTGTCGGATATATATCTTGACCCCGAAAAGTTGGAGAAACGCCTGTGGGCAAATCCCGTTACTTGGATTACGTTAGCAATTGCAGCCGGTACCGCGATTACGGCAGCTGTTCTGCTCGGTAAAAAGGATGTGAATGTGAAACAAATTGAGCAGGCCAGCCGCAATATGGCTAAACAGATCTCGTTCAAGTCCGCTTCGAATCAAAAATTCAATACGTCAGTTTTACAGCGCGAATTGAAATCCAAGAAAGCGCAATTGGAGGTCGCTCAAAAAGAGTTGGCCAATGCCTTAACTTCAAGTGTATATTACAGCCAAAACTATATTAGCGACCACAGAGCTAATATAAAAACCTTAACAAGGGAGATTGCAGAGTTGGTTAAAAAGATTGCGAGTGCATCGAATTAATATAGCATTTAAGAAAATTAACGCTTAATATGGTGCAGCAATTATTGTTGTATCGTAAAGAATAGAGTTAAAAGATAGGATATGAAACGTTGCGTTTTGGTTACGGGCGGTGCCGGTTATATCGGCTCGCATACGGCGGTCGAACTCGTTGAAGCGGGTTACGACGTGGTGCTGGTGGATAATTTGTCGAACTCTGACGAGGCGGCCGTGGAGGGTGTGCGCCAGATTACAGGCGTGGAGATTCCATTCGAGAAGGTCGATTGCTGCGACCGTGAGGCCTTCGAGCAGGTTTTCCGCAAATATCGTTTCGATGCTGTGATCCACTTTGCAGCCTCGAAGGCGGTGGGCGAATCAGTCGAGAAACCGCTGATGTACTATCGCAACAATCTCTTTTCGTTTGTCAATGTTCTCGAATTGATGAACAAATATGGTTGCCAAAACATCGTCTTCTCGTCGTCGGCGACGGTCTATGGCGAGGCTGACGTGCAGCCCGTAACGGAGCTCTCGCCGCGCAAACCTGCGGCATCGCCCTATGGCAATACCAAGCAGATGTGTGAAGATATTTTGCGTGATGCGGTAACCGCCAATGAGGAGATGAAGGGTATCGCTCTGCGTTATTTCAACCCCTTTGGTGCGCATCCATCGGCTCTGATTGGCGAGTTGCCACGCGGCGTGCCGCAGAATTTGGTGCCCTACATCACCCAGACGGCGGCGGGTATTCGCGAGTGTTTGAGCGTTTTTGGCGACGACTACGACACCCCCGATGGTTCGTGTATCCGCGACTATATTGATGTGGTTGATCTGGCACGTGCTCACGTGGTGGCAATTGGCCGTATGATCGAGGGCCTCAATAAGGAGAATTTCGAGATTTTCAATATCGGTACAGGTCGAGGAGTGTCGGTTTTGGAGTTGGTTAAGGCCTTCGAGCGCGTCAATAACCTCAAACTCAACTATCGCATTGCTCCGCGTCGCGCAGGCGACATTACACTGATTTGGGCCGATACCACTCTGGCAAACAACGAGTTGGGTTGGCGTGCCGAGCGTTCGCTCGATGAGACTCTCGCCGCCGCGTGGAAATGGCAGCAGGAGGTGATGAAGCGATAAGCCTTTGCAATTCAAAATTATAGCCGCGCTCTTTGAGTGCGGCTTTTTCTTTGCTATCAATTAATCCAAGTTCAGCGGCTGCGGGGGGGGCGCGCAACAAGGTTTGCGCGAGCCGCTGAACTTGACGATTTCTTCGAAATCGCCCTGAAATTTTGCTTTTTCGGACTTTTATTAAAAATGCAATTTTGCTTTTTGAATCTTGAATCAAAAAAAGCCGCACCCCCATAAGGAGCGCGGCTATAAATGTTTTATGCGATGAGTAATGCGTTACTCGGTCGGGATGTCCTTATTGACGTTCTTCGAGCCGATGAGCGCGTAGAACAACATATAAGCCAGACCTGCGATGATTACCCAGTAGCTTGCCAGGTAGTTGCCGGTTGCATCAACGATAGCGTTCTGCACCAGAGGCAGGATACCGCCACCGCAAACCAGAGCCATAAAGATACCCGAAGCCTTCTCGGTGTACTTGCCGAGGCCCTCAACTGCGAGGTTGAAGATGCCGCCCCACATAACCGAGGTGCAAAGACCTACCAATACGAGCAGAGCTGCATTTACGGGTACGTTAGCCATTGCGAAGCCCTTTGCGCCGTCGAATACGGGCAAATTAACCATCGTTTCGGGCGAGAGGATCATTGCGCCACCAACCAGGCACAGACCTACGATCGATACGGTCGAGAGCATAGCCTTTGCCGAAACCTTGCTACCTACTGCTGCACCTACCAGACGGCCGATGAGCATCAGGAACCAATATGTACCTGCAACGGTACCTGCGATAGCGGTTGTCGAAACCTCGTTCAACCACTTCTGCAATACGTTGGGAATACCAACCTCAACACCTACATATACAAAGATTGCGATTGCGCCCAGCACGAAGTGGCGGAACGACATCGGGCCATACTTCGACTTCTCGCCTGCAACGGCAGCTGCGGGAGCATTCTCCGGAATTTCAGTGCGCGAAACAACGATGAATGCCAGCGCGAAGATAGCCAATGCGGTGTACATCAGACCATTAACGTCGCTAATCTGAGCCTGTGCGATGTTGGGGATCAGCAGACCGGTCAGGATGATCACTGCGGTACCCATCAACGAGTTGAACGAGCCACCGATCTGGATCAGCTGGTTACCCTTGTTACCGCCGCCACCGAGCTTATTCAGCATCGGGTTAACAACGATGTTCAGCATACACATCGAGAAACCTGCAACGAAAGCACCGAGCAGATAGACACCGAAGCTGCCAACGAAGCCCGAAACGGTCTGAATACCAACGCCGATGAAACCTACGCCGATAGCGATCAGAGCGGTCTTCTTGTAGCCCAACTTCGAGAGCATATTACCTGCGGGGATACCCATTACGGCA
The DNA here is from genome assembly GCA_937899895.1 of uncultured Alistipes sp. Taxonomy (GTDB): domain Bacteria; phylum Bacteroidota; class Bacteroidia; order Bacteroidales; family Rikenellaceae; genus Alistipes. The sequence goes on from CALBQR010000005.1 coordinate 28,379, forward strand.
TAAGCGATGAAGTTAGCGAAAACGCCGAGCGTACCCATCCAGTTAGCCACGCCGAACTGATGTTTCAACACGTCGCCCATAGGCGAAGCCAGATTGGTTACAAACGAGATCATACCGAAGAGCAGGATCATCACTACGATAGCCAATACATTACTTTTCTGTTTTTCCATACGAAAATAGGTTTATTTTAGATTGATAGATTTTTCGATAATTTCACACAATTATACAAATTTAACGCAATTTTTCGGAATAGCAATAAAAAAGTTGACACATATTTCATTACTCCTTATTGCGCCCGCTATTTTGTCGATCAGTTTTGCCTGCTCGCCTACCGAGATCTCCAAGACACCGACAGGCAACCCTATTTCGGTCGCCTACTTGTTTCGCTCGCCGATATAGGCACAGAGGGTCATCAGCGAATCGCGGTACTCCGATTGCGGGTAGTGCGAGAGGATGCGCGTTGCGCTCTCGATATATTGGCGCATCGTGCGCTCGGCCGCCTCTATTCCGCCGCGCTCGGCAACCATCTGCTGCAAAGCTACGCTCTGCTCCTCGGTCGTGCAGTTGCGGATCTGCTCGATAATCGACTGACGCTCCTCGTCAGAACTCTGCTCCAACACGCAGAGCATCGGCAGCGTAATCTTATGTTCAAGCAGGTCGTTGCCCGACGGTTTGCCCGTCTCGGCATCGGGCGTATAGTCCAAAATATCATCTTTGATCTGGAACGCCATACCGATACAATCGCCAAAACGTCGCATCTCGGCCACCTGCTGCGACGTTGCTCCGACGGTCAGCGCACCCACCGACGAACTGATACCGAGCAGCGTTGCGGTCTTCTTGTAAATCACGTCGAGATATGCCTCGCGCGTCATATCGAGTGCGCGACTATGGGCACTCTGCATCAGCTCGCCCTCGCACAGTTCGCCAATAGCTCCAACAACGTGAGAAACAATATCATACTGACCGCTGTGCATACCATTTGCGAAGGTCTTTGCCAGAATGTAGTCGCCCACCAGAACGGCATTGCGCGACTGCCACATAGCATTGACCGAGGCCTTGCCACGACGCATATTCGACTCGTCGATCACGTCGTCGTGAATGAGCGATGCGGTGTGCAACATCTCGACAATCGAAGCGGCGAGCAGTGTGCGGTGCGACGCTCCTGCCTGCGGATTGCGCGAGAGCATACCTGCGGCAAGCAGCACGAGCATAGGGCGAACGCCCTTACCTCGGTTCGAGATTACATATTCGAGAATGGAGCGCAGAGGTTCGGTTTCGGCGTTGAAGAATCGGCGCACGAACTCCTCGTAGTGCGACAAATCCTCCTCGATCGGACGGCGAATGGCTGCAAGTGTATCCATAGAATGATTTTTTATTTGCAAATATACGGTTATTTTTCGGTATCAAGACACGCTTGTCCAACTATTTTTCGTTACTTTGCAGTTTGATATAAAAGATTTTGACAAATGGAGATGAAAAAAATAACCGATTGGATGATTCGATGGCTCGCTCCCATCGCGCTCTTCTTTGTGATTGCGGCGACATATTTCGCGCCACAATTCGAGGGTCGCGTGCTGGCGCAGCACGACGTAAAGCAGTATGAGGGTATGACAAGCGACATCCTCGACTCGCGCGAACGCTGGGGTGAAGATCCCCAATGGACCGGTCGAATGTTCGGCGGTATGCCCTCCTATCTGATCAACACCTATTACCCCTCGGAGTGGATCAAGCACTCGATTGCACAGGTGGTTAAGGTGATCGACCAGCCGATGTCGTTCATCTTCTTTGCGATGGTGGCCTTTTGGGCGATGTTGCTGATGATGAAGGTACGTCGCTGGCCGGCGGTCGTAGGTGCGGTGGCGTATGGTCTTTCGACCTATTTCTTCCTGATTATCAGCGCGGGACACATTACAAAGATGTGGGCATTGGTCTATGCTCCGTTGATGGTCGGATCGGTGTGGTACGCCTTCAAACGCAATCGCTGGGTGGGTGTGGCGATGACCGCACTCTTCACCGCATTGCAGGTGGGTGCCAACCATCCGCAGATCACCTACTACTTCATTATGGTTATGGCGGCGATGTGGATCGCGCTGCTCGTCGAGGCGGTGCGCGAGGGGGCGTTGCGTAAGTTCGCACTGACGACAGCGATGGTTGCGCTGGCGGGTGTGCTGGGCGTAGGTGCCAACTTCTCGCCGCTGTGGTACACGATGCAACATCAGCCCGAAACAATTCGTGGCGGATCGGAGCTGGCCGTAGCCGAAGAGGGTGCCGAAGGCCTTGATCTGCAATATGCCACGGCGTGGAGCTATGGTCGCACGGAGAGCCTCAACCTGCTCATTCCCAACCTGATGGGTGGCGCATCGAACGAGACCTTTGCTGACGATGGCGCAGTGGCCGAGGCACTCACACCCTACGGCTTGCGACAGGTAGCAGGGCAGTTGCCGCGCTATTGGGGCGACCAGCCATTTACGGCAGGTCCGACCTATCTGGGTGCGGCGGCGATCTTCTTGGCCATCTTGGGTTGTTTCGTGTTGCGTGGTCGCGCGAAATGGTGGATCGTAGCCATATCGGTATTGGCTCTGCTACTCTCGTGGGGTCGAAATATGATGTGGCTCACCGAGCTGTTCTACAACTATTTCCCCGCTTACGATAAGTTCCGTACCGTGTCGATGATTCAGGTCATCATTCAGTGGAGCATACCTCTGTTGGCGGCATTGGCACTCTCGCGCCTCAGCGACAAGGATTGCGACCGCACGAAGGCCGAGCGCGGCGTCTATTGGTCGGTGGGCTTGGTCGGTGGCGTATGCCTTATGGTCGCGCTGTTCGCAGGGTCGATCTTCGATTTCGACGCTGCCGAGTCCGAGGCAATAATGACCGATGAGTGGCGACAGATGTTGATGTATCAGCAGGGTGGCGAGCAATATATCGCACAGGGTCTGCACGAGGAGTTAGGTATGATCACCGCCGAGGCGATGGTCAAGGAGCGTGCCGCAGTGGCTTCGGCCGATGCGTGGCGATCGCTGGCATTTGTGCTGATGGTGGCGGCGATGTTGTGGCTCTATCTGCGCGGCAAGGTGCGCTATGTGGTGGCAATGGCAACGACGGTGGCTGTCGTTGTGATCGACCTTGTGGCGGTCAATCTGCGCTATCTGCCCCATTCGGCATTTGTCAGTGCGCGTAAAACCGAGGTTGTGCCCAACGAAGCCGACAAATATATTATGGCCGACAAGGAGCCTGGTTTCCGCGTGTTGAATCTGACGGTTTCGCCCTTCAACGACGCGACCACGTCATACTTCCACCGCTCGGTGGGCGGCTATCACGGTGCAAAGTTGAGCCGCTATCAGGATATCATCGACAACTATCTCTCGACGGTCAATTACGGTATCGACTCGACGGCACAGAAGGTGCTCGATATGCTCAATACGAAATATATGATCGTGCCCACCTCGCAGGGTCGTATCTCGCTGACACCCAATGCGACACGTTGCGGTGCGGCGTGGTTTGTCGATCGCATATACCTGACCGATAGCCCGCGCGACGAGATTGATGCGCTGGCCGAGATTGATCCCCACTCGGAGGCGGTTGTCGATGCGCGTTGGGCCGAGGAGGTTGCAGCGATAGATTTGAGCGAGGAGTTCACCGCCGCGATCGACCTTGTGGAGTATCGACCCAACTACCTGCGCTACGAATATGAGTCGAGCGGTACGGGCGTGGCCATCTTCTCGGAGATCTACTACAACAAGGGTTGGAAGGCCTACCTCGATGGCGAGGAGGTGCCCTATTACAGAGCCAATTACATCCTGCGCGCAATGACCCTGCCCGCGGGCAAGCACACCGTCGAGTGGCGATTCCGCGCCCCCGCATTTGGCAAGGTGGAGGCGGTAACGCTCTGCTCGTCGATCGCAATTTTGGCGGGCGTGGCAGCCGTTTTGGTTGTTGCCTTTATCCGCCGCCGCAAACAAAAAGAAAATCTGACAAACGATGAAAGATAATCGCAAACTCAAACGCCGCGTACGCAATTCGTACGCCATTTCGACCATCAGCATCGCGCTGGTAATCTTCCTTTTAGGATCGGTCGGTTATCTGCTCTCGGCAGCCGTTAAGAGCTCGCGCGAGCTGCAAAATCGCGCAATGCTGACCATCGAACTCTCGCGTACGGCCGAGCCCGAACAGCGTGAAAGTATCGAGCGACAGCTCTCGGCAAAGGAGTTCATCACCTCGGTCCAATTTTCGAGCAAGGAGTCGAAGGCCGACGATGAGGCCTTCCGCGAGATGTTTGGCGACGATTTCGAGAAGGTGCTGGGCGAAAATCCCCTGCTCGACAGCTACGAGGTGCTGTTGGATGGCTCGAAGGTCGCTCCCGAACAGATCGAGGAGTTGGTTGCCGAGATGCGAAAGATGAAGGGCGTGGGCGATGTGATCGTGCCTCTCGGTGTGGTCGAGAAGATCAATTCGACCGTCAGCCGTATCCGCACGATTCTGCTCGTTTTCGGCGGCGCATTGCTGTTGATCTCGCTCATTCTGCTCAACAATACGATCCGTATTTCGATCTACTCGAAACGATATATCATTAATACACAGAAGCTTGTCGGCGCAACCAAGTGGTTCATTATGCGCCCGTTCTTGGGCAGTGCTTTGTGGCAGGGCGTGCTGGCAGGCGTTATGGCGGCGGCGATGTTTGCCGTTGTGATTTGGCGTTTGGGCGAGGCAATGCCCGAATTCGGAACACTCACCGCACCTTCGACGGCGGCGGTGATTATGGCTGTGATGATCGGTGGCGGCGTGGTGATCTCGCTGCTATTCACCTCATTTGCAGTCAATAAGTTTGTCAATATGAAAACGAATAAAATACACCTCTACTAATGAAAAAGGAGAAAGATAACAAGCCCGCTGTGGCCGAGGATGCACGTATGGCCCTCACAACAAAGAACTATGTGTTGATGCTCATCGGTTTTGCGGTGATCGTTTTGGGCTTTGTGCTTATGGCAGGTGGCGGCAGCTCGTCGCCCGATGAGTTTAACTACGAGATGTTCAATTTCCGTCGCATTACGCTCGCACCGATTCTGGTGATTGGCGGTTTCGCATTCGAGATCTACGCCATTATGAAGCGTTTTGACGGCCACAAATCAAAGGAGGAGTAAAGCGTGAACTATTTAGAGTCGATATTGCTCGGTGTGGTTCAGGGACTTACGGAGTTTCTGCCCGTATCGAGCAGCGGTCATCTCCAAATCGCAAAGGAGCTGTTAGGGGTCGAGATTGCCGAAAATCTCACCTTCGACGTAACGCTCCACGCCGCAACGGTGTTGAGCACGATCGTGATTTTGCGCAAGCAGATTTGGGATTTGTTGCGCGGTCTGTTGCGTTTCGAGCGTAACTCGCAAACCGAATATGTGGGCAAGATCCTGCTGTCGATGATTCCGATCGGCATCGTCGGCTTTGCCTTCAAAGATCAGCTCAACGCAATGCTTTCGTCGTCGGTGATTATGCTCATCGTGGGTGAGATGTTGCTCGTTACGGCGGCGCTGCTCATCTTTGCGGCACGCGCCAAGGAGCGCGAGAAGAGCGAATTGTCGTGGCGTGATGCGTGGATTATCGGTTGCGCACAGGCGGTGGCGGCTATGCCGGGTCTGTCGCGTTCGGGTACCACGATCGCAACGGGTCTGCTGCTTGGTAATAAGCGCGAAGTGGTGGCGCAATTCTCGTTTTTGATGGTGCTGCCCCCGATTTTGGGCGAGGCTCTGCTCGATCTGATTAAGAGTTCGGGCGAGACGGCTGCAACGGGGATCTCGGCAGGCGTTATGGCGGCAGGTTTCGTGGCGGCATTCGTTACGGGTTGCCTGGCTTGTAAATTTATGTTGGGTATCGTTCGTCGCGGCAAGCTGACCTGGTTTGCGATTTATTGCGCGGTGGCAGGTGTGGTTGCTATTATGAGCTATATAATATAGTATATAGTAACAAGTTAAAAGGAGTAATAAACCTTTACGGTTTTCTTCGCGCGACCGCAGGTCGCGTAGGCAAATATGACCCACCCCCAAACCCCCGCCTCAGGCAGGGGCTTAGCCACGCCGAGCGTGGCGGGTGCAAGTGGGGCGCAGATAGCGTCGGGGAGAGTGCAAGTGCAAGTGGGGCGCAGATAGCGTCGGGGTGGGTGCAAAACGAAAACATATTTAGGTATAAATGGAGAATACAATCAACTATAACGAGGGCCATATCATTGTGGTCGATAAGCCCTACGAATGGACCTCGACCGACGTGGTGCGCAAAATCAAATACAACCTGCGCCACAAGGGTTTCAAAAATATCAAAGTGGGCCACGCCGGAACGCTCGATCCGCTGGCTACGGGCGTGCTGATTGTCTGTGTGGGTAAGGCTACCAAGATGGTTGAGCAGCTGCAAGCCGAAGAGAAAGAGTATGTTACCGAGATGATGCTCGGTGCTACCACGCCGAGCTACGATATGGAGCACCCTGTCGATGCGACCTATCCGACCGACCACATCACGCGCGAGAAGGTCGAGGCGGCACTCGCGGAGCTGTGTGGCGAGCGATTGCAGACCCCGCCCGTCTATTCGGCCAAGAAGATCGACGGTCGCCGTGCCTACGAATACGCCCGTGAGGGTGCTGTGGCCGAGACCGAGACCAAAATGCGTCAGGCTCTGATCAATATCTACGAGATGGAGCTGTTGGAGTACGATATGCCGCGCATTAAGATCCGTGTTCGTTGCAGCAAGGGTACCTATATCCGTTCGATTGCGATGGAGTTGGGCGAAAAACTCGAAAGCGGAGCCTATCTGACCTCGCTGTGTCGCACGCGCAGTGGAGGTTTTACACTCGCTTTGGCCGAAAATCTCGAAAAAATATTAGAAAATCTCTAATCGAGTGAAACAAAATCGATTCGTTTACGTATTGTTTATATTAATGCGCTGTCTTTTGCAGTAAATAAAGCAGTCAATAAAACTAACAGATACGATATGAAACTTTCGCAGTACGGCTATGCGTTTTCGCCCGAAATGTTGGCAAAGTATCCGACCGACAACCGCGACGACTCGCGCCTGATGGTCATCAACCGCGCCAAAGGCACGATCGAACACAAAACTTTCAAAGATGTAATCGACTATTTTTCAGCGGACGACATCTTCATCTTCAACAATACCAAAGTATTCCCCGCCCGCCTCTACGGCAACAAGGAGAAGACCGGTGCCGAAATCGAGATCTTCCTGTTGCGCGAATTGAACCGCGAGCAGCGTCTGTGGGACGTGCTGGTCGATCCTGCACGCAAAATCCGTATCGGCAACAAACTCTATTTCGGCGATGACGACCTGCTGGTTGCCGAGGTGATTGACAACACCACCTCGCGTGGCCGCACGTTGCGTTTCCTCTTCGATGGCGACTACGACGAGTTCAAGAAGGCCCTCTATGCTATGGGCGAGACACCGCTGCCCCGCTGGGTACGCGAGAAGGTCGAGGAGATCGACGAGGAGCGTTACCAGACAATCTTCGCAAAGCACGAGGGCGCAGTGGCAGCTCCCACCGCAGGTCTGCACTTCTCGAAGCACCTCTTGAAGCGTATGGAGATCAAGGGCATCAACTCGACCGAGATCACCCTGCACGTGGGCTTGGGTAACTTCCGCACGGTCGATGTCGAGGATCTGACCAAGCACAAGATGGACTCGGAGCAGATCACCGTTACGTCGGAGGCTGCCGAGGCTGTCAATAAGACCAAGGAGAATGGCCATCGCGTTGTAGCTGTGGGTACGACCGTAATGCGTACCATCGAGAGCACCGTTTCGACCAACGGAATGTTGAAGCCCTACGACGGCTGGACCAACAAGTTCATCTTCGCCCCCTACGACTTTACGGTTGCCGATGCTATGATCTCGAATTTCCACCTTCCCTACTCGACCCAGCTGATGATGGTAGCGGCATTCGGCGGCTACGATCTGGTGATGGAAGCCTACCGCGTGGCGAAGGAAGAGGGCTATCGTTTTGGCACTTACGGCGACGCAATGCTGATTCTATAAAAAAATTTTCGTATCTTTGCAGAATGAGAAAAAAATAGAGTGATGGGTAAAAACAGAATTCTATACGTTTGTCAAGAGATAAAGCCCTATCTGCCGGAGTCGGATATGGCAAATCTCTGTCGCACGTTGTCGCAGGCGATGCAGGAACGCGGAAACGAAATCCGTACCTTTATGCCTCGCTACGGCTGCATCAATGAGTATCGCAATCAACTGCACGAGGTTATCCGTCTGTCGGGTATGAACCTCATTATCAACGATAACGACCACCAGCTGATTATCAAGGTGGCCTCGATTCCGTCGGCTCGCGTGCAGATCTACTTCATCGACAACGATGACTGCTTCTCGCGTAAGGCCGTGCTGGTCGATGACGAGGGTAAGGCCTTCGAGGATAACGACGAGCGCGCGATCTTCTTCGCTCGCGGTGTGCTCGAAACGGTCAAGAAGCTGCGTTGGGAGCCTACGATCGTGCATTGCCACGGCTGGTTTTCGAGCATCGTGCCGATCTATCTGCGCGAGGTCTTCTCGGATGACCCGATCTTCAAGGATGTTAAGATCGTAGCGTCGATCTATGGCGAGGGTTTTGAGGGCGAATTGAATGAGCAGATGCGCTTCAAGATCGAAAATGAGGGCGTCGATGGTAAAAAATTGGAAATTATTGAGCATCCCTCATACCAAAACCTGATGAAGCTCGTTATTGATTATGCCGACGGTATAATCGTCGAGACCCCTGAATTAGACGCAAGTATAGCCGAGTATTTGGCAGCAAGCGGCAAGCGAGTGCTTGAATATCAGGACAAAACAACGACTGAGTATTTAGACAATTATCAGAAATTCTATGATGAATTGCTATAAAAAGCTTTTGCGCCGAGTGTTTTCGGCGGCTCTGACAGCAATCGCTTCGGTGGCGATCTTCTCGGCCTGCACAGAGGTTAATGACCTGCTGGGCGAGAACCTGATCCCCGAAAACCAGCGAATGAAGATCCTTATCGACACGCTGGGCAACGTCAAAACATATAACACACAGACCGACTCGCTTCAATCGACCATCGTCGGTTCGAGTTATGCCTATATCGGTCAGTTGCAGAACGATACCTTCGGTCTGCGCCGTTGCTCGTTCATCGGTCAGATGTTGCCGACAAGCCTGCCCTATACCGAGGGCGAGATCTTCGGTCTGGATCCCATTCTGGACTCGGTGCTGTTCACCTACTCGATTACGGATTACAAGGGCGATACCACCGCATCGCAGAAATTCTTTGTTTATGAGGTAGATAAGGATTTCATTCCGGAGGATACCACCTTCTATATCAACTTCGACGCCGAGGGCTATATCAACCCCGATTTGCTCTTTACGTTCGAGATCACCTCACCCACGGATACCTACTCGCGTGTGGATTTGACCGCGAAGGGCCGCGAATATGTCAATCGTCTGATGACAACCGACACGACAACCTACTACAACGATACGCTGTGGATCAATAAGTTCAAGGGTCTTTATGTGGTTCCCGAACAGAGCGACCGTCTCTCGAAGGCGATCTATCGCACCGAGACCTCATACACGGGTCTGCAACTCTGGATGCGCGACCACGACTCGATTGACCATAACCTTATCTACGATACCATCTCGGCTTCGTATGCCTTCTATGCAACCAAAGCAAAGGTCGGCAATGTGGCTGCAAACTTGGTTTCGCACGACTACGAGGGCAGTATCGTCGGCCGTTCGGGTCTGAACGACACTCTGCCGGGCGACCCCTCGCAGGAGGTCTTCTATGTCGAGGGTATGGGTGGCGTAAATGGCTACTTGAAGATCACCGACGAGTTCATTGAGCAGCTGGCAACGTTGGGCGATCCTGATAAGAATGGCGGCTACGAGAATGTGTCGATCAATCAGGCAATGATCTATATTCCGCTGACAGTCAATGTAAATGACCCCGCCGAGCGTCCCGCGGCAATCCCCTTCCTCGATGCGGCACCGACACGTATGGGTATGTACACCGATATGAAGCAGATCATCGGTATTGATGACTACGACTATGAGTACGAGGCTTCGTTGTACGACAACTACGGCACGGACTATCGTCTGCCCTTCGGTGGCGATCTGAACCGTTCGCGTGGCCACTATGCGATGGATATCACGGTTTATACGCAACGTCTGTGGAGCGAGTATCGCGCGGCAGATGGCGATATATCGCAGATCAAGGATCGCTCGATCTTCATCGCGCCGGCCGTTAAGGAGCTCTTTACGCTCGGCCAGGTTGCTCTGCGAGGCGACGATGCGATAAAGATTACGATTACCTATACACTAATGAGGTAAAGCAACTGAAAGAGAGAAAGAAACGAGAAAAAACAACCTAAGTGCGTACGCGACTTAGGTTTTCTCGTTTATAGAGAACAAACTGACAAGAAGTGGATTTCAACGATCGCCCGCGCGCGATCTGCGCGATCCGATAATAATATAGCGAAGAAGAGTAATGCAGGAAAATCTGGTAATCGTCGAGTCGCCTGCCAAGGCAAAGACGATTGAAAAATTTTTGGGTAAGGACTTCGTGGTCAAGTCGAGCTTCGGCCACATCCGCGATCTGGCCAAGAAGGATCTGGGTATCGACCTCGAAGAGGGATTCAAGCCTATCTACGAGATCCCCGACGACAAGAAGAAGGTCGTAGCCGAATTGAGCAAACTTTCGCGTAGTGTCAAAACCGTATGGTTGGCATCCGATGAGGACCGCGAGGGAGAGGCTATCGCTTGGCACCTCACAGAGGTTCTGGATCTGCCCGTCGAAACAACTAAACGAATTGTATTCCACGAAATTACAAAGAAAGCGATCCTCAACGCAATCGAGGAGCCGCGAACAGTCAATATGGACCTTGTCAATGCGCAGCAGGCTCGCCGCGTATTGGACCGCTTGGTGGGCTTCGAGCTTTCGCCCGTGCTCTGGAAGAAGGTTAAGCCGAGTCTGTCGGCAGGCCGCGTGCAGAGCGTGGCGGTCAGACTGCTGGTTGAGCGCGAGAGAGAGATCATCGACTTCCAGCCTACGGATTACTTCCGTGTTGTGGCCCTGTTCTCGCTTGCAGGCGATGAATCGACGCAGTTCCGCGCCGAGTTGAACCGCCGCTTCGAGAAGCGCGAGGAGGCTGTTGCCTTCCTCGAAAGCTGCAAGGGGGCACGTTTCTCGGTCGTGAAGAGCGAGGAGAAGCCTTCGCAGCGCGTTCCCGCACCCCCATTCACCACCTCGACCTTGCAGCAGGAGGCAGGTCGTAAGTTGGGTATGTCGGTATCGCAGACAATGTCGCTCGCACAGCGTCTGTATGAGCAGGGTTTGATTACCTATATGCGTACCGACTCGGTCAATCTGTCGGGTCAGGCTCTGGCGCAGACCAAGGAGGAGGTTATCAAACTCTTTGGCGAGAAGTATCACCAGATTCGCAACTATAAGACCAAAACCAAAGGCGCACAGGAGGCTCACGAGGCTATCCGCCCCTCATATTTGGAGCGCACGACGATTGATGGCAATGCTGCCGAGAAACGCCTCTATGAGCTGATCTGGAAGCGCACCGTGGCATCGCAGATGGTGGCTGCCGAGATCGACCGCACGATCGTTACGATTGATATGAACGACGGCGAGGCACAGTTCATCGCTACGGGTGAGGTGATCCGTTTCGACGGTTTCTTGAAACTCTACTCGGAATCGACCGACGACGATCAGACGGCCGACGCAACGCAGGGTATGCTGCCCGCGCTGTCGGTAGGTCAGCAGCTCGATGTGCAGACAATCACCGCTACGCAGCGTTTCACGCAGGCACCGACGCGCTATAACGAGGCTCTGCTCGTGAAGCGTTTGGAGGAGCTGGGTATCGGTCGTCCTTCGACCTACGCACCGACCATCACGACGATCATCAATCGCGGTTATGTCGTAAAGCAGAATAAGGATGGCGTTAAGCGTTCGTACGAGCAGCTGACGCTCGATGGCAATCGCATCAAGAGCAAGATGCACTCGGAGAATATCGGTAAGGAGAAGAGCCGTCTGGCTCCCACGGATATCGGTATGGTTGTGAATGACTACTTGGAGAGCTCGTTCCCTACGATTATGGACTACAACTTCACGGCGAGCGTCGAGAAGCAGTTCGATGAGATTGCCGAGGGCGAGATGGAGTGGAATAAGATGATCAGCGAGTTCTACTCGAACTTCCACCCGACAGTTGAGCAGGCACTCGAAACCCAATCGACCAAGACCAATCAGGTGCGTGTGCTGGGCATTGATCCCGTATCGGGCAAGGAGGTTTCGGCACGTATTGGTCGCTACGGCCCGATGGTGCAGATTGGCGGCAACAATGGCGAAAAGGCCCGTTTTGCAGGTCTGAAAGCGGGTCAGTTAATCGCTTCGATCACGTTGGAGGAGGCGTTGGAGCTCTTCTCGTTGCCGCGCGATCTGGGCGAGCTGAATGGCGATCAGCTGGTGGTCGGCCTGGGTAAGTTCGGTCCCTACCTGCGCAACAACAACAAATTTACCTCGCTGCCCAAGGGTGAGGACCCATATACGATCAGCTACGAGCGTGCCGTTGAGCTTGTCTTGGCGCACGAGCGACAGGTAGCGACGACAAATACCCCCGTCAAGAGTTTTGCCGAGGATGCCGATCTGCTGATCAAGAATGGTCGCTATGGCGTCTATATCGCCTACAAGGGCAAGAACTATCGAATCCCGAAGGGCCGCAAGGTTGAGGATTTGAGCTATGAGGATTGTCTTAAAATTATAGACGGAAGCAAGAAATAGTTGTTTCGGTCAAAATTTTTCGCTATCTTGCGGAGCGTTTTCCACCTTTTCGAGGGTCGAACAACGCTCCGCAAGTGCATTTTTGACAAGTTATTAATACAAAATAAAACAAACTACTTACTATGAAAAAACTTATTTTCAGCGTGCTGTTCGTAGCGTTGGCATTTGGCGCACAGGCACAGCGCAAGGGTGAGGCTCCGAAGGCAGAGGGCTACAAGATCACCGATAAGGATTGTGTCGAGGCAACCTCGATCAAGGATCAGAGCCGCAGTGGTACCTGTTGGAGCTTTTCGGGCACAGCGTTCCTCGAAAGCGAGATTTTGAAGAAGGGCGGTGAGGCTGTCGATCTGTCGGAGATGTGGATCGTACGCCACTGCTACGAGCAGAAGGCCGAGAAGTTCGTTCGTCTGCACGGTATGCTGAACTTCGGTCAGGGCGGTGCTACGCACGACGTGATGAACGCAATCGAGGAGTTCGGTATCGTTCCCGAAGAGGTCTATCGCGGTCTGAACTACGGTAGCGAGAAGCACAACCACTACGAGGTTGATGCTCTGTTGCGCGGTTATTTGGAGGGCGTTGTGAAGCAGAAGACCCTCTCGCCCGCGTGGAAAGATGGTTTCAACGCTATTCTCGACGTATATTTCGGCCCGAAGGTTGAGAAGTTCACCTACAACGGCAAGGAGTACACTCCGAAGTCGTTTGCCGAGTCGCTGCCCGTCGATATGTCGGACTACATCTCGTTCACCTCGTTCACGCATCACCCCTTCTATACGCAGTTCGCAATCGCAGTTCCCGATAACTGGGCTTGGGGTCTGTCGTACAACGTTCCCATCGACGAGCTGATGGAGATTATGGATGCGTCGCTCGATGCAGGCCACTCGATCTATTGGGCTACCGACGTGAGCGAAAAGGGTTTCAGCCGTCAGCTGGCTCTGGGTGTTGTTCCCACGGTCAAGTTGGAGAACTTGGAGGGCACCGAGGCAGAGCGTTGGGGTAAGATGACTCCGCAGGAGCGCGACGCTGCTCTGTACAGCTTCTCGAAGCCGACCGCAGAACTCGAAATCAATCAGCAGATGCGCCAGGTGGCTTACGACAAGTACGAGACCACCGACGACCACGGTATGCAGATCGTAGGTCGCGCCGAGGATCAGATCGGTAACAAGTACTTCAAGGTGAAGAACTCGTGGGGCGAGGTAGGTCCTTACAAGGGTTACTACTACTTCTCGTACCCCTTCGCGGCTTACAAGACGATGAACATCGTTGTAAATAAGAACGTCGTTCCCGCGAAGATCCGCAAGGCTTGCGGTATTGAGTAACGAACTGTAATCCTGACGATTAAAGCCGCACTCGGAGAATTTCGGGTGCGGCTTTTTAGTTCAAGATTCTGATTAATATATCATAAAGTTTATTCTATTCTAAAAGAAGTATTTATCTTCAACTATTTGCTTATAAAGAACGGAACACTCTCTATAAATCAAGTTGTTAAATTATTTTATATCCCCCAAAGAACATTTGGAAATTATTGGGAACATTTGTAATTTTGTTTTAGCCCTAAAGTATATTTATCAATTTTAGACTCATAATGCAGATGAGATCTTTTTGGTCTTTTAAGGCAGCATTCTATGCCTTTATGAGGATATTCATTAAAATAATTCCATTTATGGGGTTATTTGCACTAATTGGAGTTTGTTTGGATTGTATAAGAGCCCAACAAATTACGATCCTAGATATAGTGCTCATTGTTTTAAATTTTTCTGTGTTTGCCAGTTATACATATCTGCTTTTTGAAGAGTATCTCTTAAAAACATTTAATATATTTAAGAAAACAGCAGAAATAATATTCAAATCTATATTTTATATAGGTTTTTTAGGTGCTATATGTTTATTAATTTGTGGATATCTAAATATAATAAGTGTATATAGTGTAAATACTGCATATTTGAGTTATACACTAATCGGCTTAACGGTATTTTCTTTCTTCTTATATGTTTTAAGGAACAAATTCTTACAATATGCAACATCAATATCCTTAATAGTATATAGAATTACAATGCTTGTTTTTATAACTATTACATCATTATTATATGTATTATTAAGTATAAAATGCTGTTTGACGGATGCTGGTATATACGATTATATTTCTTTATTAACGGCTTTTATCTCTATTTGGTGCGTTTATTTGTCGTTCTATCATAATTTCGTTTATCTTAATTACAAACGATCGCAATATCTATTGTTTTTGAGAAATTTTTCCATGGACGAGCGAATCGTAGAATCAAAATTGTTGTTGGAACTTGAAAATGCTTGTAATAGATTAAGATTATTTTTTATGAGAATAGGTAATCCTAGAACGGTGTTTGATGGTATATTTCCAGGTAAAACATTTTATCTAAAAACAGTAAATTGGAAAGAATTATTGCGACATCATATTAAGGATGCAAAAGTTGTATTTACTGTTATGTCTTATTCTGATGGCTTGTTTTGGGAAATCTTTAATCATGTTCAGTATTCATCTAAATTTATATATCATATTTTAGATATAGTAAAGATGAGAGAAGATCTCAAAGAGGGGAAATATGACAGTATTAAACACACAAAACTGGGAGGAATATTATTTTTTGTGTGTAATTGCTATAATGGACCTTTTGCAGTAAAGGATAGTGGTATTTCTGTTTCATTTACATTCAATAATGATAACTTGATTATAAGTTGCCACGTGGAACATATAATAGAATGTATGGTGGCCCCAAATAACGTTGTAAAAACAGAACAAATAGATGTCATAAAACTTGGTTATTATGAAGAATTAAAGAAAGAGAGTATATGTTATCAAGGAGTAACCTATATCATAGGTTGATAAATAAAATTTTATATTATTAGTAAAGAAAAAGCCACCCCATTTCGGAGTGGCTTAATTCTGCATTTTGAATTGCAAATAGCAAAGATCTATCGCGCCATAAATGCCTCGATCTCCTCGACCGTTGCGGGGATCTTCTTGCTACCGATAATGCGGCAACCGCCGTCAGTAACGAGCAGATCGTCTTCGATACGGATACCGCCGAAGTCGCGGTAGCTCTCCAAGCGATCGTAATTGACAATGCCCGAATAGAGACCCTCGGCGCGGCACTTGTCGATCAGCGCGGGAATGAAATAGATACCCGGCTCATCGCTCAGTACCGTGCCCTTGCGCAGGCGCCACGTAGCGCGGTGAACGCACGTTGCCGACTGTGCGGCACGCTCCGCGAGCTGCGAGTAGTCGAAACTACGCTCGCCGATGTTTTCGCAATCGTGAACATCAAGGCCGATACCGTGGCCCAAACCGTGGGGCATAAACATATACATTGCGCCAGCCTCAACAGCGTCTTCGGCCGAGCCGTTGATCAGACCGATCGAGCGAAGTCCCTCTGCCAGCGAGAGATAGGCCGCACGATGAACCTCACTCATATACATCATTCCGGGGCGAACGATCTTGGCAATGTGGTCGTGAGCCGCCAGCACGATCTCATAAATCTCGCGCTGCTTCTGTGTAAATTTGCCGCTTACGGGGTAGGTACGCGTGTGGTCCGAGATGTAGTTCATCAGGTTCTCGCCACCGCAATCAACCAACAACAGGCGACCATTTTCGAGCACACCCTCCGAGTTGAGATTGTGCAACGTCTCGCCGTGCTGCGATACGATCGACGGGAACGATACACCGAGGCCCATCGACTTGGCAACGCCCTCGATCTTGCCCGCAATTTCGCGCTCGATAAGACCCTCACGACACATCTTCATTGCGGTCGTATGCATCTCATAACCAATCAGAAAGGCATTCTCCAACTGCTCGATCTCCTCGTCGCTCTTCACCTCGCGCATCTCGGCTACGGCAAACATCAAATCGATCGACTTGTGCTCGTGCAGCATCTCGATACCCAGACCGAGCAACGACGAAATCAACATCTTCGACTCGCCACGATAGGGGGGCAGATAGTGCACACGACGATTCAACATCACCGCCTTGCGCATTGCAGGAGCAAGCTCCGCGAGAGGAGCCGTCTTGGTTACGCCCACCTGCGCACCAAGCTCTGCAACAGCGGGTTGCGGACCTGTCCAGATGATATCTTCAACCGTAAAATCGTCGCCATAGAGCGTTGCCTCGCCCGTCTCGGCATCAATCACACCCACCATCGAAGGCAGATTCAAACCGAAAAAGTAGAGAAACGTCGAATCCTGACGGAAATAGTAAGCATTGTTGGGGTAGTTGTTCGGCGAGGGCATATTACCCGGAAGCAAGATCACTCCCTTGCCGATTCTGCGGCAGAGCTCTGCGCGACGTGCCGCGTAAGTGTTTGCGCTGAACATAGTTGTGGTTCTTTATAAAAGTTTATACGTTTAATTATCGTTCTGTTATGCCTTGATCTCGAAGCTCCGCCGCCGTGGGCGGCGCAGGCAATTCTGACCCCACCCTAAATCCCTCCCTCAGGGAGGGACTTGGTCGCTACGCTCCGAGGTCGCGGCGATTAACGGTTTTCGTTATATATGTTATTTCGTACTATTCTTTGCTCTCCTTGACGCGCGACGTGCCGTCGCGGTTGCAATTCTGACCCCACCCTAAATCCCTCCCTCAGGGAGGGACTTGGTCGCTTGCGCTCCGAAGTCGCGGCGATTAACGGCTGTGCGTTATATTAATTATACGTTTAATTATCGTTTTTATTATATCTTAATCTCATTATCTGCGGCTGGGGGGGGCGCGCAACTTCGTTTGCGCGAGCCGCAGATAATGACGAAATTCAACGAATTTCGATTATCTAATTCTTCTTAATTCAAACTCAAAACCCAATTTTGAATCTCACCCTCTTACTCCGCCTCGACAAACTTATACATCTTGTCGCCGCGACGCACCTCGCGTTCGGTTTTGACCGAGCAGAAGACACCCTGCAACGCCACATCGGCCTCACGCTCGGCAACGTAGGGCACGACATCGTGTTGCTCGACTACGCCCGTCTTTTCGCCCAGGAAGAAGACCGTGCTACCGCGCTCCAACGGCGAAGCCTCAACCAAAATCTCGGCCACCGAGATACGCTTGAAGAAGTTGGTAACCTTGCCCACAAAAACCTTGCGGCGTGTTGCCGATGAGCCGTAACGCTCACTATGCTCGGCGGCGGGCTTACCCAAATAGTAACCGCCCCAGAAACCGCGATTGAACACCTCGGCCAGCTGTTCGCGCAACTGCGCAGCCGCCTCGGCAGTATATTCGCCCGCCTCGATCATACGCAGGGCGCGGTCGTAACACTCCACAACACGCTTGACATATTCGCCACCACGCGCACGACCCTCGATCTTCAACACACGCACACCCGACTCGATAAATTTATCGAGGAAGTCGATCGTGCAAAGATCCTTCGGTGAGAGTATCCATTGACCCTCGGTATCGAGTTGAGCACCCGTTTCGCGGTCGGTGAGCGTGTAGCTACGGCGGCAAATCTGGCGGCAGGCACCGCGATTGGCCGAGCAACCCGTCTCGTGCAGGCTCAAATAGCACTTGCCCGAAACGGCCATACACAGCGCACCGTGAGCAAACATCTCTATACGGATCTTCTCGCCCGACGGACCGCAGATATTGCGTTCCTCAATGGCGCGGTGGATCGAAGCTACCTGCTCCAATGACAACTCACGCGCCAGCACCGTAACATCGGCCCACTGGGCATAGAACTCCAACGCCTCGCTATTCGAGATGTTGAGCTGTGTCGAGAGGTGGATCTCCACACCGCGCTGGCGGGCATAGAGAATCACCGACTGATCGGCCGCAATAATGGCATCGACCTTTGCGGCGGCCGCGCGATCGACCACGGCGTGCATCTGCTCGATCTCATTGTCATAGATTATGGTATTGACTGTAAGATAGGCCTTTACGCCCGCCTTGTGAGCAATTTTGACGATCTCGTCGAGGTCATCGAGTGTGAAATTGGCCGCCGACGCAGCACGCATATTGAGCGCACCCACGCCAAAATAGACCGAATCGGCAC
>CALBQR010000006.1 GCA_937899895.1 uncultured Alistipes sp.
GAGGATAAAGAGACTGTTTTTGGGTCTGGTGCAGGCCACATATAACAGGTTGTAATTGTCTACTATCTGCTTAAATCGCTCGTTATTATACTCTTCGAGGAAGATAGATTCTTGCAATTTACTTGTATACGCAATGGGGATAGTGGCCAGATTTTGGGCTAGCGGATCGTCCGAATGAGTCCAAAGGATGTCTCTATGGCTATTAAGTTCCCATTCACAATAGGGAAGAATGACAGAATGAAACTCAAGTCCTTTTGATTTATGTATGGTCATGGCCTGTATTCCATCACAGGCTCCTGCAGGGATAGCCGACTTATGCAGTTCGTTGTCCCAGTACTCTAAAAATCCCGAAACGTCACCAGCAGAATCGCCACACCAGGCCAATAAACGATCAAAGAAGGCCATGACATAGCCGGTCTCTTCAGTGAAGGCCCGAAGTCCCAGCTGACGGTATAGCAACTCACACAGCTCATACAGTGGAGTCTGAGCCAGCA
Source organism: uncultured Alistipes sp. (assembly GCA_937899895.1). Taxonomy (GTDB): domain Bacteria; phylum Bacteroidota; class Bacteroidia; order Bacteroidales; family Rikenellaceae; genus Alistipes. The sequence goes on from CALBQR010000006.1 coordinate 495, forward strand.
CTTCATGATTTTTTGCGATTCCATTGGGCAAACCGAAGCCATTACATTCATCATTTACTATGTCGGTGGCGCACTTGCCATCCTCAAGGACCATCCAATGATAGTCCAACGCTACTTGTACAAGCGCCATTTTATTGCGTTCATCAGCAATCCAACGCAATGCCGTTATCAGCATGCTGATGGCAGCTGACGCCTCTAGCACATAGGCTTCGGCTGAGTATATGAGGATATCAGGACGTTTCTTCGACATGTATTCCACCATACTTGTTATCTGGCTATTTTTGCGTACAATGATGGCAATCTTGTTATCGGGAACTCCCTTGCTGCGGAGCTCGTCGATGACGGATGTGACTTCACGGCACATGGCCTCGGTTGCACTCTCCTCTTCGTCGGGGGTCACGTTGGTTACACGTACGTATCCTCCTTTATTCTTGGGGTCACATTTTTGCTCCACATCGCTATATGCTTGCTGAAGCGCTTCGGCATATTGTCCGCCAAGCAAGTTTTCAAGCAGTTTGTTGCACTGCCCAAACAACTTATTATTGAACCCTATGACATCTTCACAGCTGCGTCTGTTTGTGTCGAGCTTAAATGGCTTTTCTGCCGTATAGTCCGACAGTGTATAATTGACCTCTTCATTGAGGATGCGCCAATCACTACCACGCCATCGGTATATAGCCTGCTTGACGTCGCCCACTAACATACTGTCGTATCCCGCCGATATACCTTCAAGCAACAGGGGGTAGAAGTTATCACATTGCATACGTGAGGTGTCTTGAAACTCGTCAATCATGACATGACGTATGTAGTATCCCAATTTTTCAAACACAAACGAAGAGTCTCCATCCTGCATCTGCTTCAGCATCTGACATGTATCGGCAAGGATAAAGCGATTGGCCTCTTTATTAAGCAACAACATGCGCTCATGTATGGTATTGATAAGCTGCAGTTGATTAAGATGCTCCTGTATAATATTACACGAATTGATGATGGCCACACCTTGCTTACATACATTGTGAGTCTCAAGTATATGAGGAATCAACACTTGCTGTGCCAAAGGCAGTATTACAGTGCGTAGAGACGATGATTTAGACACCCAACCTTCGGCATCTTGTGATGCAGTAAGTGCCCGTCCTTTAAGTTCACTGGTAAACTCCCCTTTCTGTATCTTGAGATAGTAACCACATACACCACCTTGTTTATTAGAGAAGTCCTCAACCTTCAGTCCGTGTTTTTTTATGATGTTGAAAAAATCTTCGGCTCGTGCTTTTATGCTATTAGCCGCTTTCTCGCGCTGGCCAGAGAGGTATCTGCGCAGTTCTCTTATGAATGTGGGGTCTTTTAATTGCTGTTTTAGAAGGCTGGCGTATTGTTGATACTGTTCGTTATGAATATTGGCAGCAAAACTTTTAAGGCCATCGGTGATGTTCCAGTGGTTACCCTTTTCCAGTTCCTCCGTTATATAATCAGATATCCAAATCAAAGTAGGATCGAGAGGCTGCAATTCCTTCAACAACGTGTCTATAGCTTCACTGATGACTTTGCGCGTATCCAGCTCGATGGTCATGCCTGTGCCTAAATCAAGTTCACGGGCCAGTCCACGAAGGATCGATTGGAAGAAGCTGTCTATAGTCTCTACACGAAAGTGGCTGTAATCATGGACGAGTAGCTGTAACGCTTTCTTCGCACGTGCCCTTATGACGTGTTCATCGAGCCCTGTACGATGTTGAACCTCGTCAAAGTATGGTTTGGCGTCACTTGTGTTATTAGCTATGCCATACAACTTGCTCAGTATACGTTGTTTCATTTCGGCTGTGGCTTTGTTGGTAAAAGTCACAGCGAGTATATGACGATATTCTTCAGGATTCTCGATAACCATCTGGATGTAGTTGACAGCTAACGTGAATGTTTTGCCACTACCGGCCGATGCCTTATATATATGGAGTGGATAGTTGCTCATCAAGATATTCCGTGTATTGCGTTTGGTCGTGTAAAGTTACGTCATTTCTTTTTTATCACCAAGAAAAGGGCTCTTTCATTTTAAAAGTGAAACGAAACGATGTCGCACTTTGTATTTATTCGAATTATTCCTATTTTATTGGTTCTTTATTGGGATTTATTTTGTACTTTTGCACATTATACGAAAAATATATCAATACCTATTTAATAATATGGAAAAGAATATTCAAGAATTGACCGAAAAAATGTTTCGGGATGGAGTAGAAAAGGGTAATGAGGAGGCTGCACGCATTGTGGCCGCTGCTAATACCCAAGCTGCCGAAATCGTTGAGAAGGCTCGCAAGGAGGCTGACGCCTTGATTGCTGCCGCTCAGAAACAGGCAGGAGAGTTGATGGAAAACACAAAGTCAGAGCTTCGCCTCTTTGCAGGCCAGTCTGTAAATGCCCTCAAGAGTGAGGTGGCGACACTGGTTTCTGACAAGGTGGTAGGCAATGCCGTTAAGGAACTCACCGCTGACAAGGAAGTGATGGGTAAGTTTGTAGTTGCACTCGCCGAGAAGTGGGTGGCCGACGAGCCTATCGTTATCTCTACAGCTGATGCCGACACACTGAAGAAGTACTTCGCCGCCAAGGCCAAGGCATTGCTCGACAAGGGCGTGACCATCGAAGAGGTGAACGGACAGAAGGCGCTCTTCACCATTCAGCCTGCTGATGGCTCATACAAGGTGAACTTCGGCGAAGAGGAGTTCGTAAACTTCTTCAAGTCGTTCCTCCGCCCCGAGTTAGTTGAGATGTTGTTCTAATTGATGTCAACAGTCAACAGACAACGGACAACAGCCCCACTCCACCGCGGAGTTTGCTTAGTTTGTTGTAGGTTGTCAGAATAGGCTGTTGACTGTTGTCTGTTGTCCGTTGACAAAAAAAGCAAATGAAAACAAACTATTATTATCTCATAGCCGGACTGCCGGAATTGTCGCTCGACGACAACAAGCTGAACCTCACCGTGCGTGGGTTCCGCGAGTTGTACTATCCCGAGCTGGCTGCCGATGACCGTGCACTGCTCGACCTCGTGTACTTGAGCTACGACAATGCCAATCTCCTATTATTAATAAAGGATAGAGAGGCTGCACTTGGCGAGGAGGGTTTGTATACACGCGATGAATTGCTCGGCATCATCGAGGCTGCCCGTGCCCAAGAGGCTCCTGACCGCAACTATCCGCGTTATATGTATGACTTTGTGGCCGAAGTGGAGGATGAAGAGGAGGGTGCTGAGACACTCTTCCCTGAGGACCGCCTGGCACAGCTCTACTATGCGTATGCGATGAATCAGGGCAATGCTTTCGTGACACGTTGGTTCCAGTTTAACCTCGACCTCAATAACTTCCTTACCGCTATCACTGCACGTCGATACAAACTCGATGTGAAGAACTTGATTGTGGGCAACAATGAGGTAGCTAAGGCGTTGCGTACATCAAACAGCCGCGACTTTGGCCTGACAGGTTTGATGGACTCGTTCGAGGAGATTATGCGCATCAGCGAGATTGAGAATCTTGTGGAGCGTGAGCGTCGTCTCGATGTCTTCAAGTGGGAGTGGATGGAAGAGGCTTCATTCTTCGACTACTTCAGCGTGGAGAAGCTGTTTGCATTCCTCGTCAAGGTACAGATCATCGAGCGCTGGATTTCGCTCGATGCAGAGGCCGGAGGCGAACTGCTGCGCAGCATGATACGTCAGTTGAAAGAGGAGGTTAAGGTCCCTCAAGAGTTTAGAGTATAAATTATATGTGGAGATAAAGGGAGTTAAAGGGAGATAGATGTAGATAAAGGCCAATACTCCGTTCGTGGAACAAAGCTATCGGCATTTAACTCCCAAGGAACGAAGCGATATCTCCATTTTACTCCTTTTAACTACAGAAGATATAAACAAATAAAACAGATATATATGGCTACAACAGGAAAAGTGAAAGGCGTTGTCCAGAACTTGGTAACGCTGACAGTAGACGGTCCCGTGGCACAGAACGAAATCTGCTACATCACCACCGGAGGCGACAGGCTGATGGCCGAGGTGCTCAAGGTAGTGGGTAGCGACGTGTTTGTGCAGGTGTTTGAGAGCACTCGCGGACTGAAGGTGGGTGCTCCTGCCGAATTTACCGGCCACATGCTTGAAGTGACATTGGGTCCCGGTATGCTCTCTAAGAACTACGATGGTCTGCAGAACGACCTCGACAAGATGGATGGCGTATTCCTCAAGCGCGGACAGTACACCTACGCTCTTGACGACGACCGCAAGTGGGAGTTCAAGCCCCTTGCTAAGGTAGGCGACAAGGTGAAGGCTTCTGACTGGCTCGGTGCCGTAGAGGAGAACTCACAGCCGCTTAAGATTATGGTTCCCTTCCAGCAGAAGGGTGTGTGCACCGTGAAGTCTATCGCCAAGGAGGGTGAGTATACGATTAAGGATACCATCGCCGTACTCACCGACGAGCAGGGCAACGATATTGAGGTGAACATGATTCAGCGCTGGCCCGTAAAGGTGGCTATGACCAACTATGTAGACAAGCCCCGTCCCTTCAAGTTGCTCGAGACCGGTGTACGTGTTATCGATACCGTGAACCCCATCGTAGAGGGTGGTACAGGCTTTATCCCTGGTCCCTTCGGTACAGGTAAAACCGTGCTCCAGCACGCTATCTCCAAGCAGGCCGAGGCCGACATCGTAATCATCGCAGCCTGCGGTGAGCGTGCCAACGAGGTAGTAGAAATCTTCACCGAGTTCCCCGAACTCATCGACCCCCATACCGGTCGCAAGCTGATGGAGCGTACCATCATCATCGCCAACACATCAAACATGCCTGTTGCGGCTCGTGAGGCCTCTGTGTATACCGCCATGACCATGGCCGAGTATTATCGTTCGATGGGTCTGCGCGTATTGCTGATGGCCGACTCTACTTCACGTTGGGCACAGGCATTGCGTGAGATGTCGAACCGTTTGGAGGAGCTTCCCGGTCAGGATGCATTCCCGATGGACTTGTCGGCAATCATCTCGAACTTCTACTCGCGTGCAGGTTTGGTTGAGTTGAACAACGGTGCAACGGGTTCGGTAACCTTCATCGGTACCGTATCGCCCGCAGGTGGTAACTTGAAGGAGCCCGTAACCGAATCGACCAAGAAGGCTGCACGTTGCTTCTACGCACTGTCGCAGGGTCGTGCAGACTCGAAGCGTTATCCCGCAATCGACCCGCTGGATAGCTACTCGAAGTACTTGGAGTACCCCGAAGTAAGTGACTATCTGGATCAGCGTATCGGCAAGGGCTGGGTTGAGAAGGTCTATAAGGGTAAGACTATTGTTCAGCGCGGTAAGGAGGCATCGGAGCAGATCAACATCTTGGGTGATGATGGTGTTCCCGTTGAGTACCACGAGCGTTTCTGGAAGAGCGAGTTGATCGACTTCGTTATCTTGCAGCAGGACGCATTCGACTCGATCGACGCTAACTGCCCCATCGAGCGTCAGAAATATATGTACGAGAAGGTGCTGTCGGTTTGCGAGCGTCCGTTCGAGTTCGTCGATTTCGACGAGTGTTCGAGCTACTTCAAGCAGCTGATCAACCTCTTCCGTCAGATGAACTATTCGGTTTACAAGAGTGAGCAGTACTACGCTTACGACAAGCAGATCGACGAGCTGATTGAGCAGAAAATCAAATAATTGAAAGAAAGCTATGACAACAAGAGCATTTCAGAAAATATATACCAAAATCGACAATATTACCAAAGCGACCGTAACGCTTCGTGCTACGGGCGTAGGTAACGATGAGCTGGCTACCGTAGGTGGTAAGCTGGCGCAGGTGGTGAAGCTCAACGGCGAGAACGTTACGCTTCAGGTGTTCCAGGGTACCGAGGGTATCGCTACCAACTCGGAGGTGGTATTCCACGGTGAGCCCCCCAAGTTGAAGGTTAGCGACAACCTCGCAGGCCGTTTCTTCAACGCTTACGGTGAGCCTATCGAGGGTGGTGAGCAGATCGAGGGTGAGGCACGTGTGATCGGTGGTCCGACCGTGAATCCTTTCCGTCGTATCCAGCCCAGCGAGTTGATTGCAACGGGTATCGCAGGTATCGACCTTAACAATACCATCGTATCGGGTCAGAAGATCCCCTTCTTCGCCGATCCCGACCAGCCCTACAATGCCGTAATGGCAAATGTGGCACTGCGTGCAAAGGCCGACAAGATCATCTTGGGCGGTATGGGTATGACCAACGACGACTTCTTGTACTTCAAGCAGGTGTTCGAGAATGCAGGTGCGCTGGATCGTATCGTCAGCTTCGTGAATACTACCGAGAATCCTCCCGTAGAGCGACTGCTGGTTCCCGATATGGCACTGACCGCTGCCGAGTACTTCGCAGTTGATAAGGGCGAGAAGGTGCTGGTGCTGCTGACCGATATGACCCTGTATGCCGATGCGTTGGCTATCGTGTCGAACCGTATGGACCAGATTCCTTCGAAGGACTCGATGCCCGGTTCGTTGTACTCTGACTTGGCAAAGATCTACGAGAAGGCCGTGCAGCTGCCTAACGGTGGTTCGATCACCATTATCGCCGTAACCACTCTGTCGGGTGGCGATATTACCCACGCTGTACCCGATAACACGGGTTACATCACCGAGGGTCAGTTGTTCCTGCGTAACGATACCGATACGGGTAAGGTTATTATCGACCCGTTCCGTTCGCTGTCGCGTTTGAAGCAGTTGGTTATCGGTAAGAAGACCCGCGAGGATCATCCTCAGGTGATGAATGCCTGCGTACGTCTGTATGCCGATGCTGCTAATGCGAAGACCAAGTTGGAGAACGGTTTCGATTTGTCGGACTACGACGAGCGTGCATTGAAGTTTGCTCACGACTACTCGGAGAAGCTGTTGTCGATCGACGTAAATATCGAGATTACGCAGATGCTTGATATCGCTTGGACTCTGTTCGGTAAGTACTTTACTCCGGCCGAGGTTGCAATCAAGCAGGAGCTGATCGAGAAGTATTGGAAAAACTAATTTGGCCATCAAAACGACAGGCTAATGGCTATTAAATTTCAATATAACAAGACTTCGCTTGGCGAGCTGGGAAAGCAGCTCAAAATGAGACAGAAGTCACTCCCTACCATTAAGAGTAAGGAGAGTGCTCTGCGTCTTGAAGTTAAGAAAGCGAAGGGTACCGCAGCGGACTTTGAGCGTCGCTTGGCCGAGTTGTCGGCTCAATACGACTATATGGTTGCGCTGTGGGGTGAGTTTGATGCCGACTTGCTGGCTGTCGAAGATGTGGAACTGACCACACAGAAGATCGCCGGAGTTCGCATACCTGTCCTGCAAGGCGTAAAGTTCAAGGAGAAATCGTATGATCTGTTCTCGTCGCCGATCTGGCTGTCAGACGGTGTAGCCCTGTTGAAGGAGTTGGCTACACTCGGTTTGGAGTCGCAGATCGCCGATCGCAAGAGCGAAATGTTGGACTACGCCCGCAAGAAAACTACTCAAAAAGTGAACCTCTACGAAAAGGTACAGATACCTGGGTATGAGGACGCTATACGTAAAATCAAACGATTCTTGGAGGATGAAGAGAACCTCTCGAAGAGTGCCCAGAAGATCGTAAAAACCAAACATCAGCAAGCCGAGGAGGGCGAGAAGGTATGATAGTCAAAATGATAAGATACGATTTCGTTCTGTATAGTGGCGAGCACCAGCGTTTCTTGGAACGTTTGCAGGAACTTGGTCTGGTCGATGTAACGGTAACGGGTTGGGAGCCTTCGGAGGCTGACCTGCGACTGATTGCCGATGCCGAGGCAAAGACCAAGGCTGTCGAGGCTCTGCGCACCAAACTCTCGGAGGAGGGTTTCAAGGCAGGCGAGCCTTACGCTACGGGCGAGGAGGCATTTGCTGCTTATTCGGAGGCTGCTTCGGAGGCCGCTTCGTTGCGTGGCGAGATTGCTCGCTATACGAAGAGTGCCGAGGAGTTGTTGCCGTGGGGCGAGTTCTCGGCGGCTACGGTTGCCAAGATGGCAGAGCAGGGAATTGTTTTGAGATATTTCAGCTGTAATTCAAGCAACTATAAGGATAACTTCGCATCGTGGAGTGAGCGTTATACGCTTGCCGAGATCTCGGAGCAGGGTGGTGCAACCTACTTTGTTTTAGTAACGAAGGATGGCGAGGAGATCGAAATTGATGCCGAGGAGATCAAGGCTCCCACGATGAACTATCGTGAGGCGGAGGCATTGGCTGCCGAGAAATCGGAGGCTTTGGCCAAGACCGAAGAGGTTGTGGCACGCGCTGCTGCGACGGTTGAGAAGGTTGAGGCCTTGGCTGCCGAGGCTCGCGAGAAGTTGCACCTTGCAAAGGTTGTCGCTTCGGGCGAGAAGGTTGCTGACGATAAGTTGGTTGTAATGGAGGGCTGGGCAGAGGCTGCAACGGCCGAGAAGGTCGATGCAATGCTCGAAGAGTACCCCAATATGATCTACTTGAAGCGTCTGCCTACCGAGGAGGACGAGACCCCCGTCAAGTTGAAGAACAATCGCTTTGCGCGTCTGTTTGAGTTGATCGGTGGTATGTACGCCCTGCCGAAGTATGGCACGCTGGACCTCACGCCGTTCTTTGGCCCGTTCTATATGTTGTTCTTCGCAATCTGTTTGAACGACGCAGGTTATGGTGCGATTCTGCTTGCTGCGGGTATCGCTCTGTTCTTGAAGGGTGGAGAGAAGATGCGTATGGCCTCGCTGCTGACAATGGTCTGCGGTGGTGCTACCACGCTGTTCGGTCTCTATACCGGTTCGTTGTTCGGATTGAGTATCCCCGATATGTTGGGCTATGAGAGCGTGGCGAAGTCGCCGTTCCTCGATTTCCAGAACGACTTCTTCTCAATTGCGTTGGCGATCGGTGTATTCCAGATTATGTTTGGTATGGCGATCAATATCGTGATGAAGACCAAGTTGTTCGGTTTCAAGAGTGCAATGCCGTTGCTCGGTTGGTTCGTCGTGTTGCTGTCGGGCGTTTTGGCAGTGGCACTGCCGATGCTGAACGAGAAGTGGGTGATCCCCTTCTTCACCGCTTCGTCGCCTGCATTCTTTGTGGCAATAGGCGTGGGTGTCGCATTGATGTTGCTGTTCAATGGCAAGAACCCGATTATGAGTATTCTGTCGGGTCTGTGGGATACCTATAATAATATTACGGGTCTGTTGTCTGACGTTCTGTCGTATATTCGTCTGTTCGCAATTGGTCTGTCGGGCGGTGTGCTGGCGCAGGTGTTCAACCAGCTGGCATTGGGTCTGACGGGTCTTGATGGCGGTATCGAGCAGTTCGGCGTGGGCACAATCTTCCAGATTATCGGAGCTGCGGCAATTTTGCTCGTGGGCCACGGTATCAATCTCTTTATGTCGGCCATCTCATCGTTTGTTCACCCGATGCGATTGACCTTTGTAGAGTTCTACAAGAATGCAGGTTTCGAGATGACTACACGTAATTTCGAGCCGCTGAAAAAGGAGGTGAAATAGTTCAAAAACAAGAAAAGTAAGTAATTTAATAACAACAAAAACACATTAAAATTATGAACACAACAGCTTTGATTTTGGCCTACGTAGGCGTAGCACTGATGGTAGGTTTGGCCGGTATCGCATCGGCAGTAGGTACTGCAATCTGCGGTCAGGCAGCAGTAGGATCGATGAAGAAGAATGGTAGCGCATTTGGTAGCTATATGATTCTTTCGGCACTTCCCGGTTCGCAGGGTCTGTACGGTTTCGTTTGCTTCTTTATGGTTCAGGGTCTGCTTTCGGCAGATATGACTATGTTGCAGGCAGCAGCTGTATTTGGTGCAGGTCTGCTCGTAGGTATCGTAAACCTTGCGGCTGCAATCTATCAGGGTAAGGTCTGCGCTAATGGTATCGCTGCAATCGGTAATGGCCACGACGTGATGGGTAAGACCCTGATCCTCGCTGCATTCCCTGAGTTGTATGCAATTTTGACCGTTGCTGCAACCTTCCTTATCTCGAATGCAGTAGCTTAATTTGTCAATCAAATTTGACCGAAAAAGGTCGTGCCCTGTGGGGTGCGACCTTTTTTTATTATCGCTACCGTTATATATATGGAATATTATTGTTATATTTGTGAAAACAACCCCAAACGCGCCTAAATACCGATGTTGCTATACGATATGATTATGTCCAATTTCGACCTGCGATATGGTCGATTTGCACATTGGCTCGATCGGGAACTCTCTCGACCGATACCGCACGGAGTGGTGGCATATTGTGTCAATCTCTATGAGGATGGTAATGGCCGATGGTCTGCCGAGTTGGTCGGTTGCGCTTCGTTTGATGAGCAGAATAGCGATTGGGCGTGCGACGAACTCTTCTCGACACGTCATCACATATTGAGTTGGCGCGGTGATCTTCATTGGCGCAATGCACTTGAACAGGTGGCGGGGTTCCTGCATCGTTATCAGCAGGAGGGGCGGCGAGCCACAACGCTAAATGCCGCCGAGGGTGTTGCCGTAGGATTTGTCGATGGCAACTTGATTATAACCAAAAACCGCGCATAGTTGAGTGCGCGGTTTTTATATGCGGTGTAGGCAGTATGAATAGCCCGTTCGGCTTCGGCCGATCAAAATAGTCGAGGCGTCAGACCCGCCGCTATACCTTATATATTATATATAAAAGAACAGAGGGTCGATCCGTGTGGATCGACCCTCTGCCATAATTAGCTGTTAAAGCTTGAAACGGATTACTTAACGTTAGCCAAGTTTACATCGTTCTTTGCCTTCTCTGCCAAGGTCTTGTCCTTTGCAACTGCGCTCTTCAAGTAAGCAGCAGCCTCGCTGGTCTTACCCTCCTTTGCAGCGATTACAGCGCGGAGATACTCTGCGTTAGCCGAGTTGTCGCCCTGCAATGCCTTCTTTGCAGCAGCCAGGTTACCGTTCTGAACCTCTGCCAGAGCAGCGTTGTAACCCTCCAACTTGTTAGCAGCGTCGGTGTAGTTACCCTCTGCAGCAGCAACGAGTGCCTGAGCCTCCTTCGATGCAGCGGTAGCGTACTTCTTAGCCTCCTTAACGTTGCCCTCTGCCAGGTTAGCCAGTGCGATGTTGTTGTTAACCTCGCTCGATGCAGCCAACTTTGCAGCCTTCTTGAATGCGTCAGCAGCCTTCTTGTACTCACCCATCTCCGAGAGAGCTACACCAAGGTTGTTGTAAGCGCGAGCATCGTTGTACTTCTTTGCGCAAGCCTCATAGATCTTAGCCTTGGTCTCTGCGTCGTTGTACAGGGTAGCAGCGTAAAGCATCTCCTCGCACTCCAAATCCTTCAAGTTCGAAGCAACAGCGTCCTTCAACTGATCGTCGGTCTTGCTTGCCAACTCTGCGGTCGAAACAACCTTTGCACGACGCAATGCGGGCAGAACGTCATCTTTCAATGCGCTGTAAACCTCCGACATATTCTTGATCTCAGCCTCGCGGGTTACGGGCGAATCGTAGAGCTTGAGAACCTGCAAAATCAGATCCTTGTCCTCCATATCCGATGCCTCAACCAGCTCCTGGAAGCCTTCCCAGTCCTCACCGAAGCCCTCGTCGTTGTAGGTCAGACCCTCGATGTCAGCGAGTTTCTTCTCAACAGCCTCGCGACCAGCCTTACCACGCTTAACCGACAGATCGTTGTTCAGCTTCTCAGGACCATCGGGCGATGCGTAACCCTCAACGAAGATGTTACCAGCCATCGAGTTCTCCTTATCCTTGTTAGCCAAAACGAACTCCTTGAAGAGCTGAGTCTGCTCGTCGTTCAGAGCCTTCTTACCAACCTTTGCCTGGTTGATGTCGTAGAGGATGTAGAGCTTGCTATCAACGGTCTCCGACTTCTTGAAGTTGTCAGCCATATACTGCATTGCGTCAGCATAGTTGAAATCCTTCTGCAGAGTGTTGATACCCTTTGCTACAACTGCGGTTGCCATCTCTGCGGGAACAAACTCGCTGTAGTTCTCGCTGCACTTGCTGCTGCACTTGCTCTCGGTGCGGAGCTCCAAAGTCGAGATCTTTGCGCGCTCGTCGTAGGGGAAAGTAACGGTCTGAGTGTACTGACCACCATTCTTCCACGAGATAACGGTGTAGTTATCATTTACCTTCTCGCCCTGAACATACTTGGGAGTACCTGCGATTTCACCACCCTCGAATACAAGAACGGGGGTAATCTTCAATACTGCCGACTCATTGAAATACTTGGGAGGGAACTTAACGGTTACGTTAGCAACTACCTCGCCATTGTTCAGCGAAAGAACCTCAGGAGTACAGCTGTACTCTACCTGGTCGATTTTCTTGCCCATCTTCTTGTAGCAGTCGCAGCTGGTGAAAGCGAAAGCGATAACTGCAAGAGTCAAAGCTACCTTTGCAAAATTTTTCATAGTGAGTTAAAATTAAAAGTATTAAATTGTTTGTGTTTTGTTACTGTCTGTCGTTCAGTTGTTTGCATTTGCGGAGTTGGGTTATCTCCATATTTTATCCATTTACGCACACATATATATGCGCATAGAATATGCAAATATAGTTTTATTTTACAAAAAAAACAACCGAATGCCTAAAAAATATGGCACTCGGTTGCTTTTTTTATATGGTTAAGTCCATTGTAAGGACCCGATCCATCGTTGAGTGATTACTCCTCGCGCTTTGCGGGGCGGGGACCACGGTGCTCGCGACGGGGACCGCGATGCTCGTTGTGGTCGTGCTCACGACGGGGTGCGCGACGAGGCTCCTCCTCGGCTCCCTCCTCGCGGGGCAGCAATACCTTACGCGACAATTTGAGCTTGTTGGTCTTGGGATCAATACCGATCAACTTAACCTCGATCATATCGCCCTCTTTCAAGCCGGTCTCATCCATCGTCTCGTAGCGGCGGTGGCCGATCTCCGAGATGTGCAGCAGAGCGTCCTTACCGGGAAGGATCTCAACGAATGCACCGAATGCAACGATCGACTTAATCTTACCGGTGTAGATCTCACCAACTTCGGGGATAGCTACGATAGCCTTGATGCGAGCCAAAGCTGCGTCGATAGCCTCCTTGTCCTGACCGAAGATATCAACGATGCCCTTATTGTCAGCCTCGGTGATGGTGATGGTGGTACCGGTCTGCTTCTGCATCTCCTGAATAACCTTACCGCCGGGGCCGATAACTGCGCCGATGAACTCCGAAGGAATCGAGATCTGAACGATGCGGGGAACGAAGGGCTTGAAGTCCTCACGAGGCTCTGCGATGCACTCGGTCATCTTGTCCAGAATGTGCAGACGGCCCTCTTTTGCCTGCTGCAATGCCTTTGCAAGCACCTCATACGACAGACCATCAACCTTGATATCCATCTGGGTTGCGGTGATACCGTCGCGGGTACCCGTAACCTTAAAGTCCATATCGCCCAGGTGGTCCTCATCACCCAAGATATCCGACAGAACGGCATACTTGCCACTTGCCGAGTCGGTGATCAGACCCATTGCGATACCCGAAACGGGCTTCTTGATCTTCAAACCCGAATCCATCAGTGCCAGCGTGCCTGCGCAAACGGTAGCCATCGACGACGAACCGTTCGACTCCAAAATATCGCTCACTACGCGAACTGCATAGGGATTCTCCTCGCCAACGGGAACCATCGGCTTCAATGCACGCCAAGCAAGGTGGCCGTGGCCGATCTCACGACGGCTCAACGAACGAGCTGCCTTTGCCTCACCGGTCGAGAACGGGGGGAAGTTATAGTGCAGAACGAACTGCTCGCTGCCCTGAACCAATACTTCGTCGATCTGCTTCTCGTCGAGCTTGGTGCCGAGGGTTACGGTGGTCAGCGACTGGGTCTCACCACGAGTGAAGATTGCCGAGCCGTGAGCTGCGGGAAGGTAGCTGATCTCGCACCAGATGGGGCGAATCTCGTTGCACTTACGACCGTCCAGACGCAGACCCTCGTCGAGGATCATATTACGCATAGCCTTCTTCTGAACATCGTCGTGGAAGTAACGCTTGATCAGCGGCAACTTCTCCTCCAACTCCTCCTCTGTGAAGCGCGATGCGAACTCTGCCTCGATAGCCTCGAAAGCCTCTGCGCGCTCGTGCTTTGCGGTGCCGCTGGTAGCAACGGCGTATGCCTTGTCGTAGGTCTCGGCGATGATCTGCTGGCGCAGCTCCTCGTCATTTACCTCGTGGCAGTAGGTGCGCTTAACATCCTTGCCCAGCTCCTTCATCAACTCGATCTGAACTGCGCAGTGCTTCTTAATCTCCTCGTGAGCGAACTTGATGGCGTTAAGCATAACCTCCTCCGAAACCTCTTTCATCTCACCCTCAACCATCAGGATATTGTCGATGGTACCGCCGACCATAATATCCAGATCGACATCCTTCATCTGCGAGAAGGTGGGGTTGATGATGAACTCGCCATTGATGCGAGCTACGCGAACCTCCGAGATGGGGCCGCTGAACGGAATATCCGATACTGCCAGAGCAGCCGAAGCTGCCAGACCTGCCAGAGCGTCAGCCTGAATATCTTTGTCGGCTGAGATCAGATTAACCGTTACATATACCTCGGCGTGGAAATCCGAGGGGAAAAGGGGGCGCAATGCGCGGTCGATCAGACGAGCAACGAGGATCTCGTTGTCGCCGGGGCGAGCCTCACGTTTGAGGAAGCCGCCGGGGAAACGGCCGCACGAAGCGTATTTCTCTTTGTAATCTACCTGTAAGGGCATAAAGTCGGTGTCGGGTTTAGCATCTTTGGCAGCTACTACCGTTCCGAGCAGCATAGTATCGCCCTGCTTAATCACAACCGAACCGTCGGCCTGCTTGGCCAATTTACCTGTTTCGATGATAATCTCGCGGTCGCCGCTCAATTTAATCACCTTCTGTGTTGCGTTGTACATCTTGTTTTGTTTATTTTTTTACGCATTTTGTGTTAATGTCTAAAAAGTGACGCCTTGTGTTGTGTGTTTTTCACTATTAGATTTTATTGCTTTTTGTTTTTAGAAAAAATATTGCTTTTAAACATAAAAAAAGCACCCTAAATGGTGCTCTTTTTATTGTTGTTTTTTAGGATTTACATTTCATATACGTTAGTGTCAGTAGTTGGCGGGTCTCCATATACAGGCAAGGAATAGTTTTTGGGTCCGCATCCAGTACAAATTATCATAAGAACAAGACTGTAATTGCAAATTTTGTTTTTAGCATAATTTCCTTCCTTAATTTCTCCATGACAATTTATTAAGAACAATGAATGAATGCTGTCTTTCCGAAATTCTTAAGTGGAATGTTTACTGTCTGCTTGTTATCACAAATAACATTTGCATAAATAGCTCCGAGCTTCATTCCAAACGAATCCATCCTTCCGAAGATAATACCTTCGTCGCTTAACAAAAATACTGATGGCTTCTCAGAGCAATCTACTGTTGCCTCGTATTCCATATATAATCCTCCCTTCTTTAGTAATTGCTTTTTATTATACCATATTTTTAAAAAATTGTCAACAGTAATTTAATGTCATAATTTGGCACAACTATTATTTTTAAATTATTTTTTGTTGACAAATTCCAGTTAATGTGGTATAATATTTTTGTAACATTAAAACCGTTTAAGGAGGCTTTTATGGAAACAATCAAAAAATATATCAGCAATGTTATGTATGTAGACTTTGCTGGTTCGGACGGCAAAAAGGCATCTTGTCCAGAATGTAGAAGCGTTATTAAGTTTGACCCTTCTTATGGAGCTAATAATTATTGTGATTTTTGCGGTTGCGATATTGACGCGGTCCTTGGTGCTCTTGTTCCAGGGCAGGGAAAGGCAAACGTCCAGGTAATTCTCCAGCACTCCTGCCTCGGCAGAGCCGAAGGGAGTTTTTGAAAGTCGATCGTTTTCCTTGAAAAGCTTTTCGCGCACTTCGTCGGGGATGTCTGCCTGACGGATCTTTGAGGTGCAGTC
>CALBQR010000007.1 GCA_937899895.1 uncultured Alistipes sp.
CATCCACTGGCGCATCATCTTGCCGTGGTTCTCGCGGCGCTGCAGGAAGCTCTCCATGGAGGCCTCCAGCTCGTCGATGAACCAGTAGTCGAAGTCGTAGTTCTGGATGACGTCTTCGTAGCCCTCACGCGTACCGATGCCGTTCGCTACCATCAGATTGATGATCTCGTCCGTCGAGTAACCTTCGGGGATCGTGATCGTCGCGGTGCCGCTGACCGGCTTTTCCTTGAATTCCCCGAGCAGCGTGGTATAGTTCATCATCGGGGTCACGGAATACGTTCCGGCAAGGAATTCGCCGTTGTCGTGTTCCGCCACTGCGTACAGCTTGAAGACCGTCGGATATTTGATGATATCGTTTTTGTACAGGATCTCCGATACTTCCTCCAGCGTCGCGTATTCGGGAATGGTGACTTCCACCACTTCGTCCGACTTCACAAACGCATAGATATCGTTCGCCACGGCAATGACCGTGATGGAGGATACCATGAATTTTGTTTCTACCGTAAAGGGAAGCCTGCTTGAGGGCTTCTACCCCGAAGGATGGGACTTTGAGAAGATCGACGCCTGCTGCGCCAACGCACCCGAGACGAAGGATAACGACTTCACTTGGAAGGACTTCCAGGCTCGCAACAACAACGAGTTGGTTGCAATTCTCGGAAACTTCGTCAATCGCGCACTTGTGCTGACGCAGAAGTATTACGATGGCGTTGTTCCTGCGGCGGGCGAGTTGAACGACTACGACCGCGAGACGCTGGCCGAGATGCCCCGCATCCGCAAGGCGTTGGAGGAGAGCATCGAAAGCTACCGCTTCCGCGAGGCGTTGAAGGAGGCTATGAACCTCGCCCGTTTGGGTAATAAATATCTGGCCGACACCGAGCCGTGGAAGGTCGTAAAGACTGATCCTGAACGAGTTAAGACCATTCTGAACATCGCTTTGCAGATCACTGCCGAGCTCTCGATTGCTATCGAGCCCTTTATGCCGTTCTCGGCTGCGAAGATCATCAAGATGCTCAACATTGAGAAACTCGATTGGGAGCGTCTGGGCGATGCAGAGGTGATTCCCGCAGGCCACGTGATTGGCAAGGCGGAGCTTCTGTTCGAGAAGATCGAGGACAGCGTTGTTGAGGCGCAAGTAGCTAAATTACAGGCAACTAAGGCTGCAAATGAGGCTGCTGAGAAGCAGGCCGAGCCGCAGAAGGTAGAGTGTTCGTTCGACGATTTCCAGAAGATGGATATTCGCGTTTCGACCATTCTTGCTGCCGAGAAGGTTGCCAAAACCAAGAAACTGCTGAAACTTACGGTCGATACGGGTATCGACACCCGCGAGATTGTTTCGGGTATCGCCGAGCACTTCACACCGGAGGAGTTGGTTGGTCGTCAGGTGTTGGTTTTGGTCAATCTTGCACCCCGCGAATTGAAGGGTACGCTCTCGCGCGGTATGGTTCTGATGGCCGAGGATGCCGATGGCAAACTTGTTCTGCTCTCGCCCGAAAAAGAGGTCAAGAGCGGATCAATTGTTGGCTAACAACCTAAAACACAATTATATATGCAAAATTTAGATTGGGGATCTTTGGGATTCTCATACACTAAAACAAAGTACAATGTTCGTGCAGTTTATCGCGATGGCGCGTGGGGCGAGATCGAGGTGAGCGATAGCGAATATATTCCGATGCACATTGCCGCATCGTGTCTGCACTACTCGCAGGAGGCTTTCGAGGGTTTGAAGGCCTATCGCGGTGTCGATGGCAAGGTGCGTATGTTCCGCGTCGATGAGAATGGCAAGCGTCTGCAACGCTCGGCCGAGTATCTCTGTATGGCCGTTCCGCCACTTGAACTCTTCGAGGAGGCGTGCCGTAAGGTTGTCGAGCTGAATATGGACTTTATGCCTCCCTACGGCACGGGTGCTACGCTCTATCTGCGCCCCTTGCTGATTGGTACGAGTCCGCAGCTCGGCGTTGGTCCGACGAAGGAATATACGCTGATTGTCTTTGCGTCGCCCGTTGGTCCTTACTTCAAGAGCGGCTTCAAGCCTATCCGCGTGATGATCGACCGCGACCACGACCGCGCAGCACCGAAGGGCACGGGCCACGTTAAGGCGGGCGGTAACTATGCCGCTTCGATCTATTCGGGTGTTCAGGCACACGACAAGGGTTTTGCCAATGTGCTCTATCTCGATGCTGCCGAGCGCAAGTATATCGAGGAGTGTGGCGCAGCCAATTTCTTTGGTATCAAGGAGGGCAAGTACATTACGCCGAAGTCGGGTTCGATCCTTCCGTCGATTACCAATATGAGTCTGCGTCAGATTGCCGAGGATATGGGTTTGAAGGTCGAGCAGCGTAACATTCCCGTTGAAGAGTTGCCGACGTTTGATGAGGTCGGAGCTTGCGGCACTGCGGCTGTGATTTCGCCCATCGGCTCGATCTATGATCCCGTTTCGGGCGAGACGTTGGTCTATGGCGATGGCACCGAGGCGGGCGAGATGAGCGTGAAGATGTACAACGAGCTTCGCGGTATCCAGTTCGGTGAGGTCGAGGATCGCCACGGTTGGTGCACAATCATCGAGGGCTAAACCGAGCGCGGTTGCACGTTTTCGACACATTTTCGATCGATTGCACAATTCAAAATTCAGGGTCGTTCTTCGGAACGACCTTTTTTATTGCGATTTTGAAATTGTTAATTTTTGGAGCGATCTTTTCGATTTTTGTTGCATTTTTGAGCGAGGTGAATCAAAATCGAATAAATTTCGAGAAATTTTGTTGAAAAACTGAAATTTTCACTAAAACTCTCGACCGCACTGAAAAGTCAAACCTATCGCAGCGTTGATTGTTCCACGTGGAACATCGCTTGCGGTTAAAATGCGACCGATTTCAGCTCGCGCAGATTGCTCCGCAGTCGATACAATATCAACAAAAAAAGTGTTCCACGTGGAACACTTTTTTGCTTTCAAACAGCCGCCTTTGTGCGGAGAGAGTTGCTATCGACCGAAATAGACCAACAAAACATTGATGTCGGCAGGCGAAACTCCTGGGATGCGCGATGCTTGACCTATTGTTGCGGGGCGAATCTTCGTGAGCTTCTGGCGCGCCTCGATAGTCAGCGATTGCAACGAATGGTAGTCGAAATCGTCGGGAATAGTGATATCCTCCAATCGGCGCAACTTGTCAGCGATATATTTCTCGCGCTCGATGTAGCCGCGATATTTGACTTGAATCTCTGCCTCCTCAATCTCCTCGGCCGAAAACTCCTCGCGTTTGATGTAGCGGGCGAGCTTTGGGAAGTGCGCAGCAAGACCATCGATGGTAACATTGTTGCGCAACAAGACATCGTAGAGCTTGCGACCCTGCGTCAAAGGGGTCTGACCGACCGAAATCAGATACTCCTGAACCTCGTTGGGCGAAACACTTCGCCAACGGAGGTAGTTGATAAGCGACTCGACGTGTTCGCGTTTTTGCTCACAAATATCCATTCTTCGGCGTGTGGCAAGACCAATTTCAAAAGCTTTCGGGGTCAGTCGCAAGTCAGCGTTGTCCTGACGCAACAAAATTCGGTGCTCGGCTCGCGAGGTGAACATTCGATAGGGCTCATCGACACCCTTCGTTACCAGGTCGTCGATCAGCACACCGATATAGGCCTCGTCGCGTCGCAGGATAAACGGCTCCTTGCCCGCGAGCTTCAAATGGGCATTGATACCCGCCATCAGACCCTGCGCGGCAGCCTCCTCGTAGCCCGTTGTGCCATTGATCTGACCCGCGAAATAGAGGTTATCGACGAGCTTGGTTTCGAGCGTGTGGTGGAGCTGTGTGGGCGGGAAATAGTCATACTCGATGGCATAGCCGGGGCGATAGATATGTACATCTTCCAAACCCTTAATCTTCTGTAAAGCAGCTACTTGCACCTCAAAAGGTAGCGACGAAGAGAAGCCATTCAGGTAGTATTCGTTGGTATCTCGACCTTCGGGTTCGAGGAAGAGCTGGTGTTGCTCCTTATCGGCAAAGGTGCGCAATTTATCCTCGATGCTGGGGCAGTAACGCGGACCGCGACCTTGAATCACACCCGTAAACATAGGCGAGCGATCGAAGCCCTTGCGCAACTCGTCGTGAACCTCCTTCGAGGTATAGACCAAGAAGCAGGGTAGCTGATTTTTAACAGGCTCTGTATCAGGCATAAACGAGAATTTCGACGGCTCTTCATCGCCATATTGTGCTTCGAGCGCATCGAAGTCTATCGTGCGGGCGTCGAGGCGTACAGGCGTACCCGTCTTCATTCGATCGACCTCGAAACCCATCTTGACCAGCGACGCTGTAATGCCGTGCGATGCGGCATCGCCTGCGCGACCACCCTCGGCACTGTTAAGTCCGCAGTGCATCACACCCTCCAAGAATGTGCCTGCCGTCAGCACAATGGCCTTCGCGCGGAACTCCACACCCATCTGCGTACGCACTCCGACAACGCGCGGTCGAGCCTGCTCGCTGCCCTCGTTCTGCTCAAAAATGAGCTCTGTCGCGTTATCCTGCCAAAGGTATAGACGCCACGTATTTTCGAGCGTACGACGCCATTCGGCCGAAAATGCGGCTTTGTCACACTGCGCGCGCGGACTCCACATTGCTGCCCCCTTCGAGCGGTTGAGCATACGGAATTGGATGGTCGTAAGGTCGGTGATACGACCCATTTGGCCACCCAGCGCGTCGATCTCGCGCACGATCTGTCCCTTTGCCACGCCACCCACCGCAGGGTTGCACGACATCGAGGCGAACTTGCTCATATCCATCGTGATAAGCAGTGTGCGCGAACCTAAATTTGCCGCAGCCGCAGCCGCCTCACAACCTGCGTGGCCGCCGCCAATGACTATGATATCGTATTCGGTTCTCATCCTTTTTACAGTTCTATCATCGTTTCCAGAAGGCCAAATATTTGTCCTCCTTGCGGTGCATTTCGCGCTCGGCACGGGGCGTTTTATCCTTCTGACCGCAGAGGTGCAGCACGCCGTGCACAACCACGCGGCGCATCTCTTCGAGGCGTGTCGCGCCAAATTGAGCGGCGTTGTCGGCAACGGTCTCAACGTCGATATAGATCTCGCCATTGATCACCCCCTCGCCGCGCAGATCGCTCTCGTCGAAGGTGATGATGTCGGTGTAATAGTCGTGGCCGAGAAACTCGCGGTTGATCTCCAAAAGACGCTCCGCCGAGCAGAAGATGTAGTTGATCTCGCCCACGGTGTAGCCCTCCTCACGAGCCACCTCTGCGAGCCACTCCCGCGTGCGGCGTTTTTCGGGCAGGCGGTACGAACACGAATCGTTGAAATATCTGATTGCCATAGCTTTAAGATTTACATTCATTATTTGAGCCACTGGTCGGCATCGAGCGTGTCGCCATTGGGCGAGAAGAGGCCGAAAACGAGCTTATATTCGGTCTTTCCCGACGCATCGACACTCTGACCGATCGTTCCGATTGCTTGCCCTACCGCGACCTTTTGACCCTCTTTGACGGTCGCTGTGGCCATATTCGAGTAGGTTGTGAAGTATTGGCCGTGTCCGATCAGAACGATGTAGGATTTGGTGTTTCGGTTGTACGAAACGCGCATCACCTCGCCATTGAAGACCGACTTCACCTGCGCTCCCTTTGCTCCCGTAATCTCGGCAATATCGCTGCCATTGGGTTTGATGCGACCACCCACAACGGGCATCGGCAGGCGACCGCGATTATCCTTGATGTTGCCGCCAACCTTGGCTCCGCCCTTCGATTTGCGGGTCGAATTGACCAGACGCTCCAATTCGCGGCGATGCTCCTGCTGCGCTTTGAGAATCTTCTTCTCGCGCGAGGTGAGCGAGCTGACGCGCTTCTTGTAGTCGCGCTCGTTGGCCGAGAGCTTTTTCAGTTCGGCGTTATGTTTGTTGCGTGTATTTTGTAGGGTAACTTTCTCTGCATCAAGTGTTTTACGTGCGCTATCGAGCTGTATCGTAAGTGAGTCGATCTGCGCAACCTTCCTCTGTCGGGCATCATTCACAAGGCGGATTGCCGCGATGCGTCGTGTGGCCGAATTGAAATCGTCGGCCGAAAAGAGGTATGTGGTGAAGTTCTGCTGGCGATAGTTGCGATATGCCACGCGCACCATCTCGGCGTACTCCTCTTGCAGCTCGGTGCGTTGCTTCGAGAGCTCGTCGATCTGTCGCGTGAGCTGATTGATGTTGCCGTTGAGTGCGTTCATCTGCGAATTGACCTCGCCGACCAACTTGCGACGCTTGCCGATCAGGCGCGAGAGCTTATTGACCTCGGCCTGTGCCGATTTTTTATCCTTTCGGATCGAGGTTATCTGACGCTCATATTCGGCGATCTGCGAGTTCAGGCGGTCGATGCTCTGCTGCATTGCCGTTGCAACTTTACCCTTGCTCTGTGCCGAGAGGGTGAATGTGGCCATCGAGGCGATGCAAAGTAGGGTCAGAAGTGTGGTAACTAATTTACGCATAGTGGTTTATCACTTTTTTAGCTTTTCCAATCGGGCTTCGATTTCAGCCTTATCGTAGCCTGCATCGCGTGCCTTTTCCCAATATATTCGAGCCATAAAATTCTCACCCAGCGCGTGTAAAATGTCGCCATAGTGGCACATCAGCACCTCGCTCTGCGTCTGATCGAGGGCGATGGCCGAGCGCATAGCCTTCTTCGCCTCGTCGTAGCGACCGAGCTTGTAGAGGATCCACGCGTAGGTATCGAGATAGGTCGAATTGTTGCGCGATATCTCGATCGCACGGCTACTCATTTCGAGTGCCCGCTCCAATTCGCGCCCCTCCTCCGACAGAAAATAGGAGTAGTTATTCAGCAGACCCGCATCGTTGGGCAGCAGTTTGAGAGCCTTTTCGTAGCTTCGGAAGGCCGCTTTGTGGCGGTTGTCGGAGTATTGCGCATCGCCGATCATCGAGAGCGTGGCTCCGCGCAACGAGTCGCTGTCGATACGTTTCAGAGCATCGACAAAGGCCTCCTCGGCCTTGCGATATTGGTGATTTACAAGGTAATAGGTTCCTCGACGAAGGATGAACTCCGCGCGGTCGGGGAAACGCTCCATCGCACGACGGGTGTAGTACTCGACCGAGTCGGCACGCTTCTTAAAACTCTCGATGTCGAGGATCATATTGAAAATCTCGACACGCGGCACCGAGTCATTGACGTGCGATTTATAGATCTCCAACGCGCGATCCATATCGCCCGTCGTGATCAGGTGGCCCGTATAAAGTTCCATTGCCTCGTAGTCGTCGGGATGAGTTACAGCGACGGTCATCGCCAACTGATTGAGCTGGCCGTAGTACTGTTTATAGTACTCGATATTTGAAGTTAAACGCTTGAAATTATCGATTTTACCCTGCAAAGGCACACGCTTCGACGCGTAGAGCGGAACCAGCGTACGCAGGTAGTTCGAGTGATCGTTGCGGCGGCCGTAGTAGTCGTTCAGCGAGCCGAGCACATCGACACTCGTCGAGTCGAGCGCGAGGGCCTTCTGGTAATTGACCATCGCCAGCGAATCTTTCTGTGCGTGGGCATACAATTCGGCCGCAATGATGTAATTTTCAATATTATAGGGGTCGGCCGCAATCAACTCTTCGGACTGCTTCAACGCGCGATCATACTGCGCCGTTGCCACCAAAAGTTGGCGTTTGAGGGGCGAGATCGCCTCGTGAATTCCGAAGCGCATCTCGGCCGAATCGAGCACGATAATCGCCGAGAAAGGTTGCTCCTTCTCGCTGTACAACATCGCCAAAATGCGGTGATTTTCAGGGTTATTGCCCTGCAAACGGAGCATATTGTTGTAGATACGGATGCCGTCGTCGTACTGCTCGCGGAAGATTTGCAGACGACCGAGCTGCGCATTGTACCAGACGTTGTTCGTGTCGGTGCGATAGGCGCGACGGCTGTATCGCTCGGCCTCGTCGTTGTCCAACGTGGCGAGCATCGCGGCAGTGTGGTAGGCGGCGGGAGCGTAGGCGGTATCGAGTTGCAAAGCGCGCTCGAAATGGCGACGTGCCGCGCTCGAATCCTCGTGCAGACGATAGGCCTTCAAACCCTCGATATAGTGCCACACTTTGTGCGCCTCGGCGGGATAATCGCTCGGCGGCGTGGTGTCGTGCTTGATAGTTAAAGTGCTGTCAATCAGCATTGCAGGCGTTGTCTTGGGCGCAGTACCTTGGGGCAATGCTCCACACGAGAACATCGCCAACGTGAGAACCATCACTGCGGTCCGTATTACACCTCCGTAACGCATTGATTGATAGCTTTTTGGTATTAGTTTCGCCCCCTCGACCACGGCCGAAGGGGCGAAATAGAGTCATTGCAATTAGAGTGCCGAGTCGAATTGGTGCAGGAAGCGCACGTCGTTCTCGAAATAGAGGCGCAGGTCCTTCACGCCATATTTGAGCATTGCGATACGCTCAACGCCCATACCGAATGCGAAACCGCTATACTCTTCGGGGTCGATACCGCTGGCTTTCAATACGTTAGGATCGACCATGCCGCAACCCATAATTTCGAGCCAACCGGTGCCCTTGCAGACGTTGCAGCCCTTACCGCCGCATAGATTACACGAAACATCGACCTCGGCCGAAGGCTCGGTGAAGGGGAAGTACGAGGGGCGCATACGGATCGTTGCGCTCTCGCCGAACATCTCCTTTGCGAAGTAGAGGATCGACTGCTTCAAGTCGGCAAACGACACATTTTTATCGATATAGAGGCCCTCGACCTGGTGGAAGATGCAGTGTGCGCGATACGAGATAGCCTCGTTACGGAACACGCGACCGGGGCAGACCACGCGGATCGGCGGACGCTGGTGCTCCATCGTGCGCACCTGAATCGACGAGGTGTGGGTACGCAGCAGCACATCCTTCTGGTTGGGCTCGTCAGAGTTCTTCTCAACGAAGAATGTATCCTGCATATCGCGTGCAGGGTGCTCCATCGGGAAGTTGAGTGACGAGAATACGTGCCAATCGTCCTCGATTTCGGGGCCGTCGGCGATGGTGTAGCCCAGACGCGAGAAGATGTCGCAGATCTGGTTACGCACGAGCGAAATGGGGTGGCGCGAGCCGAGTTGCTCGGCCGAGCCGGGGCGAGTCATATCGCCGATGAGCGATGCAGCGTCGGCAGCACCCGCTTCGGCCTCGGCTTTGAGCGTTGCGATGCGCTCCTGTGCGAGGTTTTTGAGCTGGTTGATCTTCTGTCCGAGTTCGCGTTTTTGTTCGGGAGCTACGGTTTTGAACTCCTCCATCAGTCGGTTGAGTTCGCCTTTTTTGCCGAGGACTTTAATTCTAAACTCCTCAATTTCAGCGGGATTCTTTGAATCGAACGCTTCGACTTCGGCGAGCAATGTTGCTATTTTCTCTACCATTGGTTCTGTTATTTTATTGTTTTTCGTGATTTTACGTAAATATTACCAAGCTACAAAGTTAGAAAATTATTTGGATATGCCCTACTTTCTACGGCTGATATTCGCACGTTTCGCCGAAAAAGGCAAAAACTATGTTTTTGCACGTGTGTGTAGAGGGCTGTTTTTCCCCTTTGCCGAGCATAAAAAACCACGCCCGAAAGCGAGGTTGCAACTCTATTTTATCTCTTATTTCGTTTGGGGTGCTGGGGCTTACTCCGACCCGTTTTCGGATATGTCGATGAGCCTTTTTGCGGGCGTGAGGTGTCGGCTCCCTTCTGCGAACGAGCAGAGATGGCACCCTTTTGCGGGCGCGATGATTGCTGTCCCTCGCGGAAGAAATAGGATTTTTGGCGTCGTTTATCGTCTTGATTGCGAGCAACATACAACGCTTTGCCCGTATAGGGATCGGTGCCCGTGTAGAACATCACCGACGAGAGCGTCATCGGCGTCGGCGTAAGATCCTGCACCTGTTCGAGCGTGAAATGCAGACGACCAAGCACCCTCTGCGACAGTGCGCGCATATCGGCCTCGGTGCAACCGGGGTGGCTCGAAATGAAATATGGAATCAATTGATAATTAAGTCCTTCGGCGCGACACACCGCGTGGAAATCCGAATTCAACTGCTCGAACATCGCAAAGGGCGGCTTGCGCATCAGGCGCAAAACTTCGTCTTCGGTATGTTCGGGTGCGACCTTCAAACGGCCCGACGTGTGGTGCTTGATGACCGTCGCTAAATAGGGCGAATCGTCGAAGAGATCGTAGCGTATGCCGCTACCGATAAACGCCTTTTTGATCCCCTTCACCGCGCGGATTTTCGAGTAGAGGTCGAGCAGCGGGCGGTGGTCATTATTGAGGTTGGGACAGCGGCGCGGATGAAGGCACGACGGGCGGCGACAACGGCGACAAAGCTCACGGTCGCGACCCCCCATTTGGTACATATTTGCCGACGGAGCACCCACGTCGGAGAGGTATCCTCGGAAGTCGGGCATCTGCGTAATACGCTCAACCTCAGCGAGAATTGAACGCTCCGAGCGCGAATTGATAAATTTGCCCTGATGGGCCGAAATCGTACAGAAACTGCAACCGCCGAAGCACCCGCGATGGATATTGACCGAGTGTTTAATCATCTCC
This sequence comes from uncultured Alistipes sp., assembly GCA_937899895.1. Classification (GTDB taxonomy): domain Bacteria; phylum Bacteroidota; class Bacteroidia; order Bacteroidales; family Rikenellaceae; genus Alistipes. The sequence continues at coordinate 10,535 of CALBQR010000007.1, forward strand.
CACGCCGGAATATCGCCCTTACCGCGATAGCGCGGGTGGGGAGCGCGTTCGTAGGGCAGGTCGAAACTTTGGTCTAACTCGCTCTGTGTCAGTGTTGTATGTGGCGGATTGACAACGACATAGCGATCGCCCGTCGGCTCGACCAACGTCTGCGTCTGCTCCATCAGGTTGCTCAAAGTCTCGATGCGGGTGAAATTCTCGGCAAAGGCCTGTTTATCGTGGCAACACTCCTCGAACGAGTGCAGGCGGATGGTCTGCTCCTCGTCAAGGCGATCGACATAGGAGCTATCGGCCACGAACGCTACCTGTCGCAGACGGCGTAAAAGTTTGGCATTAAAGCCATTACGCATCGCTGCCGCAACCTCCTGAATCACCTTCTCGCCCATACCATAGACCAACAGATCGGCACCGCTGTCGATCAAAAGCGAGGGCATCAGTCGCTCGTTCCAATAGTCGTAGTGGGTCAGTCGGCGCAACGAGGCTTCGATGCCGCCCACCACAACGGGCACGTGCGGATAGAGCTGTTTGAGGATGCGGGTGTAGGTCTGTACCGCGCGATCGGGACGGAAGCCTGCCTTGCCACCTGCCGTATAGGCGTCGTTGCTACGCAGGCGTTTGTTGGCGGTGTAGTGATTGACCATCGAGTCCATCGCACCTCCCGACACCGCAAAAAACAGGCGCGGTGTGCCCAACTTGCGGAAATCGCGCAGATCGTCGCGCCAATTCGGCTGCGGCACAATCGCCACGCGGTAGCCCTCTTTTTCGAGCAGACGACCGATGACCGCCGCCCCGAACGAGGGGTGGTCGATATAGGCATCGCCCGTGAAGAGGATCACATCGACGTAATCCCAACCCAGAGCTTCGATCTCTTTAACGGTTGTCGGTAGAAAGGCCATTTTCTAACGTAGTTATCTATTTTCGTAGCAATATCGACGAGTCGCCGTAGCTCAAAAAGCGGAAATCGTTCGCCAGCGCAAAGTCGTAAATAGCGTGCCAATCGTCGCCCACAAGAGCCGAAACCAACAGCAACAAGGTCGATCGCGGTTGGTGGAAATTGGTTACCATACCCTCGACGATGCGGAACCGATAGCCGCAGGGCGTGATCATAATCTGCGTCGAGGTTTTCAAGCGGTCCAACCCCTCGCGCTCCATATATTCAATCAGCGCGTCGAGCAGCTCCGCACCACCCACCTCGGCGGGAATATCGTACAACTCCCACTGACCTACTGTGCGTTCGCAATCGGGTGTGCCACTGCACTTTACGCGGTAGCCAAGAGCCGCAATCGACTCCAACGTGCGTACCGATGTGGTGCCTACGGCGATGATCGATCCGTGCTTGCGACGCAGATTGTGAAGCGTCGCAAGGCGCACCTCGAAATGCTCGGTGTGCATCGGGTGGTTGGCGGCGTTCTCCTCCTTGACAGGTAGGAATGTACCTGCGCCAACGTGCAACGTAACCTCCTCAAATTCAATACCCTCGCCCTTCAACTCCTCGATCAGTTCCGAGGTGAAATGCAGACCTGCGGTCGGTGCTGCCACCGACCCCTCGAAACGCGAATAGACGGTCTGGTAGCGGGTGTTGTCGATCTCCTCGCTCTCGCGGCCCAAGTAGGGCGGAATGGGGATTCGACCCAACTCTTCGAGTAACTGACCGAACGAGAGCGGTGCCTCCCAACGGAAGCGGACAATGCTCTCACGGCCTTGATTTTCAACACGTTCAGCCACCAATCGTGTAGGCTGACCCTCATACTCGAAGTCGATCAGCAGTTCGCCCTCCTTCCACTTTTTCGAGTTGCCGACAATGCAGCTCCACTCCGAGCAGCCACGCACAGCAAAGGCACGTTCGTAGTCGGCCGGGGCGTGGGGTTCGAGGCAGAAGATCTCGATACGCGCACCTGACGGCTTGTGCATCACGATACGTGCGCGGATCACCTTTGTATTATTAAAGACCAACATCGTCCCCTTGGGCAGCACCTCGCCAATGCGATAGAAGCGGCTCTCGGCGATCTCGCCCGCACGATAGACGAGCAGTTTAGACTGCTGTCGCTCGTCGAGCGGAAACTTTGCGATTCGCTCGTCGGGCAGTTCGTAGGCGTAGTCGTTGATATCTATTTGAAATCTACTCATTTTTCACTGAAAGAATTTACCCTACAAAAGTACTCAATAATTTGTGCCCGTGAAACTTTCTCGGAAATTTTACGCATCTTTGTTGCACTTTGGTGCGCCCAAACG
>CALBQR010000008.1 GCA_937899895.1 uncultured Alistipes sp.
AAGCGTGCCCGCCCGAAGATCCTTCTGGCGACCAACTACGAGGATGCCGTACGACTCTATCAGCGTTATAAAAACAACCTGCTCGGCGTGATCTCCGACATCGGTTTCCCGCTGCGACCGACCGACAAGAGCAGCGACGAGCGCAAGGATGCAGGCATCGAACTTTCGCGCCTGATTCGCGCCGATAATCCGCTGATGCCCATTCTGTTGCAGTCGTCGGAGGAGTGCTTCCGTGCCGAGGCCGAGTGGCTCGACGTTGGCTTTATCCACAAAAATTCAAAGAATCTGCACGAGGAGCTTGCCGACTACATCGGCCGCGAATTTGCCTTTGGCGACTTCATCTTCAAGGATCCCGTCAATGGCACTTTCATCGGTCGCGCGAAGGACCTGCGCGATATGCAGAAGTTGATCGCCTCGATTCCCGATTCCGTGTTCGAATACCACACCTCGCAAAATCACCTCTCGAAGTGGCTCTATGCGCGTGGTCTGTTCCCGTTGGCAGCCTCGATTCGCGCCCTCGACCGCGCACATTTCGACTCGATCGAGGAACACCGACAGAAACTCGTTGCACTGATTCGCGACTACCGCACAATGCTCGGTCAGGGCGTTGTGGCCCGTTTCGATCCCGATTCGTATAGCAGTGCCATCGGTTTTGCCCGCTTGGGCGAGGGTTCGCTTGGCGGCAAGGCGCGTGGTTTGGCCTTCATCAACAGTATGTTGCAGAAATATCACGAGTACAATAAGTACGACGATATCCGAATTATGATCCCGCGCACGATCGTAATCGCAACGGACTATTTCGACCGCTTCATCAAGGAGAACGAGTTGCAATATGTCATTACGTCGGATATGAGCGACGAGGAACTGCTCTCGGAGTTCGTGGCGGCACGTCTGCCCGAACAGCTCATCGCCGAGCTGCGTGCATATCTTGCGACGGTCAATTATCCGTTGGCCGTTCGTTCGTCATCGAAACTCGAAGACTCGCATTATCAACCCTTTGCGGGCATATATTCGACATATATGATCCCCAACACCGAGGATAAGAGCCAGATGTTGCGACTATTGAGCAAAGCGATCAAGAGCGTCTATGCCTCGGTCTATTTCGCCGCCAGCCGCGCCTACATCGCCACCTCGTCGAATCTGTTGAGCGAAGAGAAGATGGCTGTTATCGTGCAGCAGGTATGCGGCACGTTGGAGGATGGTTACTTCTTCCCGACGCTGTCGGGTGTGGCTCGCTCGATCAACCACTACCCCATAGGCGACGAACGCGCCGAGGAGGGCATCGTCAATATCGCTCTCGGCCTGGGCAAGATGGTTGTCGAAGGAGGTCAGACGCTCCGTTTCTCGCCCCGCTACCCGCAGAAGGCGTTGCAGACTTCGACCCTCGAACTGACTCTGCGCGACACGCAGCGCGAGTTCTACGCCCTCGATATGCGACCCTCGTCGTTCCACATTTCGAGCGACGACTCGGTCAATTTAGCACGTCTTTCGGTTACCAATCACTCGTCGATGCGTAACGTATTGCACGCCTCTTCGACGTGGAATATGCTCGAAAACACCCTCTCGGAGTCGCCCTACGACAAGGGTCGTAAATTGATCACCTTCAATCGAATATTGAAATATGGGTCGTTCCCGTTGGCGCAGATTATCCGCAATCTGCTCGAAATGGGCGAGCAGGAGATGCGTTGCCCCGTAGAGATGGAGTTTGCCGTAAATCTCGACGTGAAGGCGGGACAGAAGAAGATCTTCAACTTCTTGCAGATCCGCCCCATCATCTCGACTAACGACGACGTTTCGACGCAGTGGGATGAGCATAGCGGCGACGGCGCACTGATCTATGCCGAGAGGGCGTTGGGTGTGGGCGCAATGCACGACATCTCGGATATCGTCTATGTCAAGCCAGAGGCCTGCGACAACCTGCGCACCGAACAGATCGCCACCGAACTGCTCGCACTCAATTCGCGTATGCGTGAGGAGAATCGCGGTTATGTGTTGGTCGGACCGGGTCGTTGGGGTTCGAGCGATCCCTTCCTGGGTATTCCGGTCAAGTGGTCGCACATCTCCGAGGCGAGGGTGATTGTCGAATGCGGATTGGAGAACTTCCGCGTCGAGCCGAGCCAGGGAACACACTTCTTCCAGAATGTTACTTCGCTCGGAATCGGCTACCTGACGATCAATCCATTCGAGGGCGATGGCGCGTTCGATGTCGATCGTCTGAACGGAATGGAGGCCGCCGAAGAGGGCGAATTCCTGCGTCGAGTCCATTTCGACGAGCCGCTGACGGTCTATATTGATGGTCGAAATAACCGAGGAGTTGTAAAAACCGCAAAATAATTTCAAAAAAATCGGCTCGACGAGTTACAATGTATAATAAAATTTATTAGCTTTGTAAATAGATTAAAATCCATAGGCCGCCAACGGTCCAAACGAAGAGAACACAAACATACAATCATAAACCTAAAAACATTTTAACTATGAATGTAAACAATCTTATGGCGGAACTCGAACGCCGTCATCCGGGTGAGAAAGAGTATCTTCAAGCAGTACGTGAGGTATTGATGACCGTAGAAGATGTTTATAACCAGCACCCCGAATTCGAGGCTAACCGTATCGCAGAGCGTATCGTTGAACCCGATCGTCAGTTCACCTTCAAGGTAACTTGGGTTGATGATAAGGGCGACGTGCAGGTTAATACCGGCTACCGTATCCAGTTCAACAACGCTATCGGTCCCTACAAGGGCGGTCTGCGTTTCCACCCCAGCGTGAATCCTTCGATTTTGAAGTTCCTCGGTTTCGAGCAGATCTTCAAGAACGCTCTGACCACTCTGCCTATGGGCGGTGCAAAGGGTGGCTCGGACTTCAACCCCAAGGGCAAGTCGGCAGGTGAGGTTATGCGCTTCTGCCAGGCATTTATGACCGAGTTATGGCGCCACATCGGTCCTGAGACCGACGTTCCCGCAGGTGATATCGGCGTTGGTGGCCGTGAGATCGGTTACCTGTACGGTATGTACCGCAAGTTGGCTCGCGAGAATACGGGCGTTTTGACCGGTAAGGGTATGACCTATGGCGGTTCGCTGATCCGTCCTGAGGCTACCGGTTTCGGTGCAGTATATTTCCTGCGTCAGATGTTGGAGACCGCAGGCGACTCGATCAAGGGTAAGGTTATCAGCATTTCGGGCTTCGGTAACGTAGCTTGGGGTGTTGCTACCAAGGCTACCGAGCTGGGTGCAAAGGTTGTAACCATTTCGGGTCCCGACGGTTACATCTACGATCCCGCTGGTCTGAATGAGGAGAAGATCGCTTATATGTTGGAGCTGCGCGCATCGAACAACGACGTTGTTGCTCCTTACGCAGAGAAGTTCGCTGGTTCGACCTTCTTCGCAGGCCGCAAGCCTTGGGAGCAGAAGGTTGATATCGCAATGCCTTGCGCTACGCAGAACGAGCTGAATGGCGACGATGCAAAGGCTCTGGTTGCAAATGGCGTACAGATGGTTGCCGAGGTATCGAATATGGGTTGTACTCCCGAAGCTATCGAGACCTTCCTGACCGCGAAGATCCCCTACGGCCCCGGTAAGGCAGTGAATGCAGGTGGCGTTGCAACTTCGGGCTTGGAGATGACCCAGAATGCACAGAAGCTCGGCTGGACCGCAGCAGAGGTTGATGCAAAGTTGTTGCAGATTATGTCGTCGATCCACACCGCTTGCTTGGAGTATGGTCGTGAGGGCGAGTATATCAACTATATGAAGGGTGCAAACATCGCAGGCTTTATGAAGGTTGCCAAGTCGATGGTTGAGCAGGGTATTCTGTAATCCGACTCCAAATCTTCACACAACGGCTCGCTCCGCAAAGGGGCGAGCTTTTTTTGTGATTTGATTCAAATTCTATATCTTTGCAAAAAGAAACCTCAATAAAACAAGAATAGAACAATGAAACAATTCCGATTGATACTTTTGGCGATTGCGGCGATGTTGGCCACAGCGTGCGACGGGGATGATGGCGATGAGATCAAGACCGAGACCGTTACCTTCTCGAATGTGATGCTGTTGAACGACGGCTACCAGAATTCGGCAAGCTACACCGAGGAGCCGTGGTACTTCATCAATAGCCAAGACGAGTATTCGTGGTATGGTTTTGCCTTCTCGACACTCAACGACACCAAGACGGCAGGCCCTACGAACGAATTCAGCGTCTTTACCACCGCTACCCCCTCGACCTTCGCTCTGGCCTACTATCAGGCCTATCTGAACACGCCTGTTACCTTCCGCGTGAATGATGGTCAGGTGCGCAAGGTGCGCTCGATTGATGTCTGCAACTCGACCTACACCGCTTTGGCGATTCGCGACGGCTCGAACTTCTCACGCAAATTCACTTCGGGCGATTGGTATAAGGTGATCTTTACGGGCTACGACGTATATAACAAGGCGAGCGGCACGGTTGAGTTCTACGCTGCCGATTTCCGCAATGGTAAGTCATACATCTGCTCGGAATGGACAAAGGTCGATCTCAGCTCGCTCGGCGCAGTATCGAAGATCGAGATCACGATGGATTCGAGCGACACGGGCGATTGGGGCATCAATACCCCCTGCTACATCTGCCTGGATAATCTGGTCTATATCCCGTAGCAAAATTGACCGCGTAACGAGAAGATCGGTTAAACAAAGTGTTCTACAAGTTGCTTCAATAGATACAAAAAGCACAAACTACGATAGTTAGAGCTTGGCGAATAGTTGTCAAGCTCTTTTTTATTCGTATCTTTGCGACGGAAATCTGACATCAGAGAGTAAAAATGCCACAAATTACAATCTATACTGACGGCTCTTCACTCGGCAATCCGGGTGCGGGAGGCTATGGCGTGGTGCTCATCGCGCCCCCCTACCGCAAGGAGTTGAGCGCGGGCTACCGCCTGACAACCAACAACCGAATGGAGCTTATGGCCGTTATTGTCGCGCTCGAAGCGTTGCGTTTCGAGGGTAGCGATGTGGTTCTCTACTCCGATTCGCGCTACGTGGTCGATGCCGTAAGCAAGGGCTGGGTCTTCGGTTGGGAGCGCAAGGGTTTCACGGGGAAGAAGAACCCCGATCTGTGGCGACGTTTTTTGGCAATTTATCGCCGCCATCACGTTCGGTTCGTGTGGGTCAAGGGACACGCCGAGACGGTCGAGAATAATCGTTGCGACCAGCTGGCTGTGGCCGCTGCAAATGGCAACGCGCTACTCGAAGATGTTGGCTATCAACCCGAATAGCGATTAACCGAGTTTAATTTGACAAACCTAAATATTGATTATGAATGTAATTCTACTGCTCGTCGGCTTGGCACTGATCCTCTTTGGTGCTAACTATCTGACCGACGGCTCGGCGGCATTGGCACGTCGATTCCACCTCTCGGAGTTTATCGTCGGACTGACCATCGTGGCAATCGGCACGTCGACCCCCGAATTGGTTGTGAGTGTCATCTCGGCTATTCACGGCAGCGGCGAAATGGCGATTGGCAATGTAACGGGATCGAACCTCTTCAATGGTCTGTTGATCTTGGGTATCACCACGCTGGTTCGCCCCGTGCCCCTCACCTCGGATAATATCAAAAAGGATATCCCGCTCGGCATTTTGGCCTCGATTGTATTGCTGGTTGTCTGCTGCGACGTGCTGCTCGGCAGCGATCTGCGCAACAATATCGGCCGCGATGAGGGTATCATACTGCTGTTGCTCTTTGTGGTCTTCATCAGCTACACAATCTTCTCGGCCAAAGCCCCCGAAGGCGAAGAGGTGGTCGAGGCAGTCGAGCAACAGAAGCAGATGCCTATCTGGTTGATGCTCATTATGATCGTGGGCGGTTTGGCTGCGTTGGTATTTGGCGGTAACCTGTTCCAGACGAGTGCCGTCGAGGTAGCTCGCGCATTGGGCGTAAGCGAGTCGATGATCGCAATCACGCTGCTGGCAGGTGGCACTTCGCTCCCCGAATTGGCAGCAAGCGTTGTTTCGGCATTGAAGGGCAAGGCAGAGATGGCAATGGGTAACGTACTCGGCTCGAATATCTCGAATATCTTCCTCGTGCTGGGAGCATCGGCAACGATCACTCCGCTGTCGCTGGGTGGTATCTCGATGGTCGATCTGCTGACTGTTTTGGGCGCGTCGATACTGCTGAGGATCACCGCTTTCAGTTTCAAGCGCAATAAGATTGACCGCCCCGAAGCTGTGATTCTGATCGTAGCCTATATCGTCTATATCTGGTATATGGTTACGCACCAATAATCCGCCACACACTATTTTATCAAAACAAAAGATCCGAGCCCCTTTCGAGAGGCTCGGATCTCTTTTTTGTCCGTAAGGCGACCGTTACATCATACCGCCCATACCGCCTGCGGGCATCGGGGGAAC
>CALBQR010000009.1 GCA_937899895.1 uncultured Alistipes sp.
GGGCAAAAGGCCGGAAGGATCGAGGCGGGCGAAATGCAGGATGAGTTTGTCGAGTGAGGTCATGTTTGCTCCAAGGGCAGGATTCTTTTAAGGATAGAGGCTTGGGCGCGGATTGGCAAGAGGAGGCGTTTTTGGACTGCCGCGCGGCATGAGTATCATGCGGCCGGAGCCGAAAAGGCGGAAATACGGGGCTTAGCAGGGGAAGCCGCAAGCTTTTTCTTGTCAAGTCGGCACTCGGCTGATACGACAGAGGACGTGCTCGGGTGGCGAAATTGGTAAACGCAAGGGACTTAAAATCCCTCGGCTTCACGGCCTTGCGGGTTCGAGCCCCGCACCGAGTACCACGAGAAACAACAGCGGCCTGGACGAAAGTCCGGGCCGTTTTTATTTTTTGGGGGAGAGAAGGGAACACCTTGCAGAACGAGGCTTCGTGCGCGCGTGCAACACCGGTCATCACGGCCTCCCATTAACTCTCAGCGATACCGCAGGATCACGAAAATAGCCCTCTCCTCTCAGTTCCGGCTTCGGGAACATAGACAAAAGCGATGTTCTCTGGTTATGGTGAACAGCGTGTGGAAAAGCCGGGAACGGTCTCGGCCGCAGGTCTGTCCGGCGAGTGTCGGGCGAAAAGGGATGCATCGCCTGCGGAAGAGCGAAGCACAACGGTTCTTACCTCAAACAATACGCTGTCTGCGGAGGATATTCACCATGAGCATGACGTGGAAATCTCTGGCTAAAGCCGCCAACGGTCTCGTTCTGGGCCTTGCCGTCCTTGGTCTTACCGGCACCGCCGCCGTTGCCGATGAAGTTGTCCTGTACTCCTCCAATCCGCCCGAACTGCTGGACGTGATCGCCAAGGGCTTCAAGGAAAAGACCGGCCACACCATGAGCAGCGTGCGTATGGGCACCGGCGAAGCCATGAAGCGTATCGCCGCCGAACGCGCCAACCCGCTCTGCGACGTGTTCTGGTCCGGCGACCTTGCCGTGCTCGACAACGCCAAGGCCGACTTCGCCTCCTACAGATCTCCCGAAGCCGCCTGCCTGGACGCCGCCCTGGTGGAAAAGGACGCCAAGTGGACCGCTTCCAATACCCATCTCATGATCTTTATGGTCAATACCGACCTCATCCCCGAAGCCGAAATGCCCAAGAGCTGGGCCGACCTGCTGGATCCCCGCTTCAAGGGCAAGATCGTCATCGGCATTACCGATTACGCTCAGAGCCAGCTTGGCGACATCGTTTTCGTCGATGTAACTACCGTAGGCGAGACCCTCGATAAGGGCGAAGTTTTCGGCACGATCGAGGCTGTTAAGACCGTTTCTGACGCTTTCTTGCCCGTTGGTGGCGAGATCGTAGAGTTCAACGAGGCTCTCGATGGCGACCCCGCATTGGTTAATAAGGATCCCTATGGCGAGGGTTGGATGGTCAAGGTGAAGATGTCGAATCCCGCCGACCTCGACGAGCTGCTTTCGGCAGAGGAGTACGAGAAGATTTGCGAGTAAGCAATCTCTGACTGCTCAACTTACAAGAGGGTCGCACATCTACGGTGCGGCCTTTTTTTTGCGCCCAAGCGAAAATACACAAGCCTGATTACCAGCGAATTAAAACCTTGTTGAAATTTTTTTCTGTATTTTTTCGTATTTTTATGCAACGAAACTGCCTCGTTTTACGTCTATATAATAAAGTGCGGCAGTTAAAACGCGCAGCGTAGCGCAAAGGCTGCCCACTACGCAGACAGAAAAACACTAACTAAAAACTTTTCAAATGAAACGGTTTATCCTCCTCTCGATCGCGCTGGTGATGGCTCTCTCGGCCACAGCGCAATCGTATGACGACTCTCGTTCGTTAAAACTCGGCCGTAAAGGTTACGAACATTACGACCACGAAATTCGCTTAACAGTAGGCTATATGCCTATCTCCGACCACGATCTTTTCAGCGGCTACTATTGGGATGATGTTTTCGTGCCTGAAAAGAACTACAACGTGCTCTATCCCAGCTCGCAGTACTATAGAGGCAAGTATAAGATTTCGGGCGGATACTCACTTTCGTATATGTATTCACCCCGCAAATGGTTCTCGTTCGGTCTGTATGTCGGTTACGGTTGCGATTGGTTTACCACAAACCTCAACCTTACGGAAGAGGTCGTAAAAACTCACTATGAGCACCACATTATGTTCGTGCCGACCGTCCGTTTCTCATATCTTAACCGCCGCATCGTGCGCCTCTATTCGTCGTTAGGTATCGGCTACGGCATTTGCGCCGAGCGCACAAAAGAGCCCGACGGCAAGGTGCTCGAACGAAACAATGAGGCATTCTGCCCCGTGCAATTCACCCCCATCGGCATCAGCGTAGGTCGTCGTCTGTACGGCTTTGCGGAATGTACCGTCGGCTCGCTGGCTTGTTTTAGCGCAGGTATCGGTTATAAATTCTAAACACTTAATTGATCGAATATTATGAAACGAATAATATATCTTTTTGCAGCTATCGCACTGCTCTCATCCTGCACCCTCAGCGATGGCACCAGAACTCACGACAAGGATTATGTCGCAAAGCGATCTTTCAGATTGGTCAGCGAGGACATATACAACCAGCTCCACGTATTGAGCTGCGCACAGACTATCGAACTATATGAGCAGGCAACAAGCGACTCGGCGCGCTATGCCATTGAGGATAAGCACCTGCCCTCGGAGCGTCTGCGCAAAACCGAGACGGGTTGGGATGTGATACGCAACGGCAAACCCGCACTCTCGTTCGGATGCGACACTCCGCTCAATACACCGGGTAGCGTTTGGACTGTCTCTGTCGCAAATTATCAGGAGCAGATTACTGCTGATCAATATTGGACCATCAAGTGCACAGCCAAGAATAGCTGGACAATCGAAAAGATGGTCAAGTACGAGAGCCACACGATCACCAGCACACTCTACGTGAAGGCTATGGAGGAGTTGGAGGACCTGCGTTTGAGCAATGGCCCGATCTACAAGTATGAGATTACGGGCAACAGCTGCTTCGATCAGAATGAGGAGGTTGTAGCTCCCTACAAGATCGAACTCGACGTCAAAGAACCGCTGATTCTCAATGCCTACCACGTCTATACCTCGCACCGCATAGCGGGCATTATTGACGGCGTGGCATTGATGCGCGTAACCGACAAATCGACAGGCGAGTTTCTTGTTCCGCCCTTCCGTTACTTCCCGCGCAAATTGACCGTGGATCCTCTTATCGAGTACATCTCAACGAAATTGTAATAAGCGCACACAACGGGTGCGTAATATGCGTGATATGCGAGTACCGTATTAAAGCACGGTATTGAAGCGCACAACAAAAAAATAGTCCGACCCCGCAATTGGGATCGGACTATTTTTTCGCCCTCGTGCGAAAGATCGTCGCAGGGCAGAAAATCCGCTTGCTCGTTTAGATCGAGATATCGAGAATCTCGAAGTGCAAAGTGCCGGCGGGCACCGTAACATCAACGTGCTCACCCTTCTTTTTACCCAGCAGAGCCTTGGCGATAGGCGTACCGATTGCCAGCTTACCCTCGCGCAAGTTAGCCTCGTTCTCCGAAACGATGGTGTAGGTTACCTGCTTACCGTTGTTGTGGTTCATCAAGGTTACCTTGCTGAGAATCTGAACCTTGCTCTTGTCGATCTTCGACTCGTCGATCACGCGCGAGTTGTTCAGCGTAGCTTCGAGCTTGGCGATTCGCATCTCCAACATACCCTGCGCCTCACGTGCTGCATCGTACTCGGCATTCTCCGACAGGTCGCCCTTGTCGCGAGCCTCGGCAATCGCAGCCGAGATGGCCGGACGCTCAACCGAACGCATATGATCCAACTCGTCTTTGAGCTTCTTGTAGCCCTCTTCGGTCAGATAGATAATCTCGTTTGCCATTTAATTAGGTTTTTATAAAAAGTAAAAAAAATATGAATCCCGACCTTTCGGCCGGAACCCAACACATTTTTGATATGGCAAAGGTAGGGATTCTGTTTCGACTTTCCAAATTTTTTTGTACCTTTGTTTTGTCGATACCTCGACCGAGGCACGAAATATGTGCCGCAGCCGAGTTCGGAACAGTCAAAACGGAGAGGTAAATGGCAAGTATATTGAGTGTTATATTCTCGATACTATACACTATCGTCATCGCAACGGTTATCGTGATGGTCATCGAGCAGCAGCGCGAACCCGTATGGAGTTTCGCGTGGATTATGGCTGTCATTTTTATACCCGTAGCTGGTCTGTTGCTCTTCATTTTGTTCGGATACCGACCCGCAAGAAAACGCCTTGTCGCACCACCGCGAATCGAACGCCGCGAACGGATTCCGTTCATCACTCTGCTCGAAAACAACTCCGACGCAAAGCTAACCCTGCACAACAATCTCGAAGTGTTGCACAATGGCGACCGCACCTTCTCGTCGATTGCTGCGGCTCTGGCATCGGCACGCGAGTCGATACACATCGAATACTACATCTTTTGCGAAGATAAGGTGGGCAACTATATCGCCGAGCTGCTCGAAAAGAAGGCACGCGAAGGTGTCGAGGTGCGACTGATCTTCGACGCTGTGGGCAGTTGGAAATTGAGCAAGGAGTTTATCTCGCGTCTGCGGGCAAGTGGCGTCGAGGTGGGGCGTTTCTCTCCAATCTCATTCCCCTATTTCACTCACTATCTGAACTATCGTAACCACCGAAAAATAGTCGTTGTGGATGGCCGCATAGCATATACGGGTGGCATTAATATTGCAGAACGGTACCTCAAAGGCGACACGATGGGCCTCTGGTACGATGTCCATCTGCGCGTCGAGGGTGAGGCCGTAGCCGATTTCCAACGTATGTTCCTCTCGGATTGGGCATTGGTCAGCGGTCAGACTCTCAACGACAAGCGATATTTCCCTGCCTCGGTTGTTACCAATCAGGCACCGATGCAGGTGGTGGGTTCGAGCGTCAGTTCGCGCTGGTCAGCAATCTCGCAGGCATTTTTTGCCGCCATTACGGGTGCCGCACGAACAATCACCATATCGACCCCCTATTTCATCCCTTCGACCTCGCTACTCGAAGCGTTGAAGGTGGCAGCATTGAAGGGTGTCGATGTGCGTATCGTGATCCCTGCACGTTCGGATAGCCGATTGGTACATTGGGCTACCTGCTCGTTTGTCGATGGACTGCTCGCCGCAGGAGTGAAGGTCTATCTCTACACCGCAGGTTTCCTGCACTCGAAATTGATCGCTGTCGATGGCCATATGGCATCGGTCGGCACCGCAAATATGGATATTCGTTCGCTGGAAGATAACTCCGAAGTATCGACCTTTATCTATGATCGCGAAGTGGTTGCGCAGATCACCGAGACGCTTGAAGGGTATATCGCCAATTCGCGCCGCGTAACACCCGAAGAGTGGTACTCGCGCTCGCAGGTTCAGCGTTTTATCGACGCTATGGCGCGTCTTCTCAGCCCGCTGTTCTAACGCTTGGGTCATTCGGTTGCTCTTCGCTCACCGAATGGCCAATCGCCCAGAAGCTACCCCGCCCCATAACTCTCAAATAATCGTGAAGAGGCCGCTTATAGTTGAACCTCTAAAACTTTTGTACGATTATGAGAAAGCTTTTACTTTCGCTTCTTTTTGCGATTCTAATTACCACGAGCGCGTCGGCACAGATATTTAAGATCGGTCTTCGCGGCGGTGTGAATATCACAAACGGCACATTTAGCCAGATTTCGACAGGCGACTATCGAATCAACAGCTTAAAGAGTAAACCTGGTTATCAGATTGCTCTGGTCAGTCGCATCTCAATTCCCAAATTTATCCAGATCGCACCCGAATTGCAGATGGTGGCACACAACTACCGTTATCGGGTAAGCGGTGCATCATCGGGCGAGGTGAAGGTAGCCGTTAAACGATTGGAACTACCTGTAACTGTTGGTTTTAACATCTCTGCCTTCCGTATCTTCGGCGGTCCCGTTTTCCGCCTTGCTCACTCCGAGAAGTACGACAACAAACGCCTCGGATTGGAGGTCAAATACAACGACTCGGATGTAGCTCTGGTCGCAGGGGCGGGGCTTGATTTGGGCCGTTTCTTCGTCGATGCGCGCTACACGTTCTACCCCAAAAAGAGTCGAAACGAATTTATCATCGACCACACTCACCGAAAAGTGCAGATGAAAAACGACGGTATGTGGCAATTCTCGGCGGGATTCTTCTTTTAACGAAAACACAAAAAGCCGCGCTTTTTCGAGCGCGGCTAAATTTTGAATATTAGTCCCTTGAATTGTTACTTCTCCTCCGAGATCACAACGAAGGTAGGCACTACGCGCTCTACGCGTTCAGGTCGTTTGCCACCATCGCTGGGGTGATTAACCAGCTCTCCGTTCCAATTAACGATTGCCGACGAGCCGCCACCGTCGAGATTAACGCCCTCAACCACACCAAGTTCCATCAGAAACTCTGCAAGTTCCGAGAGTGTGCAGCCCACGCTGCCATTCATACCGCGACCATCGACAACCATAATCACCAACTTACCATCATCGGTCAGACCGATAGCCGTACGATTATGGCGAGCCTTGCCGCCAATTGTATGGTAATAAGATTCGCCGAGCGAACTCTCCAACGACACATCGCGGCCACCCTTCACCAGCATCGGGCCTGCGGCAACAGCCTCAACCACCTGCCAGGGGTACGAACCAAGCTGACCCACTGCGGGAGGAACGGGCGAGTAGCGACGCAACGAGTCATCGTTACCGACAGCGAAGGGATAGACGTAAGGGTGATACTCCTTGTCGGGCTGGCAATAGATCCATTGAGCCTCATACGAGCCGTCGGGCATTTGACCAAAAGCGGCGTGGATCGGGAATACCTCAACCTTATCGCCCGCAGCATTGCGGCGTGTTACCGAGCGAACATCAGCAGCAGCAACCTTACCCTCATCCATCAGCAGGCTGACCGACTCAATTGTGCGCATATTGAAAAAACCGGCATTGGCAACCACAACGGGCTTGCCCTCGCCATACTCCGACCAAGCCTTATAGAGCTTCGAGGGAGTGGTACCGCCCTCAACCTCTACGGCATTGAATTGCAGATTTTTATTTGCTTTCTGATCAATGACAAAAGCGAACCACACATAGGGTTTTCCGTCGGCGTGGTTGGCGCGTCGTTCGATAAATTTCACCCCTTTGGGAGCACGTGCAGCAGCCGGAACAAGCAGCAAAACAAGAATCAAGGTTGTAAGTAGTCGTTTCATAGTATTTTTGTGTTATTTAATTGATTTTGCGTCAAAAGCTAAATTTTCCGATATAAAGTTAGCGAAAAGCAGGCGAACTATTTGCAAACATAAATAAAATTTATAATTTTGTTATGCGAAATAAGATTTAACCCCAACTTTACCTATGACCATAATTCAGCTCGAATACCTGTTGGCAGTAGCCAACTGTGGCAGTTTTTCGCTCGCATCGGAGCACTGTTTCGTTACGCAGCCATCGTTAAGTATGCAGATCAAAGCCCTCGAAGAGGAGCTTGGTGTCGTACTGCTCGATCGCTCGAAGAAGCCCGTTATCCCGACAGAAGCAGGCGAAGTCGTAATCCGTGAGGCACGCGAAACACTTGCCAAATACAACTATATCCGCGAGGCAGTAAGCGAGTTGAAGGGCGAGACATCGGGCAAACTGCGATTAGGTGTCATCCCGACAATTGCACCCTATCTGTTGCATAAATTCATTCCCGAATTTGCACAACGATATCCGCGTGTTGAACTGGAAATCAAGGAGATGGTTACAGGCGACATCATCGCTGCGCTCAAACGCGACGCGCTCGATGCGGCACTCGTTGCAAGCGGCACTTGTGGCGACGGTATCATCGAGCAGGAGCTATTCGACGACCGCTTCTATGCCTATGTCTCAACGTCAAACCCACTCTACGAACGCAGCAATATCCGCATCGAGGACATCGACTTGAAAGGGTTGCTGCTGTTGAGCGACGGCCATTGTATGCGTGATCAGATTATCGAGCTGTGTCAGGCTCGCAACCATATGCCCTCGCACTACTATTTCGAGAGTGGTTCGATCGATACGCTGATGCGCATTGTCGATTCAACTTCGCTGATGACCATCATCCCCGAAATGGCCGTAGAGTTTGTTCCTGAACACCATAGCGATCAGGTGAAGATGTTGGCAAAGGGTGCCACCTCGCGTAAAATCGCCATTGCCGTTCGTCGCACATATGTCAAGAATTCGATTATCAACGCACTGAAAGAGGTGATTCTCGAAAAGGTCAAAAAGTAGATCGAGCGGTATCAAAATTCGAATTGTAAGATTTAGACCGCACTCCGTATGGGGGTGCGGTTTTTTATGCTATTAAGCACGCCTCGTTCAAACTCGCCCTTGAAATTCTACAAAAAGTGGAAATTTCTCTCAAAAAGGGAGAATCGCAAGCGCAGTTTGCAGAATATTTGATAGAAATAATTATCTTTGCAGTTTGAATAATATAAAATCCGCGCGAGCGCGTGTAGGGCGCAGGCGTGAGAGCCAACAACACAAGTAACAAAACAACAAAAATAGGAACAAACGAAATTTATGGAAAAACTGATAAACACAATCGTAGGCGCAATTCAGGACAAGAAGGGTAAGAACATCGTATCGCTCGATCTGACCGGTTTCGATGGCGCAATCTGCTCACACTTTGTAATTTGCAATGCCGACTCGACCACACAGGTAGCAGCCATTGCCGACGGTATCGAGGAGAAGGTCTTTACTGAACTGCGTGAAAAGGTGCATCGCATCGAGGGTATGAACAATGCCGTGTGGGTTGCGGTCGATTACATCGACGTGGTAGTGCATATCTTCCAGAGCGAGTTGCGCGATTTCTATCGCTTGGAGCAGCTCTGGGCCGATGCTCCTCGCACCGAATACCCCTACGAAGAGTAACTCTCTTGAACTTTTAGAACTTTTAGAACAAGAACAACAGAATGTCTATGGATAAAAAACCAAATAAGGGGATGAAACGCCCTTCGATGAGAATGGCCTCGATCGTCAATTTCATCTGGGTCGCTCTGCTGATTGCAATTATCGGCTGGGGCGGTCTGACGTGGGAAGGCGGTGGCGAGCCTATCGAGAGCGATTGGCCTGCAATTACGCAGATGGTTGCCAATGGCGATGTCGAGCAGATCAACATCGTCAATAAGGAGATTGCCGAGGTTAAGCTCACCGAGAAGGCTATCGAAGAGTATAGCCAGCAGGAGGAGTACAAGAAGTTCCCCCGTCATAGCGATTTCCAATTCTACTGCACAATCCCTTCGGTCGATGCCGTTCGCGAGGATCTCGCCGAGATTCAACAGCAGAATGGTACCGATACCCCTGTCAAGTATGAGATTCGCAGCAACCGCTGGATGAATATCATCGGCTCGCTCATTCCCTGGATTCTGATTATCGGTTTCTGGGTATTTATGATGCGCTCGGCTCGTGGCGGCGGTGGCGGCAACGTAATGAATGTAGGCAAAGCCCGCGCACAGGTCTATGACAAGGACAACACTGCTAACCGCGTTACATTCAAGGATGTAGCAGGATTGGAAGAGGCCAAGCAGGAGATTATGGAGATCGTCGATTTTCTGCGTCGTCCGCAGAAATATCGTGAATTGGGCGGTAAAATTCCGAAGGGCGCACTGCTCGCAGGCCCTCCGGGAACGGGTAAAACGATGTTGGCAAAGGCCGTTGCCGGCGAGGCAAATGTGCCTTTCTTGTCGATCAGCGGCTCGGATTTCGTCGAAATGTTTGTCGGTGTAGGTGCTTCGCGCGTACGCGATCTGTTCCAGCAGGCAAAGGAGAAGGCTCCCTGTATCGTGTTTATCGACGAGATCGACGCTATCGGTCGCGCACGTGGTAAAAATGCAGGTTTTTCGGGCAACGATGAGCGCGAAAATACCCTCAATCAGATCCTTACCGAGATGGACGGTTTCGCAACCAATTCGGGTGTAATCGTTCTGGCTGCTACAAACCGTGCCGACATTCTCGATAAGGCATTGATGCGTGCAGGTCGTTTCGACCGTCAGATCGAGGTCGGCCTGCCCGACGTCAAGGAGCGTGAGGCAATCTTCGGCGTGCATACCCGCAAGTTGCGTTGCGCACCCGATATCAGCCACGAATTCTTGGCAAAGCAGACCGCAGGTTTTTCGGGTGCCGACATTGCAAATGTCTGCAACGAGGCGGCTCTGATTGCTGCTCGACACGATAAGAAGCAGATCACCAAAGAGGAGTTCCTTGCCGCTATCGACCGTATCGTCGGTGGCTTGGAGAAGAAGAATACCGTAATGACCGCCAAAGAGCGTTATGCTACGGCAATTCACGAGGCGGGACACGCCGCCGTAATGTGGATGCTGCCCGAAAGCGATCCCGTTGTTAAGGTTACGATCATCCCGCGTGGTCGCAGCCTGGGTGCAACGTGGTATCTGCCGGAAGAGCGCGTACACGTAACCAGCGGCAACCTGCGCCAGCGTATGAGCGGTATGGTTGCAGGTCGCGTTGCGGAGCAGATCTTCCTCGGCACCATCGGCACAGGCGCACTGAACGACTTGGAGCGCACGAGCAATATGGCTTACGCAATGGTTGCATACTACGGTATGAGCGAGCGCGTGGGCAATGTGAGCTACTTTGATTCGACGGGTCAGCGCGATGCCTTCACCAAGCCTTTCAGCGAGCAGACTGCACGCGAGATTGACGAGGAGGTGCGCCGTCTGATTGACGAGGCAACCGAGGAGGCACGCCGCCTGATTGAGGCAAATCGCGAAAAGGTTGAGCGTCTGGCCAAGTTGCTCGTTGAGAAGGAGACCGTTTTTGCCGAGGATATCGAGGCTATCTTCGGTCGCTCGGCAAGTGAGGAACGCAAGGCGGCAGAGAGCACCGAAAAGGCTAACGCAGCAGCCGAGAAGAGCGCGGAGAGCGAGGCGGCCGCTACCACAGAGGCAGTCCCCACCGCAGAGCCCGCACCCGAAGCGACTGATGAGCCGCAGGGTGAGACAGCAAAAGAGCAAGGTGCCGAATAGATCGAGAAAAACCAAACTTAAACCTATTGATAGAGAGAAATGATGAATCCTAAAATTAAAGACATCTTGATCCGTGCGGCATCGGGCGCAGTGATGTTGGCTGTGATGCTGACTGCGATGCTGTGGTCGGTATGGAGCTTTGCGGCACTGCTCGTGGCAATTACGGCGGGCGTAACGTGGGAGCACCTGCGTCTGTCGGAGCACTGCGGTGCACAGCCCCAAAAGGCGATGGCAATGAGCCTTGCGCTGTTGGTTGTGACTCCGTTTGCTCTGCTGTACAACGAAGATTACCTATTGACCGATTCGGTGTTTTTAGCGTTTGTGATGACATTTGTGATAATGATCGCAACACTTGTGGTGCTCTTTGTGGAGCTTTTCCGCCAACGCGAAACTCCGATCCAAAATGTCGGTGCGACGATTCTGCCCGCATTGCAAGTGGCACTGCCGATAGCTATGCTTTCGCTGCTGCCCTTAATGGGCGAAGGCTATAATTACAATGCGTGGCGCGTAGTGGCATTCTTCTCGATCATCTGGGCAAATGATGTGTTCGCCTTCTTGGTCGGCATTACATTGGGTCGCCACCGTCTGTGCGAGCGTATCTCACCCAAAAAGTCGTGGGAGGGATTCATCGGCGGTATCGTAGCGGCGATGGGCGTGGCTCTGTTGGCTGCTCACTTGCTTGGTGAGAATATGTACGTTTGGGCAGGTTTGGGTCTCGTATCGTCGCTGGCGGCTGTGGCGGGCGACCTGATCGAGTCGATGTTCAAACGTGCAGCGGGTGTCAAGGATAGTGGCGCGATTATGCCCGGTCACGGCGGCTGGTTCGACCGTTTCGATGCAGTTTTGACCGCTGCTCCCGTGGCTGTGATCTATCTGTTTCTGGTGATGCAAGTTTTGTAACAACTTAAAAAAAATATACCTAAACTATGAAAATAAACAAAGAGGGACTGAAAATTATCGCAACATCGGGCTTGATCGTAGCTATCGTCTTGGCAGCTAACTGTTTGATGAGCATTTACGGTTGGTTGCCGATGTGGGCGACTATTGCAATTTTGGTAGTGGCTTTGGGCCTGTGGGGCTTTATAATCAGATTTTTCCGCGAGCCGGCACGACCACAGCTTACCGACAAAGAGATTGTCTTTTCGCCCTGCGATGGCGAAGTTGTAGTAGTCGAGCAAACCGAGGAGAATGAGTATTTGGGTTGCAAATGTCTGCAAATCTCGGTCTTTATGTCGATCTATAACGTGCACGTCAATTGGTTCCCCGTAGCGGGCAAAGTGGAGTACTTCAAGTACCACCCTGGTAAGTTCATCGTGGCTTGGCACCCCAAATCGTCGGAGGACAATGAGCGCACAACGACCGTTGTAAATACGGGCAAGCATAAGATTCTGTTCCGCCAGATTGCAGGTTTCGTAGCACGTCGAATTGTTTCGTATGCCGAGGTCGGCAAGCAAGTAGAGCAGAATACGAAGTGCGGCTTCATTAAGTTCGGTTCGCGTATGGACCTGCTGTTGCCGCTTGATTGCGAGCCACTGGTGAAAATTGGCGACAAAGTAACGGGTTCGCAGACGCCGCTGGCACGATTGAAGTAATAAAATCATATAACAACAAAGGAGCAACAAGCTCACTCAACCACTCGAAAATGGATACTCGTTCAATACCTACCTCGTGGCGTTATGCGCTGGGACTTGCGGTTACGGCGTTCGCGCTATTTCTGCTTTGGTATTTCAGCGACATCGTGATCTATATCCTCATCTCGGCGGTGCTGGGTATCATCGGGCGACCGCTGGTGCGCCGTCTGTCGATCATCAAAATTCGTGGTCGATATATTCCGCGTGGCATAGCGGCTCTGCTCACAACGATACTGATGTGGGTGGTGTTTGCAACCTTCTTCGTTATATTCATCCCTCTGATTTTTAACAAGCTGGGGCAGTTCGCCAACCTCGATATTGCGCAGGTAATCAGCTCAATCAATGCTCCGATCATCGCCTTGCAGGAGCATTTGAGCGAGATATTCTCAATCTCGATGCGCGAGTTCTCCCTTACCGAAACACTCGCTGTGTCGATCCGCGAATGGCTCAATATCGACGTGGTAAATAGCGTGGTCGGCTCGTTCGTTTCGACGGCTACGGACTTTGTGATCGCACTCTTCTCGATCACCTTCATCACCTTCTTCTTCTTGAAGGAAGACGGGCTGTTCTACTCGATGGTAACCACCGCGTTCCCAAAACGTTACGAGGACAACATCACCCGCGCACTGGATTCGGTTACCGTGTTGCTGGTGCGCTATTTTACGGGCATTTTGGCCGAATCGTTTATTATGATGGTGGTCGTGTCGCTCGGCCTGCTACTATTCGGAGCCAATGCCGAAAATGCCTTCTTCACTGGTCTGATTGTGGGCGTGCTGAATGTAATCCCATACGTGGGCCCGATGATCGGCTTTGCAATCGGCCTGTTTGTGGGTTTAGTAAGCCCAATCGAGGGTATGACCCTCGCACAGACGTTGCTCGCTACGGGCGGCACAATACTTACGGCACAAGGATTGGACAACTTCGTGTTACAACCCGTGCTCTACTCCAACCGAGTGAAAGCTCACCCGTTGGAGATATTTATCGTAATTTTGATTGCCGGCAACTTGGCCGGCGTGGTGGGTATGCTGTTGGCGATCCCATCTTACACGGTCATTCGAGTCTTTGCCAAGGAGTTCTTCTATAACTTCCGTTTGGTGCAGGCCTTGACCGAAAATTTGACAACTGACGACGAAAAACAATGACAAAACTCACCGGTAGAGTGATTCAAGGCAACCGTCTGGGTCGAACAATCGGCTTCCCGACGGCAAATATCGAAATAGCGTGCCACTACTCATCGACCAATGGCGTCTATGCTGCGCGAGTACGGCTTGACGATGGGCGCGAGTTTCAAGCAATGGCAAATCTCGGCCACCGCCCGACCGTAACCGATTGCGGTGCGCTGTGGCTCGAAGCCAATCTGTTTGATTTCGATGAGGAGATCTACGGTCGCACGATCGAGGTCAATCTGGTACAGAAGATTCGCGACGAGCGACGTTTCGAGAACATCGAGGCGTTGCGCCAACAACTTACAAAGGATAAACAACAAACATTAAAGATACTTAACACTATGTTCATCGACACTACTATTCCCTACCGCGTAGCCGATATCTCGCTGGCCGAGTGGGGACGCAAAGAGATCGAAGTTTCGGAGCACGAAATGCCCGGCCTGATGGCTCTGCGCCGCAAGTACGGCAAGCAGAAGCCGCTCAAAGGCGCACGTATTATGGGCTCGCTCCATATGACAATTCAGACCGCCGTACTGATCGAGACCCTCGTTGAGTTGGGTGCCGAGGTACGTTGGTGCTCGTGCAACATCTTCTCGACACAGGACCACGCCGCAGCTGCAATCGCCAAGGCTGGCGTTCCCGTCTTCGCTTGGAAGGGCGAGACGCTCGAAGAGTATTGGTGGTGTACCGCAATGGCGCTCTCGTTCGAGGGTGGCAAGGGTCCCAATCTGATCGTTGATGATGGTGGCGACGCTACACTGTTGATCCACCAAGGTTTCGCAGCCGAGAACGACGCTACCACGCTCGACCGCGAGGCCGGCAGCTACGAGGAGAGCGTGATCATCGCAACGTTGCGTAAGCTTTTGGAGGAGGATCCCCAGAAATGGCACCGCACCGTCGAGGAGTGGAAGGGCGTTTCGGAGGAGACCACCACGGGTGTTCACCGTCTCTACCAGATGCAGGAGCGTGGCGAGTTGTTGGTTCCCGCAATCAACGTAAATGACTCTGTTACAAAGTCGAAGTTCGACAACCTCTATGGTTGCCGCGAGTCGCTGGCTGACGGTATCAAGCGCGCAACTGACGTTATGATCGCTGGTAAGGTTGTGGTTGTTTGCGGCTATGGCGACGTAGGTAAGGGCTGCGCTCGTTCGATGCGTTCGTATGGCGCACGTGTGATTGTAACCGAGATCGACCCCATCTGCGCTTTGCAGGCTGCAATGGAGGGCTTCGAGGTTATGCGCGTCGAGGATGCTCTGCCTGAGGGTAACATCTATGTAACCACGACGGGTAACTGCGACATCATCACATTGGAGCATATGCAGGGTATGCGCGATCAGTCGATCGTCTGCAACATCGGCCACTTCGATAACGAGATCCAGATGGCTCGCTTGGAGGCTTCTGACGCTGTGAAATCGACTATCAAGCCGCAGGTTGATAAATACACCTTCCCCGATGGCCACTCGATCTTCATTTTGGCCGAGGGCCGTCTTGTGAACTTGGGTTGTGCTACGGGCCACCCCTCGTTCGTGATGAGTAACTCGTTCACCAACCAGACCCTCGCACAGATGAAGCTGTGGGAGGATCGCGAGAATCCCGTTGTGGGCGTAACTCGTCTGCCGAAGGAGCTCGACGAGGAGGTTGCACGTCTGCACTTGGAGAATATCGGCGTTCGCCTGACCACCCTCTCGCAGAAGCAGGCCGACTATATCGGCGTGAAGGTCGAGGGTCCGTTCAAGGCTGACCACTACCGATATTAGGATTTTTGAATTCACAATTCAGAATTCAGAATTCAGAATTCAAAATTAAGTCGCGTTCCGAAATGGGGCGCGGCTTTTTTGATTCACAATTCTCAATTCACAATTATTTACTTTGCCTTCAATGAAAATGCACGCGGTGGTGTGGGGCGGCGCGACTGAAAGTCGCGGGTGCCACCGCGTGTGTCGATTTCGGAGAAATCGCCAAAGCGCAATTCAAAATTGGTTACTTTAATAAAATCAAAAGTGAATCACGCCAAAGGCGTGTCATCATTGGCGGGTCGGCCTTCGGCCGAGCCCCCCACCTGCCAATGATGAGATTAAATAGTTAAAAAAGAACCGCACTCTTCACGGAGCGCGGTTTTATTGTGAATTGAAGATACTACTTTTTGAGCTTTTCGACTGCGCGGCACAGGTAGGCGTCGATGTCGTTACTCAATTTATGATAAAGGAAACAATCCGTATAATTCTCATTATCAAGCAGTACATCGCGCACATTACGCAACTGGTTGCTATAATTGCTCAACTCGTTGCTCAACGCCTGACCACGTTGCGACGAGGAGTTGATGCGCGACACCGACATACAACGCAGTCGCTCACAAACGGCATTGAGGGCGATCATCACCACGTTGTCCATCAGCGTATGGCCGTGCATATATAAATAGGTGTCTTCGGGATAGACGCCCAACTCCTGCAACTCGCGCGCGAAACCATCAATGCGCTTTGCAATATCGGGACGGGCATTTTCGAGCGACGTGCGACGGCGCGACACCTGACGCGACAACCAATCGAGCGTTGTGCGAGCATTGTCGTCGGGTTCGAGATAGTTGATTTTCACACTATTGCGAAAATCAGCCAGCTGGAAAACATTGATATCGCTATCACGTGCCGAGAGTGCATACCACAAAAACAGCGGGTAGATCGTACGCGAGTACTCGGCCATAAATTTCTCGAAATCGAAGATTCGGGTATCGTTCTTTGTGGCACGGACACACACGTTGTGCAGCGACGGGGCATAGCAGACGTAATTCTCTGTGGCATAGGCGTATGTATGGAACATAAACGGAGCCTCAACAATCTTACGCGACTCGGCACGGTGCTTCTGGAAGAGGTAGTCGAAGTCGCCATCGACACACAACAACATCTGCTCGTTGCTCTGCGGGATCAACGCTTC
Source organism: uncultured Alistipes sp. (assembly GCA_937899895.1). Lineage (GTDB taxonomy): Bacteria > Bacteroidota > Bacteroidia > Bacteroidales > Rikenellaceae > Alistipes. Next base: position 16,741 of record CALBQR010000009.1, read on the forward strand.
GAGCACCTTTTTACCCTTTGCCATATCGGGGCGATTGGGCACCGAGATCTCGAACACGTAGTAGGGATTATCGAAGTGGTCGAAGATACCGCGCCAGAAGGCAACATCCTCATAACCTTCGACATATACCCTCACCAGACGTTTCGACGGATCAACCGGCAGGCGATCGTAATTGACCGTCTGCATCTCGCGCTTCGAGCGGTTGGCGCGCCCTCTATTGAAAACCACCTTTGTCATACTTGCACACAAATATAGCAAAAATTCGTATATTTGCCAAAAATAATTTAGATCGAAATGAGCAACAACGATTGGAAGGCGCGATTAAACGTGGTTTACTCCACAAACCCTGACTTTCAGTACACTACCGACGAGCCCGAAGAGGACACTACCCTGCCCCCTTCGCAGCAGCAACTGCGCGTGTGGCTCGACCGCAAACAACGTGCAGGCAAGGTGGTTACGCTGGTACGTGGTTTTGTCGGCTCGCACGACGATTTGAAGGAGCTGGCATCGCTACTCAAAAGCCGTTGCGGCGTGGGTGGCTCGGCCAAAGATGGCGAGATTATCATTCAGGGCGACTTCCGCGACCGCATTGTCGATATTCTGACGCGCGAGGGTTACAAAGCAAAAAAGGCGGGCGCATAATTTTTCGCTCGCCACATTCGTTACAACCATATGAGGCTGTGGATCAAGATATTGTTTGCGCTATCCGCACTGATCTCCGCGATCGGTGCGCGGGGACAATATTACGATTGGGGAGTCGATCCCGCTTCAACACGCTGGGAGCAGATTCGCAATGACCGCTTTCGCATCATCTATCCCCGCGATTTCGACACAATGGCTCGCCGCGCGATGCACTACCTCAACGCCGCAGGAGAGGATATCGGCTATGGATTTCGTCGCGGAGCGATGCAGATTCCTGTCATTATGCACACCCGCAACTCCGTCTCAAACGGCTTGGTGATGTGGGCACCGAAACGTATCGAGGTGCTCTCAACACCCGACATCGACACCTATTCGATGCCGTGGCTCAAACAGCTCGCAGCGCACGAACAGCGACACGCCGTGCAGTACAACAATCTCAATCGACACACATTCAGAGCGTTATACTACCTTCTCGGCCAGCAGGGTGCAATCGTCAGTCTGCTCGGACTGCCACTCTGGTATCTCGAAGGCGATGCGACGATGATCGAGACCGATATGAGTTCATTCGGGCGTGGCCGACAGCCCTCATTCTCGATGGCCTATCGCGCAAAAAGCGGCAAGATAGCCGATGGTCGTAACCCCGACCGCTGGTTCTGCGGATCGTATCGCGAATATATCCCTGATCATTACAAGCTTGGCTACCAAATGGTTACCTACGCCTACGACAAGTATGGCCGAGTGATTGGAGATGACATTGCAGACTACGCATCGCGCTATCCGTTCCTCTTTTTCACAACCGACATCGCACTCAAAAAGCGTTTCGGAACACGAACGCGAAAGCTCTTCACCGAGACCTTCGATTCGTTACAGACCTTTTGGAACGCACTGCCCGAAGTTGAGCCGACGACCGCAGTAATCCCCACACCGACAACCTCTTACACCACATATTCGCATCCGCAGGCGATCGACTCCGTGCATATCATCGCGCTCAAAAGCGATATGGACCGCACCGCGCGTCTTGTCGAGGTTGATATGCGCACAGGCGAGGAGCGAACGATCAGCCACGTGGGATCGGTCAGCACACGCCCTGCAATAGCCGACAACGGAACTATCTGGTGGAGCGAATATCGTCGCAGCTTGCTTTGGGGCGAGCGTTATGATTCGCGTCTATGTTGGGCCGACCTCGAAAAGGGGCGTTTGCACTCGATTGTAACCGCCACGAATGTTCTCTACCCCACTCCGATCGAGGGCGATTCGTTGGCGTGGGTCGAGTACGACAAGTCGGGATATTACTCAATTGCAATCGGCCGCCACTGTGAAGGCAAGGCATTAGTCCATAATAGGTTACACCGATTCCCCATAGGCGAACAGATTCACGGCTTGGCGTGGGACAAGTCGAGCGAAAAGCTCTATTTCATCGGTTTGAATGACGATGGAATGTACCTCGGTGCAGTCGATCGCGAAGGCAGAAAAGAGCAACTTACGCAGGCGGCCTATGTAACATTGAGCGATCTGCGAGCCGAGGGCGGGCGACTCTATTTCGGGTCGATCCGTTCGGGGCGCGATGAGGCTCACGCTTTTGACCTCGCCACGGGGCGCGAATGGCAGCTGACCGTGTCGGAGTATGGCTCGTTCGATCCTGCCCCTGCGGGCGATAAGCTACTTGTAACGACATACGACGAAGAGGGCTACCTACTTGCGGCACAACCACTTGACTCGTATCGCGTGCGCGAGGTCGAGTGGTCGAAACTACCCACCGAAATAGTCAATCCGAAGCGTCAGCGTCTGCCCGTTGTCAATCTCGATACGGTGCGTGCCACCGAGTCCGCACTGCTCGCACAACGCCAACAAACACCCTCACGCCGCTATCGTAAGGGTTTGAACTACTTCAATATACACAGTTGGGCACCCGTTTCGATTGATCTGTTCGATGCGATCGACAACTTTACGTTCGACCCGCAGTTGGGCGCAACCATTATCTCGCAGAATTTACTTTCGTCGGTAACTGCCTTTGCCACATACGGTTGGCATCACGAGCGAGGGTCGATGATTCGTGGTGGAATTGATTTTCGCGCTCTTGGTCCGCATATCGAACTGCGCGGTCAATATGGCGGTATGCTGCAACCATTCTACAAGCCCTCAAATGACGAGATCCCCGATCCAACTCAGCCATTGAAGAACTATTACAACGTCGCTGCCCGTATATCGTTGCCGATGCAACTTTCGAGCGGACACCACCTGCGTTACCTCACTCCACTCGTCGAGTGGCAATATTTCAATGGACTGACATACGACCAAGAGCGAGGGCGTTATAATCAGGGAGTCAATCGTTTAACCTCGTCTATCACCTTTGGCGACAATGTACGTTCGGCAACGCGCGACCTGCTTCCGCGATGGGGATATGCACTACGCTTGTCGCACTCGTTCAGCCCGACAGATCGTAATTTTGCCCACTCACTGACTATCTTCGGACAGGGAATTACACCCGCCATTGGCCGCCACCACTCATTGCGCCTGCGAGCCGTTTTTCAGACGAACGAGAGGGGCAAAACCTATTCGTTCTATCAACGCGAACTCTATCCGCGCGGAGCTGCCTATGAGCCACTTTCAAGGCCCACGCACTACATAGCCGGCGCAGCCGATTATCAGATGCCGCTATGCTATCCCGAAGGCGGTATCCCTGCTGTGATCTACATCAAACGCATAAGTCTGAACCTCGGCTTTCACTACGCCGCAATGCACACTTTCAACGGCAAAAGCGACAGCTATACTTGGCAGAAAGTCAATTCGTTTGGTGGCGATCTGATCTTCGATATCAACCTGCTACGTATGCCCGCCGCTGCCACCTCGACACTCAAACTTTCGCTCTACAAACCGAGCAACCGAAAAGGGGTTCATTTCTCGGCCGGAGTGGGTTTCCCGATCTAAATCAAATGACAAACTGCGAAAAAGTAGTGCTAAAAGCACTATTTTAGCCAGATTCGTGGTCGAGTACTTCGTCTTTTCCGCAGAAAATTGTAACTTTGTCCGTTATTCTATTCGATTACGTTATTCAGTTCAACAATATGACACAAAAAGCAAATAACGCAAAACCCAAAACACAGCGTCCGCGCTTGGTTAAATGGCTATGGATCATTGCTCTATCGCCGTTCGCACTGCTCTTCTTCCTGCTTGCACTGACCGCAATCGGTCTGTTCGGCAAATTGCCCTCGTTCGAGGAGTTGGAAAATCCCAAGAGCAACATCGCAACCGAGATCTACTCCGAAGATGGAAAGGTCATCGGCTCGTTCTTCGTGCAGAATCGTTCGTATGTGGAGTACGCCGAACTCTTCCCCGAAGATAGCTCATTGCTGATGTGCCTTGATGGCGACTCGGTTCCTGCCGTTGTGGCTGCACTGATCTCGACCGAGGATGAGCGATTTATGTCCCATTCGGGTATTGATATCAAGGCTCTGATTCGTGTCGGAGTCAAGACTATTGCACTCGGCAATTCGGGCCAGGGCGGTGGTAGTACCATCACCCAGCAGGTGGCGAAGAACCTCTTCCCGCGCGACACAACCTCGGTGGGACCCGTGATGCGCAAGATGCGCCTTGTGATCTCGAAACTTAAAGAGTGGATCACCGCCGTAAAGCTCGAATACAACTACACCAAGGAGGAGCTTATCGCAATGTATCTCAACACCGTAGAGTATGGCTCGAATGCCTATGGCATCAAATCGGCAGCGCGAACCTTCTTCAACAAAACACCCGATCAGCTCAATATTCAGGAGGCCGCGGTGTTGGTTGGCGTGGTGAATAAACCTACGCGTTACAACCCCGTTCTGAACTACGACCACTCGATTGCTCGCCGAAATACGGTGATGTCGCGTATGCGCGCCAATGGCTGCCTCACACGCGAGCAGTACGATTCGCTCTCGGCACTGCCCATTCAGCTCAACTACCGCCCCATTTCGCATAATGACGGTACGGCGACATATTTCCGCGAGATGTTGCGTCTGGTGATGAATCAGCCGCGACCGAAGCGTTCGCAGTTCAACAACGATTGGGATTTCGACCACGCTCTCGATCAGTGGAATAACAATCCGCTCTATGGTTGGTGTCAGAAGAATCAGAAGGCCGACGGCACGGATTACAATATCTACCGCGACGGTTTGAAGATCTACACCACGATCAACTCTTCGATGCAGAAATATGCCGAGGAGGCTCTGTTGGAGCATATGACCTCCGATGTGCAGCCGCGAATGGATCGCCAGGTGAAGAATACGGGCGTGCTGTTCCGCGACCAAAGCAAGGAGGATATCGAGCGCATATTGCGTAACGCTATGCGTTATTCGGATCGCTACTACCAGATGAACAAAGCAGGCATACCGCAGGAGGAGATCTACGCCTCGTTTGAGCGTCCCTGCCGTATGAAGATCTTTACATACAAGGGCGAACGCGATACCACGATGACTCCCCGCGACTCGATTCTGCACCACAAGCAGATTCTGCGCGCCTCGTTCGTTGCGATGGATCCCGCAACGGGACACGTCAAAGCATATGTCGGCGGTCCCAACTTCCGCTATTTCAAGTACGATTTGGCAAAGCAGGGTAAGCGACAGATTGGCTCGACAATCAAGCCCTTCATCTACACCTTTGCAATCGACCACCTCGGTCTGACTCCTTGTACGCAGGTGATGAACGAGCCCGTAACGATCGAGACCGACAACGGCAAACCTTGGACTCCCAAAGAGGCTAACCGCGATCCGTATGACAGCAAATTCCACCCGTTGAGCTGGGGTTTGGCAAATAGCCGCAACAACTACTCGGCTTGGATTATGAAGCAGTCGAAGCAGCCCGCTGCCGTTGCCGACTTTATCCACAATATGGGTATCGACAGCTATATCGACCCACAGTGGGCATTGTGCCTTGGTTCATCGGAGGCATCGCTCTTTGAGCTTACGGGCGCATTCTGTACCTTCGCCAATCGCGGTGTACATACCGAGCCGATCTTCGTAACACGCATTGAGGACCGACAAGGCAATCTTCTGGCCACATTTATACCGCCGACCGAAGATGCGATCAGCGAGCAGACTGCATACACGATGCTCGGAATGTTGCAGAACGTAGTTCGTGCAGGTACGGCAGGCCGTCTGCGTTGGGCCTACAACGTTACGGGCGAAGTTGGCGGCAAGACGGGGACCTCGAACGAGAACCGCGACGCTTGGTTTGTTGGCGTAACGCCCAATCTGGTTGCAGGCGCATGGTGCGGTGGCGAAGATCAGTCGGTACATATTTCGGGTGCAGGCGAAGGTGGTGCAGCATTGGCTCTGCCCATTTTCGGCCGTTTCATCGCCAAGGTCTATGCCGATCCGCGTCTGGGCGTTAAGCCGACCGATACATTCTCTCGCCCCAATAACGTTGTGGTCTATGACTGCGACGAGGAGAATCAGCAGGATGCCGCAAATACGACCAAGGAGGATGAGTTCTTTGACTAATCACGATTCACTTAAATATTTGATTTAGAGAAAATGAAAGTTGCTATCGTAGGTGCAAGCGGCGCAGTGGGACAGGAGTTCCTGCGCATCTTAGCCGAGCGTCAGTTCCCGATCGACGAGCTCCATCTCTTTGGCTCGGAGCGTAGCGCAGGCCGCGAATATATCTTTAACGGCAAGGCGGTAAAGGTTAAATTGTTACAGCACAATGACGATTTCCGCGACATCGATGTCGTCTTCACTTCGGCTGGCGCAGGCACATCGCGCGAATTTGCCGAGACGATTACTCGCTACGGCGCACTGATGATCGACAATTCAAGCGCATTCCGTATGGACGAGGATGTACCTCTGGTTGTACCCGAAGTCAATGCAACGGATGCGATCAATCCTCCCCGACGCATCATCGCCAACCCCAACTGCACAACGATCCAGATGGTCGTTGCATTGAAGGCGATCGAAAACCTCTCGCACATCCGCAAGGTGCGTGTTTCGACCTATCAGTCGGCAAGTGGCGCAGGTGCGGCAGCTATGGACGAGCTGGTTGAGCAGTATGCCGAGTTGGGTCGTGGCGAGGAGGCTACGGTAAATAAGTTTGCATATCAGTTGGCTTACAACGTCATTCCGCATATCGATGTCTTCACCGACAACGGCTATACCAAGGAGGAGATGAAGATGTTCAACGAGACACGCAAGATTATGCACTCCGACGTGGCCGTAAGTGCTACGTGCGTGCGTGTGCCCGTTATGCGCGCCCACTCGGAGAGCGTTTGGGTCGAGACCGAACGCCCGATCTCGATCGAGGAGGCTCGCAAGGCCTTCGCCGAGGCCGAGGGTGTGGTGTTGATGGACGAGCCGAGCAAAAAGGAGTATCCGATGCCCCTCTTTTTGGCGGGCAAAGATCCCGTTTATGTAGGTCGCATCCGCAAGGATCTGACCGAGGAGAACGGGTTGTCGTTCTGGTGCGTGAGCGATCAGATCCGCAAAGGCGCAGCACTGAACGCTGTGCAGATTGCCGAGTGGCTCTACAAGAACGATCATATCAAATAATTGACTTGCGAAGCAATGCTCCACTTCGACAGCGACTATATGGAGGGTACGCACCCGCTGATTCTCAAACGCTTGACAGAGATCAACTTTGAGAAAATCGGCGGTTATGGCTCCGACGAGTATTGCGCGTCGGCCGTGCGTCGTATCCGCGAGGCGTGTGATGCGCCCGATGCGGATGTTCGCTTTTTGGTTGGTGGGACGCAGACCAATGCAACCATCATTCGCTCCATATTGCGTCCCTATGAGGGCGTTGTAGCCGCCGATACGGGACATATTGCCGTGCACGAATCGGGCGCGATCGAGGCCACGGGACACAAGGTACTGACCATCGAAAATGTCGATGGCAAGCTATCGGCCGAGCGTCTTGATGCTTACCTCTCGCGCGAACGTGGCGACGAAAATCGCGACCACGCCGTATGGAGCGGAATGGTCTATATTTCGCAACCGACCGAGTTGGGTACGATCTATTCGCTTGCCGAGTTGGAGGCATTGAGCGAGGTTTGTCGCCGCTGGAAGTTGCCGTTGTTTGCCGATGGCGCACGATTGGGCTATGCGTTGGCTGCCCCTTCGGCCGACTTCACTTTGGCAGATATGGCGCGTTTGTGTGATATATTTTATATAGGTGGCACGAAGGTAGGTGCGCTGATGGGCGAGGCGGTGGTCATTCCGCGAGGTGAGCAGATTGCACACTTCACGACGCTCATCAAACAACAGGGCGCATTGTTGGCAAAAGGGTGGTTGCTCGGTGTGCAGTTCGACACACTCTTTACTGACAATCTCTACCTCGACATTGCTCGCAATGCAGTCCGTCAAGCCGAGCGATTGAGCCGAACATTGATTGAAAGGGGTTACACACTGACCACTCCGACGCTCTCGAACCAAGTCTTCGTAACACTCGACAAAGAGCAGCTGGCACGCCTTGCCGAGATCACCACATTCAGCACGTGGGAACGACTTGCGAACGGGCAGACCATAGTTCGCTTGGCAACAAGTTGGGCGACGACTGACGAGCAGATTGACCAATTGATCAACGCCTTATAATGATCAACGCCTTATAAAACGAAACTCCCCCACCTCTCGGCGGGGGAGTTTTATCTGTGTGTAATTGAAGCGGGATTTACGATATAAACATCTGCAAAATCTTCCACGTTGCCACCATATGGCACACATCGCCAACAATCACGAAGAGGTGAAAAACCGAATGGATATATGGCACCTTCTTGAAACTATACAGCACCGCTCCTGTAATATATGCCACTCCTTCGCCGACAACCCACAACATTATCGCCAATCCGCAACACTCGTAAAAGGGCTTAAAAGCGACCAAAATCGTCAGTCCCATAAGGCAGTAGCAGGCTGTTTCGAGATAGCTTTGCGTTTTCATCTTTCTGAAACTCAACGCCGTACCAATAATAGCACAGAGCCAGACAAACGAGAATATCACCAATGCCCACACCGGCGCACCACCAAGTCGCATAGCTATAAGCGTTACGGGCGAATAGCTGCCTGCGATATGCCAATATATTGCTGCGTGGTCGAACTTACGCGCCAAAGCCTTCGCATCGGCATTGCGGGCAGGAATAGCGTGGTAGATTGTCGAGGTTGCGTATGAGCTCACCACACCGAACAGATAGAGCACAAGGCTCACAGTTACCACCCACGAATCTGCAACCGCTCCCTTCGCAAGAAAGAGCAGGCAGACAACAAGTCCCATAACAAGACCTGCGGCGTGAGTAGCAGTATTAACGATCTCTTCGGTGAGTGAATATGCGGTCTGTCTCTTCACTTATCAAAAAAACTAAAACATCTTAACTGATCGCACCTACACTAACCCTTATGCTTAAAGCGCGAAGGCGAGTAACCCGTATGCTGCTTGAAATATTTGCCGAAGAATGATTGTGTCGAGAAATTAAGCGCATAGGCAATCTCCTGAATACTCATACCCGAATATTTGAGCAGAGTCTTTGCCTCCAAAATCACATACTCGTCAATCCAGCGGGCAGCCGTCTTGCCACTGATATCCTTAATGACCGAGGAGAGATATTTGGGTGTAATCTTCATCTGCTTGGCGTAGAATCCCACATTGCGCTCGCGCTTGTGATGCTCCTGCAACAGATCCATAAACTGCTCGAAAATGACCTCGCAACGACCCTGCTTAATGTGCATATCGCGACGCTGGTTGATGTCCGACAGAATATAGAAGGCGGTAGTGAATAGCGTATGGATGATATTAGCCTTATGCAACTCCTTATCCGAACGTAACATCGTCTTAATCAGACCAAAGAGTTGGCGAATCTCTGCCACATCGGTATCGGTAAGCTCGATGCAGGGCGACTTGCCAAAACGGAGATAGACAGGCAGCGAAGTCGAAATATCGACCGGAACATCCGAAATAAATTTCTGCGAGAAGGCCACCAGATATGCACCCGCATCACTACTGCACTCAACCTTATGCAGCACGCTGTCATTGTGGATGTACATCATCATATTGGGCTTCAACTCGTAGGTACCCGAACCGAGTGTAATGTAGGCCGTGCCCTGCATCATAATCAGAGCGACAAAACCGTCAATCTTGGTTGCCCTCACAGGAGCCGAGTTGGGGTTGATATAGGCAATAACCAGATCGTCAGAGAAATAGAAGGGATCGGTTACATTGTTTCGGATCTGCGAAACAGAGAGTTTATTAAAGCTCGAAGTCATTATCTATCTACGTTGTTTTTATTTTACTCTTCATTTTCTAAATTTGAACGCCTTTGCCTTTGAGTAATCGCAATGAGCGCAACCTCACTACGGGCGCAACACGCGTAACGCCCCTGCGCGACACTCCAACTCTACGGGCAATGCAGGTCCCGGCTGACCGTCAATATCGGTATGCTCATCGCGCGTTGAGCTGATTGTCATACGGCTGCAACGGAAGTGCAATACATCGCGCGGCAAGGTATTGTTTGCTCCGATAATACACTGCAAAAAGGTAGGCACGGCTGTCAATGCAGGCACTGCGCCCGCCTTCAAAATAAGCACATCGAGCATTCCGTCATCCACCTCGGCCATTCGTGCCAGCGGGAAGTTGCCTGCCGTGCGACCATTGAAGGCCAATGCAATCAGCGCATTACCGTCCCAATCGCCATCGTCAGAGCGAATTTCGAGAGGGATCGTATGCATCGTAACGAAATCGACCGCACCACCAACGACATAGGCCGCCTTGCCGATAAGATTTTTCAGATGAGTAGGCGTATGTTGCGACACATTTGTAAAGACACCAAAGCTGAACACATTGACAAAATAGCGACCATTAGCCACGCCCACATCGGTCAAGCGCGGCTTACAATCGAGAATCTGGCGACACGCCTCGACAACGCCGCCGTGAATTCCGATTGCCGAAGCAAAATCGTTGGCCGTTCCTGCGGGAACCACTCCGATCGGGAGATCAATGCCCGCTGCAAACATCGCATTCACAACATAATTGACCGTACCATCACCACCCGCAACAAGCAGATGATCATAGCTCTCATCCAACCCATCGACAAGCGTCGAAGCGGGCACCGAGAAGTCGATCTTACACTGCTCCAACTCGAAACCACGCGAAGCGTAGAGCGTTGCTATACGGTCGAGCGACATTGCCACCGACGTAATTCCCATACCCGCACGAGGGTTATATATCAATCGTACTTTTTTCATCGTTTAGTCGCAAATCATATCTTTCATTGCCGGTGTATGCCACACCTCAAACTCCTCCTCGGAGCCTTCGGGCGCAACCGAAATCAGGTAAGCATCAACCCCATCAAGGTCCGAAATAGCCATCTTGGCACGCTCCAAACCGAGTGTCATACACATCGTACCGAGAGCATCAGCCTCCGCTGCCGTCGGGGCAATAACCGTAGCCGACAGCAGGTCGGTAATGGCACTCTGACCCGTTATCGGATCAATCGTATGAGCAATTTTACGGCCACTATCATCAATATAGTAACGGCGATAATTGCCCGAAGTAGCCAATGCACGATCGGTCAGCGAGATGATCACCTGGCAATTTTCGCCTGGGTTCATATTGCCATCATAGGGCGAATCGACCGCCACGCGCCACTCCTTACCTCGCGGATTGCGACCACGGCATACGATCTCGCCACCGACCTCGACCATATAGTCCCCAATACCCATTCGCTCGATCTCCGAAGCGATGCAATCAACCGTATAACCTTTGGCTATCGAGTTGAAATCGAGTTTCATACGCGGATCATCCTTGATAAGCAGGTCCTCCTCGACGCGAATCTTATCCATTCCGACAAATTGCAAAATCGAATCAATATTGGGGTTCTGCTGCGCCTTACCGCCTGCAAAGCCATAGGCCTCGGTCAGTGGTGCAACGGTGATATCGTACATACCTTCACTCAACGAATTGACGCCACGCGCCAACGAGATCATCTGCTTGATATGCATATCTACCGAGTCGGTCTCACCGCGATTGATACGACTCAAAAGTGATGCGGAATCAAAGATCGACATCGAGGCGGTCATCTCGGCGAAGATATCCGAGGCAGCCTGCGAAATTTCGGGAATACGGCCCGAACCCGTACGAGCAATAATGCGATAGGTGGTGCCGATACCGAAGCCCTCGACACGAACATACTCTTCGCTCTCCGAGGCTCGGTTATTGCCACAACCGACAACACTCAATGCCGCCATAATCACAACAATCAGGCGGACAATATGGAACTTACTTGATGCCATATTCATCTTATTTATAATGAAATTCCCTCCAAACTGTTCGGCCCAAAATAGACGATCCGAACAAAATTTAGGACAAAGATAACAATTTTGGTACAAATCTGCAACAAGCGCATAAAATTATTACACATAAAATTTACGTAACGTATTGTTGTATCGCGAAAAAGTCGTATCTTTGCGCCCACGCTCTGGTGGTATTCGATAAGGCGAATCCATCGTAGAGTGGAACCATAAAAATTAAAACAATTTATGAGCTATTTATCAGCAGAGAAAAAGCAAGAGCTTTTCGGTCAGTACGGCAAGTCTAACACCGATACAGGTTCTCCAGAGAGCCAGATCGCGTTGTTCTCGTACCGTCTCAGCCACC
>CALBQR010000010.1 GCA_937899895.1 uncultured Alistipes sp.
TCTCACCGCAATAGACATAACATATCTCGTTCTGTCCCACCGCACCGTCAGCCTTAACGATCACGATGTTCGAGATGATACCCGATACTCGCCCTGTTGTCTTCATTAATTCTATTTTTTGTTGTTATTTGTCAATTCAGTTAAATACTCTCAATCGCCTTGCTCACGACCTCACGACCACTCAACGAGGCGATCAGTTCGTCGTACATCGCACGGCCCACACGCTCATCAAGCGCGAACCAACGCTGTACAATATTCAGTTTCGACAGATACGAGAGGATCGTATTGATGTTAAAGTAGTCCTTCTCGGCAAGCGTGTCGGACATAGACCAGCGGATGCGGTCGATCTTGCGCTCCTTCTCAACAATGTTCTGCTCATCGGCAACAGCAGCCATAACCTCATCGAGGTAGTCCAACTCGCCCTTCAAACCGAAGTCCGAAGCCGAGCTGCGAGCCAATGCTTCGGTGATATCGTCATTACCCACAACGACACCCTCGACCTCCTGGCCCTTGCGGCGTGCAGCGTATGCAGCGCAAACATTGCGAAGCGTGCGATCGAACGCAGCCCACTCACGAACGTAACGGCAACCCGACTCGGCACAAGCCTTATAGTAGGCGGCATAGAGGTTACGCTCAATGGGCAGCGAAACGTCGATGCTCTCGGCCTCCTCTCCCTCCGGATCGGCATAGGCACGGAGCACATCGGTCATATATTGAGGCAACGTGGTCGGCTGTGCAATCTGCTGTTCCAACTCCTCGCGCGAGAAATTGCCCAGCGGATTGAAGCGCGAACGACCCGTCTTCAAACCGATGATATTCTCAATGTCATAGTAACCATAAAATAATTCGAGCGAGTGGCGATCACCTTTATTCAGCTCTTCGCTGATCTCGTCGATCACCTCGCGCGCATTGAAACCCTTATTATCGGCTTCAAGCGTGTACTCGCGCAAACCGGCTACAAGACAATAGTAATTCTTTGCGAACATACTCCTTAACGGATTATTTACCGAAAATCAGAGTTGCAACCTTATCACGCAGATACTCACCCAGCAATGCGTTGAAGTCCTCGTCCGAGAAGCTGATGTAGTAGCCACCGCTCTTTGCGCCTACCTTGAAGCCGCTCTTAACGTTCTTCGAGTAGCCCACCTCAACACCGGCAGCGAGCAACTCCTTCGCGCTCTTCTCGATAGCAGCATCCAGCTCTGCCTTCTTTGCTTCGGGCAGCAATGCTGCGAGCGATACGCTCTCGCTCGATGCGCCATTCCAATTGTGAGCAACTTCGAGCAACATCTTCTTAACGAACTCTGCATCGAGATTTGCAGCCTTCACGCCCTCAACGGTCGATTTTGCGATGATCATCTCCGATACCTGCTCTTTGAGCTTTGCAACAGCCTGCTTACCTGCCAGCGAGATCTCGGTCATCGAATTCTTGCGCAGATCCTCGGCCTTATCCTCGGCAGCCTTAATGATTGCCTCGGCCTCGGCCTTTGCCTCAGCTACCAAACGTGCAGCCTCTGCTTTTGCATCAGCAACCAACTTGTCGGCATCAGCACGGCCCTTCTCCAAACCCTCATCATAGAGTTTGCGGGTCAATTCTTGAAGTTTGTTTTCCATATTCGTAAATCGATTTAGATATTTAATTTTTAGTTATTTCCAGCAACGTATAAAATGACTTGCAAAGGTACAAAACTTATTGCGAACAAGCCAATTTTTCGGGCGGTTTTATTACGGTTTTCACCACATTTACAGCAAAATAATTTAAGATTGGAATTTTTGACGCACTTTCAGACATTTTTGGACATCCACGACACTCCTAAATGCACCCACCAACAATGTGTTCAAACAGCAACAATGCAAAAAGCCGCGCTTTTCGGAGCACGGCTTTTTTTGCGAATTAAGAATCCTGAATTGCGAATTATTGATGTTCAGGACGGAGCAGATCATTCACAACCTTTACAGGCGAGAACGTAGCCAGAGGCACATCTACAAAGATTGTAGTCCAATCGGCCATTGCACCATTCCACAAACCGGGCAACTCCTGCGCACGCAGCTCGCGGCCATCCTTCGACTTGCTCGAAATGAAGCCCGTAGCGGGGTCGGTGTACTTCGTAAGATCGAACTTCGTGCCATCGTAACGTGCGGGAGCGCAAACCAGATCAACGGGATTGAAGTGGGTTGCACCGCTCATCATCGGAGCATCATCGGGCGAAATCTGGCTCGACTCGGCGATTTGCAAAGCACATTCGCCACGCTTGCCCTCAACCCAGAACGGGCCACCACCCGGCTCACCATCGTTGCGAACCATACCGCAAACACGGATCGGGCGATCGAGCAACTCGATGAGCAGTTCGGGAGTCCATTCATCGGGCAGTTTGGTGCAGAACTCCTCCTCGATCATCTGTGCGATCTCGGCGGTACGCATAGCCGAAGCACCCTCGCGCAACTCCTTCAAAGCGGCAAATGCACGCTCCTGAACCTCCACGAGCAGACCTGCCAAAGCCTTCTTATAGAGCACCGTATCGGCACGACGAGCGTCGGTAGTTACGTTGTCGATATTCTTGATAAAGATCACATCTGCTGCGATTTCGTCGAGGTTGGCGATCAGCGCACCGTGGCCTGCGGGACGGAACAACAGCGTACCGTCGTCGTTACGGAACGGAGTGTTGTCGGGATTAACCGCAACGGTGTCGGTCGAAGATTTCTGCACCGAGAACGAGATGTCGTACTTCACACCAAAACGCTCCTCATACTTGGCAACCACGCCATCAAGCAGCGAGCGGAAACCCTCGATATGTTCGGGCGAAACGGTGAAATGAATTGCCACCTTACCATCGCAAGCGGCATACTGCGCGCCCTCTACCAGATGCTCCTCAATAGCCGTGCGAGCCTCCTCGCCGTAGCCGTGGAAGAGAATCAGACCCTTCGGTTTCGAGCCATAAGCCAGACCCTCCTTGATGATAGCCGCAACGGTCTGCTCATCGGTAGCGTCAGCGGGCAACAACTCGCGCAACTTCTTACCAAAGGCGAACTTGTCGATATTGGCTACCAACTTGTCGATATCAGCACCGCGCTTGCCCTCATTTACGAACTCAAACAGCGACTTGAACATACGCGTTGCAGCTCCCGATGCGGGAACGAACTTGACAACACGCTTTGCGCCACGCGCAGCATCGAATTTTGCGGCATACTCCGCAGCCTCCTCGGCCGAGAGTTTCTTCACGCCGCCATTGTCGGGCGACGCAGCAGCCTTAACATTGAGGAATGGGAATCCGCGGCGGAAGTTTTCGATCTGATGCTCAACGGCTTCGGGCGTCAGACCGTGTGCAGCGATCTGCTGCAAATCCTTTTCAGTAAACATTGTTCTAAATAGGTTTTTATTGTTAGTTGATTTTATTGATTGCACACTTTGGCATTGTAAATATAGGATTTATTTCCCAAACTAACAACTTTCGGTAGGAGATTTATGCGTTTTTTCATATCTTTGTCATTTGATATGGTACGTATATACGAAAATATTGAGCTGGCCGCACGCAACAGTTTCGGCGTAGCAGCCCGCGCCAAACGCCTTGTCGAGTTCGACGAGGCCGAAGATCTTATGCAGATTTTTGCCGACGAGAATATCGCCAAGGACCGTTGGGTTGTTCTTGCCGGCGGTAACAATACCCTATTCACTCACGACTTCGACGGCACACTGATCTGCCCTCAAAACCAGAGTATCGAGATCATCGCTACCGAGGGCGATATCGCACACGTGCGCATCGGCGCAGGTGTCGAGTGGGATGACGCCGTAGCGTGGAGTGTCGAGCAGGGACTTTGGGGTATCGAGAACCTCTCGCTCATTCCGGGCAAGGCGGGCGCAGCTCCCGTGCAGAATATCGGAGCTTATGGCACCGAGGTTAAGGATGTTATCGAGAAGGTCGAGATGTTCTGCCCCGCAACGATGAACACTCTGATTCTCGCAAACGAATATTGCGAATTCGGCTACCGCGACAGCATTTTCAAGCGTTCGCTTCGCGGGCGTGTTATCATCACCTCGATCACAATTCGATTGAGCCGCACACCCAATCCGCGACTGCGCTATGGCGACGTGCAGCAGCGTGTCGATGAGTTGGGAGGTCCGACGCTCGCAAATATCCGCGAGGCAATCGTGGCAATCCGCAGCCACAAACTCCCCGATCCGAAGGTAACGGGCAACGCCGGCAGTTTCTTCAAGAATCCCGTTGTCGAGCGCGAGTTGGCAGACAAGTTGCTGGCCGAATACCCCGATATGCCACTCTACCCCGCAGCCGAGGAGGGCAAGGCAAAGTTGGCAGCAGGCTGGTTGATTGATCGCGCAGGATGGAAGGGCGCACGCGAGGGTCGCGTAGGTGTTCACGATCGTCAGGCGTTGGTACTGATCAACCTCGGAGGTGCAACAGGTGCCGAGGTGATGGAGTTGGCCTATCGTATCGTTGAAGATGTTAAAAGCCGCTTCGGTGTCGAGCTTTCGCCCGAAGTGAATGTTTTATAGAGATGATTTTAGCGTAACGAGTTATGCCACAAAAAAATCTTCTTTTTGAGAATTTCAGGCGACACATTGCCGCGAATCAGATGCTCGAAGCCGACGATCGCATCCTGTTGGCTGTAAGTGGCGGCGTTGATTCGATGGTGTTGATGTCGCTCTTCTATCAGAGTGGTTATCATATCGGCGTGGCTCACTGCAACTTCGGTTTGCGCGGTGAGGAGAGCGACGAAGATGAGTTGCTGGTCGAGAAGCAGGCCACAGGTTATGGCTTGGAGTTCTACAATCGACGTTTCGACACGGTGGGCGAGATGGAGCGCACGGGTGAATCAATGGAGATGGCCGCACGCCGTCTGCGATATGAGTGGTTCGAGCAACTCTGCATCGAGCACAACTATACCAAAATTGCCATTGCTCACCACGCTGACGACTCGACCGAGACCTTCTTTATCAATCTGCTGCGCGGCACTGGCTTGCGCGGTTTGACGGGCATCAGCAGCACCAACGGGCGCGTTTTCAGGCCGTTGCTCTTTGCATCGCGTCGCGAAATCACCGAGTATGCCGTTGCAAACCACATCCCCTTCCGCGAGGATTCCTCGAACCGTTCGACCAAATATCTGCGCAATAAAATTCGCCTCGGATTGATTCCCCGCATACGCGAGATCAACACGAAATTTACCGAGGTGATGAATAGCAACATTCGCCGACTAACCGACACGCAGACCTTCATCAACCGTGCTATCGAGTTGATTCGCAATGAGGTATGCACCGAGCAGGAGGGTATCCACACCATACATATCGACCGCATTGACCCACAGATGCCGCGCGGTTTTGTGATCTACGAATTACTCAATTCGGCCTTCGATTTCAAGGGAGATGTTACCGATGCGCTCTGTCGCGCACTCGACAGCGAAAATCCGACCGGCAAGCGTTTCTACTCGCGCGAATGGGTCGCGACGATCGACCGAGGTAATGTCGTTGTGGCGCGTATCACTGCCGATGATCCCTGCGAGGTTTTGGTCGAGGAGGGCACACGCAAGAGCTTCTGTGGCAACTCGCGCCTGATATTCGAGCGCGAAGCGATCGACACCATCGAGAACTTCCGCACACCCGAACATATCGCCCAGATTGATGCCGACAAGTTGCAATTCCCGCTCACGTTGCGTCGCTGGCGCGAAGGCGATTGGTTCGTGCCATACGGTATGACCGGTCGCAAGAAGATTAGCGACTATCTGGTCGATCGCAAGGTGTCGGGACCGGAAAAGGAGCGACAATTTGTACTGCTTTCGGGCGAGGATATCGTGTGGGTTGTCGGCCGTCGCATTGACGACCGCTACCGCCTTACAGATCAGACAGAAACCGTATTGCGTATTATCCGCGAAACAATCTAAAACACTACCCCGATGGCAAAGAGCAGCAAACTCAAATTCCGCGACACGATAGCAACTTACGAACGTCTGCGCAGTCAGATTCTCAGTCGTAAATTTGCCCCCATCTACCTGCTTATGGGTGAGGAGGCATACTTTATCGACGAGTTGAGCGAGCTGCTTGCAACGACCATTCTGAATGAGGCCGAGCGAGCCTTCAATCAGATTGTTGTCTATGGCAAGGATAGTGAAGTCGGAGCGGTTGTAAATCTCTGCCGACAGATGCCGATGATGGGTAGTTATCAGGTCGTTATCGTTCGCGAGGCGCAGCAGCTCGACAAAATAGAATCGCTATCGTATTACACCTCTGCCCCATCACCCACTACGATCTTGGTGCTCTGCTATAAGGGCAAGACACTCGACAAACGTTCCTCGCTCTATAAGCAGATCGCGGCCGTGGGCGAAGTGCTCGAAACGGTACGCCCATACGATAACGAAATCAAGAGCTGGCTGACCGATTTCATTCGCGCAAAGGGGTGCGACATCGAGCAGAAGGCATTGGCAATGATGACTGACCATTTGGGCACCGACATCTCGAAGATCTCGAACGAATTCTCAAAGTTGATCCTCTCGTTGCCCGAAGGCACGAAGATGATCACCGCCACACACATCGAGGAGAATATCGGTATCAGCAAGGATTTCAACACCTTCGAGCTGACCAAAGCGGTCGTTATGCGCGATCTCTCGCGCGCGATGATGATCGCCGATCACTTTGCCCGCAACCCGAAGGAGAGCCCTCTGGTGGTTACCATCTCGGCTATGTTCCGCCAATTTCGTCAGATATTCATTCTCAACTACTTGGAGTGGCAACGTCGCGCCAAAGGTGTCGCTATGCCCTCCGAAATGGAGCTGACACGTATGCTCGGCCTCGGCTCGCCATACTTCCTTGCCGAAACACGTCAGGCCGCTGCACTATGGCCCAATAGCCGCGTTTTCAATGTGCTCGGCATCATCCGCATCTATGACGCAAAGAGCAAAGGCATCGGTTCGGGCGGTCTTTCCGATGGCGAGTTGTTGCGTGAAATGATTTTACGAATTTTGGGATGAGCCCTCGCGACTACATATCAATCAACGGCTCACTCGTAATTCCTTCGACAGATATCGACCCGTTCGATCGTCTGCGAGCAGGATTTGCGCGCCAAGATATGCGCATACGCGATCTGCGCCCCCTGCATATCGCCTCACACCTCGACCTGCTTGCCATCACTTTCGAGCGAATGTTCGGCAAGCGACCCACGCTCTCACCGCCGATGGTTGCCGCGTGGTGCAGCGAGCTACTTACGCGAAATCGCTACCCCGCTTTCGGCTCGTGTTGCGTTACAGCTTTGCTCATCCCTACGGAACGGGCAGGACGCATTGCTGCCGATTTGGTTCTGATTGGCAAAGAGATATTGCTCGATAGCAGCTACTCGGTCCGCCCCATTCGTCCGACGGCAACGATAGAAAATTACGCCCTGACTTTTAGCGAATTGCCCACCTCGGCCGCCTTTGAAGCAGACGAAGCGGCACTTATGCGTGCTCGGTATCGAGATCACATCAAAGGCTCGCACGTCGTTTTACGTGCTGACGATGAGGGCGTTCTGCTTGCAGCCGGCACTGCTCCCCTATTCGCAGTCAAGGGGCGCACAATCCTTACGACCTCGACGATCTACGGCTCCCCGAAGAGTGTAGAGCGACAGCTGACCATTGATGCCATTATGCGCACCGACATCCCTCTGCAAGAGGATATCCTCTCGACGGAGATGGTTGCGGAGTGCGACGAGCTCTTCTTTGCCGATTATCGCGGCCTGACCTCGATCGAGCGGATCGGTGCGACCAACTATATGTCGCTGATGGTCGATCAGATCGTTAAGGCAATGCGCTGATTCTCACCTTTCGAGAAACCTTTTCCTCGCCCCTTGTCATATCTTTGCGATCAAACCAACCGATCGCAAAACAATGAAAAAAGCACTACTTATCTATGCCCTCGTTGCAACAATCCTGCTTGCAACGATCTACAACGACCACGCCCGTCTGCGCCACGAGAAACAGCGACTCAACCAAAATATCGAGGCTCTCACATCCGATGTCCAGTTCTATCGCACCCTGCACGGCGAGAGTGTTGCCGAGGTGCGCTCTTTACGCCTAAAACAGAGCGAGTTGAAGCAGACGAATGAAGCTCTATCGGAGAAGGTAAAGACTCTCGGCATACGTCTGCGGCACATTAATTCGGCGGCAGAGGCAGCGACGCAAACCGAGGTGCAATTTTCGGCTACCCTCCCCGATTCAATACTGTTTCGTCCCGTAGCCGACACCATTCACCTATCGCTCTTTGCCGATAAGTGGAACTCGCTCCACGCCACTCTCGCAGGCACGCGGCTCGAAGGGCGATTCACCTCGGTTGATACGCTGCATCAGGTTGTCTATCGCGTTCCTCGTCGTTTTCTATTTATCCGTTACGGCACAAAGGAGCTGCGCCAAGTGATCACCTCATCAAACCCTACAACGCGGCTTGTCTATTCGTCGCACATCACCATCGAACGCGGTCGAAAATAACATATCCCCCTTGTTTATTTACAAGAAATTATCTAATTTTGTTATTTATCATTGAGCAAATAACATAAAATATGAGCAACAGAATTTACTATCTAGATGCACTACGAATTTTAGCAAGTTTTGCAGTTATAGTTTTGCACGTTAGCGCCAAGAGTTTTGACATCTACGACAGCTCTCAATGGATTGTTGCTGACATATATGACTCTATGACAAGATGGTGCGTTCCTGTTTTCGTGATGATTTCAGGCGCACTTTTCCTTGATCCGAATCGAGATATCTCATTTAAAACAATTTTCACCAAAAATATTTTCAGAATACTGACTGCATTTATTTTTTGGTCCATCGTATATGCTGTATATTGCCACATTTTCCTTACGCCAATGAATACAGTCGGCTTAATCTCTGAAATTTTAATTGGACATTTTCATTTATGGTTTCTTTATATGATCATAGGCATATATTTGGCAGTGCCTATTTTACGACAAATTGCCTCCAATCGAGAACTATCTAAGTATTTTATACTCTTATCATTCATATTTGCCATTTGCATTCCTCATATCATCCAAATTATAGGAATAGTTCCAGCGATTAAACCAATAGGGTCTGTTCTGACCAATATTTCTTCTTTATTCGACTTTAATATTGGGGCAGGCTTCGTGGGATTTTTTATGTTAGGCCATTATTTACATACCGTTAGACTTTCCAAGAATATTGAACAAAGTATATTTCTTGTTGGAATCATCTCATTTTTAATCATTGCCTATCTAACATATTTAATTTTCCAATTCTCTCCTGAAACAAAAAGTCCATTTTATGAATATCTCTCGCCGCTAGTTATGTTCGAAGCGATCGCAGTATTTTTATTGGTCAAAAAATATGAGAAACATTATTCCAAAATCAATCTTTACATCAGTAAGATTTCAAAACTGAGTTTTGGAATATATTTAGTCCATATGCTTGTATTCTATGCTATTGAATCTGTAGGCATTAATGCAAATATTTTCAATCCCATAATTGGAATACCCTTGATGTCAACATTAATTTTTATCATATCACTTATTATAGCACTCTTCATATCCAAAATCCCATATATTAACAAATATATACTATAATTAAACTATTAGGGGCGGCATAATTTTTAGGTTTTGCGTCCCATTTTTGGGCGAAAAATGGATAAAATTCACAAAAAAGCGAAGATTTCGGCGCGAAATTTTGTGGAATTAGAAATTATGCCTATATTTGCACGCTCAATTAGGAGTACGCCCAGATGGCGGAATAGGTAGACGCGTTGGTCTCAAACACCAATGGAGAGATCCGTGCCGGTTCGATCCCGGCTCTGGGTACCAAAAGAGAAGTTCCAAAAGGACTTCTCTTTTTTTGTTGGCATTACCAATGGTGTCCTTTTCTAAAAGTCGATCACACTACTCTATTAGTCGAATTTCGGGGGGGGGATGGGGAGCGCATAATTTTGTTGCAAGTTAAAAGTTTTATTACTAACTTGCAAAATCTTAATCCACAAAACCAAACTATGAACAGCAAAACCATCACCATTTTTACCTCGCTTTTGCTACTTGCCGTAGCGACAGCTTGCGGTCAGGCAACTGCCACGAATGAAGCAGAGGGTACCCCTCGCCCACTCCCCGAAGGTGCCGTGGCATTCAACTATAACAATCACCTCTATTTCGAGGCCGCGATACGCGACTCGATCCCCGCGCTATTGGTTTTCGATACGGGCAACACCAATCTGCTGCTCGACTCGACCTTCTATGCCGAGCATTTCGCCGCGCAAGGCACACTGCGCAAAGCATTTATTGGCGGCGCAGGAGATGGACGACAGATGGCGAACGTCGATATGAGTGGTTGGGCGTATCGAGTTGGCGGATTCGCCCATAAGGACCAAACGGCAGTAGTGCTCAACCTGCGCAAGATCCTCGGCAACAACGTCAGCGGTATGTTCGGTATGGATTTTATGCGCGGCCGCAAGGTCGAGTTCAACTATGCAGACAAATATATCCATATTTTGGGCGACGAGCAGCCCGACACAACCTACACCTGTATCGACTGCAAGTGGTTGGACAATACGCAGACACGCATACTCGTTCCCGTGAAGATCGCTCTCGACGCGACGACCACGCGCGAGGGTATCTTCTTGGTTGATATGGGCTCGTCGGGAACGCTCTCGATCAATAGCAGCAGCATTGCGAAGATGGGTTTGCAGGGGCGTACGGACGTTCAAAAGATGGTTTACAACGTGGGCGGTATTGGCGGCTCGCGCACCGACAATCTCGTCAAGTTGGCGAGCGTCGAGCTGGGCGGGCTGAACGTAAGCAACATTCGCGCAGACTATTCGGGCAACGCTACGGGAGCATTGTCCGATACGCGCTATGACGGATTGATCGGCAACGAACTTTTGGAGCGTTTCGACGTTATTTTCGACTTCGCGGAGTGCAAGATGTACCTGCGCGCAAATCGCAACTTCGACACTCCGAGCCGCTATTTCTTCGGCGTTGTGCTCACTCCGCAGCGAGATCATTGGACGGTCAATGGTCTGCTCGAAGGTGGCAAGGCGGAGAAGGCGGGTGTGAAGCGTGGTGATCGCATTGTAAAGATCAACGGCAAAACGCCCTCGGAGATGAGCGAAGCGGAGCGCAAGGCATTGACCCGTTCGCGCGAGCCGTGGCACGTAACGATCGACCGCAATGGAACGACCTCAGAGATCGTAATTGAGTGCGAAGATTAACACGCGGCGCACAACCCGCAAAAAAAGTAGTCCCGTCGGCACCACGCACCGACGGGACTACTTTTATATATAATTATATGTATCTACGCCATTAATAGCCGAAAATCTGCTCCTGCGAGAGGAAGGTGATCGGGCCGAGGGTGCGCAGATAGTTCAGGTCGAGGTTCTTCGAGTCGCCCAAAATCAGGTAGTAGTAGTTGCGGTCCTTAACCCACTGCTGCTGAACTGCCTTCACATCGTCGAGAGTCATCGTCTGCACCTTCTCGAACACGTCGCGGGCACGGTCGTAATCAAGACCCATATCACGAGTACGGATAAAGGCAGTGAGCACGCTCGACTTGGTGTAGCGCAGCGTGCGCAGCTGATTGATATACGACTCCTTCGCCACGTTGAATGCAGCCTCGCTCTCCGGCATTGTGTTGATAATCTCGTCGAATGCCTCGATAGCCTGCTTCATCTTGTCGTTCTGCGTAGCGATGTAAGCGGTGAAGGAGTAATTGCCATCGGCATAGGTAGGAGTGCTCATATAGGCACGAGCCGAGTAAGCCAGACCGCGAGCCTCGCGCATCTCCTGGAATACGATACTGCTCATACCGCCACCAAAGTACTCGTTGTAGAGGTCGAGGTCGGCATCGTTGGTAACGTCGAACTTCTCGCCACGATTCGAGTACTGAATGTAGTAGATCTGATTTGCATCGTACTCTGCAATAAAGACCTTGTTATCGGGCGTAGGAACATTAGCCAAACGCTTGATTTCGAGCGGCTGCAACTCCTCCGAAACGTTGTGGTGCTCGTTCAACGATGCGAGCAGTTCCTGCTGGGTTGCGGGACCGTAATATACAACGGTGTGCTGCTTGGTGAGCAGGTCGCGCACCTTTGCGAGCAACTCCTCCGAGGTGAGTGCCATCAGCTCCTCGTTCGACAAGCGAACCTTCATACCCTCCTCGCCATAAATCACATACGACTGCAAAGCCGAGAAGTTACTCGACTGGTTCAGTTTGGCGTTAGCGCGCGATTTGAGCATATTCTGCTTTACGTTTGCCAGAATAGCCTCGTCGGCAACAGCGTTAGCCACCAGATCCTCAACGATATCCATCGCCTTGTTCATATTCTCGCCCAGACCGCTGATCGAGATGTAGCAACGCGACGAACTTGCACGCAGATTGAAGAAACAAGCCAGACCATAGAGCTCCGACTGAATCTGCTCGGCGGTCTTGGACAGCGTACCCAAGTACTCTGTATAGTCGAATGCAAGACCGAGGGCGGGATCGACAATCGTACCCAAGTCGAACATATACTCCAACGAGAAGTAGTCGGTAGTGGTATTCTGTTTGTAGAGCACCTCGATACCCGACTGCGCCTCGAAACGGTCCATATCCTTCTCGAAATCGACAAAGCGCGGCTCGATAGGTTTAACCTCCGATGCTACGATAGCCTTCAAGAAGTCGCTCTGTGCGTCGCGGTTGGTTACGATCGGGGTAATTTCGGGCTTGGCGATCTTCTGCTCGTTGGG
The DNA here is from genome assembly GCA_937899895.1 of uncultured Alistipes sp. Classification (GTDB taxonomy): domain Bacteria; phylum Bacteroidota; class Bacteroidia; order Bacteroidales; family Rikenellaceae; genus Alistipes. The sequence goes on from CALBQR010000010.1 coordinate 12,717, forward strand.
GTCCTTGCCCTCGCGCTTGTAGATGATAGCGTAGCTATTCTCGCCCAACTTCTCGTTAGCGAAACGAACAACATCATCCTTGGTAATCTTCGACAGACGGTCAAATACCTCAACCTCATCCTTCCACTCCGTGCGGTTGATGAACGACTGAACATACATATCGGCGCGACCATCGTTCGAGTCGAGATACTGCATAGCCTCCAACTTATAGTTATTCACCGCAGCAGCAATCAGAGCCTCATCGAACTCGCCTGCACGCAACTTGGCAACCTCGCCGAGCAACAGATCACGCACCTCTTCGAGCGACTGACCCTGCTTGGGGCGACCTGCCAACTGCATATAACCGTAGTCGGCCGAGATCGAGGGATAGCCATACGCGCTCAAAGTCTTCTGCTGCTGATTGATGTTGAGGTCGATCAGACCTGCCTGACCGTTATAGAGGATGCTACCAACGATGTTAGCCAGATCGGCATCATCAGAGGTTGCACCACCCAAACGCCAACCGATAGCCACGTTTGCAGCGTCAAGACCCCAAACCTCGGTTACGATAGGCTCGGTGATGGGCTGTTCGGGCTCGTACTCCAACACGGGAATTTCGGGATTGGGCTGCATATCGCCAAAGTATTGGTCGATGAGCGAGATCATCTCTTCGGGGTCGAAATCACCCGAAAGGCAGATTGCCATATTGTTGGGCACGTAGTACTGATCGTGATAGTTCTTCACGTTGGTAATCGAGGGATTCTTCAAGTGCTCCTGCGTACCGAGCACCGTCTGCTTGCCGTAGGGGTGGTTGGGGAACAGTGCGCGATTCATCGCCTCATATACCTTGCGACCGTCCTGCGTGAGCGACATATTCTTCTCCTCGTAGATGGTTTCAAGCTCGGTGTGGAAACCGCGAATCACTACGTTCTTGAAGCGGTCAGCCTCGATTTTGAGCCAATTCTCAACCTGGTTCGAGGGGATGTTCTCGACATATACGGTCATATCGTAGCCCGTATAGGCGTTGGTACCCTGCGCACCGATCGAAGCCATCAACTTGTCGTACTCGTTGGGAATAGCCAACTTCGATGCCTCGTAGCTGATCGAGTCGATACGCTTGTAGAGAGCCTTGCGCTCGGCCTCATCCTCGGTCTTGCGATAGACCTCAAAGAGCTGCTCAATCTCGTCGAGCATAGGTTTCTCGGCAGCGTAGTCCTGCGTACCGAACGACTGCGTACCTTTGAACATCAGGTGCTCGAAGTAGTGAGCCAAACCGGTGGTCTCCGAGGGGTCGTTCTTACCACCTACGCGCACTGCGATGTAGGTCTGGATACGAGGCTCCTCGTCATTAACCGACATATATACTTTCAGACCGTTATCCAACGTGTAGATACGGGTCTGCGTGGGATCGCCCTTAACGCTCTCGTAAGCGTACTTCGATCCGCAAGCCGTGAACAGCATAGCCGCTACGACTGTCATCAGTGTTAAAATTTTCTTCATATCGTTTGAAATTTGTTAGTTACATTGTTACTCGTTACGAGAATATACGCATAACCCACTCGACAATAGCGGTCCACCAACTGCCCAGCGAGTCGCCCCAGCTCATAAACAGACCACCCATATCGCCGATGATATAGACAAGCATCGCAATCGAGGCAATCAGCTTGATACCCGTTCCGACAATAAACGAAAGGAACGCTCCGAAGCCCACCTTAACGGCCTTTGCCGAGTCGTCGCGATTGACCGACAGCTCGCCCAACACCGCGCCCACAAACGGGCCGAGGATCAATCCCATCGGGCCGAGAAACAGGCCCACGACCATACCGATCGTTGCACCTCTTGCTCCGTGCTTCGAGCCTCCAAAACGGCGCGAGAGCCACGCCGGAAGCAGATAATCGGCAATTGACACCAAAATCGTTACGATCAGAAAGGTGATCAGAATCGGCTTGGTCAGTGTCGAATATTCGGTGCAGGCCATCAATATCATACCCACATAACAAATAGGCGTACCGGGCAACACCGGAAGAATACAGCCCGCAACACCCACCACAGCAAGCAGCAACGCGAGAACTGCCAAAAAAGTATCCATAAGAAAAGTTCCTCCCCTATTAAATATTAACGCACGAAAGGGCAAAAAATTATATCGCCACGTGCCTGATTTTACATTTTATTTTGCTTTTATTATACAAAGGTATGAAAAATGATCGGAATGACACTCATATCCGCGCACGAATTTTATCGATCAAATCAATAAGTGCTCGGTGCGATGGATTGATATTTCGGTTTTTATGCGTATATTTGCATCAAATTAACGCAATCAAAAAATCATTAATCCGAACTACGATGAAAAAAGTTTTAACACTGATTATGTTGACTTCGATCTTCGCATCCTGCACGCAGGAGCAGACCGAAAGCGCTTTCCGTTGGGTTATCGACCGCTTCGATGACGTGAAGGTTATCCGCTATCAGGTTCCCGAATTTGATGCTCTGCCTTTGGAGCAGAAGCAGTTGGTCTATTATCTTGGCGAGGCTGCAAAGTGTGGCCGCGACATTATGTTCGACCAGAACTTCAAATACAATCTGGCTATCCGCCGCACCCTCGAAGGTATCTATACCAACTATCAGGGCGACCCCAACGACGAGGAGTGGCAGAAGGTTGTTAAGTATCTGAAAAAGGTGTGGTTCGCTAACGGTATCCACCACCATTACAGTATGGACAAGTTCCAGCCCGAATTCTCGCAGGAGTACTTCGTGAAGTTGGTCAAGGCTACGCCCGATGAGGCTCTGCCGCTCGATTTCGGTACCCGTGAGGAGCTGATGGCAGCAATCGTGCCCGCAATGTTCGATGCGTCGCTCTACGCCCGCCGTCTGGACCAGAGCGAGGGTGTGGATATGATCACCTCGTCGGCTAACAACTACTACGCAGGTGTAACCCAGAAGGAGGTTGAAAAGTTCTATGCCGATATGATCGACCACAACGATCCCCAGCCCATTTCGTATGGTCTGAACTCGCAGCTGACCAAAGACGAGAACGGTAAGGTCGTTGAGCGCGTATGGAAGCAGGGCGGTATGTATGGCGAGGCTATCGACAAGATTCTCTACTGGTTGGAGAAGGCTTCGGAGGTTGCTAACCCCACCCAGAAGCAGATTATCGACGCTCTGTGTGAGTACTACCGCAGCGGTAACTTGCGCGACTTCGACAAGTACAACGTACTGTGGGTACAGGACATCGAGTCGAATATCGACTTCGTGAACGGCTTTATCGAGGACTATGGTGATCCTATGGGCCGCAAGGCGTCGTGGGAGGCTAACGTAAGCCTGCGCAGCGACGAGGCTACCAAGCGCACTCAAATCATCAGCGCAAACGCACAATGGTTCGAGGACAACTCGCCCATCAACCCCGCATACCGCAAGCCCGAAGTTAAGGGCGTTTCGGCAAAGGTTATCAACGTGGCTATGCTCGGTGGCGACTGCTACCCCGCTACCCCGATCGGCATCAACCTGCCCAATGCCGACTGGATTCGCAAGGAGCACGGCTCAAAGTCGGTAACTATCGACAACATCACATACGCCTACGACAAGGCTGCCGAGGGCAACGGCTTTATGGAGGAGTTTGTATTGCGCGAGGAGGATAGAGAGCGTATGCGCCTCTACGGCAAGCTCACTGACGACCTCCACACCGACCTCCACGAGTGCCTCGGCCACGGCTCAGGTCAGCTGCGCGAGGGCACCAAGGGTGACGAGCTACGCACCTACTACTCAACGCTTGAGGAGGCGCGTGCCGACCTCTTTGCACTATACTACCTTGGCGACCAGAAGATGGTAAAGATTGGCCTTTTGCCCAATCAGGAGGCTGCGTGGGCCAACTATAGCAAGTATATTATGAACGGTATGATGACACAGCTGGCACGCATCGAGGAGGGCAAGGATGTTCAGGAGTCGCATATGCGCAACCGCAAGCTTATCGCCGAGTGGTGCTACGAGCACGGCAAGGTGGATAATGTTATCGAGATTATAGAGCGCAATGGCAAGAAGTATGTAGTAGTCAACGACTTCCATAAGCTCCGCAACCTCTTTGGCGAGCTCCTACGCGAGGTACAGCGCATCAAGTCCGAGGGCGACTACGCGGCAGGCAGCGCACTTGTTGAGCGCTACGCCGTGAAGATTGACCCTGAGCTACACCGCGAGGTCGTAACACGCTACAAGGCGCTCAATATTGAGCCTTACAGTGGTTTCGTGAACCCCGAATACACCATTGTCAAGGACGAGGAGGGCAAGATTGTCGATGTAAAGATTTCGTACACTAAGAACTATATACAGCAGATGCTCGGCTACGCTGAGAACTACTCATTCCTCCCCAACGAGAACTAAGGAGAGTTGTTAGTTATTAGTTATTAGTTGTTAGTAGTTAGAGAGTCATCTTGAGCTTTAGCGAAAGATCTAAAGGTTTAGTGGGCAGTTCAAGCTATTACCCTCCGAGAGATTCTTCACTTGCGTTCAGAATGACAACAGAGAAGAGGTGTTAGTTTTTAGGTGTTAGTTATTAGTTGTTAGTTGTTAGAATATTTCCGCTAAAAAACATTTTAACCCATTTTAACTCATCGTAACTAATTTTAACTCATTGGGTTATTAGCCTACAAGCTATTGATGAAATCAATGATGCCGAAGACGAAGACTACCGACACCAAAACGGGGCATACCCACTTCAACAAGAAGCGGATAAAGGGGTAGGTAGCCTTATCGACACCACCTTCGGCGGTAAGCTCTGCACGCATATCCTCCTTCTTCCAGATCCAACCCACAAAGATAGAGGTGAGGATACCGAGAACGGGGAGCATAACGATAGCAGTGAAGCTATCGAGCAACGCAAAGAGGTTCATACCTACAACCTTAAACTCGCTCCACGCACCAAGCGACAACGAGCAAGCAGTAGAGAGCAACAGAGCACCAATGGTAACAACCGTTGCACCTGCCTTACGGCTCATACCGCGCTTCTCGACAAAGTATGATGTTACGGCCTCGTGCATCGAGATTGTCGATGACAACGCCGCAAGACCCAACAAGAGGAAGAAGAGTGTTGCCCACAGGTTACCGAAAGGCATCGACGAGAAGACCTTGGGCATAGCAACAAACGCGAGCTGCATACCGCTCTCATTCTCAACACCTGCCGAGAAGATGATGACAGCAGCGGTGAGTGCCACAACAGTATCGAGCGACACTACGCTGATTGCCGTGCCAGCAATCTTGGTGCCCTCCTTGAAGTATGAGCCATAGATAAGCATAGCGCCCATACCGATAGAGAGGGTGAAGAATGCCTGACCCATAGCATCGAGGAAGGTCTTGCCTGTAACCTTCGAGAAGTCGGGAGTAAAGACATTGCCCAACGCCTCACGACCCTCAGGCAACCACAACGAGTAGACTGCCAACACAACGAGGATGCCGAACAAGAGGGGCATCATCACCTTAGATGCCTTCTCGATACCGCCCTGCACACCACCGATGATGATAAAGTGGTTGGCAAAGATAAAGAGGTAGGTAAAGATGAGAGGCTTCCAAGTAGCTGTCGTAAAGTCCTTGAAGAACTGACCAAAGTCGCCACCGACGCTATTCATCGCCGACTCGATAGCGTAGTTGAGTGTCCAGCCCGAAATTACGAAGTAGTAGCCCATAATGAGGAATACCGACACGAGGCCCATAGCTCCGAGCCAGCCCCAGCCACGCTTGATGGTGGCGAAGGCATCAATGGGGTTGCGCTTGGTGTTATGACCCACCGAGAACTCCGCAACAAGCAGGGGCAGACCCAAGAAGAGGATGCAGCCCAAGTAGATAAGAATGAAGGCGCCACCACCGTGCTCCGAGGTGATGTAGGGGAAACGCCAGATGTTACCGAGGCCGATTGCCGAGCCTGCGGCAGCGAGGATTGCGGCAACCTTACCGCCAAAGCCTCCGCGTGATGTTGTCTTTTCAGCCATTATACAATTCTGTTACTCTATTTACAAACAGTATACTATCCTATTAATGTTACACTTACTCGGTCGATTTTGCCACCCAACGGAGGCGCAATCTTCGCCACTGTACACTCCACGCTCTCAATCTGGGGAAATGCCTCCTTTACCGCCACGATGATATTCTTCGCTGCCGCCTCGATGGTGCGCTGTGTGCGCTGCATCGTGCGCTCGACAATCTCGAATACGGTGAGGTAGTTTACCGCCTGGCGCACATCGTCAGTTTCGGGTAGCGTGCCAAGGGGCGTGGTAATCGCCAAATCGACACGAAAGCGGTTGCCCACCTGCTGCTCCAAGTCGTAGCAGCCGTGAAACGCTCGCACATAGATGCCTTCGAGGCGAATGGTGTAGTTAGAATTCATACCGACCTGCAATGTTTTAGGCTACTCGACAATGATAAGATAGTAGTTCTTCTTGCCACGCTGAGCAAGGAGGTACTTACCTGCGATAAGGTCGCTATCGGATAGGCTACGCATAGCATCTGTTACCTTCTCCTTGTTGAGCTGCACACCGCCACCCTGCACCATCTTGCGGCACTCGCCCTTCGAGGGGAATACCTTGCAGAGCTCGGCCACAATGTCGATAAAGGGCTTATTAAGGTCGGCACGCGAGATTTTGAACTGGGGAACGCCCTCGAAGACCTGAAGCAGTGTTGCCTCGTCCAACGAGCGCAATGCCTCAGAGGTGGCATTACCGAAGAGGATGTTCGTTGCTGCCTGAGCCTTCTCCAACTCCTCCTTAGAGTGAATCATAGTGGTAATCTCCTCAGCCAAGCGCTTCTGCAAGATGCGCAAGTGGGGAGCCTCGTCGTGCTCCTTGATAAGAGACTCGATAGTCTCGCGGTCGAGAAGCGTAAATATCTTGATGTAGCGCTTTGCATCGTCATCGCTGACATTGAGCCAGAACTGATAGAACTTATAGGGCGAGGTGTAGCGAGCATCGAGCCATACATTGCCCGACTCGGTCTTACCGAACTTCGTGCCATCTGCCTTGGTGATAAGGGGGCAGGTGATGGCGAAAGCCTCAGCCTCAGCGCCCAACTTACGGCGGATAAGCTCAGTACCGGTGGTGATATTACCCCACTGGTCGGCACCACCAAGCTGCACCTTGCAGTTGTACTCCTGATAGAGGTGCAAGAAGTCGTAGCCCTGCAATAGCTGGTAGGTAAACTCCGTAAACGACATACCATCACCCTCGCCATTGAAGCGCTTCTTAACAGAGTCCTTGGCCATCATATAGTTTACGGTGATGCACTTGCCAATATCGCGTGCGAAGTCCAAGAACGAGAACTCCTTCATCCAGTCGTAGTTGTTCACCAACAAGGCGTGGTTCTCGGCATCGGAGTCGAAGTCGATAAGGCGGGCAAGCTGGTTCTTGATAGCCTCCTGATTGTGGCGCAAGGTGGCCTCATCGAGGAGGTTACGCTCCTGCGACTTACCCGAAGGGTCGCCAATCATACCCGTAGCACCGCCAATAAGGGCGATGGGGCGGTGGCCACACATCTGGAAGTGCTTCAAAATCATCACACCCACCAAGTGGCCGATATGTAGTGAGTCGGCTGTGGGGTCGATACCCAAATATGCCGTTGTCATCTCCTTCTGTAACTGCTCCTTAGCGCCGGGCATAATCGTATGAATCATACCGCGCCACTCAAGCTCCTGAACAAAATCCTTAATCATCGTTTTATAGTTTTCTATTTGTTTTTTTAATATCTGGCTCGCCCGACCTCGGCCTACTCGGCATCGAGGTTAAGGCGCTCTATCATCTCCGTAAGTTTTGCGTTTTTCGCCACAAGGTGTTTCAATCTATCCTCGATTGTGATGGGTCGAGCCACCTTTATCTTCTCGTTCACCACAACCTCAATCTCGATGTAGCCATCTACCTCCGCCATCTTGGCAAGGTAGCCCTGCCACTCACGCTTGTCGCGAAGAATATCCTCGCAAAGCTCCTGCGAGGGCACCATAACCGTTACGGTGTTCTCCTTGATGCACATCTCGGAGAATATCTTGCGGAAGCGTGGACGCGAAACACCGAGTTCGGCATCTATCTTTTGGCGAGCACTCTCCAACTTTTCGGCGCTATCAGGGTCAATAGTGCTCTGGTGCACCGCCTCGGCAGCTGCCTCCTCCAATACTCGCTCCGATGCGGTCTTGGCACCACCGTTCACCATCTCCTTAATCGAGATGCTACCCGCCATTCGGCGCATCGTGGGGCGCTTGGGCTCCTCCTTTTGCTCCACCTCCGTAGCCTTAGGCGCAGGCACTGGCTGTGGTGCAGGTGCGGGCGCTGGTGTAGGCTGAGGAGCGGGCGCTGGTGCAGGTTGTGATGCGGGCTGCGGAGTTGGCTGTGCCACTGGCTGAGGCGCGGGCTGTGCCATCTGAGGCTGTGCGGGCGTCGTAGCTACCAACTCAGGCAACGCAAAATCGGTTGCGAGGGTCGAGTTATCTACCTCGCTATTTTTTTTTTGACCGAGACCCGCAATCTTCATAAGTCCCAGTTCAACAAGCAATCGTTGGTTCGACGACTGTCGTATCTTGCCATCGGCCTCGGTAAGCAACGCTATGGCATTGAATAGGAACCCTTCGTCTGCCGTTGTCGCCTGCTTGCGGTAGCGCTCAACAAGCGTACCCGTAAACTCGATAAGTCCGATAGCGGGGCCCTTTGCCATAAGCAGGTCGCGCATATGGGCATTCAGACCCGAAAGGAAGACCTGAGGCGAGAAGCCCTTCGACAGTACCTCGTCAAAGAGCATCAACGCATCGACATAGCGGCCACCGAGCAACATCTCCGTAACGCTGAAGTAGGTGTCGTAGTCGAGGACATTGAGCGTTGCCGCCACATCCTTATACGAGAGATTTGAGCCACAGAACGATACCGCCTTATCGAACATCGAGAGGGCATCACGCATACCACCATCGGCCTTGTGGGCGATAAGGTTGAGTGCCTCATCATCGGCCGTAACACCCTCCTTATCGGCTATGTAGCGCAGATACTCCACGCCGTCCTCAACCTTGATGCGGTTGAAGTCGTAGATCTGACAACGCGAGAGGATGGTGGGGATAATCTTATGCTTCTCGGTGGTAGCCAAGACGAAGATAGCGTGGCGTGGTGGCTCCTCAAGGGTCTTGAGGAAGGCGTTGAACGCCGCAGCCGAGAGCATATGAACCTCGTCGATAACAAATACCGAGTAGCTACCCTGCTGAGGTATGATGCGCACCTGCTCGATAAGGTTGCGGATGTCGTCTACCGAGTTGTTGGATGCGGCATCCAACTCGTGAACATTGAGCGAACGACCCTCGTTGAACGAACGACACGACTCGCACTCGTTGCAGGCCTCGCCATTCTGAGGATTTAGGCAGTTGATGGCCTTGGCAAAGATGCGGGCACAGGTGGTCTTACCTACACCGCGAGGGCCGCAGAAGAGGTAGGCGTGTGCCAACTGACCACGCTCGATAGCGTTCTTCAAGGTCGATGTTATATGACGCTGACCCACGACCGAAGCGAAGGTCGAGGGGCGATACTTGCGTGCTGAAACTACAAAATTCTCCATAACTCGACAAAGATACGAAAAATTTCGCTCACTCGTATGCGCACACGCGAGAATTTTTTGGTTACAAGAGGCTCTGAAAACAGCTTTTGTAGATAAATGGGCGAAAACTTGTGATTTCAGCAACTCTTCGCCCATTTATAATTTTCAAATAAGATATAACAATAACTAATCCAAGAACTCCTCTACTACATTGGAAGTATTACGAAAAAACATAATGTAGTAGATGGGGATATATATGATACCCTCCTCGGCAAATACCTCTCGCTCATTAGACAGCACATACGCTCTCTTTACATTGTAGTCATCGTTCGATATAAACCTATCCAAAGCACTATGCACCGTATAATCTTTGCCAGACTTCACCTCGATAGGGATATTCGATAGGTTGTCGGCATCATCTATCAGAAAATCGACCTCTCCGTTTTTCTTGTTATCGTAATAGTACAAATCATAACCGTGAGCCTTTAACTCTTGTGCTACAACAGTCTCATACACAGAGCCGAGGTTTATACTCTTCGTATCCGACATCACAGCCTTGATGTTGTTGCGATAGAATATGCCAGAGAGTATACCCACATCATTCAGATAGAGTTTCAACAGGTTTTTACCGCTATGCTCCACCAGTGGATATGTCGGTGTACTGATTGCCTTAACCTCCAATGTTATGCCCGCCGAGATTAGGTAGTCAAACTCATCTAAATAGTCGTTTGACCTCTTCCATTTTTTATCTTCGATATCCGTAATAACGACTCTCTTCTTCTTATTCTCAAGATTCGAAGGAATCATATCGAAGATACGGCGTATCTTTAACCTCTTATTATGTTCCGCCTCATATTTAGAGGCATCAACGCCATACAACTCGTGAGCCTCTCTCTGAATAGAACGAAATTCAACCACATTACGGCTCTCTACGAATGTCTCAACTGCCTTTGGCAGACCACCAACCAACAAGTATTTTTTGAAGAGATCCATTATCTTGTTGTGCATCGCTTCCGACAAAGCCTCCTGCTTATCGAAGCTCTCTCTCATCGCTTCAACGGCAACTTCTCCAACACCATTAGCATACAAGAACTCCTCAAAATCCATCGGATACATATGGTACACATCCAAACTGCCGATAGGAATAGATTGGGTGTTCTTCAATGTAACGCCGAGCAGAGAGCCACTGGCAATATAGGTAAACCGCCTCTCCTGCATCAAGAATTTGACAAGAGTGAGAAGGTGGTCGTAGGCTTGAATCTCGTCGATGAATACAAGGGTATTCTCTCGCTCCTTCATCTTATCGCCCGCAACAACACTCAATGCCATATAGAAATCCTTTGTAGTTTTAGCGTCTGCAAAAATTCTATCGCCCAATTTATCCTCTTCCATATTGATTTCAATATAGTTAGAGAACATCTTCTCACCTACATAACGGACAATATACGACTTGCCAATCTGTCGAGCACCATCAATCAACAACATTCTATCAGAATCTGATGAGAAATACTCCTCAATCCGTTTTGTGATTTTTCTATACAACATATTACCTTCTATTTGTTAGTGCAAAGATAATACTTTTTCTGTAAAAGGTGCGTTTTCTTACAAAAATTTACCAAATATAACTGCGTTTTCCGATTTAAAAAGACATCGTAAATGGTGCGTTTTCCGAATAGATTACACCTTAAAACAGCGCTCTTTACATACATCACCAAAAAAACAATCAATCGGCAAAGTGTAATAATTTCCAACATAGTGCTTTTTTTTCGCGACTTCTTCATATATTTGCTCACGAAAACAGATATAAATTCGTAGATATGAGACGCACCATACTATCACTCCTTCTCCTATGCCTTGCCATTACGGGCTATGCTCAGGCAGATGGCTTCAACCTTATCGTTGTGGGCGACCCACAGACTCAGACCGAGGAGCAGTTCAACCGCCTTGAAAAGGATATATTCCCACATATCGCCACCATCGTGGAGGAGTATCGTGCAACGGGCTACCCCACAGCCATATACCTTACGGGCGACAATGTCTGGGATACGCTCGACCTGATGCCTCGCCTGAAGGGGCTCTTCGACACCCTTGGCATACCCGTTCTCACCGTTATCGGCAACCACGACCACGACCGCACGACGGTAGGCGACAAGGCGGCTGCCGTAGCTCGCTACGAGGAGGTATTTGGCCCTCGCAACTACGCCACACAGCTCGGCAAGACGCTCTTCCTCGCGCTCGACAACATCAACTATACATCGTATAGCGACTACCGCATCGCTGTTGATCGCAAGCAGCTACGCTGGTTAAAGCAGACGCTTAAGCAGAGCGCTGATATTGAGCATATTGCGATACTTATGCACGCCCCGGCGTACAACTATCGCACCGACAAACTTAACGACTATGCCCGAAAGATTTTGCGCCGCACAAAGGGGTACAAAGTGGACTTTATCACAGGTCATCGCCACCTTAACTCGACAGCCGACATTGCACCCGAAATCATCGAGCACAGCGTAGCGCAGGTGGGTGGCAATCTATGGTTTGCGCCGATGTGCCCCGATGGTACGCCACACTCGGTATTGACCATCGAGGAGCGCAGCGGTGAGTGGAGTTGGCGCTACCGTCTGCTTGGTGAGAGTGCCGAAAAGCAGATTATGATAGTCGAAGATAGCGCCGACGAAGTCGTTATCCGCATCGTAGGTTGGGATAAGAAGTGGAGTGTTGAGTGGGCCGAGAATGGCAAAGATATGGGCGCTATGGAGCGTACCGATATGGTCGATCCCGACTACCGCTACTATGTTGAGAATGAGGCTAATTACAACGATTCGGTAATGGGGCATCTTCGCCGAAAGCTAATATCATTTCCACACTACTATCGTCTGAAGCGCACCACCGAAAATAGCGAAATTACTATTACAGCGACTGACCGTTTCGGCAGAGAATATACCGTAAAGAGCGAGTAGCGCTAAATTCGTAGAGCCTACTTCGCCCCATCAATTTTGCGTGATACGGCAAGTGTAGCGATAGAGATGCGGGCATCGGGAACTGAGGCAAGAATGGCCGAGGCGAGCGATGCCAAGGTAGCGCCCGTGGTCAAGACATCATCGACAAGGAGTATGTGTTTGCCACTCAGCGCCTTAGGATTAACCACCGAGAAGAGATTTTCGACATTTGCCCACCTCTCGCCCATCGAGCTACGCGACTGCGGAGGATTGTTGCGGTGGCGACGAACAGAGCGCCTATCGGTGGGCTTGCCTATCTCACGGGCAATGCTCTCGGCAAGGTACGAAGATTGGTTATAGCCTCGCTTGATGGCCTTGATAAAGTGCAGAGGTACAGGCATAACGACATCGACATCATCATAAAGACCCGACTCCCGCAGCTCACGACCATACCAGCGACCAAAACTCTCGGCAAGGCGCCACTCACCGCCATACTTAAAGCGGTGGATAAGGCTGCGCCACTGGCTATCGTGCGAGAAGTAGAAAAATGACGAAGCGTGCACTAAAGGGATTATACCCGCAAAGTGCTCCTTGGTGGGGTTATCCTCCGTTTTCCAGAAGTTTGTAAGAGGGATAGTATAACGGCACATAGTGCAGATGCTGTGCATCGACCCTGACACATCACCACCACAGACTACGCACCCCGAAGGGAAGAGCAACGAGCGAAGATCGGCAAGTAAATCAGAGAGCATCGACATCTATAATAAGTGTTACACGCTTATACTCCTCGTGCGCCATCATAGCATCACGAGCCTCGGCGATAAGCTGTCGGGCACGCTTAAACGATGCTCCATTCTCGATTTTCAGCATCAGCTCCGAGCAGTGCTCGCCACGAATCATCTCGCGAGCCGAAGAGACAGGGCCCATAAGGCGCATACCGAACTTACGGCGCAGAATATCGCCAAAGAAGTGCGAGGCACGGTGCAGCAGCGAGTAATCCTTATGGCGCAACATAAAACGCACAACACGCGAGTATGGCGGATAGCCAAACTCCTTGCGTTCAGCAAGTTCGCGCGATGCCATAGCCATATAGTCGCCCACGGCAACAGAGCGTATTACGGGGTGTTGGGGCTGAGTGGTTTGAATGATGACCCTACCCCTGTCGTTGCGCCTACCAGCACGACCTGCCACCTGCATCATAAGCTGAAAGGCACGCTCCGAAGAGCGGAAATTGGGCTGCATAACGAGATTGTCAGCATTGAGGATACCCACGGTAGTGACACCACCAAAGTCGAAGCCCTTGGTGATAATCTGCGTGCCGACAAGGATATTTGTCTTTCCCTCCTCGAAGCGGTGGACAATACGGCGAAATGCCGACTCGGAGGTCGAGGTATCGCCATCAAGGCGGTCGACAACGGCATCGGGAAACATTCGCTGAACCTCCTCCTCAACCTTCTCGGTGCCGAAGCCCATAGAGCGCATATCCTGCGTTTGGCAGTTGGGGCAGAGAGCGCTACGCTCCTCGGTATAGCCACAATAGTGGCACTCCATACGATTGGCGCGGTGTTGCGTAAGCGTGACATTGCAATGCGGACAGCGAGGCGAGTAGCCACAAGTGGTACACTGCATATAGGGTGAGTAGCCACGGCGGTTTTGGAAGAGCATAACCTGCTCACCACCAGCGAGTGAGCGTTCTATATTTTGTAGCAAGTCGAGGTTGAAGTGCGTCTTGCGCTCGCCACGCTTCAAGGCACGCAACGAGTCGGAGATAACGACTTCTGGGAGCACAGCATCGCCCCAACGCTCCATAAGCGGAGCATAGGCATACTTACCCGAAATGGCGTTAGCATAGCTCTCCAACGAGGGGGTGGCGCTACCGAGCACCACACGCGCATCCATAAGGCGAGAGAGGACAACAGCGGCATCGCGGGCATTGTAGCGTGGCGAGGGGTCGCTCTGCTTATAGCCCGTGTCGTGCTCCTCATCGACCACGACCAACCCAAGATTTTTCAACGGCAGGAAGAGTGCCGAGCGAACACCGACAACCAACTCGCCACCCGAAGATGCGGCAAGGCGCAGATAGGTCTTGCCACGGCGATACTGCGTAAGGCGTGAATGGTAGGTGGTGGTGCGACCCTCGAAGATGCGCTCAAGGCGCTCGATAAGTTGCGAGGTGATGACAATCTCCGGAACGAGCATCAACACATCACGACCACGGGCGAGGGTCTCGGCGATAAGGTGGATATATATCTCGGTCTTGCCTGAGCCCGTTACGCCGTGCAGAAGAGCCACCTTATTGTCGGCGTGGGCGGCGTGGATAGTATCGAGTGTTCGTCTCTGCGCCTCGGAGAGCTTAGGCAGGAGAAAGTCGTTAGCGGAGCTCACCGAGTCAACAACACGGCTCTCCTCGACAATCAGGCCTCGGCGCCGAAGGTCTGCAATATGCACCGCCTCGGCATCGACCAGTCGGCGAGGCACAAAGCCATCTTTGGCACTGCGCTCCACGGCCAAAGCGGCAATTCTATCCATAGTCTCAAGGCGGCGGGGAGCACGGCGATGCGCTTCGTGGTACTCCAACAACGCCTCCTCCGAACGCAGGCTCGCCTTAAGGGCGATATAGCTCTCGGTGGGCGCATCAATCGTACGCTCGTCAATCTCGGCAAGGCTACTTGCCGTAGGCTTTGCCAACGAGGGCATAGCAACACGCATAACCTCGCCTACCGAGCACATATAGTAGTCGGCAACCCACTCCCAGAGCTGTTGTAGCTTTGGAGTTACCAACGGCGTGGAGTACAACTTACGCAGGATAGGCTTAAGACGCTTAATGTCGGGCTTCTCCGAAGAAATATTCCAGACGATACCCGTATAAAAGCGGAAGCTGCCAAACTGTACGACCACGGCATCTCCCACCTCGACAGCCAAACTCTCCTCCAACGAGAAGGTGTACATCGGCTGTGCCAACGGCAGGACTACCTGAGCGTAAAGCATGGCAGCTTCGCTTTAAGGGGTATTTTTTATAGGCTAAACCCCGATTAGGCCTTATTTAGGGCATCGAAGCCCTGACCGTAAACACCCATCACTGAGCCTACGGTAAGGAAGGCGTTGGGATCTTGCTCACGGATAAGCTTAAGGATTGTCGAAGTATCGCGCTTACGGCAAACAACCATAACGGCCTTCGAGGGGGTCTTGGTGTACCAGCCCATAGCATCGATAAGGGTTGCGCCACGGTGAGCCTTGGTGTTGATCATCTCGGCCATAGCCTCATAATCCTTGCAGAAGATCAAAATCTGGTTAGACTGCTGGTTACCCGACTGAACGAGGTCAACGGTGTAGCCGATAACGGCAATCATAATGAAACCATAGACCATACGGGCAAAAGCGGCTGACGAGAGAGGCTCGATAACGGTGTCTACACCAGCGATAGTAACGGTAGTGGTGAGGAACAACGACGAGATAAGGATACCGCAGTCGGTGCCAAGCAATACCTTGCCGTAGCTTACGGTGCGGAACTTATTGATAATCATCGCCACGATATCGGTACCACCGGTAGAGCCACCCTGCATAAACGATACGGCGATACCTACACCGCACGATGCAGCACCCATACATACGAGCAACAAATCACCCGCTGCAACGCCCTCGAACATACGAACCATAATGCCCTGAGGGAAGTAATCAGACTCCACGATGTTGAACATCACCGACATCATAAGGATGCAGAAGAGGGTCTTGATACCGAACTTCCAACCCACGATCATAACGCCGAGAATGAGCAACACAACATTGATGATGAAGACCAATGTACCGATAGTAAGGAACTCGGCAACGCTTGCGGGGATAACAGCATTGATAAGAGTTGCCAAACCTGCAGCGCCACCACCCATACCACCAGCGGGCAATACGCACTGAAGCCAGCCAAAGGCGTAGCAGAACATACCAAAGGTCATCAACAGATACTCTTTGATACCGATAATGATGTCACGAGATGAAACCTTCATAACGCAAATCTTGTTAGTAGTTATTCGAAATATTTATACTTTGTTTCACATTTTCGGGGCAAATGTACAAACTTTCGCCCAAATTGTGCAACATTTGCCAACTATTTTACATAGTTGTCTACAAAGAGTGGCTAAAAAGGTTAAACCAAACCTCGTTAGCCACACTCCGTCTTAGTACCAAACGCTCTTCTCAGCACCCATATTGAACTTAAGCAGGCCACCTGCGATAACCTCCTCGTGGGTGATATAGTTGCGGTCGAGGGCTACGCCATTGAGCTCAACGCTCTGCACATAGCGGTTAGCCTCGCTATAACCTAAGCGCTCAACACGGAAGATGCCACCCTCAACATCAATCTCGGCACCATCAACCATAGGCACACCAAGGACATACTTGCCTGAGGCGGGCTCTACGGGGTAGAAACCGAGGGTGGTCATAACATACCAAGCCGACATCTGACCTACATCCTCGTTGCCCGAAAGGCCATCAGGCTCGGTAGAGTACATCGTTGCCATAACCTCGTACAAGCGGTCTGCCGCCTTCCAAGGCTCGCCCAACATAGTGTAGAAGTAGATGATATGGTGGCTGGGCTCGTTGCCGTGAACATACTGACCGATAAGACCTGAGATGTCGGGAGTTACATCCTCGCCCTCCATCTTAGTATCGGCAGTGAACAGGCCATCGAGGCGCTCCAATGTGTTCTCCACGCCACCGAAGCACTCAACCAAGAGGTCGAGATCCTGAGGCACAAGCCAAGTGTACTGCCAAGCGTTACCCTCGCAATACTCGTTGGCGATGCGCGATGCGTTGAAGGGATTGAAATCCTCGCGCCACTCGCCCGTAGACGACTTACCGCGAACAAAGCCCGTAGACTCATCGAAGTAGTTGAGCCAAGAGTGGCTACGGTTATCAAGGTAGGCAAAAGCCTCCTCCTTGCCCAACATCTTAGCTACCTCGGCAGCTGCGGCATCGGCGATAGCAAACTCCATATCGTGGGCGATAGACTCTGCCTGAAGGTCATTGGGCATATAGCCATACTGCTTGCGGTAGCGACCGCCACGCATATCGTGCATATACGATGTCTCGATAGCCTTCCAAGCACGCTCCGAATCGATACCCTCGATACCCTTGGCTACGGCGTCCGAAACGGCGATAATACCGGGAGAGCCAACCATACAGCCGTTATCCCAGCCCCAGAGGTGCCATATAGGCAACCAGCCCTGCTCATCGCAGAGGTTAATCATAGTGTTTATAACATCGTCCATACGCTCAGGGTGTGTGATGGTCATCAACGGGAGCTTAGCACGGTAGGTATCCCACAACGAGAAGGTGGTATAGGTGTCGTGGCCGGGGTTGGGGTGAATCTCCTGATCGGCACCACGATATGTGCCATCGACATCCGAGAAGAGCGAGGGAGCGACATACATATGATACATCGCAGTGTAGAAGATCTCCTCCTGCTCAGGTGTTGCGCCCTCGATACGAATCTTACTTATCTCCTCGTTCCACTTGGCATATGCCTCCTTACGCACGGTGTCGAAGTCGGCAGCGGCAACCTCCGTATCGAAGTTGAGGCGTGCGCCATCGAGGCTTGTAGACGACAAGGCGACCTTCACGCCGATAGCCTCACCAGCCTCGGTGTCGAAGTTTATGCGGAAGTAGAAGTTATCCTCACTCTGAGGCTCGAACGATGTAAAGGGCTTAGAGAACTCAATAACGAAGTATACCTTCTGGAAGTTTGCCCAGCCGTAGGTGTGGCGATAACCCTCAACGCGGGTGTCGCTAACAGCCTCGGCAAAGAGTGCCTCAGGGCGATCCCAGCAACCACCGTGCACAAGGTCGAGAATGATAGCGGCATCCTCGCCCTCAGGGAAGGTGTAGCGGTGCAAGCCACCACGCTCGGTAGCTGTCATCTCGGCAACGATGCCATAGCGTGTGAGGGGCACAGAGTAGTAACCGGGCTCTACAACCTCCTGGCTACGGTCGGCCTCCGACCAGAAGCCTGTCGAGTAGTCGCCAAGACGACCACGACCATAGGTAACCTCTCCCATAACGGGCATAAGCGTAACATCGAACAAGTCGCCACAACCAGTACCCGAAAGGTGGGTGTGCGAGAAGCCGATAACCGAGTTCTCCGAGTCGTGGTATCCTGAGCACCAATCCCACTCCTGAGAGATGCTTGTAGGGCCTACCTGAGTCATACCAAAGGGGACATTTGCGCCCACAAATACATGGCCGTGACCACCTGAACCAATCTTGGGATTAACCTTTGCGGCATAATCCGTAGCGCTCTGCGTTGCACAGCCAACGAGCATTGCAGCGGCAACAAAAACAGTAAGTAACTTCTTCATTTTAATATAGTTTTAGATTTAATTCCTTTGCCTTCATAAGTTCTTCGTGCGAGATACGGAAGCGGTTGATAGACTTACCGCCAAGCTCCACGCCATTGCGTCTAATATGGTCGCCCTCGCCCTCGGTCGTAATAACGATAGTGCCATAGTCGGTATCCATCTCCACACGCTCGAAACGAGGTGTTGTGATGGTATAGTATGGCTCGCCGGGGCAGTCGGGATAGATGCCCATCATCGAGAAGACGGCCCACGCCGACATCGTGCCTGTATCATCATTTCCGGGCAGACCATCGGGCTCGGTGGTGTAGTTCTCGTCAAGCAACCTCCGAACCCACTCCTGCGTAAGATATTCGTAGTCCCTAACACGGCTAAAAAGGTAGGGGTAGGCGATATCGGGCTCGTTGGTGGGGTCGTAGTGGCCATTCTCGAAGACCCACTCAAGGCGCTCGACAAACTTTTTGCCACCGCCCATAACCTTGATAAGCCCCTCGATATCGTGAGGCACGAAGAAGGTGTAGTTCCAAGAGCTACCCTCGTGGAAACCTATGGTATTCGAGAAGTTAGCGCCCGCAGCGGGGTCGAAATCGCCAACAAACTCGCCACTCTTGTCGATAGGTCGCATAGCGCCATCCTTCACGGAGTAGTAGTTGCGCCAGCCCGAAGCACGGCGCTCCATCTCGCGGGCAAACTCCTCATCACCCATCTCGCGGGCAAAGGTGGCGAGGGCGTTATCCGCAACATAGTACTCCAAGGCGTGCGACACGGAGTTATCGCCCGACATATCCTGCGCAAAGACACCCACAGGGATATAACCTCGCTCGATATAGGGGTCGATATCACGACGAATGGGGTTATCCTTGCCCGGCGTTGTTGCCGAGCGCTTCATAGCAGCGTAGGCAGCCTCGACATCGAAGTCGCGGATACCCTTGAGGTAGCTATCCACAATCACGGGAATAGCGGGGTCGCCCTCCATCGTAAAGGTCTCACGACCATACAGCTCCCAACGAGGCAACCAGCCCCACTCCTTCGACATATCGACCATTGTGCGCACCATATCGCTCTGCCTATCGGGGTAGACCAATGTGAGTAGCTGGTGTAGGTTGCGGTAGGTATCCCACAACGAGAATACCGTATAGCGGTTGTAACCACTGCCCACCGTGCCACTCTCCATCTTGGGATACTTCGTATCGACATCGCTAACAATATTGGGGTGTAGGAGTGCGTGGTAGAGGGCTGTATAGAATATCGTGCGGTCGGCATCCGAGCCACCCTCCACACGGATGCGGCCAAGTGCATTGCGCCAACTACGCTGTGCCCCTAAGAGGGCATCATCAAAGCTTCGCTTGCCACACTCTGCCTCAAGATTTCGGCGAGCACCCTCAATCGACACATACGATATGCCGACTCTAACCTCGACCTCGGTGCCCGGCTCTACCTCGCCCAACGAGAAGCATACGCCAATATCGTCGCCCATAATCTCGCGCGAGTAACTTTCAAAAATCTTATACTGACCACTATCGCCAGACCACGCCGCCTCAACACCTGTCATCTCAGGTTGTCTCTTCCAATAGCGCACCTTGGTGGCAGGCTGTGAGATACGAGCCACAAAATAGACGGGGAATACCGCTTGGTTGGTGTAGCAGAAGGTGCCCAAAAGGCGCATACCCTCAACCTCCGTAGCGCTCACCTGACGAAGCATAGCGCCCGACTCGTTCGATAGCGCAGTGCCAAGGTCGATGATGATATTTGCCTCGCCACCCTCATTGAAGGTGTAGCGCTCGACAGATGCTCTATCTGTTGCGGTAGCCTCGGCACGAATATTAAACCTATCGTAGGTCGTTGCGTAGTAGCCGGGCTTGGCAACCTCGTCAGAGTAGGTTGAGCCTCGGAGGGTTGCATCGGCCTGCATTGCACCCGTTGTTGCCATCGTAATAATAGCACCCATCTCAGGGCAACCCACGCCACTCAAAGCGCCGTGAGCAAAGCCTACGGAATAGTTGTTGCGAATATCGTAAGGCGTTGACCACCAGCGGGTATCCTTGTCGTAGCGGTTAAGCTCCGAGCCTGTAACATTGAACGGCACAACGGCCATCATACCGTGAGGCACAACAGCACCCGGGTGCGTTGCCGAGTAGTCGGCAGTGCCGATAAATGGGTCTACATATTTTGTATAGTCAGCCTCCTGTGCCGAGAGCATCAGGCACGAAAGCAAAAGTGTCAATATGGTTAGTCTAATTCTCATCTCTTATAAATTTATGTTTCCCACCCTTTTTCCATCTGGCGTGGCCCATAAGATAGTTACCTTTTAACCTTACCACAAAGCCACCACCTGCGGGCATATCAATCTTAAACTTTCCACGGCACTCACTATATTTCTCAAGGGGAACTACAATATGCTTATACTCCGTGGGAGTCTCCCCATCGACATACATCTCAATATATTCGGCAAGAAAGATAATAGAGATGTCCATCTGAAACTCAACGCTTCGCGCCTTGTTGCCATTCAAACCCGCAAAATAGACATCTGTACTACCATCGCCATCGGGATTGTAGTCCTCTTGAAAACCTACGACATACTCGCCAACCTCACCTTGCAGAAGATAAGGTTTACCCATATCGGTAGGAATATCGGCAAGTAACTTGGTAAACTCAGGCTCTGCCTCATACGCCGTAGGCGAGTCGCAAAGCATTGCAAGAGGCTGATTATACAGCACATACATTGCTAACTGGTGGCATCGTGTGCCTTGGCTCATTGGGCGTGAGTAGTTTGGCTCAAAATTCGCTCTTGAGGCATTGCGCATAGCGCCCGGTGTGTAGTCCACAGGGCCTGCCGCATTGCGGATAAAGGGTATCGTAACATCGTAGGTCAGCTGGTCGTGCTCCCTGCCGAGCCACTTCATTGTCTCAAGTCCGTGAACGCCCTCGAAATTTATAGCGTTGGGATAGGTATATTGCAATCCCGTAGGCTTATAAACACCGTGATAATCAACGAGCATATGGTATTTTGCCGCTATCTCCGCAAGGTCATAAACAAAGCGCACCATCTCTTGGTCATCGCGGTCGAGGAAGTCTACCTTCCACCCCTTAACGCCCATCTCGGAGTAGTGCTTGCACAGCCCCTCGATGTCGCGGTTGAGTGCCCAGTAGCCTGCCCAGAGAATGATGCCCACGCCACGCTCCTCGCCGTAAGCAACTAACTCAGGGATATCTATCTCAGGCACAACCTGCATTAGGTCTGCCTGACCCTTAACCGACCACCCCTCGTCAAGAATAACATACTCGATGCCGTAGCGTGAGGCAAAGTCGATATAATACTTATATGTCTGGTTGTTGATACCCGGCTTGAAATCTACGCCCTCCAAGCCCCAGTCGTTCCACCACTCCCAGGCCACCTTGCCAGGCTTAATCCACGAGGTATCCTCGATACGGCACTCATCGGCAAGCTCCCATACAAGGGTGTTGTTGGCAACATCTCTATCCTCCTTGCCTACGGCAACAACACGCCAAGGGAAGGTACGCCTACCCTTGCACTCGGCAATATAGGGTTTGCGACTCTTGACCATACCCTGCAACATATTGTAACCGCCACGCTCCACCTCATCGGGCACAGGGGCAAACTCGGTATCTATCGTGCCATCTTGGTCGCGATTCGAGAAAAACATACCGGGGTAATCCTCAAGGTTAGCCTCTGAAATCCAAAATTTTAGGCCCTTATGCTCCAAGAATATAGGAGCGAAAATCAACCTGCGCCAGTCGATGTCCTTAAGTTTCGTAATCGAGTAGATATTCTCAAACGAGGTCTCAAACTGCGTAGCGTAGTCCGAGGTGGCATCGGGTCGGAAATTGACATAGGGAATCCACGCCTTGTCGTTGGCATCAAACGAGAACTCCGCCAACTCATCGACAACGGTAAACTCCTCGTCTATGTTCGAGATAAAGCGGTAGGCAACGCCATCATCGCAGACACGCAACTCTACACTGTAATCGCCAAAATCTACAATGGCGCTATCGTAGATATCGTAGGAGTCATACTCCCCCGTTGGCACAACCTTCGCATCGCGGATATTCTCGCCCCAAACGCCCTTAGATGTGGTCATCTTAAGGCGCGAGGGTGCCATAATCTCCTTGCGCGTGTCGCCATTTTCCTTTACGCCATAGCCTATCGACCAACGAAGTGAGCCATCACTCCAGTCGAGGGTGATGGAGGGATAATCATTGATATCCATATACCACTCGTTGCGTCTTACCTCAACACGGCGCTCCTCGCCGAAGGCATAGCCCACAGAGAGAACTGCAACGATAAATATAGCAAGCAACCTTCTCATAATCATCTTTTTTCGGCAGTTGATAATAGACCACACGCCGCCTCGATATCCTCGCCACGCGATGCACGCAGGGTGGTTTGGATACCGCGCTTGGTGAGCGTATCACGAAACTCGATAATTCGCTCCAACGGTGGAGAGAAGAATGGCGAATCGGGAATACGGTGGAAGCGGATAAGGTTGATACGGCACTTGATACCATCTAAGAGGCGCGAAAGCTCCTTGATATGGCGTGCGGAGCAGTTCATATCCTCCAACACGATATACTCAAACGAGACTCGGCGCTGGTGTGTAAAGTCGTAGCGGCGAAGAATATCGCACACCTCCTTAATCGAGTAGGCATTCTCTATTGGCATAATCTCACGGCGCTCCTCAGGGAAGGGGTTGTGCAACGACACTGCAAGGTGCACCTTCGACTCATCGAGCAATCGGGGCAGGTTCTTCGCCACACCCGCTGTCGAGACGGTGATGCGTGTAGGCGACCACGCCAAGCCCCACTCCGAGGTGAGGATGTCGAGCGTGCGCAGAAGGTTGTCGATATTATCCAACGGCTCGCCCATACCCATAAAGACAAGGTTGGTGAGCCTATCGCGTTCAGGGATAGAGATTATCTGGTTGAGAATCTCGGTGGCGGGGAGCTGATGACGAAAGCCCATACGCCCCGTAGCGCAAAATTTGCACCCCATACGGCAACCCGCTTGCGAAGATACACAGAGGGTCATACGCTCACCATCGGGGATAAGCGCCGACTCGATATATTCGCCCTCGGAGGTACGGAAGAGGTACTTTTTGGTGCCATCAGACGATGTCGATACCTTGAGAGGTGCCGACAAGCCGAGGTCGCAACGCTCCTTCAGCTTTTCGCGTGCCACCTTCGAGAGGTTGGTCATATCATCAATCGTGCCTACGAAGCGCTTGTAGAGCCATTGTGCGATCTGCTTGGCGGCAAATCGTGGCAATTCGAGCTCCTTGGTGAGCATCTCCAACTCACTAAGCGAGGCGCCATATAGCATAGTTCGGGGGTTGGTACTCATAAACAAATCCACTAATCGACTACAAATTTAGTGAAAAATAAATATTTTTCCACCTGATTTGATATTTTTTGAATTTTTATATGTATATTTGCATAGCAAAGTGCGCGCGTGCGTATGTCTGTGCCACACACTTTCGAGGATAAGTTACTAAAAACTAAAAAATTAACTATAAATGGAGATTAAGAAATCACCCAAAGCGGATCTTGAGAACAAGAAGTCGCTTTACCTGATGATTGGTCTGGTGATCGCTCTCGGTATCACAGGCCTTGCATTGTCTATCAGCTCTAAGCCTGTGGCAGGCGAGTACAAGCCACCCAAGAAGGAGACTACCGAGGTTGAGCAGATTGACAACACCCGTCAGGACCAGCCAGAGACACCTCCTGAGCAGCAGAAGGCACAGGCTCAGGTGGTAACCGATGTCCTCAACATCGTATCTAACGACCAGAAGATTGAGACCAACATCGTATTTGCTGACGATGCAGACGACTTCGACGACTTCGATATCATCATCGAGGAGAAGGAGGAGGAGATCGAGGAGGAGGAGATCTTCGTTAATGCTGAGGAGATGCCCACATTCCAGGGTGGTGATCTTTCGAAGTTCCGTAACTGGGTACAGAGCAATGTTAAGTATCCCCAGATTGCATTGGAGAACGGCATCCAGGGTAATGTAGTTATCAAGTTCGTCGTAGAGAAGGACGGTAAGCTCTCTAACATTCAGGTACTTCAGTCGCCCGATAAGACCTTGTCGGAGGCAGCTATCGCAGTATTGCAGAAGTCTCCTAAGTGGAAGCCCGGTAAGCAGCGTAACAAGCCTGTGCGTGTTACCTACACCCTTCCCGTATCGTTCCGTATCCAGAACTAATAACTCTTGGAGAAGGTTTAGGGGTTGTCCGGCGAAAAATTCGGACAGCCCCTTTTTATTCTTTAGCCCTCGTTTGGGTAACCTATTGTGGCATAGTTTTCGGGGCTGAGCCCACTATGCAAAGTAAACATACCTATATTATATATAGATGAAAGAGGAGAAGCAAGATAAGCCTAAGGCGCCACGAGGCCCACAGCCCACAGTCGAGGAGCGCGAGATTCGTGCTGTGCTGGTTGCCGTAATCCGCGACAGCCAAAACCCCGCTACGGCGATGGAGTACCTCGACGAGCTGGAGTTTCTGGCCGAGACCGCCGACATCAAGACCGTGAAGCGCTTCACACAGCGCCTGCCACAGCCAATGTCGAAAATCTATGTCGGCCCCGGCAAGCTTGAGGAGATTGCGCTATGGTGCAAAGAGAATGAGATTGATGTCGCCATCTTCGATGACGAGTTATCGCCCGCGCAGACACGCAACATCGAGCAGGCTATGCCCTGCCGTGTTATCGACCGCACACGCCTGATTCTCGACATCTTTATGTCGCGTGCCCAGACCGCATACGCCAAGACACAGGTGGAGTTGGCGCACAACGAGTATATGTTGCCCCGCTTGGCTGGCCTCTGGACACACCTTGAGCGTCAGCGAGGTGGTACAGGTACTCGTGGTGGTGCAGGTGAGCGCGAGATTGAGACCGATAGGCGTATTGTGCGCAACCGCATCACAAAGCTCAAGGAGGACCTAAAGAAGATTGACCGCCAGATGGCCGTTCAGCGCTCCAACCGAGGCAATATGGTGCGTGTGGCGTTAGTGGGATATACCAATGTCGGCAAGTCTACGCTTATGAACCTGCTCTCGAAGAGCGAGGTGTTTGCCGAGAATAAGCTCTTTGCAACACTCGACACCACAGTGCGCAAGGTGGTATTCGACAACCTACCCTTCCTAATGTCCGACACCGTAGGTTTCATTCGCAAGCTCCCAACACAGCTTATCGAGTCGTTCAAATCGACACTCGACGAGGTGCGCGAGGCAGACTTGCTGCTGCACGTGGTGGATATCTCGCACCCCGGCTTCGAGGACCAGATAGCGGTGGTAAAGCAGACCTTGGCGGATATTGGCGCTGGCGACAAGCCCACATTCTTAGTATTCAACAAGATAGATGCCTACACCTATACACCCAAAGAGGAAGACGACCTAACGCCCGCCACAAAAGAAAACCTCTCGCTTGACGACCTTAAGCAGAGCTGGATAGCTAAGGCCAACACGCCCTGCATCTTTATCTCGGCTATTGACAAGGTAGGTATCGAGAAGCTCCGCTCCGACCTCTACGGTATGGTGCGCGAGATTCACGCGGGTCGCTATCCGTTCAACAACTTCCTCTACTAAACGACTAATAACCAAACATTTGATGCTATGGTAACGATACTCAACAAGCAGAACACAATCCTGAATAAGTTTCTCGCCGAGATGCGCGATAGGTCTATTCAGCGTGACTCTATGCGCTTCCGCCGTAATATGGAGCGTGTAGCCGAGATTATGGCCTACGAGATATCAAAGAGGCTAAACTACAAGACACGAATGGTCGAGACACCGCTCGGCATCGCTGCCGTAGAGGAGATCTCGGATAAGATTGTTATCGCTACAATCCTGCGTGCCGGCCTACCCTTCCATCAGGGCTTCCTCAACTACTTCGATGATGCGGACAACGGCTTCGTGTCGGCATACCGCAAGAGTCGCCCCGATGGCTCGTTTGTGGTCGATGTGGAGTATGTATCGACCTCATCACTCAAGGGCAAGACCCTGATTTTGGTAGACCCTATGCTCGCTACGGGCACATCGCTGATGCTTGTATACGATGCGTTGGTGCGCCGTGCGGGTGAGCCTGAGCACACCCACTTTGCTGCAGCCTTCGCCTCGGAGCAGGGTGTGGATTATGTCTTGAAGCACACCTCACCAGAGAAGTGCACCCTGTGGTGCGCAGCCGTAGATGAGGAGCTCACCTCGAAGTCGTATATCGTGCCCGGCATTGGTGATGCCGGCGACTTAGCATACGGCGTGAAGTTGTAAGAGAGAACAAAGAGCAAAGACTTTTGGGTCTTTGCTCTTTGTTTTAGTTGTTAGTTGTTAGTTGTTAGATTAGGACCAGTAAGACGATAAGACGATAGGACCAATAAGACGA
>CALBQR010000011.1 GCA_937899895.1 uncultured Alistipes sp.
GTGGCACGCGAGCTGGGTTCAGAACGTCGTGAGACAGTTCGGTCTCTATCTGTTGCGGGCGTAGGAAGATTGAGGGGTCCTGACTTTAGTACGAGAGGACCGAGTTGGACGTACCTCCGGTGTATCTGTTATGCTGCCAAGTGTATTGCAGAGTAGCCGCGTACGGCAGGGATAAGCGCTGAAAGCATCTAAGCGCGAAGCCTTCCCCAAGATAAGTCTTCCCTTGAGGGTCGTAGGAGACTACTACGTTGATAGGTTGCAGGTGTAAAGACAGTAATGTCAAAGCCGAGCAATACTAATTACCCGAAAGGCTTTCTTCTGTTACCTTATCTCATTCCGAAATTATGTCAAAGATATATTGGGGAGGCACCAATGAAAAAACGCCAGGTTCTTAGTAATAACTAAGTAAACAAAACAAGACTTAGGTGGTTATAGTGGTGAGGTTCCACCTCTTCCCATTCCGAACAGAGAAGTTAAGCTCACTAACGCCGATGGTACTGCTTATTTAAGTGGGAGAGTAGGTAGCCGCCTCTTCAAGGAGCAAATCGAAAGGTTTGCTCCTTTTTTTGTGCTGTATGGGTGCGGGCGTGGAAGTCGAGAGGGCGAGTCCGAGGGTCGCTCCTTTTTGTCTATATACACCCACATCGGCATACCTATATATTATATATATGCCGAAAGCTCTTATTGCAGTGGAGAGTCAGATTGTAGAATCCGTTTTTATTTGCTAAATTTGTGAAAATAAATTTCAGGAAGCTATGATGTATCTAATTACTGTGCCGATAATTGTTGCGTGCGCGATTTTGATTCGATTTCGTCCGAATCTTGTCAATACTCTGTCGGAGGAGGATCGTCGCAAAATGGACCCAAAGAAGATCGGTCGTATCGGTTTTTGGGGTATGATGACTACGGCTGCGTTGCTTATGGTGTGTTACTTTGCGGGCGTGCCCGATATTATCGGTATGTTCGTGGTGATGCCCGGCGCGATCATAACCGCTGGATTGATCCAGGCATCAATAAAATAGTAGCATACAATGCCTGCGTAACTAATTGATAGGCAGTTGAAAATAATAAAAACGCTCTTTTTTGTATTTTTTTGCATTTAGGTGATACAACTTAACGAAAAAATACCTATCTTTGCAACGCTTTTCAAAGGAAAGGTGCCGGAGTGGTCGATCGGGCCGCACTCGAAATGCGGTGTACGGGCAACTGTACCGGGGGTTCGAATCCCTCCCTTTCCGCTAAGTTGTGAGCGACAGAGTTTTCTGTCGCTCTTTTTTGTTGCGGAGTGTTGCTTTGTAAAAATATTTCCACGCTACACTCCACAACAAATTTACTCGCTATGCTCGCCACAACTTTTCGAGGGCGGCACTTCTCATCTTTGTGGTTATCTCGGTCGCTATAATCCGCACCAAACTTTGTTTGACTGCGGAGCTCCCTCGATGATGGTTTGCACCATTCGAATCCCTCCCTTTCCGCAAAAACGGACATAGCAATAAGATATCATTTGACATCTCATTCTTTATTTAATCGCCCCGATCTCGAATAAGAAGCCGAGGTTATTGTACAGGAGCGATTGGTTAGTTATAATTTGGCGGAGTTAGCCCTCGACACCAGCTGCTTTGGCAGCGGCAAGGAGTTGTAGTCGGAGGACTTTTGGGGTAACGTTTTGTTGGATTACAAGTAGATATGAGTGGGTGATTTCCGTGCGTAGCTCGCTGTCGGTCAGTAGTCCATCGAAATAGATATCGTTCCAATGTCGCTTATTGAAGTGCCAAGCCGGTTGCACTTGCTCGTAGCGATCGCGAAGCTCAATGGCTCGTTCGGGGTCGCATTTGACCACGAAATGGTCGGGGCGATCCAATCCGATTGCCGCAAACATTCGCCCGCCAACTTTATAGACGAGCGTACTATCCCCGAACGGCAACGACTCCTCGACATTTGGGAGTGAGTTGCAAAAGTCGCAAAAATCAACAATGTCCATTGTCGCCTCGGTTTTTATTTCGCTGTGAATTTGCGGATTTCGGTGATTACATCGGCTTCGTTGTCAGAGAGCGATAGGATCAAATTCTTATAACGGCCCTTCGAGAGAAGTTCTTCAAGTAGTGGATAGACAGGCATTTGCGCTGTCCAATAGTCGCTATCGAGAAAGACCATCGGGCTGGCGTAACCAAAACTCAAATAGTGGTTCTGCACCGCATCTTGGAATATCTCCTGCAATGTGCCCGCGCTACCTGGCGAGTAGATTATACCGCCCTTTGCAATGGTCAGGATGCCGTCCTCTCGGATGCTGTTGTCGAAATATTTGGCGATGTGAGTTGCAAATGGCGTTGCGGGTTCGTGTCCGTAGAGCCACGTCGGAACGCCCAAGCTCTCATACCTCTCTTGTGGCCAGCGTTGGCGCACCTCGAAGGCGGTAGCGAGCCAACCCTCGTCGCGGAACGAGGGCGCAACGCGCAGTAAATCAATAGCGTCGTCTAACTCCTCGTCGGTGCGATCGGCAAACCACGCGCCGAGATGTGTCGCCTCCATCGCGCCTGGACCGCCACCGCTAATCATCAGGTAGCCCGCCTCGGTCAGCTGTTTGCTGATGCGGGCAACTTTACGGTAGGCAGCGTCGGTGCGCAGCAGTCCGTGCCCACCCATAATGCCGACCAGACGGCGTTCGTCGTACGAGCTGAGGAAGTCGTGCAGAGCGTCGCTAATCGAGTGATCGTGCAACGAGCGGGCGAGCGTAATGCGCAGATTACGAGTGGTTTTGCCCTGTTTGAGGTAGTGGCTATACACGCGACCATCATAGCAGGTCGATTGGGTTTCGGGCTGTGCGGGATCGTAGCCGGCATAGAGTTCTTCGGGGGAGTATAGCGTCGAACGGTGTACATTGTAGGGCACGTCGATTTGCGGAAATATCAAGCAGCTACGACCGAGAGACTCACGAACGGGTTCGGGCAGCGTGCAACCGAGAAAGATGCAATCGGTGAAAATTCGATTCGCGGCCATTTCCATAACGGGCGTAAAGTCCAGATTACGAAATACATACTGGTTTATGCGCGAGCCACGTTGGAGCAAAACGCCCAACTGATCGGGGCTATCGATTTCGATATAGGTCATACGTTCGGTAGTTTTTGCGTAGAACAAATATACTCAATTTACGAAAAAAATCCTATATTTGCAGAAAATAAACTACTATGAAATCCATTCTGACAATCTTTGCGCTGTTGTTCGCTCTGTCGGCGACGGCGAAGAAACCGCCCGTAACCGAGGAGGAATATCTGCGTGCCGATAGTGCGCTTTGGCTTGAATATGAGGCATTTGGCGCGAGGCTATATGAGCAAGCGGAGGCAAATCCGGAGTTGGCCGATTCGTTGGAGATGGCGGCGGAGGTCGAGTTGGAGCGAGTGTTGGAGCGCAATGCGCAGTTGGCTTTGCAGTATGCCGAAACGCCGAGTGGCTTGAAGCGTTGTTTTATGGTGCGAATGGACGTGCCGAAGAGCGCTTTGCGTCGAGCGTTGCGAGGAGTGCCGCGCCAAATGCGTCAATCGACGTATGGTCGTGCTATTCAGCAACATATACGCACACGTCAGGTCGTCGAGGGAAGTCGTGCGCCACACATTGCGGCAGTAAATGAGGCGGGCGAGCGATTCGATCTGCGAGCTTTGGAGGGCCGTCGCGTGCTGTTGTTGTATGGTGGTTTGGGCTGTATGGGACGGCAGGGGCGTGCTTATGTGGCCGATCTTTATGCGAAAACTACGCGTGAGGATTTGGAGGTTGTGGTCTATTGGTCGGTCGAAACGGTGGAGCAACTGAAAGAGTTGAAGACGCACTATGATGTAGATTATCAATTTGTTACGGAGTGTATGGCTGACTGCTCACCCTTCAAAATCGAGTATGGTGTGCAGGCGACACCGACCTGCTTTTTGATCGATCGTGATGGGCGTGTGCTGGTTAAGTCGGAGGGACTCGACCCCGAACGATTCGATGCGATACTGTTTCGAGGGGAGGAGTAACTCTGTGCGTAATGACAAAAATAAATAGGTCGCGCTTTCGGGCACGACCTAATTTTTTTGTATATAATTGTGAACCGACGCCAAGCCGAATGCGGAGTCGAGCTTGCTCGAACTCGGATGAGGCGCGAAGGAGGAAAAACTGCCGCAGGCAGATTAATTGTGAATTTGCTCTCGTTATGCTCGTTCGCTCAATTCGAGCCAGCGCATTGTCTTCTCGTCGATCTCGTCGATCAGCGTGCCAATACGTTCGGCGGTGCGTGTAAGCTCCTCGTGTGGGAGTGTGCCTGACGATAGAAGTGCTTCAAGTTCAGCCTTTTCCGATTCCAATGCAGGGATCTCGGTGTCGAGTGCGGCGAACTCCTGCTGCTCGCGGAACGAGAGTCGTTTCGAGGTGGGCTTCTGTCGTCGAGGCTCCTCGGTGGGGCGGTTGCGTTGCTCCTCGGCCGCCGCGGCAGCACGTCGCGCAGCCTCAAAATCGCGTTTCCAAACCAGATACTCCGAGTAATTTCCTGCAAAATCCTTGATCTCGCCCTCGCCACAGAAGACCAGCAGATGGTCGGCAACCTTATCGACAAAATAGCGGTCGTGCGACACCACAATCACGCATCCACGGAACGCGCGAAGGTACTCCTCCAACACGCCGAGGGTCATAATATCGAGGTCGTTGGTCGGCTCATCGAGCACCAAAAAGTTGGGATTTCGCATCAATACTGTGCAGAGGTAGAGGCGTTTGCGCTCGCCGCCGCTCAACTTTGCAACGTAGTTGTATTGTTGTTCGGGCAGGAACAGAAAGTGGTGCAGGAATTGCGATGCGCTCAATCGGCGGCCGTCGCCAAGATCGACCTCGCGGGCGATGTCGTGAGCGATGTCGATGACGCGTTTCGAGGGGTCGAACTCCAATCCCTGTTGGCTGTAATAGCCGAAACGAACGCTCTCGCCGACCTCGATCGTGCCGCTGTCGGGTTGCTCCAAGCCCATCAAAAGTCGCAAAAAGGTACTCTTGCCGCAACCGTTGTCGCCCACAATGCCGAGCTTTTCGTAGCGGGCAAAGTTATAGTTGAAGCGGTCGAGGATACGTTTGTTGCCATAGCTCTTGCAGACCTCCTTTGCCTCGAAAATTTTGGTGCCGATACGGCCTGCCTGAACTTCCAGACGCACAGCGCGTTGCGTGCGAGTAGTTTGCAGACGATCCTT
Organism: uncultured Alistipes sp.; assembly: GCA_937899895.1. Taxonomy (GTDB): domain Bacteria; phylum Bacteroidota; class Bacteroidia; order Bacteroidales; family Rikenellaceae; genus Alistipes. Next base: position 5,199 of record CALBQR010000011.1, read on the forward strand.
CAAATCGTAGAAGGCGTCGATGCGCGCCTGAGCCTTCGTCGCGCGTGCCTGTGGCTGGCGGCGCATCCACTCCAATTCGCGGCGAAAGAGGTTCTCGTCGCTCTCGCGGCGTGCCGCAGCAGCGTCGATACGCTCCTGACGTTTAGCAAGATAGTACGAATAGTTACCACGATAGTGATAGAGTCGGCGATCCTCCAATTCGAGGATGTCGCTGCACACACGATCGAGAAAATAGCGGTCGTGGGTAACCATCAGCAGGGCACTGCGCGACGAGGTCAGATACTCCTCCAACCACTCTGTCATCGCCGTATCGAGGTGGTTTGTCGGCTCGTCAAGAATCAACAGATCGGCCTCGCTCAATAGAACTCCCGCCAGCGCGACACGCTTCAACTGACCGCCCGAAAGTGTGCCCACGCGCTGACCGAAATCGTCAATACGAAGACGCGAAAGGATCTGTTTTACGCGCTGCTCACGATCCCAAAGACCGAGCGCATCCATTTGAGTCATAGCCTCTTGCAAACCCTCGCCCGAAGCGTCGTCGATAGCTCGTTCATAGGCAGCAATGACGCGCGCAGCCTCGACATCCGAGCCCAGACAAGCCTCCAAAACCGTCAGCGAAGGATCGAACGCAGGGTCCTGTTCGAGGTAGGCAACGCGCAGGTCGCGACGCGGAGTAATCGTGCCCTCGTCGGCCGAATCGCGCCCCGCAATCAGGTTGAGAAGTGTCGATTTGCCTGTGCCGTTGCGGGCAATCAGTGCGATGCGTTCGCCCTCGTTGATTGCCAACGAGATACGATCGAACAAAAGCAATTCGCCATAGCTCTTTGTGAGGTTCTCAACTTGTAGGTAACAGACCATAGTTCAATGTATTACAACTTGCGAGGGTAGCGGAAAATGATTGCCAGCACGGCGCACGCACCCATAATCAGCGGATAGTAGAGATGACGGATAATATCGAGCGGTGAAAGTGCCGCAAGTCCCGCAGCCATAAGTAGTTGCGCACCGTAGGGCAGCACACCTTGCGTCAAACACGAGAAGGTGTCGAGCAGGCTGGCCGAACGGCGTCGGTCGAGCTTGTAGCGATCGGCGATATCGCGCGCAATCGGACCGACCGTAAGAATTGCGATCGTGTTGTTGGCCGTGCAGAGATTGGCCATACATACCAACGTCGCGATCGAACCTTCGGCACCGCGAGGACCGTGAATATGTCGCGTCAGCAGTTTGATCAGGTAGTCGATACCGCCATTTACGCGAATCAACTCCAATAGACCGCCTGCGAGCATCGTGATAATGATCAACTCGCCCATTCCGGTAATGCCTTTACCCATTTCGGTACACCATTCGAGCGCACCGAAACTATCGGTTGCAATGCCAATAATGCCTGCTGTAACGATGCCTAACGTCAAGACTTTCATCACATTAAGACCTGCGATTGCCGTAACCAAAACAAGCAGATAGGGCAGAATCTTTATGCCCTCGATCTTGTCGGGAGTCGGAGCCTCGACATTGGTTGCAGTGAAGAGATAGATGCAGAGTGTGATGAGTGCTGCGGGGGCTACGATGCGTACATTGACGCGGAATTTATCCCTCAAATCGCACCCTTGCGTACGTGTTGCGGCGATCGTCGTGTCCGATATAAACGACAGATTATCACCGAAAAAGGCACCGCCAACGATGATCGCCGTAAGCCACGCAGGATCGAGCGAGGTCTGCTCGGCCAACCCTGCGGCAACGGGGACAAGTGCCACGACCGTACCGACCGATGTGCCGACCGAGATCGAGACGAAGCAGGCGGCGAGGAACAGACCTGCGGGCAGCAACTTGGCAGGTAGCAGATACATCGTCATTGCCACCGTCGCATCGACTGCGCCCATCGAGCGTGCCGATTCAGCGAAGGCTCCCGCAAGAACGAAGATCCAGATCATCAGCATTACGTTTTGGTTTGCTGCGCCGGCCGAGAAGTGCTCGATTCGTTTGTTGAATTCGATGTTTCGGGTGATGGCGATGGCATAGACCGAGGCGATCAAAAATGCAACCGAGATGGGCATTTTGTAGAAGTCGCCCGTAATGAGTGAAACGGCCAAGTAGCTTACCATAAATACAATAAGCGGCGTCAGTGCGATCAGTCCGCGAGAGTGTGTATTGATGTTATTCATCGTGAAATATCTTTCAAATATTTTTTTGGCGCAAAAGTACATTAAATTTTTCAGTTTCACTGCATTTGACACTCCAAATCGTGCGCGGGCGCGTTGCGGGCTTGCACGTTCGCGCAAAAATGGCTAACTTTGGGCTGCGAAAAATGCAGAACTGATGACAATGAAACTTGATATGAAGATTGCCGTTCCGACGCGCGACGGCGTTGTTGATGACCACTTCGGCCATTGTGCATACTATACCATTTTTTCGATCGAGCCTGATGGCTCGCTCTCGACCACGACGTTGCCTTCGCCCGAAGGTTGTGGCTGCAAATCGAATATCGCCTCGGTGTTGCAGGCGCAAGGTGTGCGTGTGATGTTGGCTGGAAATATGGGCGCAGGAGCGAAGAATGTGCTTGAAAAACACGGAATTAAGGTTATTCGCGGTCAAAAAGGCGAGGTCGGACAGCTGGTGCGCGACTACCTTGCCGGTCAGGTGCAGGATTCGGGCGAGGTGTGCGATCATCACGATTGCCACTAAATAGTGCCTTCGACTGGTGTGTAAAACAGAGCAAACAACACGATTGAGAGCTGTCCGAAAAACGGGCGGCTCTCAATCATTTTGAGTTGCTTTTTGTCGCGTTAAAAGCCGCTGTTCTGTTTGGTCGTCAGAATATTATGTGCTATCTTTGCAGGTTCAATCAATTGAAATTAATAGTGTTCGCGCCGCGAGGTGCGAACGCCAAAGTGTAAACATATCGCTATGTTAAAAATTTTACGACACTCTCTGCTTGTGGTGAGTCTGCTTTTGACCTCTGTGGCCGCGCTGGCACAGAGCCAGAAGATGGTTACTGTGAGCGGAGTTGTAACGACGGCCGAGGATGGCGAGCCATTGCTCGGAGCGACCGTCGTAACCCAATTAATGACGGGTGTAACGACCTCTGTTGATGGTAGTTATACTATCAAAGCCGAGGCCGGTAGTGTATTGAGTTTTCAATACATCGGTTATCAGACCTACACGTGGAATGTCCCGACGGATGCCGCCGAGGCAACTTGCAATGTGGCAATGCAGGCCGATGCGCAGGTGGTCGATGACGTTGTGGTGATCGCCTACGGTACGCGTAAAAAGGGCACGGTAACAGGCTCGGTTTCGACCGTCAAGTCGGCCAAGATCGAAAAGACACCGACCGCAGCCTTCGATCAGGCGTTGCAGGGTCAGGTGGCAGGACTTTCGGTTCTCTCGAATACGGGAGAGCCAAGTGCTTCGGCCGTAATGACCATTCGAGGTACGAACTCGATCAATTCGGGTACGGCACCGCTCTATATCCTTGATGGTGTGCCTATTGCAGCGTCGGACTTCAATACGATCAACCCCGCCGATATCGAGTCGATCTCGGTGTTGAAAGATGCCTCTTCGACCTCGATCTATGGCGCACGTGCGGCAAATGGTGTGATTGTGATCACCACCAAGCGTGGTCAGATGAACGATCGCCCGACCATCGAATTCCGTACGCAGTTGGGTATCTCGCAGGTGGCACGCGGCAATTGGGATTTGATGAATACAGCCGAGCGTATCGAGTATGAGAAGCAGATCGGTATGACTTCGGGACAGAACTATAATCTGCTCTCGCAGACCGATGTCAATTGGCTCGATGAGGTCTATAACTCGGCGGCGATGTTGCAGAGCTACGAGCTCTCGGTGTCGGGTGCCGACGAGAAGACCAACTACTACGTTTCGGGTGGCTATTACAGCCAAGAGGGTACGGCGGCAGGCTCGCTGTTTGATCGCTATTCGGGCCGTGTGAATTTCGATCGCCGCGCGGCATCGTGGTTGAAGATCGGTGCAAATACGATGTTCAACTACCAGAATATCCAGCAGGCCGATGAGGGAGCCTATACGCTCGTTACGCCTATCTCGGCTGCTCGATTTATGATGCCCTATTGGAATCCCCGCCGCGAGGATGGCTCGCTCGCCTCGATCTCTGACGGCTCGTGGAAGGGTCAGGGGCAGAATCCGTTGGAGTGGCTGGCAAATAACCCCGTAACATTCAAGAAGTATAAGTTGATGTCAACCATCTATGGCGAGGCAACGCCCATCAAGGGGCTAACGCTTCGTTCGCAGTTCGGTATCGACTACGGCCATACGACAGGTTTCGCGGTGTCGTATCCGAGCTATACGCCCAATCAGGGCAGCGGCTCGGCATCGCGCTCTTCGACCGACGGTATGCAGCTTACGATTACCAATACCGTAAATTACAACTTCACCAAGCAGACCTCGCGCCTGCACTCGTTCAACTTTATGGTTGGTCAGGAGGGTGTCGATTACCACTATGAGGCGTTCAGTGTTGCTACGGCAGGTCAAAACAACGACCGTCTGACCAACATCACCAACGGCACGCGTGCAACTTCGTGGGACGATACGACCGACTCGGATTACGGTTTTCTCTCGTTCTTCGGTCGTGCGGAGTATAACCTTGACAACTGCTATTTCGTTGAACTTTCGGCACGTGCCGACGGCTCGTCGCGCTTTGGCTCGTCGCGTCGCTGGGCAGGTTTCTGGTCGGTAGGTTTGATGTGGAATATGCGCAACGAGAGCTTTATGCAGAGCTCGTCGCGCTGGCTGACCAATGCCCAGCTCTCGCTCTCGACGGGTACGTCGGGTAACTCGTCGATTCCCAACTATGTCCATTCGGCATTGGTTGGCGGCGGTCTGGACTATGTGGGCGATGCAGGTATTGCGCCGATTCAGCCCGGCAATGAGAATTTAGGTTGGGAGAAACCCTGGACCACCAACCTCGGTGCGCACTTCGGTTTCTGGAATCGACTGAATGTCGATTTTGAAGCATATTATAAGCAGACTTCGGATATGTTGATGGAGGTGCCCAAGTCATATACCGATCAGGGATTCGGCTACTATTGGGACAACGTGGGCGAGATGATCAACGTAGGTGCCGAGTTGAGCGTTATGGCTACGCTTGTGCAGACGAAGAATTTTCTCTGGACTGTCAATGCCAACGCCTCGTACAACTACAACGAGATCACCGAACTCTATAACGGTGTGCAGGAGTACGAGCGATCGAACACCAATACCAAATTGGTCGTAGGTCATCCTCTCGGCGAGTTCTATATCAATCGCTATGCGGGTGTCAATCCTATTAATGGCGATGCGCTGTGGTATGACAAAAATGGTGCTTTGACCACCGAGCTACGCGACGAGGACAAGGTGCTGGTCGGTAAGAGCTACATCGCTCCCTGGCAGGGAGGTTTCGGTACGACATTGAGCTGGAAGGGTCTCTCTTTGAGTGCGCAGTTCAGTTGGGTGGCCGACCGATGGATGATCAATAACGACCGCTATTTCGACGAGTCGAATGGTCGTTTTGCATCGTACAACCAGTCGCGCCGCCTGCTCGACCGCTGGCAGAAGCCGGGCGATGTTACCGACATCCCGCGCCACGGTGTCTATACCGAGTTCGACAGCCGTCTGCTTGAAGATGCATCGTTCCTGCGTCTGAAAAATGTTATGTTGAGCTACTCGTTCAAGTTTGCCGAGGAGAAGAAGCGTACATTTATTCGCGGTTTCCGTCTCTTTGCGCAGGGTCAGAATCTGCTGACCTTCACCAAGTTCTCTGGTCTTGATCCGGAGGGCACGTCGAATATCTATGCGGCGCAATATCCGATGGCTCGTCAATTTACATTCGGTTTGGATCTGATATTCTAAAAGTGCGAAATGAGTATGAAAAAGATATTTTCTCAAATTAAGTTCTTTGTGTTGCTTGCGGCTGTGGCCCTTGCGACGACCTCGTGTCTGGATAAAGATCCTTTGTCGGCAATTCCGCAGACGGAGGCGATGCAGAGCTACGAGGAGGCCGAGCAGACTCTTACCGGTATCTATGCCCGCTTGAAGAGTTCGGCTCTGTGGAGTGGCTATTTGACACTGCTGCCCGACATCCAGTGCGATTTGGTATATGCCGTCGATGGCTATACCAACACCTACGGCAGTATCTGGCAGTGGGATATCCGCCCGACAACGGCCGAGATCGAGTCGGTCTATGCGGCTCTGTATGGTGTTATTTCGCACTGTAATTTCTTCCTCGAACGTATCGACGCTGTGGTTGCAAAGCAGACCAGCGACGAGCGCATAGAGGCTCTCGAAGTCTATACGGGTGAGGTCTATACCATTCGCGCATTGGCCTACTCGGAGTTGTTGAAGTGCTTCTGTAAGGCTTATGACCCTGCAACGGCCGAGACGGAGTTGGGTGTAGTTATTCGCAAACTATATTCGACACCAGAGCCTACGACTCGCTCTTCGCTCAAAACCTCGTATGAGCTTGTGCTCGAAGATTTGGCTCGTGCCGAGGAGTTGTTGCCGATCGAGAATGACTTCTATTCGCACCACTACCTTACGCTCGGTGCCGCCTATGCGTTGCACGCTCGCGTAGCCCTCTATATGCAGGATTGGGATGCGGCGATCGACTATTCGTCGCGCGTTATCGACCATCCGAACAAGCCCTACGCCCTCTCGTCGGCAACGACGCTCTACACCTCGGATATGACCTATTTCGACTATATGTGGGCGTACGACCTCTCGACCGAGGCTATCTGGCAGATCGGCTTCACGCAGACCTCGTTCGGTGGCGCACTCGGATCAGTATTCCTGAATTTTACGACCGACTACTACAATTTCTATCCCGATTATGTCCCTGCGCAGTGGGTTTTGGACCTCTACGATTCAGGTGATCGTCGCTATGAAGCCTATTTCTACGATGTGCAGACGGGCTACGACCACGCTTTGCAGTGGCCTTTGCTGGTGAAATATTATGGCAATCGCGATTTCATCTCGTCGAGCTACATCTACCACGTCTCGATGCCCAAGCCTTTCCGTTTGGCCGAGCAGTATCTGATCCGTGCCGAGGCCTATTGCCGCCAGTCGAGTCCCGACTTTACGGCTGCTACTGCCGATCTGATGACTCTGCGCAAGGCTCGATATATTTCGGGCGGTGTGCTATCGCTCAAAAAGGATAACTTCATCGAGGAGATTGCCAACGAGCGTGTGCGCGAACTCTATATGGAGGGCTTCCGTCTGCACGACATCAAGCGTTGGGGCTCGCTCTACCGCAATGGCGAGGGCTTTACGCGTGTGCTCCAGCAGCAGTCGCTCTCGGAGGGCAGTTCGATCAGCGTGAAGGCCGATAATGCGTTGTTCGTATGGCCTATACCGCAGCACGAGATCGAGGCTCCGGGGTCGCAGATTGTACCTAATGAGAGCAATAAATAAAAACAGATGACTGACTATGAGAAAGTTCGTTAGATATATTTCGACACTTACGGCGGCGGTTGTTGCCGCGCTGGGAGTGGTGTCGTGCGAGGAGGAGTATGTTCGCTATTCGGGACCCGAATATGTGATGTTTGCCGATTCGATCTCGACCAATATGGTGTTGGCCGATAGCGAAACCTTTGCCGTTACGGTTGCTTCGACCGTAAAGTGCGACTATGATCGCACGTTCGGTGTGGAGATCGTCGATAAGGGCAGCAATGCAATCGAGGGTCTGCACTATTCGCTCTGCTCGAATTCGATCACGATTCCTGCGGGCGAGATGGCTGCTGATGTGCTTGTGCGTGGCCACTACGACCAGATCGAGGCGACCGATTCGCTCGGCTTTGTGATGCGATTGGTTATGCCGGAGCAGTTGGAGTGGGATCTCTATCCGAATAATACGACCACGAAGGTTGTGATGTATAAGAGCTGTCCGTTCGACATCAATAACTTTACGGGTTGGTGTGTGATGACCTCGCTGCTGCTCTATGACTATCCGAGTACCAACCCCTCGTATCAGCGTCTGGTGCGCTCCGAACTGCACCCCACCGAGGAGAATACGATCATCATTCGCAACTGCTTCTATGATGGTTACGATGTTAAGGTGCGTTTCGATGCGAGCGATCCTACCAAGCCCGTCGTTGTGATGGATAAGGGTCAGACGATTGGTGATGAGGAGTCGGTCTTCGGAATGATTCACGGCGACAACCACCTGTTGGGTGCATCGAGTCCCTACTATGAGTCGTATTACAATTCGTGCCAGCGATTTATGGTGCTGTGGCTCTATGTATATGTCGAGAATTTGGGTACGCTTGTGGGCAATGTAGGCCATTTCTACAATGTCTTTGAGTGGGTGAGCGACGAGGAGGCCGAGCGTCTGCAACGTGAAGACGGAATGTAGGCAATCGCCGAGCAGAAACAAAAGTCAAAAACGGAGAAAACAACTCTTAAAATTTTATAACAAAACAACAATCGTTTATGAAAAAGAACATTTTTCGTCAAATTACCGCCCTGCTGATGATGGCATTGGCGGTTGTTGCGACCGGTTGCGAGGAGCCCGAACCCGAACCGACTCCCGTAACACCCAATTTCCCGACGAAAGTTGAGAAGGTGGTTAAGAGTGGTGAGGTTTATACTCTTTCGATCAATCCCAATATGGATTGGAAGGTATCGATCCCGACCGAGGTTGCACAATATTTCTCGCTTGTCGATGCTGCGGGTCAGCTCTCGTTGACCGGTAAGGCAGGTCAGCAGCAGATCAAGATCAAGGCTGCCGAGATCGACGAGTTTGATAATGATCGCGTATGTGAGGTGTCGCTGACGATGGGCGGCAAGACGCAGGTTGTTGCCAAGCTGACCCGAATGAAGTTGGCTCGCACGCTCAATGTCTATGTTGCCGAGTACGATGAGGCAAATGTCGATTTCAAGACCGATGCCGAGGGTGGCTATGTCTATGGCTCAACACCCGTGCAGACGCTCGATTTCTTGTGGCATAACGAGCAGTATATGCATCGCATCGTTGTCGAGACCAACTTTAAGTGGGCTATCGGTGGTGAGCTACCCGCGTGGTTGCTCCCCTCGACTACAACGGGCGAGGCAGGTCGTACCGAGGTCTTTGTACGCACCGAGAAGGAGGCTTATCCCTTCACTGCGGAGGTTGCTACGCTCGTATTCAATGACTTGGCTAATGCCAATGCTCCCGTTGAGGCAGGTAAGCTGTCCGTTAATATGCCCGCTTGCGAGGCCGTGTGCGAGGTTGAGATCGCTCCCGCGCTGACTTTCAATGCCGAGGGCCACTACTATAACGCTTCGGCCGATTCGTATATCGAGATGGGTGCAATCGCAACGATGACCGCTCCGAAGGGTGCCCAGCTCTATAAGATCGTGAAGGAGAACGACTATCTCTACGCTTCGTCGCCCACGAACGATTGGATCACAATCACTTGGGAAGAGGAGTGGAACGCCGCTGCCGATAAGGCAGGTCTTTGGGCTCGTAAGTTCTTCGTGCAGACCACTTTGAATGAGGGTGCAGTACGTGAGGGTATGCTTGTGGCACTGCCCCGCACGGTGGCGTCGAAGATCTCGGATCCCGATTTCGATCTGTTCAACTCGGAGGGTACGGCTTTGAAGGCTGAATATGAGCAGTATGTGGTGGCAACCGTTAAGCAGGAGGCTCCCGCAGTGGCTGAGGATAAGGGTGTTATCTATGCCAACGATATCGAGACGATGCACGCTTTCACGGCCGATTTCGTTGAGTTGGCTGATGGCGAGTGGCCGCGTAATGGTGCTTGGGCATCGATTCCCAACGCCTATAAGCTGACCTATCGCTCGAATGATTCGGGTGATGACCTGATCTTCTCGAAGCCCTTCTCGCGTTATGAGATCTACGGTTTCGATGGCGCGTCGAGCAAGCCCTACGATCAGGCAACCTGCTGGCTGACACTCGAAACGAGTGCAGAGTACAAGCAGCTTACCAATGGCTATAAGGTTCGTATGCGCTTGGGTAACGATCCCGCGAATGGTTTGTTCCCCAACACTCAGGCAGGCTGGGACGGCGAGAATGAGGCTACGATCGTCTTCTACGACGAGAATGACGTGGCTTACGCGCTGATCTACTGCGTGATGGATCCCAACTATATGTATGTTCCCGAAGTTTCGAGCGAGGTTAAGTTTGTCGATCCCGCAGCAGCTGAGGCGTATGGTGCCAAGTTGGAGCAGATTGTTGAGGGCGATCCCGATTTCAGCTTCGAGAAGTTGGGCGCAGGTACATTGCAGTATCGTTTGACCCACACTTCGGCAATGGGCGCACAGGCTCTCTTGTTGATGCCTTCGTACTCGATGGCCTTCTGCTATCCTTCGGAGTCGTGGCTTTCGACCCAGATGGTTGATGGCGGTACGCAGGTAATTATGAGCCCCGAAGAGGATCAGGCAAAGGGCCATATCTCGTTCCACGCAGCCGACGGAACGATGGTTGTCGATCTGATCTGTGTATTCAACTACACCGAGTAGCCCCTTTGTAGAAAATTTTTGGAGAGTGCCCCGCACGTAGAGTTGGGGCGGGGTGCTCCCCAAATTTTTCATAGACGATGAAGAGAGTTTTTGATTGAGATTTTTCGAGTTTTTTGAACGAACAGTTTTTATTCAAAAAATGAAACTATTATACAGATTTACCGTATGCCTTGCGTTCTTGGCTCTTGCATTTGTGAGTTGCTCCGAAGATGAGCAGATCGACAACCGCGAGCCGAACTATGGCTACGTTCAATTCCGATTATTCAAAGCTGCCTCGTATGAGGCCGAGCAGTCGCGTGCCGTTAAGCAGACACTCGACTATCTCGCGGAGGCCTGCAAGGTGCGAGTTATGCTTGCCTATGGCGAAACGACGTTGGCACAGACGCTCCCTCTCTCGGCAGGAGCCGACGGGGCTGCCGAGTTCGGTCTGCGAAGCGATAAGTTGAAATTGCTTACGGGCGAGTATCAGGTGGTAACATTTACGCTCTTCGATGCCGACGACCAACCTATCTATAACGGCTCTCCTGCAACCCCGACCACGATTGAGGTGAAAGAGGGTGGTCTGTCGATCACCGATCTTACGGTCAATGTTACACCGCGTGGCTCGGTGCGTTTTACGCTGGTAAAGCGATTCACCGATGAGAACACGCGCGCAGCCAACGAGGGTGAATATACCTTCGATGAGATCAGCAAAGTCAATATCACGGTGCTCAATCGTGCGACCAATGTCCGCACGACCTTCGAGAAGTTGGAGGGTACATTCTCAATCCATTTCGATGAGTCGGACAACGAGGAGAATGGCTACCAGACCTCTTCGATCGAGTGCGATACGACACTGTCGCTCACGGCGGGTAACTATCGCGTTGTCTCGTTGATTGCCTATGATGCAAGCGGAGTGGTGCTCGAAGCGATGAATAATATCGAGGGTAGCGACTTTACGGTCGTGGATAACCGCACGACCGAGGCAAATGTCCCCGTTGAGATTCGAGCAACGAACGAGTACCTTAAAGATTACTACGCTCTGCGTTCGATTTGGGAGAGCCTGAATGGCGAGAGCTGGTACTATGTTGGCGAAAATTATCCGACGGGTTCAAATTGGGATTTCAATAAAGACCCCGATCTGTGGGGCGACCAGCCCGGTGTCGAACTGCATCCGAATGGTCGCGTTGCGCGTCTTGATTTGAGCGATTTCGCCTTTTCGGGTGATATGTCGCCCGCAATTGGTCAGCTGACCGAGATTGTCGAGCTCTATTTGGGTAATCATAACGACGTCAATCTATTTACATATGATCCGACGGCAAACGATGCGACCATTTTGGAGCGTCGCCGCAATCGTATGGAGCACCATAAGGAGTATCTGCAAAAGATTCACACTCCGACACAACTCTCGGAGCCTTGCGCCCGTGCGTTGGCCGAGAAGGGTATCTCGATCCCTGCGGTGTCGCTCTACCAGACGATGAAAGAGAGCGAGATCATCGACATAAAGAGTGGCGAGCAGAAGCGACTCAACCTCTACGATACCAATCACGGTACGCTCAATAACGGTCTGCGTTCGTTGCCTGCCGAGATTGGCCGACTGACAAAGCTCGAAATTTTCTATGTGGCCAACAGCGAGATCGAGTCGTTGCCTGCCGAGATGGCAAACCTCACTTCGTGTACCGACCTCGAAATCTATAACTGCCCGAAGATGACCCACTTCCCGATGGCTATTGCTGAGATGCCGGAGTTGGTGTCGCTCAACCTGTCGAATAATGCGCAGTGGTCGGCCGAGGAGATTTATGCGGGCCTTGATGCGTTGGCAAATGGCCCCGCGCGTGAGAAGATTCAGATTCTCTATGCCCGTCAGAACAACCTCGAAGAGCTGCCCGCATCGTTTGCCCGGATGCAGAAAATCGGTCTGCTTGATCTGGCTTACAATAAGATCTCGAAGATTCACCCGCTTGGTAAGAGTGTTGCGCCCGTACAGCTCTATTTAGACAACAACCTGATTGAGGAGTTGCCGCGCGATGAAGAGGGCTATTTCTGTGGTTATGACGATATCGAGAACTTCTCGGTGCGCTACAACCGCCTGCAAAAGGTGCCCAATATCTTCTCGGCCGAGAGCCGTTTCACGATGGTTTCGGTTGATTTTTCGGGCAACCAGATCGACGGCTTTGAGGGCGAGGAGGATGGCTCGTACAAGGGTATTAAGGTTAATACACTGACGCTGGCATCGAATCCGTTGCTGACCAAATATCCGACGGCAATCGCAAAGAGCAACTCGCTGGTCGAGTATATCGTTCTGCGTGCCTGCAACCTTGACGAGATACCCGAAGGGGCATTTACCTACGAGAATTCGATCTACTTGCAGTCGCTCGACCTCTCGTATAACAACCTTACGGATATTCCGCGCGAGTTACACGCAGGTAATATGCCCTATTTCTATGGTCTGGACCTCTCGTTCAACAATTTCAGCGAGTTCCCATACGAGCCGCTTGATTGCGCAGGTCTTACGGTCTTTGCTCTCCGTTCGCAGCGCAACGAGAAGGGCGAACGCTGCCTGCGCGAGTGGCCCACGGGAATTTTCCAGCATACGGGATTGCGAGGCTTGTACCTCGGCTCGAACGATCTGCGCAAGATCGAAGATACGATCTCGACATTGATCTACTATCTCGATATCAGCGATAATCCGAATATCATCTTCGATGCTTCGGATATCTGCTATGCTTGGCAGGTTGGTGCCTACATTTTGATCTACGATAAGTCGCAGAATATCGTTAATTGCGATGCAATGTTGAACTAACCGCCTTAAAATATGATGAGTATGAATATGAAAAGATATTTCACAATCTTCGCGGCAGCCCTTTTGGTGGTTGCTTGCGACAATGGCAGCGAGTCGATCGACTTCGAGATGGATCGCTCGCAGATCGAGATTGGCGAGGCGGGAGGAACCGAGATCGTGCAGCTCTCATCGGGCGACGATTGGATTGCATCGACCGATAATCCGTGGATTACGGTCTCACCTGCCAATGGTCGCGGCTCGACACCTTGTAAGATCATCATCGACTCGGCTTTGACCTCGTCGCCTCGTACGGGAGTTGTCCGTATTGAGAATACGCGCACGTGGGAGAGCCGCGATATCACCATCGAGCAGCGTGGTTTCCCCTATTCGATCGAGATCGACGAGCCGTCGGTCGAGGTGTCGAATTTCGAGGAGTATGGCTCGCGCTATTTCGATGTTAAGGTGCGCGCAAATGTCGATTTCGATGTTGTTGTGCCCGAAAATGCCAATTGGCTTACCAACGAGAGCTATAAGCTGACGCTCGATCGCGGCGTACGTCCGCGCGAGGTTACGGTGCGCTTCAATTGGGACGTCAATAATGCGCCCCGCGAGCGTCTGGCCGAGGTTGTTTTCCGCCCCAAGAGTGAGGTGGCGATGAATCGTCAGGATGCGCTGAATGTTTGTCAGGCGGCTGCCGAGCCTATTGTTGAGAATAGCCGCGAGGGCGACTCGGTGGCTCTGCTCTGCATTGCCCGTTCGTTGGGTGTATATACGATGTGGGACGCTTCGACCCCGATGACCGAGTGGAACAACGTAACGCTGTGGGAGGAGCAGATGGAGGGTTGCACCCCCGATAAGGTCGGTCGTGTGCGCTCGGTCGAGTTTATGCTCTTCAACACGCGCGAGAAGTTGCCGTATGAGATCCGCTACTTGACTGCGGCGGAGTCGATTTCGCTCTTCGGTAATACCAATACCTTTATGCTCGATCTCGAATTGGGCGACGAGATCTCGGAACTGACGCAGTTGAAGCGACTGACCGTTGGTAGTTATGGTCTGATTGACCTTCCGCAGAGTCTTGCCAAGTTGAAGAATTTGGAGTATATGAACTTCTGTGCCAACAACTTCCAGCGTATCCCCTCGGTGCTGACCAAGGAGAACTTCCCCAAGTTGCGTTCGCTTGTGCTGAATGCCAATCAGCGCAGCCTGGTCTACGATTTGAGCAACACGTCGCGAACCGATCTGGGCGGATTTATTGATGAGCAGGAGTTCCCGGTCGATCTGATCAAGTGGGATCTGGATACGTTGGTTCTGTCGGTTAACTATTTGCAGGGCGAGCTGCCCACCTTCGAGGACGATCCGGAGGTGCCTTACTACACGCAGGAGGAGATCGACGCTGTCGATACCTTGCCGCAGTTCTTGGTTGATAATCGTATCAAGAAGGTAATGCCTTCGACCAAACGCTTTGCAATCAACTTCAACCGCCTGTATGGTAAGTTGCCCGATTGGTTGTTATATCACCCTGCGTTGGATTGGTGGATCCCTTACAGCCTCGTCTTCCAGCAGGAGGGTCGCGCACAGAATGGTCGCCAGGCGATGTTCGAGAACGAGCCTGCAAATATGAACTACTACTATGAGGTCTATCCCTTCAAGCAGAAGCCGACGGGAGAGGAGGAGTAATGCGTAAGAAAGGAGTAAAAGTATGAAATACAGAATTTTATATTGTTTAATGTCGGTCGCTGTGTTGTCGTTCGTTGCCTGCAACGATGGCGATGTGCCGACGCCGACACCTGTTGATCCGCAGATCTCGGCCCCCTATGTCGAGGGCGAGTTGTTGGTGAAATTCACCTCGGAGGTTGCAGATATGATCTCGTCGGTGGAGCAGACACGCGGCGCGGTAACACGCAGTGGCGCACCTGCATTGGATGAGGTGCTTTCGATGATTGAGAGTTACTCGCTCGAACGTGTCTTTCCTGTTGATGAGCGTACCGAGGAGCGTACGCGCCGCGAGGGGTTGCATCAGTGGTATGTTGTGCGTTTCGGCGCAGATTTTAAGGCCGAGCAGGTTGCCGAGCAACTTTCGACGTTGGGCGAGGTGCAGAATGTCGATTTCAACCGCACGATCAAGCGAGCCTATAATCGCAAGGCGACGCCGCTGTCGATCGAGCGTCTGGCAGCAATGGAGCAATCGGCGCAGCGTGAAACAACGCGCACGGGCGAGGGTGGAGCTACGATGAACGACCCTCTGTTGCCGATGCAGTGGCACTTGATCAACAATGGCGATATGTTCTGCAAGGACGGAGTCATTAAGTCGGTGCGCGATGCCGATGTGCAGTGTGCCGAGGCGTGGCAGCGTTCGGCTGGCGATGAGCAGGTCATTGTTGCGGTGCTTGACGAGGGCGTTTTTGTTGATCACCCCGATTTGCGAGATAACATCTGGATCAATGAGGGCGAGGTGTGGCGTTCGCACGAGGATAACGATGGCAACGGCTATGCGGGCGATATCTACGGCTACAACTTCGTCAAAAATACGGGAGTAATCACCTGGAACAATGCCTACGATTCGGGACACGGCTCGCACGTTGCGGGTGTGATCTCGGCAGTGAATAACAATGGTGTCGGAATCAGCTCGGTGGCGGGTGGCGATGGCTCGCGCGGTGGCGTGAAGATTATGGTCTGCCAGCTCTTCTCCGGCTATTCGGGCTCGAATGCGCTCGCTGTTGCGCGTGCGATTAAGTATGCGGCTGATAATGGCGCAGTGGTTTTGCAGTGTAGTTGGGGCTATGTTTCGGGTGCAGCCAACGTCTATGATTGGGGTGAGCAGGGCTTCGCTTCGCAGGAGGAGTGGGAGGCAGGTGCTCCCCTCGAAAAGAGCTCGCTCGACTACTTTACCCATAATGCAGGTTCGCCCAATGGCCCGATTGAGGGTGGTGTGGCGATCTTTGCAGGTGGCAACGAGAATGCCCCGATGGCGGGCTATCCCGGAGCTTCGGAGGACTATATCTCGGTGGCGGCTACGGCAGCCGACTTCACCGCAGCGGTATATACCAACTATGGCCCTGGCACGTCGGTATCGGCACCCGGTGGCGATCAGGACTACTACTACGACTATATCGACGAGGATCATAACTACGGCGAGGTGGGTTGTATTCTTTCGACCCTGCCTTACCACATCAGTCCGAGTGGTTACGGATTTATGGAGGGTACGTCGATGGCTTGTCCGCACGTGTCGGGTGTCGTGGCTCTCGGCATTTCGTATGCGGCGCAGTTGCGTCGCCACTTTACCGAGGCCGAGATGCGCGAGTTGCTCTGCTCGACAACGGCACCGATTGATGAGTTCCAGACGGGCACAAAGACCTATACGCGCTACGTTGCTGATATCGGTCCGATTCAGCCGATGCAGATCAACCTGAATGCCTATCGTGGCCAAATGGGTACGGGACAGGTCGATGCAGGGGCTCTGCTTGCTGCGATCGAGGGCGCAGGTCGTCAGATGAGCTTCCCCAACCTCTATGTTGCCGAGGGTAGCTCGGTGGCAGTTGTGCCGTCGCGTTACTTCGAGGGCGGCGAGGAGCTGACCTACAATGTGTCGATCAACAACAGCGCGGTTGCAACGGTTAAGAGTGACGGTGCGAAATTGATCTTCTGCGGTGTGGCGGAGGGTGTAACCTCGGCAAAGATTACGGCAAGCAACGGGGAGTCGTTCGCGTTCAATATTACCGTTCGCAAGAAGGCTGTAAGTGGCTGGTTGTAAATTTGATAAGACGATGCGTCGGGTGCGGAATATTGTAAATTATGTTTTCGTGGCGTTGCTCCTTGCAGTGGCAACGGCAACGACCGCGCAGGCGCAGATCCGCATTATCCCGCGCACGAAGATTGATAGTGCGCGCAACGTAGCGACGACCGATGTCGGGATGCGATTCGTGGGTGGCACGACGGTCGATTTCGGTACGATTGCCGAGGATGGCGGCGCGTGGCACGGCGAGATTGAGTGGCGAAATGTTGGTGAGAACCCGATCACAATCACTCGCATCTCGACCTCGTGCGGTTGTTTGAAGGCGGAGTCGAGGACGACCGAGCTAACAGCAAGAGGCGGGCGCAATAAGTTGCAAATCACCTACTTCCCACAGGGACACGCGGGCACGGTGAGCCAACGCATCTTCGTCTATACCGACCGTTCGGGGCAGCAACCTGCGGCCGTTGTAGTGTTGCAGGGGCGGGTGCTTGCAGCGGCAGATAGCAGTGGCGACTATGCCGAGAACTGTGGGCCGTTGCTGTTGCGCCGCAAGTGGGTGCGTTTTGCGGGTGAAGGGGAGCAGATTGAGCGTATCGCCTGTATGAATGGCGGACAGAAACCTCTGAAAATCACCGTAGATACGTTGCTTTCGACACGCGGAGTGAGTGCGCATACCGAGCCTGAAATTTTGCAGGCTGGCGAGGCTGGCGATCTGATAATTCGTTACTCGCCGCGCGAAGACAGGTGGTCGAAGGTTCGTCCGCGACTCTTTTTGAGTGGCGTGGAGCTTGCGCCGCGAGAGCGAATGATTGAGCTCTACCTCGCGCCCGAAGAGAACGAACGCAGTCAATCGAACGGCGCGAATGGTTGGCGCGAGAATGAGATGAAAAAAGATAAAAACAGAGATAAAAGATGAAGAGAATTTTCTACTTGACAATGGTGCTTTTGAGCGTTGCGGCTTTCGTGGCTTGTGATGATACGCCTGTGGAAGTTGTTGATCCTCAATTGGATGTTACGGCGCATAACATTTCGGGAACGTGGATGCTTGAATCGTGGAAGGGCAGTCCGTTGGCCGACGGCAGCTATGTATATATCGACTTTGAGCGTCGCGATTGCAGCTATAAACTCTATCAAAACCTCGGCAGTTTTTCGACGCAACGGCTGACGGGCCGCTTCTATATCGAGGTTGATGAGGCAATCGGTGGCGCGGTTATTCGTGGCAATTACGACTACGATCTCGGCGATTGGTCGCACCGATATATCGTTACCTCGCTCACTGCCAATAAGATGACGTGGGTGGCGAAGGACAATGTTGAGGATGAGAGCGTCTATGTCCGTGCCGAGATACCCTCGAAAATTCTTGACGAAGCGGGCGAGTAACTGCGCTCGATAGTCTGTAAGTCGGTAGCAAACGACAAACACCAGAGCCTGCCATCATTCGATGGCAGGCTCTGGTCTCTTTTATCGCGGGAGTGAAACTTCCGTCGAGCTACTCGCGCCACTCGCGACCGCGAAGGAATACTCGCTCGATAAGCGGGGTGGAGTAGGCGTAGGTGAAAAACTCGAATGAGGAGATCGGCTTTGTCAAGATGAAATTGGCAATTTTGCCAACGGTGATCGATCCGAAATCCTGCTCGATGCCCATCGCATAGGCTCCATTTATAGTTGCGGCATTGAGTGCTTCGGTGGGGGTCATTCGCATACAGATCGAGGCCAGCGACATCACCATACGCATATTGCCCGATGGCGACGAGCCGGGGTTGTAGTCCGAGGCGAGGGCTACGCTCAACCCTTCGCTAATCATCTCTCGTGCAGGCGGATAGCTCATTCCGAGGAAGAAGGCCGCACCGGGAAGCAGCGTAGGCATCGTCTGCGAGCCTTTGAGAGCTGCGATCTCGGCCTTGCCACTACGTTCGAGATGATCGACCGAGAGGGCTCCCTCCTCGACGCCGAGTTGCACGCCTCCCGAAAAATCCAACTCGTTGGCGTGGATCTTTGCGCGGATACCGAAACGTGCCGCCTCGCGCATTATGCGTCGTGTCTGTTCGATAGTGAAGAAACCCTTATCGCAAAAGACATCGACGAAATCGGCCAACTTCTCGTGCGCAACAGCGGGTAACATCTCTCGACAAACCAGATCGACATACTCCTCCTGACGGCCGATGTAGCTGCGGGCAACAGCGTGCGCACCGAGGAACGTAGCCCTGATTTCGAGGGGAACACTTGCTCTGATGCGGGCAATGACGCGCAACATTTTCAACTCATCTTCGGTCGAAAGTCCGTAGCCGCTTTTGATCTCGACGGCACCCGTACCCATACGGATAATCTCACGAACGCGCTCCATTGCCTGCTCGAACAGCTCATCTTCGGTTGCAGAGTGCAATCTGTCGGCCGAGTTGAGGATACCTCCGCCACGACGGGCTATCTCCTCGTAGCTCAATCCGTGAATCTTGTCGAGGAACTCCTGCTCGCGGCTACCCGCATAGACAATGTGGGTGTGCGAATCGCAGAACGAGGGCATCAGCACGCCACCACGAGCATCAATAACCTCATCGAACGCGCTCTGGTCGGGTATTCGGTCCATTACCCCGAACGAGTCGATGCGCTCATCGTTGGTTGCAATCCAAGCGTTGGCGAGCGTCTCGGTGTGGTCCATATCGCTACCTGCAATGCGGCGGCGGTTGAGGTTGTCGATGCCGACAATTTGACCTATGTTTTTGATTAACAATCTCATAACTCTTTGCGAATAAACTGAATCGAGGACTCGATGTGGGGATACATCACCTCGTCATTGTCGATGTAGGGTACTACGCGGCGATACTCCTCGTGAATCTTCTCGATGATTGCCGATGAACGCAACGGGCGGCGGAATTCGAGAGCCTGTGCGGCATTCATCAGCTCGATAGCCAGGACTCGCTCGGTATTCAACACCACGCGGGCGAGCTTGGTCGCAGCATTCGAGCCCATACTCACGTGGTCCTCCTGACTTTGCGACGAGGGGATCGAATCGACCGATGCGGGCATACAAAGGCCCTTATTCTGGCTGACGATCGAGGCGGCGGTATATTGTGGAATCATAAAGCCGCTATTCAAACCGGCGTGTGCCACGAGAAAACTCGGCAGGTTGCGTGTGCCCGAAATCAGACGATAGGTGCGTCGCTCCGAGATGTTTGCCAATTCGGCAACGGCAATGGCGAGAAAGTCCATCGCCAGCGCAATCGGCTGACCGTGGAAATTGCCTGCCGACACCACCAGATCGTCTTCGACGAAGATTGTCGGGTTATCCGTAACGCTGTTGATTTCGGTTTCGAGTACCGAGCCGACATATTCGATCGTATCCTTCGAGGCTCCGTGTACCTGCGGTATGCAACGGAACGAGTAGGGATCCTGAACGTGCTGTTTCTCGCGCGAAATGAGCTGACTGCCCTCTAATAGCGAGCGCATCGTGCGGGCTGTTGTGAGCTGTCCTTTATGTGAGCGAACCAGATGTACCTGATCGCAGAAGGGATCCAAGCGGCCATCAAAAGCGTCGAGCGACATCGCGGCGATATGGTCGGCCCACACGCTCAAACGACGTGCGCCAATGAGCGACCAAACGCCGAAAGCACTCATAAACTGTGTGCCGTTGAGCAGTGCCAGACCCTCTTTCGATTGCAGCTCGATCGGCTCCCAACCCTTCTCGGCAAGCACCTCGGCGGCAGGGCGTTGCGAACCCTTATACTCCACCTCGCCCAATCCTAAAAGGGGCAATGAGAGGTGTGCCAGCGGTGCCAAATCGCCCGAAGCTCCGAGCGATCCCTGTTGGAAAACGACGGGCAGGATATCCTCATTGAAGAAGTCGATCAGACGCTCGACCGTCGCCAGCTGCACGCCCGAATTGCCATACGATAGCGACTGCACTTTCAGCAGCAACATCAATCGCACGATCTGCGAAGGAACGCGCTCGCCCGTGCCGCAGGCGTGCGACATAACCAGATTCTTCTGCAACTCGGAGAGCTGATGTTTGTCGATCGAGATGTTACACAGCGATCCGAAACCTGTCGTGATACCGTAGATCGGTCGTTCCTGATTCTCCATTTTGCGGTCGAGATACTCTCGACAACGCTCGATGCGCCTACGTGCGTCATCGCTCAATGCGAGCTTCATTCCGCTTTGGATGATGTGGCGGACACGGTCGATAGTGAGCCGTTCCGCCGAAATATGATGTACGTTCATAGTTTAGTAGTGTTAGGTTGGTTGTTGTTTAGTTCTGTTTTAGGATCATTTGGTGGTTTGATGTCTATTTTTCGAGGGCGCGACGAATCATCTCATCGTCGGCAAAGTTGGGCAGTGTAACCTTCAATTCCGGTGTGCGCTCCATCTGGCGGCGAATGGCATCAATTGCCCCCTTGTTGCGTGCCCAACTGCGACGAGCGATACCGTTATTCACGTCCCAATGGAGCATCTGACGAATACGACGTGCCGCCACCTGCGAGCCGTCGATAACCATTCCGAAGCCGCCATTGATCACCTCGCCCCAGCCTACGCCACCGCCATTGTGGATCGACACCCACGTAGCTCCGCGGAACGAGTCGCCAATGACATTCTGTACGGCCATATCGGCTGTGCGATTCGATCCGTCGTAGATGTTCGATGTTTCGCGGTAGGGCGAGTCGGTGCCCGAAACGTCGTGGTGGTCGCGGCCAAGCACAACGGGAGCCGAGATACGACCTTCGGCAATGGCGCGATTGAACGCCTCGGCAATCTTCGTGCGTCCCTCGCAATCGGCATAGAGGATGCGGGCCTGTGAGCCGACAACAAGGCGATTGCGTGCCGCCTCACGAATCCAATGGATATTGTCGTCAAGCTGTCCGCAAATATCTTCGGGAGCCGTGCTGCGAATCTGCTCTAACACCTCGGTTGCAAGGCGGTCGGTCTCGGCCAGATCCTCCTCTTTGCCCGAAGTGCAAACCCAACGGAACGGACCAAAGCCGTAGTCGAAGAACATCGGACCCATAATATCTTGTACATACGAAGGGTAGCGGAACGCGCCGTTTTCACCCATCACCTCGGCTCCTGCGCGCGAGGCTTCGAGCAGGAAAGCGTTGCCGTAGTCGAAGAAATACATTCCGCGCTCGGCAAGCGTATTGATCGCCTTTGCCTGACGGCGCAATGACTCCTGCACCTTCTCGCGGAAGAGTTCAGGCTCCTCGGCCATCATTCGATTTGACTCTTCGTAGCTCTGCCCTACGGGGTAGTAACCGCCGGCCCACGGATTGTGCAGCGAGGTCTGATCCGAGCCTAAATCGACACGAATATTCTCCTCGGCGAGTCGCTCCCACAGATCGACCACATTGCCGACGTATGCCAACGATACCACTTCGCGCTCGGCAACGGCGCGACGCACGCGGGCAATCAGTTCGTTGAGGTCGTAGTGCAGTTCATCGACCCAACCCTGCGCGTGTCGTTTCTCGGCCGCTTTGGGATTGATCTCGGCAACGATGCTCACCACCTGCGAGATGTTACCTGCCTTTGGCTGTGCGCCCGACATACCTCCCAAACCTGACGACACGAACAACATTCCGCGTGGCGAGGTCTGCCCTTCGGCAAAGCGTTTGCGGGCGGCATTCATCACCGTAATCGTTGTGCCGTGAACGATGCCTTGCGGACCGATGTACATATACGAGCCGGCAGTCATCTGTCCATATTGCGATACGCCGAGAGCATTCATTCGCTCCCAATCGTCGGGCTTCGAGTAGTTCGGGATCACCATTCCGTTCGTAACCACAACGCGCGGGGCCTCCTTGTGCGAGGGGAAGAGTCCCATCGGGTGGCCCGAATACATCACCAGCGTCTGCTCGTCGGTCATCTCCGAGAGGTAGCGCATCGTGAGTCGATATTGTGCCCAATTCTGGAACACGGCACCATTGCCGCCATAGGTGATCAATTCGTGGGGGTGCTGTGCTACGGCTTTGTCGAGATTGTTCTGGATCATCAACATAATTGCTGCCGCCTGACGCGAGCGAGCAGGGTAGTCGTCAATCGGTCGCGCATACATCTCATAGTCGGGACGCAGACGGTACATATAGATTCGACCATAACGACGCAACTCATCGACAAATTCGTCAATCAGCACGGCCTGCTGCTCTGCCGAGAAGTAACGCAGAGCGTTGTGCAGAGCCAACTGCTTCTGCTCCTCGGTGAGAATATCTTTACGCTTCGGTGCGTGGTTGATCGACTTATCGTAGGGCTTTGCAGGGGGCAAAACCGACGGGATACCAGCCCGAATATCATCTTGAAACTCTTTAAGTGTCATCGCTCGCTCCTCCTATCCGATCTTTTGTTCAACAATGGCGATCACTTCGCGCTCCTCGCGCTCGGCCTCTGCTGCAATTGCATCGGCCTCACCAATCAGTCGCTCGGCTACGGTGCGATCTTTCAAACCTGCGGCATTGATACGCACATTCAGACGCGCACCCAAAACCGCACTTCGAGCAGCCAAAGCTCCCACGCCTGCATCCGAAACCGAGTTGGGATTGCCCTCCTCGGCCATTGCGCGAACCAGCGGGAAGACCTTTGCTGCGGCCTTCATCGTGCGCAGAGGAACTTCGGTTGCATAGAGCGTGGCCTCTTGCAGAGCCGCGCTGCGTGCCGCCTTCTCCTCGTCGGTGCCCTTGGGCATCGAGAATACCGCCATAATGCGATTGAACGCCTCGGTGTCCTCATCAACCAGAGCCAACAGTTCGGCCATCAGAGCCTGCCCGCGCTCGGCCCAATCCGAGAACTCCTCCCAACGCTCATCCCAGCCCGCTTTGTGCGACGAGAGGTTGGCGACCATCGTACCCAATGCTGCACCCAATGCACCCATATAGGCCGAGATCGAGCCACCACCGGGGGCGGGCGATTCGCTCGCGGTCTCGATAGCGAAGTCGCGGCAGGTCATATCAATCAGTCGCTTTTGGCGATTGTCGGCTGCGAGCATATATTCGATTACCTTCTCTTCGGGGTTGAAGGGTTTCAGATCATCAAGGCCCATCGACTTAATTGCGATGCGGATAATCTCCTCCTCGGCGATGCCGACCGAGCGGTGTTGTTTGCGCAGGAAATATTTACCAGCGTCGATCAGGGCGCGTTTTGGCACAAGACCTACGATCTCGGTACCCGTAACACGCACTCCGCGAGCATCGGCCTTACGGCATACCTCATCGAACGCCACGTGCAGCGGCGTAACCGAAATGTTGGTCAGATTCATCGAAACCTGCGCAATGCCATACTCCTCGATAAACCAACCGATACCCTTTGTCGCTTTGAGCGTGCCGCCACGCATCACGGGGTTGCCGTCGGCATCTTTGACGATCTTGCCTACGATCGGGTTGCCTTCGCGTACGGGGCGACCCTTCTCGCGCACGTCGAATGCGATTGCATTGGCGCGACGTGTTGAGGTTGTATTGAGGTTGAAATTGACAGCAATCAGGAAGTCGCGCGCACCGACAGCCGTAGCACCCGTGCGAGCTACACCCTCATCGAATGGGCGCGCCCCGAAATCGGGAGCCGAGTCTTTGTGTGCAAGTTTTTCGGGCAGAGCCTCATATTCGCCTTCGCGGCAGACAGCCAGATTGCGACGTTCGGGCGTAAAGGCTGCCGACTCGTAGCAGTAGGTGGGGACCTTCAATTCGTTGGCGATTCGCTCGGCAAGTTTGCGGGCCAATTCGGCGCACTCTTCGAGTGTGATGCCTGCAATGGGGATCAGCGGCAGCACGTCGGTAGCTCCCATACGTGGATGTGCGCCCTTGTGCTTGCGCATATCGATCAACTCGGCGGCACGTTTTACGCCTACAAAGGCGGCCTCGACAACCGCTTCGGGTTCACCGACGAAGGTTACAACGGTGCGATTTGTTGCCTCACCCGGATCGACATCAAGCAGTTTGACATCGGCTGCGGCCTCGATTGCCGAGGTGATCTGACGGATAACTTCTTTGTCGCGTCCCTCGCTGAAATTGGGGACACATTCGATAATACGTTTCATTTATGGTTTAGTTTTAGTCGTTTGGCTTGTTTTGTCGCCTCTTCGAGGGTATGCGGTTCGCAATCGGCGAGAAGAGGTCTATAAAGATATGAAGTTTTTGTCGAAATTCCAAATCACTCACCGCGAAAAGAGCAACTCCTCGACTCTGTCCGACCTTCGGACCATCGGGAGTCGGGACAACAAAAAACGAGACTGCAAGACACCTCCACGTGCCACAGCCTCGTTTTTTTTGATTGATCGAGAGTGTTTGCTCTCGGTCGTTTATTTACTCTCTTGACGACGTTTAAGACTCGCTTCGGAGGTAATCTCCACCACGCCATTCACACCGCGAAATCCGTAGAGGGGAGCCTCTTGCAAAATCTCAACCATACCCACATCGAACAGACTCACGTCGTTGAGCGACTGCACCTCCTGACCATCGACCACGATCAGTGCGTAGGCATTGACCGAAGCGCGATGTATGCTGCCGCTGATGACCGATGTGCCGGAAGAGGTGGTGCGGCTGCCACCCGACATTGCTGTACCGCCCGACTGCATCGTTGTTCCGCGATGAATCGTTACTCGACCTGTATCGTCAATTTCAAGGCTCGGTACGCGGGCGCGCAAGGCACTGATCAGCGAGTGCGCACCGCTACGGCGCAGGTCGGCACCCATAATTTTCGACAGATCGTTCAGATACTCACGGCGTTTAACCCACTCTTCGCCTTTGCTGAAAAGTTCGGGATCTTCGCTCACCTCGATACCGTCTGCACTCCAAACGATACGCATTGATCGGCGACCTTCGACCTTCACTTCGCGCTCCTGCTTGTTGCATTTGATCTCCAAAACATCGTCTGCATTGAGCGTGGTGAAGCCGAAACGACCCTGCTTATCGGCATTGGCCGCAAGGTCGGTGCCTTTGATCGAGATCTGTGCTTTCAATCCCTTGCCGTTGGGAGCGACGATCTGCCCGTTGAAGGGTGTGGGCTGCTGTGCATAAAGTGCGACCGACGCTACGAGCGCAATGGCCGCGAGCAAAAACTTTTTCATAGTTATAGTTGTTTATAATCAGTCGATTAAGGAATTACCTCTTGTTCGCGCAACCACTTGATCATTTCGGGCATACACTCGGCCGAAGGCTCTGCCGTGCGCACTCTTAACGAGATGTGTGCGCCCATACCACCGAGCGTCTCGAATTGGTAATCAGGGTTGTTTTCGTAGTCAATGACAGGAGGGTTCTTGCCCTCGAACAGAGCGATTGCCTCGCCCGTCATAGCCTCCAATTTGAGCAACCAGGGGCGCACGTCGCCATAGAACAGACGGTCGCTTTCGTTGTCCGAATCCTTCATCTTTTTCAGCTCGACGCAAGCGGCATTGACCTCGCGGAGTTCGCGGAGCAGAGCCTCGTGGCTCGGTTTGCCGCGGCGGATCGAGAGTTGGTAACGCTCGAACAGATAGCGTAGCGCGTCGGTGTCGAAGTATCGCAGATAGGGTGCGGCCTTGCGCAGAGCTGCGGCACGCTCCTTGCCGACAACGGCGGGCAGCGAGGCCTCCCAACTCTTGGTGTTGTTGAATTCGGAGGTGTTCCACGTGTAGTCGGCAACGCTGAATAGCGGGATCTTTGACAATGCAC
This sequence comes from uncultured Alistipes sp., assembly GCA_937899895.1. Taxonomy (GTDB): domain Bacteria; phylum Bacteroidota; class Bacteroidia; order Bacteroidales; family Rikenellaceae; genus Alistipes. Next base: position 31,768 of record CALBQR010000011.1, read on the forward strand.
CTTGCTGCATCGGGTTGATGATTAGTGAGTTAGTGCCTGTGAGATTATCTTCGAGCGTTTCCAAATTGTCGATGTGCGACTCGTCGCGGAAGTTGGTGTACATATCCATTACAAAGAGCTTGGTGAAGTCCTCGTCGTTGCAGGGGTAGTTCCACCACCAGCTCACGTTGCGACCCAGATACTGCTTGACGTGGGCGATATCCTCGTTGCAAGGCACCGACCAGACTTTGTAACCCGTAATGTAGATATTGATCTTGGGGTCGGTCTTCGATAGTGAGCCGAAGAAATCCTTGACGGTCTGCGCCGTGCCCCACGAATAGCAATAGAGCTGCGGTACGTAGTGCAACGGATTGACGCGCTCGGCAACGGGCGTATTCGGGGTGTTCCAGCGGGCGTCGATACGTTTTTGCAACTCGTCGATATTGCGTGCGCAGATCTCCATCTCCTCGACCTCGGTCGGCACGCCGACGTCATCGACAAAGACACCAAATTGGCGTACGCCGAGCGAGTGCATACTCTCAAATTTGTTCATAATCTTGCCGAGCACCTCCTCGCTGTCGGCCTTTGCAAAGGCGCGACCGGGGTGGATTGCCCAGATGAAATTGACCTTGGTGGCGTGGGCTACGTCGGTGATCTCGCGCATCATATCCTGCGTCAGGAAGCCGATGCGACGCTGCTCCTCGGTGATTTCGGTGGGGTAGGGATCGCTCCAATAACGCGAGTGGTACTCGTCGGACTTCGCGCCATACATATATGTATTCATCTTGTAGCGAGCCATAAAGCGGAACAGATCTTTCGTTACCTCGGCCGAGTAGGGCACGCCGTAGTAACCCTCAATCACGCCACGATACTTGATGTCGGCATAGTCCTCAATCAGCACACACGGCATATCGCTCGTGCCCTGATCCAACATCTGTTCGAGCGACGCCAGACCGTGGAAAACGGCGTCGGTATGTTCGCCCAAGATCACCACTTGTGCCGCTCCGCGTTTGTCGCCCGTCAGCGTCAGCAGGTGGCGGTCATACTTCTCGTCGAGCGCAAAGACCGAGCGGTCGAGACCGAGCGACGAAACGTGGCGATCGACCGTGCCTTTCGAGCCTGCAACGCCGAGCAGAAGGTTCGATCCGTTCTTGGCGATGTCGTTCGAGATCGTAGCCTTAAAACCGTGATCGGTAAGCACTTGCACGGCGCGGCTGATGGTCGTCTGGTCGATCTGCTTTTCGACAACGACATTGACCTGCTGTGTGAAGGTCGCCGTGCGTTCAATTCCGTATTGATTTTGCGGAATGGGGTAGATCTTATAGATGTTGTGGCCGCTTGCGGTCAGAGTCGCAAGGACGAGAACAACAAACGAAAGAAGTTTTCTCATAGCGTTATAGGAGTTTTTAGATTGTTTATTTTTACAAATTTAGCGAAATTTTCGACAAATTCAACGCTTTTGACCATTCTATCGACCAATCGAGTAGTTTTCGTCGGTCGCGGGGTGTTGGAATCTCGCGCAGGATTGTTAATTTTGTAGGTGTGAAACATTAGAAATGCAAACAGATATGAAACTCGAAAATGTCTATAACCTCTCGGCCGAGCAGCTTGCCGAGCAACTTTCGACCAATCTTGCGCAGGGCCTTTCGGCCTCCGAGGCGGCTGAACGCTTGGCGCGCGACGGCTATAACGAATTCCGAAAAACGAAACACACCTCGCTTTTTGTCAAGTTCCTCACGCAGTTCAAGAGCTTTATGATTCTGGTGCTCATTGCGGCGGCGGTTATTTCGGGCGTCGTGGGTGTGATGAATGGTGAGGGATTCACCGACGCCATAATCATTATGGTCATCGTGGTTTTGAACGCCATTATCGGCGTGGCGCAGGAGGCGAAGGCCGAGAAGTCGCTCGATGCTCTGGAAAAGATGGCGGCACCGCACTGCAAGGTTGTGCGTGGTGGCGAGGTGCAGGTGATCGAGTCGCGCGAGTTGGTCGTGGGCGATGTGGTCGAGATCGAGACGGGCGATAGCGTGCCTGCCGATATGCGACTCACCGAGTCGGTCAATTTGAAGGTGCAGGAGGCGGCCCTCACGGGCGAGTCATTGCCTGTCGAAAAGCAGACCGCGACGATCGAGGGCGAGGCTCCGATTGGCGACCGAACCAATATGGCTTTTGCCTCGTGCTCGGTTACCTATGGCCGTGGTCGCGGTGTGGTTACGGCTGTGGGCGAGCGTTCGGAGGTGGGTAAGATCGCCTCGATGATCCAGTCCGTTCCCGAAACCAAAACCCCGATGCAGCAGCGTCTGGATCAGTTGGGTAAGTATCTGGCTGTGGCGGCGTTGGCGATCTGCGCATTGATTTTCGTGGTGGGTATTCTGTACGGCAACGATTTGATGACGATGTTTATGACGGCGGTGAGCCTGGCTGCGGCGGCGATACCCGAAGGCCTGCCTGCTGTTTCGACCATTGTGCTGGCAATCGGTGTGCAGCGTCTGGCGAAGAAGAATGCGATTATCCGCAATCTGCCCTCGGTCGAGACGCTCGGTAGTACGACCGTAATCTGCTCGGACAAGACGGGTACGCTGACCCAGAACCGAATGACCGTAACGCATATCTATACCGACAATGTGCTGGTGGCTGACGATGTGGTCGATACCGATGCCGAGCGACTGCTGGTGCGCATTGCCAATCTCGCAAATGACGGTAAATTAAGCCGTGAAGGTGGTCGTATTCAGACACTTGGCGATCCGACCGAAACGGCCCTGCTCGATTTGGGTTTGAAGTGGGGGTTTTATAAAGATCAGCTCGATGCGGAGGCTCCGCGTGCGGGAGAGATTCCGTTCGATTCGGAGCGCAAACTGATGACTACCATTCATCGCGATCCTGCAACCGGCCGTCTGCTTGTTGCCGTTAAGGGTGCAATGGATGAGATATTGGAGTGCTGCGAGCAGATCCATATTCAGGGCGAGGAGCGAGCAATAACCGAGGCCGATCGCAAGCGACTGAACGAAGCCTACCTCGATATGGGTGGTCGCGCACTGCGTGTGCTGGCGATGGGATATAAATATATTGATGAGCTACCCGCTGTGGTTGAACCTGCGACTGTGGAGTGCGGCTTGACCTTTGTCGGTATGGTCGGAATGATTGACCCGCCGCGTGAGGAGGTTAAGGCAGCGGTGGCGGAGTGCCGTGCGGCAGGTATCCGCCCTGTGATGATTACGGGCGACCACCGCATTACGGCAACGGCTATCGCCCGTTCGCTCGGAATTATGGAGGATGGCAATACGGTCCATACGGGCGTTGAGGTGCAGGCTATGTCTGACGAGGAGTTACGCGCAACAGCCGAAAAAGCGGCAGTCTTTGCACGTGTGGCTCCTGAACATAAAGTGCGCATTGTCAAGGCGTTCCAGGAGCGTCGCAATGTGGTTGCAATGACAGGCGACGGCGTGAATGACGCGCCGGCATTGAAGTTGGCCGATATTGGTGTGGCAATGGGTATTACGGGTACAGACGTGTCGAAAGAGGCTGCCGATGTGATTCTTACAGATGACAATTTCGCCACGATTGTCAGCTCGGTGTCGGAGGGTCGCCGCATCTATGACAACCTGATGAAGTCGATTCAGTTTATGCTCTCGACCAATCTGGGCGAAATTTTGGTGCTCTTTACGGCGGTGATTTGCAATATGGTAACTCCGCTGTTGCCGATACATATCCTTTGGATCAATCTGGTTACCGACTCACTTCCTGCATTGGCTTTGAGTGTCGATCCCGCCGCTCGCGGAATTATGCGCCGCAAGCCGATCGACCCCGATCAGGGCATTTTGACGCGCGGCTTTGTGATCCGTATCGTTTTGCAGAGTGTGTTGATTTCGGGCTTGGTGCTCGCGGCCTACCAAATCGGTCTGCACACCTCGATCGACACCGCCCGCACGATGACCTTCGCGGTGCTGGCATTCTCGCAGATGTCGCTCATTTTCAGTATCCGTTCGGGCAAGGATAACGCCTTCTCGATCCTCTTCTCGAATGGTCTGCTGTGGGGCGCGATTCTGTTGGTTGTTGCGCTGATGCTCGGTGTGATGTTGATCCCTGCGTTGCAGTCGATCTTCCACGTAACATCGCTCTCGTGTGAGCAGTGGCTGTGGGTTGTCGGTCTGTCGGTAGCTCCGTTTGTGGTGAGCGAGATCGCAAAACTCTTTGTGCGAAAATAGCCAATATGTGCTTGGCGAAATATCAACCTCTCGTGTGCGAGCTGTGCGTAGTTGCGACGCTGGCTCTGCTCTCTGTGATTTTGCAGATTGCGGTGGGCGATTTTCCGCTGTCGATGTTTCGTTTCCCACTGAATCTGATTCTCTTTGTCGGGTGGCTGGCGACGCTTGTTGTCAGCTATAACCGATATGCGCAGTCGCGTGTGGTGCAGTCGCTCCTGTCGCGCCGTGCAACGTGGCTCTCGCTTGGGCTGCTGGTCGTTGTCGGTGTGTGGCTCGGCTTGCAACGTGAGCCTGCATCGAGGGCGTGGCCAATTGTCGTGTCGCTGTTCTATGTGCTATCGCATTTGACTCTGGTAACGTTGCGCGGTTGGCGTAACGAGCGCGGTGTGCGTTGGCTGTTCCTGCTCAATCACCTCGGTCTGTGGTTGGCTTTGGTGGCAGGATTTTGGGGCGCACCCGATTGTGAGCAGGTGCGTGTAATGGTCGCCGATGGTTTGCCGACAAATGAGGCTTTCGACTCCGAAGGGCGCACATCAAGACTCGATTACACGTTACAACTCATTGATCTTGAAGAGGAACGTTACGCCGACGGCTCGCCCGTGTCATTTGTGGCGCAGGTGGAGGTCGATGGCCGAAGGGTTGCTCTGCGTGCCAATCATCCTTATCGTCGTTCGTTGAGCGAGATGTTATATCTGGTCAGCTATGATGCAGAACCGAATGATCGGGCACGTTATTGCGTAGTTGAGGTGGTGCGTGAGCCGTGGCAATGGCTGTCAATGGTCGGTATTGTAATGCTTATTGTGGGCGCGGTGTTGATGTTCGTGCGCGGACCGAGAAGGGAGGTTGAGCGATGATTATCGGTTGGAATCAGTTCGTGTGGTTTGCCGTGGCAACAATCCTGCTCTCAACCGTTGCGGCATTTGCGGCGTTGCGCAGCGAGAAGCGTAGCCGAATGGCTGTTGTTCTCTCGTCGGCAGGTGTGGCGGTGCTGACTCTGTTTGTGGCTCTTCTCTGGATCACTCTTGGGCGACCACCTTTGCGCACAATGGGCGAAACGCGATTGTGGTACTCGCTCTGCCTGCTGGTGGCGGGGCTATTTACATATCTGCGGTGGCATTATCGCTGGATTTTGTCCTTCTCGACGCTACTTGCCTCGGTATTTCTTGTGATCAATCTCTGCCGCCCCGAAATCCTCGATCAAACACTCGCGCCTGCCCTGCAAAGCGGTTGGTTTGTGCCGCATGTGGCGACATATATGTTCTCATACGGGTTGTTGGGATGTGCGACGTTGCTGGCACTCTATGGCCTGTTTCGCCCCGCCCGCGACCTGCGCAATGCGATTGAACGACTGATCTATGGCGGCGTGGGACTCTTTACCGTCGGTATGCTGACGGGCGCACTTTGGGCAAAGCAGGCGTGGGGAGCCTATTGGAGTTGGGACCCGAAGGAGGCGTGGGCATTGGCGACGTGGGCCCTCTATTTGGTGGCGATACATCTGCGCGGCGGTGCGCGACGAAGACTCTATGTGGTGCTGATTGTGGCCTTTCTTGCGCTGCAAATGTGTTGGTACGGAGTGAATTATCTCCCCTCGTCGGAGCGGAGTGTGCATACCTACAATCAAGAGTAAATCAACTTGTTAAAATAGTCGATAGACAATTGTCGGGCCATCGGTCCGAATCGAGAACTCTTCGCCGAGCGACTCGTTTGATACCCCTTGCCACATCGCTGCGAGGTGGTTGCAGGGAGGCTCATATCGCAATCCGTGCGTCGAAATGGTGGTTGCGGGTGAGAGTGTGAAGAGCGACACCTGTTGGTCGGTGAAACTCTCGAAAGAGGAGTCGCAGTCGATGAAGTCAAATACGCCGCGATCGCCAACCATCTGAATTTCAATATCATTCATTCGCGCGGCGAGCAGCATCAGATTGCCGATCGAGTGATCTTCGCGGCGACCAAATGCACCGAGCACCGTAACGCGTCGTGCGCCACGCTCGATGGCAACCGAGAGCGATTTCCAGAGGTCATTGGTATTCTGATCGGGGCGGTGGCAGAGTTTGTCGGAGAGTCGTTCGCGCAGCTCCTCCGAGAGCGAATCGAGGTCGCCCACAACAGCCGTCGGGTTGCCTCCGTTGCGGCAGAACTCCTCGGCTGCACCATCACAGCAGATGACCTCACGTGCCTGCTCCAAGAGTGCGCGTGCAACTGCGCCCGCGGGATAGTCGCCTGCGGCAAGAATGACCACGTCGGGGTGGTCGGTCGATTTCGGGAGATTATATTTGACCATTTTCATTCATCATTTTGATCCAACGGCGATATCCGATCCACGCCAAGATGGTGTAAAGCCCATAGAGCGCGGCGGTAGGATAGAGCCCCTTGTAGATGTATAATCCGCAGCAGAGGGCGTCGATAATAAGCCATACGAGCCACTGCTCCACGTATTTATGTGCCAACATATAGAGCGCGACAATGCTCAACGCTGTTGTGAGGCTGTCGCCATAGGGTACGGTGCTGTCTGTGAAATTGACGAGTATCGCAGCGATTACGACCGTTGCCACAGCGGCTATGGCGGTAAATGGGGCAATCAGCCGTCGCGGGGTGTGGGTTATGGGCAGAGCCTGACCATTCTCGCCCTTTCGCAGCCAGATGAACCAGCCATATACAGCCGCACCGAGGTAGTAGATATTGATACCCATATCGGCATAAAATCCTGCGTCGTGATATACGAAGATGTAGATTGCAGGCATAACGATATTTGCGGCCCAGAGCCACACCGAAGCGCGATATTCCAACCAGATGTAGAGCAGTCCGATGATTGCTCCTGCGATTTCGAGCCACAACATTGTTACGAAAGGTTTGCCTTATACGACTACAAAGATATGAATTTTTCGCTATCGCATCAACCCTCCGTGCGGATAAGTCTGAATTTGTGGGCATAAGATATTGAGGATCGAAAAAAATTACTAACTTTGTAAATTGAGTGAGATTCAGCCGACATAGAGCGCAAAGTCGGCGAGAATCCGGCGAAGAGCGATCCAAAGAACAAATATTTAATTTATAACCCATAAAACTGTTATCTTATGAAAATCAAATCGTTAATTATCTTGGCGGTGTCGGCACTCGTAATGACCGCCTGCGGTAACAATCCGAACAATAAAGCGGCGGAGGAGACTGCGGCTCCCGTAGCAATAACGATCGACAGCCTCTATGTCAATGGTGAGGCATTGGTGGGCGAACTGATCGAGATCGAGGGCGTTTGCTCGCACATCTGCTCGCATAGCGCAAGCAAGATCTTCCTGCTGGGTGAGACCAATCCGAAGGCTCTGCGTGTTGAGGCTGCCGAGTTGGGTAGCTTTGCGCAGGAGTGTGTCAATAGCGTTGTGAAGGTTCAGGGTATGCTGCGTGAGGAGCGCATTGATGAGGCATATTTGCAGAGCTGGGAGCAGCGTATTGCCGATAAGAGTGCCGAGCAGCACGGCAACGGCGAGGGTGGTTGCGACACCGAGAAGTCGGCACGTGGCGAGACGGCCAATAGCGATGAGGGTCGTATTGCCGATTTCCGTGCTCGAATTGCAGAGCGTCAGCAGGCCGAGGGCAAGTACTACCTGTCGTTCTATTTCGTAGAGGCCGAGGCTTATGAAATTGTCGAGTAACGATCTGCGTCGTTGGTGCCGTTTGTTGCATCGTGATCTGTCGTACTTCTTTACGGGTGCGGTGTTGATCTACGCCATTTCAGGTCTGTATATGAACCACCGCGATAAGATCAATCCTCACTATTCGGTTACACGTACCGAGCAGACAATCAGCTCGTTGCCTTCGCAATCGGAGTGCGATCGCGCAGCCGTTGAGCAGATTATGGAGCAGATGGGCGTGAGCGAACGATATACCAAACACTACTTCCCCAGAGAGGGCCGAATGAAGGTCTTTTTGAAGGGTGGATCGTCGCTTGAAGTCGATATGGCAACGGGCGTGGCGGTATATGAGTCGTTGCATCGTCGCCCGTTGGTAAGTCCGATGACCACGCTGCACTACAACCCAAATAAGTGGTGGACCATCTTCTCTGATGTGTTTGCCATTGCGTTGATCGTGATCACGCTGACGGGCGTGTTTATGGTCAAGGGCAACAAAGGTCTTTGGGGTCGTGGCGGCATTGAACTTTTGCTCGGCATCGCGTTGCCTATATTGCTGCTCTTTTTAAGTAAATAGTTGGCTTACAGGATGAAACAATTTCTTTCGATGTCCGTCTTTGCCGGTCTTTTGATCGGCATTGCCGGGCTTGTATATCTTCGCGTTGGCGGTCTTGCAGGCGCAGTGCTCTTTGCTTTCGGTCTGTTGTGTGTTGTGATGTGTGGTGCGCAACTCTATACGGGCAAAGCGGGATTTCTGCCCTATCGACAATTTCCGCGTCTGCTTATTATGCTTGTTGGTAATGCTGTCGGTTGCCTTTTGGCCGCCTGCATAGCTCGCTATTGCGGTACGGAGGCTCTGCACACAAACCTCGACACAATCCTCGCGGCACGCGTGGCGGCAAGGTGGGATGCTCTGCTCGTTACATCTATTGGTACGGGTATGATTATGACGCTTGCGGTCTATGGCGCACGTCGCGGCCACTATTGGCCTTTGCTGTTCGGTGTGCCCGTATTTATTATGTGCGGTCTTCCTCACTGCGTGGCCGATGCATTCTACTACGCTGCGGCACTGCTCTTTGGTAAGTTTGAGGTGCTGATGCTCTGGGCGTGGCTGTGGGCTATTGTCGGTAACTATATCGGTTGTAACCTGCCCCGCTGGTTTATGGGCGAGACATTTGAGGGGTAGCGCGTAGGAGCATTATTGCGCAGAACAAAGAGTGGGGGAGCAAACACCTCTCCCGAAAAGTTTGAATAAAAAGAAAGGGCTGTCTGACAGATTCAGACAGCCCTTTCGGTTTTAATCAATCAACGATCTTCAATCAATTAGAAGGCGTTGAAGTGCTTATCCATTACGTTGATTCGCTCAACGAGGAACTCCTGCATCGACTGAATAGCCTCATCGAAGGTCTGGTTCTCATCACCGCTATATGCGTGCGATGATTTCAGACGGTAGCTCATCGGCCAGATAGCCTTATCGCAGTCAATCGATATGCGATTCTCCTCTGCCAACTGATCAACATACATTGCAACTTGCAACAGGTAGGGCTTCATTGCGTTCCAACGAGCCTTTGCCGCAGCCTTAAACGTAGCATCCTTGACCAGCAAGGGGTACCACATATAGGGCTTGTCGCCCTCGCGGTTCGTCGAGCTCCAACCACTTGTCGATGCCTTCGAGTAGAGCATCTCGTTGATGGTGCAACTAGGACGAGTCCAGTAGTTATTCAGGTTATTTACATAGTCATAGTTGGGGAATGTCTGCCAATCGAAATCCCAAACGGGGCCTGCTTTGAGCTTCTTGTCGCCGTCCATATAGTAATAGACACTCTTCGGGTGCTTATACTCGTCATTCATCGCAAGTTCATATACGAACCATTGGTCAATAACCGAATAGATATCAAGGTTCTTGTAAGCCTCGGCATATTTGCCATTCTTGATATTGTTCTCGATACCCTTTACTCGCTCCTCGACAAATGCCAAGTGCTCGCTCGGAACATCATCTTTCAGCTGGCAAGGCAGATGGCGATCGGTCAAGAACTTGCAGTTCTCATCGTAACCATCGTCAAACTCAATCAGGTAACCAACTGCGGCTGTGCCCTTTGGCTCATCCTCGTCGTACTCCTTCTGAATATTGACGCGATTGCCATCAATCTTAATCTGCTCGCAGAGCAAATAGTTACCCAGGTGGCGGCCATTGAATACCACTTCAACGTGCTGACCACGAGGATTGTAGGTCAGACCCTCTTCGAGGCCTTCAACCTCCCACGCGAGTTTGGTCTGGTTGGCAATCGCAACAGCAACGCTATTACGGATCCCGGTTCTGTCGATCCAGTTTGCCAACAAGCACCAACGCTTGTGTGCGGGCATACCCAGAACGCTCTGCTTCTTATCGAACTTCACTGCGAAAGGCTTCTTGGGGAACTCCTGCGAGGTGTTACCGCGCAGACGGATACCGCAAGCCGATGCGTTGAGGTCGATCGAGCCATCGGCGTTATAGACAGTCAACATATCATCGTCAGCCCACTCCGAATCTTTGGGGCGAACCGACAGACCTGCCTGATCCCAACTGCTCCAAGTCATATTGTCGCCTGCGGGCATTGTGGTCGATTGATCGATAACAACAACGGGCAGGCCGCTATTCGTAAGGGTTACAACGTATTGAGCCTCAATCTCGTTGTCTGTACCCTCGTTCGATACCACGCGATAAACAACGGGCTGCGAGAAGTCATTAACGGTAACGCCACTCTCCTGCTTCGTCGCACCAACATAGACCGAGGTGCCGTTGGTTGCAGTAAATGTTGCTACAAGGTTGCGATCGAACAGATAGGGGATCATCTTCTCGATGCTCTTCTGCTCCTGATCGATGTCGAGTGTAACGCCCGTCGAGGTGCGAGTAGTAGTCTTACGACTGCTCGAATTGTAGTAGAGCTCCGTCGAGAGGATCTTGCCCGCATTGCGAGCAGCCTCAAACTTAAACTCGGTGATCTGGCCAGCCGTAGCGGTCGAAGGCGTTGCGTAGGTCAGTTCGTACTGATTGAGCGGCAACGAGAGGGAGTATGTCGTTGCGTGCTTCAATGCGCTACCGAACTTACGCTTGAACGATGCGATCTTCACGTTACCATTCTCGTCAGATGCCTGAATCTCGATCGTAACCTCGCTACCTGCGGGGATATCGGGATAGATCATCATATTGGCGGTAACGGCCGACAACAGATAGGGTCTTGACTGCGTAACGGTCTGTGCGTAGTCATAGGTCTCACCCTTCACGGGGGTAATCGTCTTGGTAGCGAGATCTCCGGTGAAGTTACCGGTCAGAGCTGCGCCATCAAGTTTGAGCGTAACCTTATCAAGCTGCATACCGTACAGGTCGGTACCTGCTGCGCTGATTTTGAGTTTCATATACGACATATACGAGGTTGTAGTAGCCTTGTATTTGCCGCTGCTCAATTTAGTGATTGTACCCATTCTTGGGTTGTTTGCTGCGAGGTCAAAGATACCGTCGGTCATCATTTGACGATTTTGCAGCGAGAGCGGTACTGCATTTACGTTAGTAGCCCCATTGACATAGGGGTAGTAGCAGTACTTTGGGGTGTCAGTGTAGCCAACTTCACCAGAGAATGTAACGTTTGTCGCGCTGGTTTTGTTGTTTGCCACGAATTTTGCATTTTGAGTAGTCTGGCCGAACACACCAATCACATCTCCCGGAGACCATAGGAACTTGCCTGTTGCGCCAAGTTCGGTTCTCGTCTCTTCCAAATCGGCCGTAATCTCAATACGGCGAGTAGCCTCGATCGTCTCGGTCTTATCGACCGTACAAGCTGCGACTGCCAATGCGGTCAGTGCAACGATTGTAAATTTCAGCTTTTTCATAATATATAATATTTAGGGGTTGTAGGGTCTTATGCCAAAATGCCTATTCGTTTAGTGAAATAGGGGAAGGGTCGGAGCCTATATTCTCCAAAAATGAGCAATAGCCAACCTCCGCGATGGAGGTTGGCTTTGCCGCCTATTTTTGAGTAAATATTACTCCTCTAATCATCATATAGTTAGAACTTATAACTCTTCTTCTGTATTGTTCCCACTATTCAAACTCTCAAACTCTTCATCTGTCAGATCTCGTACGCAACGAATGGGGCCGGGGTAGTTGCTCATACCTTGTAGGCCGAACGACTCTCCACCTTGATTGTAATACCACTGGAACGAGAAACGCTCATTTGTGCCGCTGCTCGATACCAAGTTGCGTAGCGAATACATTGTAGATGACTGATATGCCATACCACTCGAAGTCGGGCCGTCGATTAGTTCGAGGCTACGCATTGCCGCCAACTCCTTCTGGTTGGGTACTCGCCAAGCGGGCTGACCATCGTAGTCGGTCTCCTCCGAGTAGTTAGCGCACAGATCCTGCTGTGTTGCTGCCATAGCAGTAAAGTTCGTGTTCGAGCTGCTGGTGCTGCTACCGCTAACCGTCAGGGTACCGTCTGCACCAGTTGTTGCTACCCAAGCACCATTCTCATATTTGAGAGTGGTAGCACCCGAATAGGTGTTGTAGATACGTTTGGTCCAGAAGAAGTAGGTGTTTGCAGGATCCAGTGCAATTGCAGCTCCATTCTGTGCATTCAGTTTTAGAACGGTCGAGCTCGACGCACCATTTTCACTAGTGCTATAAGTGTAGGTGTCGTTGCCGACGAAATATACCATATCGTTATTAGCTGATACCGTAAAGATTTCGGGAGCGGCAAACGTCTCGCTGTAAGCCTCGTATGCAGATTTCAAATCGGCAGTCGCAACCATAAATGCCTTCGGCAGGTTGTTTGCAGCATCGCGCTCGTGGTGAATCGGCAGACGCTCGGTTGCGATACCGCGATATGCACTTGCTGTAAGACCGTTCGGAATAACAACGTAGTTCTCCTCAAATCCTTCAAGTACATCCGAACTTACAACTTCCATAGGAGCCTCGGTAATCGAATTCAAGTTACGGAGACAGCGGATATGGTGGTTACCACTATGACCATATGCTGTTTGGTCAGGCGAGGTTGCAAAACCCTCAATTGCCCAATAAACATTATTACCGCCCCAAGAGCCACCGTAGGTACTTGTAAAGTAGTGGTCAAGCTTACCGTATTCAGTGGGGGTAGTTGCATAGTTTGCGGGATCACCCTTAATAAACTTTGCCTCGTTAGGCAGTGCGTTAATACCATACCAGAATGCCAGATACTGGTTGATAGCTGCGGGATACCAACGACGCTCGGTCGCATCAATCGTATTGTCATTATCCAAATCTCGGTTACGCTGCAAGCAGGCATAAGCTGCATTTTGAGTTCTCAATGCGTTGTACTCATTACGAGCATCGCCCGTAGCCTGACCTGTATAGTCATAACCGCTATTGTTCAGATAGGTGGTCCAAGAAGAGGTAACCCATTTGCCAAAGTTGGCATAGCCATTATCCTTCTCTGAACCCGTTTGGGTTACACTTCCGAAGTTTGCCATTGCGCCGGTCTCGTCGTACCACTCGATACCGTATGCGTTGTTTTCGCCTACTGCATCATAGTCAAAGATAGTACGGATCGAGTGCTGGGTAAATGCACACAATGCGCCGGTATAGATGCTGTGCTTATCCGCCGAAACCGAGGGAGCCTGCAAAATCTTCATTGTACGGTCATCCTGATTTACGAACTCCGACCAAGCAACCTCTCCGCCAACCAGAGGATGGCTATCGTAGAAGTACTCATTAATATAGGCCATTGCCCAAACATACTTTCTGCCGTCGTTCTCTTCGGTGATCGTAACCTTGCTGCTCTGGTCCTTCAAAGCCTTGTAGATCTCATTGAGGAATACAACGGGGGTCATCGTATTGGCTGCACCGGGGTACTTCGCAAATGAGGTGCTGTAATAGAATTCAACCCACTTGGTGTCATATTTCTGATCGAACGCGGTCGGGTCAGCAGCGGCAGCCTGAATGGTCTTCCAATCAACAACGGCATTCTTGTCGCTATTGTTCATCATCGGGGTCGAAACAGCCAAAGTGATACCAACAATCTCGTTGCCATTCTCGTCGATGCCGATCAGATCGGTAACGTCGAGCTTCAAACGAGCCTGCTCGTAGTGAGCGTCAAGGTTGTAGATCATCTTCGACGACTGCATATCGATAACAGTACCCTCGGCACCGTGCTGGAAACCGTTGTCCCACTCATCGCTTTCAGCCTCGACCTTAATGTTGTTGATACCCTTAACGGTAACGGTATAGGTGTACCAATGGTTTCGCAACACGTTGAAATCCTTTACGTTGTTGCCAAAGTCGCCGAGGTGGATCGTATATTTCAACGATGCCTGCGTTGCAGCCTCGCCATTGCCATCGTAGCCAATACCTGTACCTTCGATCTCGATATAGGTAGCGTACTCGCAGCCGTGAGCAAACTCGGCGTGAGCACCCTCAACCTCATTCGCTGCGTCATTGCGAAGCTCGCGGTCGTTGTAGCCGGTAACCTTCTCCGAGATACCGGCAGCATTCTCCAACTGGAAGAATTGGATCTTATTGACACCAGCCTCGACGATAAAGTCGTTCAACTTGTTGTAGTCGGTGTAGTTGTCAGCCGTGCGCTCCATCTGCTCAACGCCATCGTCGGTGCTGAACAAGCGGCTCGAAACGGGAACATTCTTAACGCTGTACGAAGTGGGGGTAAACTCGAACTTCGACGCATCATCATTCTTGATCACAAACTCAACCTTCGCAAAGGGACGGCGAACGCTGATCTTACCGGTCAGACCGATGTCCGAAGCACGGCTGGTAATCATACCGCTCATCGACAAGGTGTTGAACGAGGTGTTCAGCGTGTTGAGACTGATCAACAGCTCGCGGAAGGTCGCGTAGTCGATACTCTCTACGCTCTCGATATCGCCCAAGCTACTGTTGGGGTTAGCGATTGCGTAGATCTCGTAACTATGGCCCGCAACGAATGATTTAGTCGTTTTAATATTGTAGGTACGAGTATAATCACCGACAACGGGGTTACTCAACGTGAGTTTCTCATAAGATGAGTTGTAGCCGTTATCTACGTCGAAGAAGAACAGGTAAACATCATTTACATTTGACTCTTCGGCCTCGCCTCTGGTAACGTCAATTACCGTATTTGCGGGAACTACAATAGTAAAGTTGCCTTTAACCGTGCCGCCATTCTCAATGTAGTCGAGACCGGCATCCTCCTGGCAAGAAAACATCAGCACCGATGCCAATGCTATGGTAAATATGTTGAAAAATCGTTTCATCTCTCTAATCTAAAAAAGGTTGTTTTATTCAAATACAACTTCGCCAAATTTCTTTTCCCAGCCAACGACCTCCAAAGAGAGGTTGCCATCACTCTGCTTCAATGCGCCGAGAGTGATGTTGTAGAAAGTACCGTTCTGGACCGTCTTACCGCTAACCGAAGCGGTGAAGGTAGGCATACCCTCAATGGTTACATACACCTTGAAAGACTTGCCGCTGATGCCTTCGGGGTTGATGACCAAAACGGGGTGAGTATCAATCGAGTAGCTTGCGCGATTGTCGTACTCCTCCTTGTTCATCACGTGCCAGAAAGCGTCGCTTGTGCCTTCGGGGGTAGCGGGGTAGCCAAGGGTTACCGAGTTAGATTTTGAGGTAAATGAAACCTTGTTGCTGGCAGCGGGCGATGCAACATTGCGCTTGAACGATGCCAAGTCCGCCATAAATGTACCTGCAACAGCGGCAGAACCATCACCTTCGATAGTGATAGCCTGAACCTTCTGGCCTGCGATTGCACCCGTAATTGAGCCGCCATTAGCATCTTTTGTGCTGGCGTCAATTACGAAGAAACGCAGATATGCGTGGGGGTGAACCATCGTGCCCTCAACGCCGTCAGTTACCTGCTGGTTGGCATTCGAGGTTACAATGTCCCACATAAAGTCGCTCTTTCTCAAATCGCCATCCTGCAAAGTGGGGATCTGACCCTGAATATGCAGAGTGTTGGGATCGCTCGAACTTGCTGTTGAATAGGGGTAGTAGAGGTAGAATGTGTGGTCTGCCTCGTCCTTATATTGCAGATTAGTTCTCAAAACAGCGTTGTAATATGGTGTGGTCTGCGGATTTGCAGAAACCGTTACCTGCTTGTTTGCTGCGCCGATATAGGGGCAATAAACACCAACCTTGTCGCCTTCGCTCCATACGAATTGGGTGGCACCATTCGCATTCTTATCGGGGCTGATGGCAGTTCTTGTCATATCGGCTACACCGCCATAAGTGAAATAAACGGCGGGTTTGTTCTGTGCCTCTTCGTCGGGAGTAACCGGGCCTACGGGATCCGGCTCTGCGCAACCAGCCAACATCAGGGCTGCAATTGCGAATATGCTATAAAATTTCTTCATACCTTTTTCCTCCTTTAATCAATTATTCCCACTCTACGGGTTCATCAGCATCCCAATCCCAGTTGTCGAACCACTCCTGCTCCTGGTCGCCGTTCTCTCCTGCTCCCGCGTTCTCTCCAATTCTAGTCCCGGCAAATCCTTTTTCCACAACCGAGTAGGTCGCTTTAAGGGCTGGCACTTCGTAAATAAGCAATCTCTTCATATCCCTTTTTTATTTGTTATTTTCAAATCGTTGTTTTTTTGTTTCGTTCTCTTATAGTTAGTTTATGTGGCTTTTTCATTTAAGGGCTGCATAACTCTCTTCGCTCTTCTCCATCCATACTCACAATGCCTTTACAGAGGTTCTACATTTCTTCTAATACGGGCACTATTCACCGTGTTAAATGCCGTAAAAATTGCGTTTTCGTAAGAAAACTATTTCTACAAAGTTAAAGCATTTTTCTGTAAAAAAACAAATAAAAGGGAACTTTTTGAAAAATATTGTTCATTTCATCGCTTTTTTGTCAAAAATGGAGCGAAAAAACTCTTAAAATGAGATTCTTTGCCCCGTTTGCGGATGATATCTGAACAATTTGGCGGAAAAGAGGTACGCCTTTTATATATATAAATAGGTATTATCTCCGAGAAAATGTTGCCAATTCTCTCTCCGTGTTTTACTCGAAGGTCGCTGATGTTTCTTGATATTCCTTGATATTCGCTGATGTCCGTTGATCTTCGCTGATAACCGCACAAAAAAAGAGGCCACCCACGCGGGATGGCCTCTCGGTTATATGCTTGCTAACCGATTCCGGATTACTCCTCCGAGAGGATCTCCAAAATCTTGATAGCGGCAGTTGCGATCGGGGTACCGGGACCGAAGATTGCAGCTGCACCGTCGCGATAAAGCTGATCGTAGTCCTGTGCGGGGATTACACCACCAACAACTACTACGATATCCTCGCGACCCAGCTTCTTCAGCTCGGCGATGATCTGCGGAACGAGGGTGAGGTGGCCTGCTGCCAGCGACGATACACCTACTGCGTGAACGTCATTCTCAACAGCCTGCTTTGCAGCCTCTTCGGGAGTCTGGAACAACGGACCCATATCGACGTCGAAGCCGATATCGGCGTAACCCGTTGCAACAACCTTTGCACCACGGTCGTGGCCGTCCTGACCGAGCTTAGCGATCATAATACGGGGCTGACGACCCTCCTTCTTTGCGAATGCCTCGGCCATCTCCTTAGCCTTGGCGAAAGTTGCATCTGCTTTCACTTCTGACGAATATACACCTGAAATTGAACGAATTACTGCCTTGTAGCGACCTACTACAACCTCGCAAGCGTCCGAGATCTCACCCAGAGTTGCGCGTACCTTCGCTGCCTCAACAGCCAGCTCCAACAGGTTGCCCTGCTTGGTCTTAACGCACTCGGTGATTGCTGCCAGAGCCTTCTGAACAGCAGCCTCGTCGCGGTTAGCACGCAGCTCCTGCAAACGCTTGATCTGCGACTCGCGTACTGCGGTGTTATCAACTGCAAGGATGTCGATCGGAGCCTCCTTCTCAAGACGGTACTCATTTACGCCGATGATCTTCTCAACGCCCGAATCGATACGAGCCTGCTTACGTGCAGCAGCCTCCTCGATACGCATCTTGGGAATACCGGTCTCGATTGCCTTTGCCATACCACCGAGCTTCTCTACCTCCTCGATCAGAGCCCAAGCCTTGTGAGCGATCTCGTTGGTCAGCGACTCTACGTAGTACGAACCTGCCCACGGGTCAACCTCGCGGCATACGTTGGTCTCCTCCTGAATGTAGATCTGGGTGTTACGTGCAATACGAGCCGAGAAGTCGGTCGGCAGTGCGATTGCCTCGTCCAAAGCGTTGGTGTGCAACGACTGGGTATGACCCAGAGCAGCACCCATTGCCTCGATTGCGGTACGTGCAACGTTGTTGAAGGGATCCTGCTCGGTGAGCGACCAACCCGAAGTCTGCGAGTGAGTACGCAGTGCCAACGACTTGGGATTCTTGGGCTCGAACTGCTTAACGATCTTTGCCCACAACATACGTGCTGCACGCATCTTTGCGATCTCCATAAAGTGGTTCATACCGATTGCCCAGAAGAACGACAGACGCGGAGCGAACTGGTCGATGCTCATACCGGCATTAACACCTGCGCGCAGGTACTCCAAACCGTCGGCCAGCGTGTAAGCCAGCTCAATGTCTGCGGTTGCACCTGCCTCCTGCATATGGTAGCCAGAGATCGAGATCGAGTTGAACTTGGGCATATTCTTCGAAGTGTACTCGAAGATATCGGCGATGATTCGCATCGAGAATTCGGGGGGATAGATATAGGTGTTACGAACCATAAACTCCTTCAAGATATCGTTCTGGATCGTACCTGCCATCTGATCGAGGGTGCAACCCTGCTCCAAACCTGCTACGATGTAGAATGCCAAGATGGGAAGAACGGCACCGTTCATAGTCATCGACACCGACATCTGGTTCAGAGGAATACCATCGAACAGTACCTTCATATCCTCAACCGAGCAGATCGATACACCTGCCTTACCTACGTCGCCAACTACACGCGGGTGGTCAGCGTCGTAACCACGGTGAGTAGCCAAGTCGAATGCTACCGACAGACCCTTCTGGCCCGAAGCCAGGTTACGGCGGTAGAATGCGTTCGACTCCTCAGCGGTCGAGAAACCTGCATACTGACGAATGGTCCAAGGACGCATTACATACATTGTCGAATAGGGACCGCGCAGGAACGGAGCGATACCTGCTGCATAGTTCAGGTGCTCCATACCGGCCAGATCCTCTGCCGAGTAATGACCTTTAACGGGTATCTGCTCGGCGGTCAGCCATACGTTTTCATTGCACTCGCACGGCTTCTGTGCATCACAAGCTGCGCCTGCGTATGCCAAATCAGCGAATTTTGCTCTCATAGTTTTTCCTTCCGTTTAGATACCGAGTTCCTTCAAATAATACTTCAAAGTATCGAGTACATTAACCTTAACGTGGATAAAGTTCTCGATGCCCTGTGCTTTCAGCTCGTCCATCGATGCGGGAGCACCTGCAACAACCAAGATTGCCTTGCCGCCCAGCAACTCCTTGATCTTGGGAGCTACGGTCAGGTAATCGTCGTCAGCAGCGCAAACCACTACGATATCTGCCTGTGCTGCCAATGCAGCCTCTACGCCCTCCTCAACCGACTTGAAGAAGGTGTTGTCCTGTACGCGGATACCTGCGCAACCGAAGAAGTTGCACGAGAACTGTGCACGAGCACGTGCCATACCCAGCGTACCGCAAGTCAGCATAAATGCCTTCGGGGTCTTCTCGCTACGGTCAACGGTAAGACGCATCTCCTCGAATGCCATTGCACCACGATAGGGCTTCAAGCAGTTGCCCTCGGCAGCCGAGCGAGCAACAACCTCTGCCTTAACGTCGTCAGCAGCAACCTCGGTAAAGTTGGGATACTGGTTAGCACCCAGCAGGATCTGACGGCGAGTCGAAACTGCCTTATCCTTTGCAGCAGCAGCCTTCTCTACCTCTGCTACTACGAAGCCCTCCTTGAATGCAGCCATATAGCCACCCTTCTCCTCAACGGTCTTGAACAGTGCCCAAGCCTGCTCTGCGATGTTCTTGGTGAGGTTCTCGATGTAGTATGAACCACCTGCGGGGTCAACTACCTGGTCGAAGTGCGACTCGTGCTTCAACAGCAACTGAACGTTGCGTGCGATGCGATCCGAGAACTCGGTCGGAGTCTCAAATGCTGCGTCAAACGGAGTAACCTCCAACGAGTGAACACCGGCGATGGTTGCCGACATTGCCTCGGTGGTACCGCGCAACATATTGATATAGGGGTCATAAACGGTCTGGTTCCACTTCGACGTTACAGCGTGAGTGAACATCTTGGTCGAGCACTTGCACTCCGGCCTGTATGCCTCAACGATGTTAGCCCACAACATACGAGCTGCGCGGAACTTTGCCATCTCCATAAAGTAGTTCGACGATACAGCCATCGTAAAGCGCATCTTCGAAGCAACCTGATCAACGGTCAGACCCTGCTCCATCAACTTCACGAGGTACTCGTGGCCAACAGCCAGCGTGAATGCCAACTCCTGAACGATGGTCGAACCGGCGTTGTGGAACTGCGAACCGGTAACACCTACCACCTTCACACCCTTGTAAGCAGCGGTCTTCTTGATCAGCTCTGCCATATCAGCGAAGCAAGCCTCGCCATTCTCGCAGCAGCAGAAGCCACCCTTCATCGAGAGAGCCATCACGATAGGATCAACTACGAAATTAACGTGCAGATCGTCAGCAGCTACGCCCTCTTTCTCAACCTTTGCCAACAGCAGATCAGCTACCTCCTCAACTGCCGAGCCGCAGATAGTCAGCTCGATAGCGGGCAGAGCGATGCCAGCCAGCAGGGTATCCAGATCCTCTGCCGAGAACTCGGCATTGCAGATGCAGAAACCAAGCGCATCAACGCCTGCATTCAGAATTTTCAGAGCCTCGGCGTTAGCCTTTGCGGGGCACTCTACGCCAATGGTCTGATGTACGCGCCACTCGTTGCTCTTGCCGGTGCTACGTACATACGGGAACTGGCCGATGCCAGCACCCAAGAATTCAACAGCCTTAAGGTCTTCGGCGCGGTAGTAGGGACGTACGTTGAAACCTTCGTCGGTACGCCATACAAGTTTGCGCTCATAGTCAGCCCCTTTAAGGTCGGCCGTAATAACCTCTTCCCATTTCTCGGTCGGTACCGGCGGGAAAAGATCGAACAGCTTTTCTTTGGTATTTGCCATAACTATTAATAAAATGAGGTTAAGTTGTTTCTGTTCAATTGAACAAAGATACAAATTTTTTCCCATTGTTATTCAAAAAACAGGAAAATTTTCACTCTTCTCGAACAAAACGGCATAAAACCGAGAAAATAATCGTGAATTGTGAATTGCGGATTGTGAATTGAATAAAAATTGCTATCTTTGTAAGTTGATATATAAACAAAAACAGATGAGCGATAACAAAATACGAGTAGGTATCACACAGGGCGACACCAACGGCATCGGCTGGGAGGTCATCATCAAAACCTTCGCAGACGCACGTATGGCCGAATTGTGTACACCCGTGATCTACGGCTCGCCCAAAGTGGCGACATATTATAAGAATCGGCTGAACGACGTTGAGGGCTTCATATATAACCCCATTCAGTCGGTTTCGCAGGCACGTCGCGGCAAGGTCAATATCATCGATTGCGGACCTTCGGAGATCCCTATCGAGATGGGTAAGACTACACCCGAAGCTGGTGCCGCTGCGGTAGCCTCGTTGAAGGCTGCCATTCGCGATTTGAAGGCGGGTGAGATCGATGTTTTGGTTACTGCGCCGATCAACAAGGAGAGCGTTCAGAGCGACGAGTTCCGCTATACGGGTCATACCGAGTTTTTGGCTGCCGAGTTGGAGGGCGAGCCGATGATGATGATGTGCAGCGAGGTGCTGCGCGTGGGTTTGATGACAATCCACATTCCGCTGGCGGAGGTGGCGCAGGCAATCTCGAAGGAGAAGATTGTCGAGGCTCTGCACCGTCTGCGTGCGACGTTGCGTAGCGATTTCGCAATTGTTGAGCCACGTATTGCGGTGCTGGCACTCAACCCCCACGCGGGTGACGGAGGTCTGCTCGGCACGGAGGAGCAGGAGGTGATTCGCCCCGCAGTGCAGGAGGCTTTTGAGCAGAAGGTGCTGGCGTTTGGTCCGTTTGCAGCCGATGGTTTCTTTGCAAGCGGTATGTTCAAGAAGTATGACGCGGTGCTGGCGATGTATCACGATCAGGGTTTGGCTCCGTTCAAGACCATTTCGCCGGAGGGTGTGAATTTTACGGCGGCGTTGTCGAAGGTACGCACCTCGCCTGACCACGGTGTGGCGTACGACATTGCAGGTAAGGACTTGGCCGATCCGCAGTCGATGCGCGAGGCTATCTATGCTGCGATCGACATCTTCGAGAACCGTCGTCGTTGGGCGCAGATGAATGCCAATCCGTTGCAGCATTTCGAGCGTGAGAAGGGCCGCGACGTATCGGTACACGATCTGAAACTGCCCGAACCCGCAGAGGAGTAAAAGAGTGCGTAGCAGAATTAATTTTGAATCTTGAATTAACTAAAATAACGCCGACCGCCGTGTATTCCGTCTCGTAATTGTGGGAGCGCGGCGCGAGGAAAACTAACAACACAAACAAAACACAAACAAGCAATGATGAAAATCACTTTCCCCGACGGCAGCATTCGTGAGTATGCCAAAGGGACTACGGCGATGCAGATCGCCGAGAGCATCAGCCAGCGTTTGGCACAGGAGGTGCTGGCGGTTGAGGTTAATGGCGAGGTTCGTGATCTGAACCTGCCGATCAATGATGACAGCCACGTGAAGCTGCTCAAATGGGACGATGATGAGGGTAAGCACGCATTCTGGCACACCTCGTCGCACCTGTTGGCAGAGGCTTTGGAGGCATTGTACCCCGGTATTAAGTTCGGTATCGGTCCCGCAATCGAGAGCGGTTTCTACTACGATGTCGATTGCCCCGTGCCCATCACCGAGAGCGACCTGCCCCGCATCGAGCAGAAGATGATGGAGTTGGCTCGCACGAAGGAGGCTGTCGTACGTACCGAGGTTGCAAAGGCCGAGGCTCTGCGTACATTCACCGAGAAGGGCGACCAGTACAAAGTTGAGTTGATCGAGGCATTGGAGGACGGTACAATTTCGTTCTACACCAATGGCGCATTTACCGACCTTTGCCGCGGTCCGCACCTGCCCAACACAGGATTAATCAAGGCTATCAAACTGACCTCGGTTGCAGGCGCATATTGGCGCGGCGACGAGAAGCGTCAGATGCTGACCCGTATATATGGTATCTCGTTCCCCAAGAAGTCGATGCTCGATGAGTATCTGGCAATGATGGAGGAGGCGAAGAAGCGCGACCACCGTAAGCTCGGCAAGGAGTTGGAGTTGTTCGCATTCTCGCAGCGCGTAGGTCAGGGTCTGCCTTTGTGGTTGCCGAAGGGTGCCGCTCTGCGCGACCGCTTGGAGCAGTTCTTGCGCCGTGTGCAGAAGGCTTACGGCTACCAGCAGGTTATCACCCCGCACATCGGCAACAAGGAGCTCTATGTAACTTCGGGCCACTATGCAAAGTATGGTAAGGACTCGTTCCAGCCCATCCACACCCCCATCGAGGGCGAGGAGTACCTGCTCAAACCGATGAACTGCCCCCACCACTGCGAGATCTACAAGACCAAGCCCCGTTCGTATAAGGATCTGCCTTTGCGTTTGGCGGAGTTCGGTACGGTATATCGCTACGAGCAGAGCGGTGAGTTGCACGGTCTGACCCGCGTACGTGGTTTCACGCAGGACGATGCCCATATGTTCGTACGCCCCGACCAGCTGTTGGAGGAGTTCGAGAAGGTTATCGACATCATTCTCTATATCTTCAAGACCTTGAAGTTCGACAACTACACCGCACAGATATCGTTGCGCGATCCCAATAACAAGGAGAAGTATATCGGCTCGGACGAGAACTGGGAGAAGGCCGAGCAGGCAATTATCGACGCTGCAAAGGAGAAGGGTCTGAATACGGTTGTTGAGTATGGCGAGGCTGCATTCTACGGTCCGAAGCTCGACTTTATGGTTAAGGATGCTATCGGCCGTAAGTGGCAGTTGGGTACCATTCAGGTGGATTACAACCTGCCCGAACGTTTCGATCTGACCTACACCGGTGCTGACGACAAACCTCACCGCCCGATTATGATCCACCGCGCACCTTTCGGCTCGATGGAGCGTTTCGTGGCAGTATTGTTGGAGCACACCGCAGGCAAGTTCCCGCTGTGGCTCTCGCCCGATCAGGTGGCTGTGCTGCCCATCAGCGAGAAGTACAACGACTACGCCGAGAAGGTTACCGACTTCCTCAACCGCAACGATGTTCGCGCACAGATTGACAACCGTAACGAGAAGATCGGTCGTAAGATCCGCGACAACGAGTTGAAACGTATCCCCTACCTGCTGATCGTAGGTGAGAAGGAGCAGGCCGATGGTCTGGTTTCGGTGCGCGTTCAGGGCGAGGGCGACAAGGGTCAGATGACTATGGAGGCCTTCCGCGACCTGATCCTCGAAAAGGTGAAGGAGGAGACCGCAGGCAATGATAAAATTCAGTAAATCAAAGTTTTATTAACCAATAGGAGGACAAAACTATAAACACTACAAAACCATTTCCGCCGAGGACAAACAACGCAGGCCCCCAGAACGGTGGTCAGCGTCCTAACGGGCCACGTCGCCCCGAAAAGGAGAATCCTCATCGCATCAATGACGAGATCACTGCACCGCAGGTACGTGTCGTAGGCGACAATATCGAAAGCCCCGTTGTGCTTCCGATCCGTGAGGCTATCAAATTAGCCGACGAGATGGAGCTCGACCTGATCGAGATTTCGCCCAAGGCCGATCCCCCGGTGTGCCGTATCGCCGACTATCAGAAATTCCTTTATCAGCTCAAACGTAAGGCCAAGGAGATCAAGGCCAAGGCTGTGAAGGTTGTAATCAAGGAGATCCGTTTCGGCCCGCAGACCGACGATCACGACTACAACTTCAAGCTGCGCCACGCCGAGAACTTCCTGAAAGAGGGTGCCAAGGTGAAGGCATACGTCTTCTTCCGTGGCCGTTCGATCGTCTTCAAGGAGCAGGGCGAGATTTTGTTGCTTCGCTTTGCTACCGATTTGGAGGAGCTGGCAAAGGTTGAGCAGATGCCCAAACTTGACGGCAAGAAGATGACGATGATGCTCGCCCCCAAACCCAAGAAGGGTTAGTCGGAGCGCGCTGAACGAGTTTAGCGATTTGGTTCGCAGGCCGACCGCGAGGTTGGTGGCACAGACCGTGCAAATTGGTCGGTGCAGGGAGTGCGTGTGCGTATGCTCCGATGTGTTGACGCGGTTTGTTACGTGTGGCGTGGCTACGGCTACGCGTGCCAAAGTGGTTTGAATCGACTCCTAACGCGGAGAGAGGAACGCCTCTTACCCGCTGCTTATAGCAAGTCGCCCGTGCAAAAATGCGCGGGCGACTTTTTTTGTTATCAACGATGTAAAATTAATAGTTAAAGAATTGTGAATTGTGAATTGTGAATTGTGAATTGTGAATTGTGAATTGTGAATTGATATACGGGACTATACAAAAAAAACAAGCGACCGTCTTTTCTGACGATCGCTTATTTCTTGTGTTGGATTGAAACCAGAGGGTTTACTTGTTTGAAACCATACGCTTCTCCTTGATACGAGCCTTCTTACCGGTGAGCTCACGCAGGTAGTAGATACGTGCACGGCGAACAACACCAACCTTGTTCAGCTCGATCTTCTCGATGTGGGGCGAGTAGAGGGGGAAGATACGCTCAACGCCTACGCCATTCGATACCTTGCGAATGGTAAACATCTTGGTCATACCGCGACCCTTGATCTGGATAACTACGCCACGGAAGCTCTGCAGACGCTCCTTGTTACCCTCGACGATTTTGTAGGTTACGGTAATGGTATCACCGCTCTTGAATGCGGGAATCTCCTTCTCCGCCCACAAAGCCTGCTCAACAGACTTGATAATTTGATCCTTGTTCATTGTTCAAACAATTAATTAAAGTTTAGCGCGAAATATTACGGCTGCACGAATCCTACCATAACGATCTCTGTTTCCGACCGATAATCCCGTTGCGCTGCTTTCTCTTTGTCGGACCTTCGCTATTCCGCAAAAGCCCTCCCAGATTAACTGCACCCCTCGGTTCGCACCCTCGTAAGAGATTTCTACACTCCCGTTTGGGATGGCAAAATTAGGCGATAAAAAAATCATAGACAAATTTTTGAGCGGGAAAATCGCGTTTGGAGGTTAAAGTTGTTCCAAAAAGGTGGAAAATAGCTATCTTTGTGGAGATATAAGAGCAAATAAACGAATAAACAATGACAAAACCTCTGATATTCATCACTAACGATGACGGCGTGAATGCCAAAGGCTTCCGTCTGCTCATTGATGTCGCTGCGCGTTATGGTCGCGTTGTTGCTATTGCCCCCGCCGAGATGCAATCGGGCAAGTCGAATGCGATCACGATGTACCAACCACTCTTCTTGAAAAAGGTTGTCGATGAGCCCGATAAGCAGATCTATTCGCTTACGGGCACTCCGGTCGATTGTGCAAAGATGGCATTCGATAATCTGCTGCTCGGCAAGAAAGTCGATCTGGCTCTGTCGGGTATCAACCACGGCTCGAATGCAGGTATCAATGTGCTCTATTCGGGTACGATGGGCGCGGCTATGGAGGGTAGTTTCTACGGCTGTCCGTCGGTGGGCCTGTCGCTTGATGATCACGACCTCGATGCCGATTTCGATGGCGCGTTGGAGGTGGCTGCGATGATGATTGAGAAGATGCTCGGCACGCAGTTCGACGAGCAGGTTTGCCTCAATGTCAATGTCCCCGCCGTTCGCCCCGAAGAGTTGAAGGGTGTGCGTATATGTCGCCAGACGCGTGGTTTCTGGCGCGAGGAGTACGATTGCCGTCAGGATCCGCGTGGCAACGACTACTTCTGGTTGCACGGCGCATTTTGTAACGCCGAACCCGATGCGGAGCAGACCGACGAATGGGCTCTGAAAAATGGCTACGTTACGGTCGTTCCCGTTAAGATCGATATGACCAACTACGGTTTGATGGACCGCTTGAAAGAGCTGTTATAAAGGGGCCGTTGTAAAAAGGCTGACGATAAACCGAGCCGCTTGACTTTTTTGTAAGGTCAGGCGGCTCGGTTTATTCTTGTCGCGCTATACCTTTATTTATATATAATAGGGCGCATATAATACAGCTAATTTTTTAGATGAATACGGCTGTCAGATTGGGCGATCTCCGTTTCGATAAAAATGTGAAAAAAAGCGCAAAATAGTGCTACATTAATGAAAAAAAGTGTACATTTGCAGCGGAGAACGAAACAAAAATGCGAATCAACTTTAATTTCTGTACAGCAGAGATAGGTGTAACTATCTCTGTCTGTGATCGTTAGTTATGTAGCTTCAAGCTTTCGCTTGGGGCTTTTGCTGTTTCACATTATATCTCGTTTCTCCATTGCGGCGGTTCGCTCGCAAACGGTTCTCCATTGCTTATTGTTAAGCGCAAAAAGTTAAAATTAAAATTTATAAAGTGAGTATGAAACAAAGTGAATTTTTGAGGGAGCCTTATGAGGTTCCCAAGATCACACCGCACTGCGTGTTGGTGGAACGAGGATTTAACGCTACCGGTGGCGTTGGAACTACCGACCCGGAACAGGGTGGCGATGATCTAGAAGGCTCTGATTCTGAAAATTGGGGCTGGGAGGCATAACAAAAAAGAGAGAAAGAGATGAAAATGAAAAGATTTATAGTTTTTGCTCTTCTTGCAGCGGCATTTGTCGGTTGTGAGAATGAGAAGAGTAACATTCCCGATTGGTTTACTCCCACCGGCGAGATGGTTGAAATCGGTTTTGGTGAGGCAGATACCCGTGTATCGCTTGAATTCTATGACAACAAAGACAACCTTATTTGGGCCAATGGCGATAAACTTGGTATTTATAGCGCAGAGGCAGCATCGACTGCACAGGGTTATGCCACTTGTGCAAATGTTCCTGCAACTATCACCGAGGCAAATATGAGCACCGATAAGAAGTCGGCTACGGTATATCCCCAGATCGAGTTCAATGGTGCTGTTGCGTCGCATACCTTCTATGTATATTATCCTTGGAGTACATTGGGTAGCACCAATGCCGCTACTCCGACCATTGCAGGTTTGCAGTTGCCCACCACGCAGAATGGAGACATTGCCGAGAGCACGATCACTTGGGCAACCAAGACGGTTACTCCCACTAATGGCAAGTATGGCCGTATCGAGGATGTCAAACTGGTAACTCCGTTTGCTTATGTGCGTTTCTGCTTCGCGTCGGCAACTGCACAGACCAAGACAATCTCGTCGGTTATGATGGAGGCTGTTAAGGGTACCAAGAATAGCAACGGTGTAGTAACGGTAACGGGCTCGGATGCCAACGCAGTATTCTGCGGTACTTATACTGCCGACCTTACCAAATCGCCCGTTAGCGGTGCGGAGGGTGCAGAGTATCCCGAAGAGGGCGCAATCACCTTTACGGCAAAGAACAACGTAATTACCGTAAATGGTCAGACGGCAGGGGTAACCGTGAAGAGCTACGATAAGGCGCAGGGCGTTTTGATGCATATCAACTCGTCGAACGCATTTGCAGGCGAGGGTAACTACTTCCGTATTACGGTTATGTTCAACGATGGTACATACGCTGTTACCTTGAAAGAAGCGAAGAACTTCGAGGCTAACCATATTTATAACTATGGTTTCAATATCGATAAGTTTGTTCAGGAGACCGAGACGGAGATCTATGTTGAGCCTTGGCACCTGATTGAGTGTAATGTTGCGTTTGACTAATTTTGAGGAAAGGAGTTTAAGGATATGAAAAATATAAAATTGATATTGATTTTTGCCTTGGCAATGTTGCTCTCGGCTTGTGAGCGAGATAATGTTGACCAGTTTGAGGCTTCAAATAAGATCAACATTAGCTTCGTAACAGCAGCAAAGAGCAATGTTGAGGTCAATACCCGCGTGTCGGAGTCGGCAGAGTCTGACGTTTCGAGCGTGTATGTGTTTATTTTCCAGGAAGGTGTGAAGAAGGTTGAGGGTTACATCTCTGATCTGACTCTTACCAATACCGGTTCTTATACCCGTACCTACACAGGTACTTTGGAGGGTACTACCGGTGTTTCGGGTGCAGTTAAGGTTTATGCTATTGCTAACCCTGTAACCGAGATGTGGAACAAGTTGTCTGACCTGCAAACTGCCGCCGGCAATGGCGAGTCGGCTTTCTTGTCGGCACTTTATACCGTTGATCAGTCGTTCACCGAGCCTCTGGGTACAAGTATCACCCTGATCGGTATGGCAGGTTCTGACGGTAGCGCAAATATCGCATCGGACGGCTCGCTCGGTACCCGAATCATCTTGAAGCGTCCCTACGCCTCGGTTGCATTCAACTTTATCAACGGTGCCCCCGCCGAGAGCGATACCGATCGCGCAGGTAATAAGGTTTCATTTACCCCGACCTCGTATGATGTTTATAACATTCCCCGCCACTCGGCTCTGTTCGAGGGTGCAGAGGTAACGGGTCTGTCTTACTTCAACCGTCTGGATCAGAAGTTTGGTGTTCAGACTCCCAACTCGTTCAGCTTCTATATGATCGAGAACATTCAGGAGGCTAAAAACTCGGTGTCGAACTATTACGACCGTGATAAGAAGGACGGTACTGCTTTCATTAATGCTCCCGAACTTGGTACCTATGTACGCGTATATGGTAAGTACGAGGAGAAGACCGCCGATGATAAGGTCATCTTGCAGGGTGATGTGAACTACACTATCCACCTCGGCGATTTCAGTACGGGTGATTTCGACGCCTACTCGGTAGAGCGTAACCACAAATATACCTACAACGTAACGATCAATGGTGTTCAGCAGATTATCGTCGAGGCAAAGGCCGAGGATGATTCGCAGCAGTACCAGCACGGTGCCGAGGGTTATATCATCAATACCAAAGGTGCTGATATGGTTTATACCTTCGATGCACACTATGAGGATGCGTTGATTAAGATTGATACGAGCAACTTCGACGAGGTGGGCCACGGCTTTATCTTGCGTGTTGCTACTCCCTATATGACCGATGATGCCCAGAACAAGATTTTGACTTGGGCCGATTTCGAGAATACAGACGAGGCTACCTTTAAGCAGACCTACGATATTGATTGGATTCAGTTCTATCCTATTGCCAAGACCAATACCGATCCTACCACTCGTACGGCTTATCCCGATAAGGACAACCAGAGCAAGCTGATGAACGTTTATGAGCTCTATCACGAGCTTTACAAGTTGGTTGATGAAAAAGACGAAACCACTTCGTCGTTGGCTGACTATGTGAATGACAATGGTCATATCTACTTTATGGCATTTATTAACGAGTATTTCTACGACGTGGATCCTCTGGATGGCGGAGCAACCGATTGGACCGAGTTCACTAATGCGAAACCTCGTTCGATGTATATGTTGCAGGACCCCAAGAAATCGACCGACGGTAACTCGACCTATGCAACCGTACTTTGTGCCTTCGAGCAGAAGTCTATCCAGACTATGTTTAAGAAGGAGGGTGCAGTTAATGCCTACGGTATCGAGTGGTACGATGAGACTGCAAATGCTAATTTGGAAAACTTCTCTGGCGGAGTAAATAGCGCAAATGGTTATAGCAACTATTTTGGTAGTTTGGTAACAGGTACTTCGTGGAATACTTATGTAAGCGAGTCGGCTCTGCGCTATGGTCTTAATGGTCAGCCTAATGGCAATATTTATAACTCGCTGGCTAACACATCGGGTGCGTACGCTTGTATGCAGCGTAACCGCGACCTTGATGGTGATGGTACGATTGACGACAACGAGAAGCGTTGGTATCTGGCATCGTCTGACCAGTATGTCCAGATGTGGATTGGTGAGACTGCAATCGACCCCAAGGCTCGTATGAGTGGTATCGTTTCTGCTACAACCGAGGAGGAGTATGAGAATTATTCTCACTACTACACCTCGTCGAATGATGCTCACCGTATCTATTGGGCAGTTGAGGCAGGATCGACGGGTCAGTATAGTGATAGTTGGATGGCAACATATCACAAGGCACGTTGTGTTCGTACTTTGACCAGTTACGATGCTGAACCTGCAACTATCTATGCGAAATCGGGCAACCAGATTACGATGAACCACTTGCAGGAGGGCGCATATCGTCAGTCGGGTGCAATGGTTGGTGAGTATGATATTCATAATGAGCTTGATGAATCGCGTAACCGAATTCCTTATAGCATCGAGGTTGCCGAGGGATGGGTTGGTAGCTATACCATCAATGCCGACCAGCTTACTTATGCGTCGCCCAAGGTGTCGTATATATCGGGTGGCTATCCTATTGCATATACTGATGTAGCAGTGCGTACAGATGATGTTTATTCAACAACTAATACGGTGTCTGGTTCGGACAATACAATTGTTTTGACATTCGACTACGATAGCCAGAAATTTATTATCTCGAATGACTACATAAAGACCCTTAACAACGACGATCGAGTACAACTTACATATGATGAGATTACAGTAACATACAATGCTAATAATAGTAGTACTGATGTTACATCTGATGCGTTGGCTGACTCGAATTTTGGTTTCTGCGATAACAATAATGGCTGGTCGCATAGTGCAACAAGCGGTAGTTATGCTGTTATTGAGACAAAATCTACCGCAAATGGTAGCCTTAAAGGTATTGGATTTAATATGAATGGAGGCTATTACTCACATAGTTGGTGTTACTATATTAGTCATTCTGGTTATTCAGTTACCGTAACCATCACCAACCTGAAAGTGGTTGCTGATACAGGTGTAGAGTCGAAACTCCAAATCACGACAAGCGATGATTCGTCGATTCAGGGTGCTACGTTCTACTACACTACCGATGCAACATTCGCTACAACCAATCCGATTACACTGGATGAGAACAACCAAGTTGTTGCAACCAATATTCCCGTTCCCGCATATATCTGGGCAAAGGGTAATGATGGCAACCACTCGGCATACACTTACGTTAATGCAAGCTATGTCGCAACTCGTCAGGCAACAGCCGATGATAGCGATGGCGAGACTCGCGGTCCTGAATTTAATATCGCACTATCTACCTCCGAGAATATCTGTGCAGAGCACTACTCGCAGGAGAGTGATGGCTCTGACCTCGGTCAGTGGCGTATCCCCAACGAGCGTGAGTTGCAGGCTATGGGTCTGAACGGATTCCTTACGGCTCACAATGCTCTGTCGCGTACCAAGTTCTCGGCTTATCAGTCGTCGGAAAAAAATGTTGGTCCTGCTCGTTACGGCTTCTGGTGGGATGCAAGTGGCCAGATTCAGACGTTGGAGGTGCATCAGGCTGACGAACCCGAAGATAATACGGGTTACGTTCGTTGCGTACGAGATGTTGCTGTTGATACCTCGGTAACCGTTGAATCGGACGGCACTTCGGCTGGTAGCTACACGAATGGTGGTAACCTGACCGCTGAATAGATAAGAGAGCAACCAGACCATAGTCCAAACGGGCTATGGTTTGGTCGCTTAATAGAGTATAAGAATAAAGAAGTGTGAGAGATAGGGCATAGGCCCGTGCGAAATGCGGTGAGAATCGCCACTTCTCGCTGCAAGCTGAAAAAAAAGGAAACAATAAAACTAATTTATTAAACAAGATGAAGAAATTAATCTCTCTAATTGCTCTGGCACTGACGTTCGTGGCTTGTAATGAAGACCCCGAAGTTATTACCGTTGGTCGCGAGATCAATATCGTGGCAATGAATCCCACGGTGCGCACACAGGTTGGCAACGAGGATGATGAAAAAGTAGCATTGCTTTGGGCTCCGAATGAGACAATCGGCGTCTTTGGCGATCAGACTGTAAATGCACAGTTCACTTCGTCGAACACCGTGGCTGCGGAGGCTACCACTTTCGTAGGTAGCGTTGCCGAGGAGGATAACGCATTTGTTGCCTACTATCCCTTTGTTGAGGGTGCTACCAATATGGCGGCTCTGCACTTTACGCTCAACTCGGAGCAGACACAGACCGCTGACGGCCCCGCAATCGCCGAGAATGACCTGAAATATGGCGTGTTGGAGGCAAATGGCACCAATAAATACACCTGCGAATTCCAGCAGTGTTTCTCGCTCGTGAAATTCACGATCGACGTAACCGATAGCGAGGTCGTGAAGGAGATGTACCTCGACAATATCTGGTTGCAGAGCGAGGGCGCTGTGTTGGCGGGCGACTTTGTGCTGAATGTCAATGACGGCACCCTGACCAAGGGCGATGCGCAGTCTGACGGTATTAACCTCTATTTCGAGAACCGTCCCGCATTGAGCGAGGGCGTAATCGAGGGTTGGGTTGTGTTGAATCCTGAACTGCCCGCAGGCTCGGTGCTGAACTTTGTGCTTACGGCCGTAGATGCAGCAGAACCGACTGATAACGAGAGCTACATCACCGCAACTGCCGAGCTGACCACATTGAAGGAGTTGCAGGTCGGTACGGCATACAACATCCCGATCAAGACCAAGTTCTTGACGTTCCCCACATTTGAGGTTTCGACCAACGAGATCAACTTCACCGCAGAGGGCGGCTCGCAGACCGTAACCGTAACGACCGATTACAGCGAGCTGTATGCCGAGGCTGCTGATGAGTGGGTAACCGTTGATCAGAATGACAATACCTTCACCATTACCGCTGCTGCCAATACTGCGGCAACGACACGCTCGACGACTGTAACGATCTCGACCGAGAGTGCTTCTGCAACCATTACCGTAAATCAGGAGGCGGCAGATGTTGAGGTTGAGGTGAATGACGAGCCCGCAAACTGCTATATGATCTCTGCGGCGGGTAACTATTCGTTTGATGCAACGGTGATGGGTAATGGCGCAAGTGGTGTAATTGCTGGCGCAGGTTTCCATACTACCGATGCAGTGATTACAGGCGGCGCATCGGCCGAGTTGCTGTGGCAGGATACCGCAGGCTTTATTACCAGCGTATCGTACGATAATGGCCGTATCACCTACACCGCAGGCGGAAATGTTGGTAATGCTGTTATCGCAGTTAAGAATAGCGCAGGCACAATTCTGTGGAGCTGGCATATCTGGGGTATTGGCGACGAAGCTATAACAGATCAGGTTTATACTAATAAACTTGGAACTACTGCTACGGTTATGGATCGCAACCTTGGACAGCTTTCAAAGACGTCGTATTATTGTACGCTCTATCAGTGGGGCCGTAAAGATCCTATAACCAATAAGGAGGAGTACTATATCGGAACGGCCAATGAACCGACCGCTTGTGATGAGGAGTACCCCGTTTATTCGGTTGCATACGGCACAAATACAACCATCGAGACCGCTGTGCAGAATCCTGACAAGATTATATATGCAGAGGGTGAAGGTGGAACGAATAGTGCAGGAAATTGGTTGAGAGCGGATAATCACTATTTATGGGGTGATATCGCCTTGGTAAATGTGTATGAGAATTATCCTGATTTGACTCTTATCTCAACAGCAAAGGCAAGTGAGTGGTCATATGGTAAGACTATTTATGATCCGTGCCCCGCTGGTTATCGTGTTGCGAACCGATTTACTTGGACCGGTTTTGTTACAACGACTACCGGCAATAGTACAAATGGCTTGTCGTATGTGAATTTGGTTAAGTATGAGTCGGGTGGTTATTTCAAGATGAATGACTCTGATACAGAGGGTGCATACTATCCTCAGAGTGGCTCGCGAGGAGCAAAGACTGGCTCAATGTGGGTTGGTGCTGCAACTCCATATAACACCCGTAACTATACGGCGAATTATTGGGCTTCGGCACCAAATTCAAATACAAATCAATCAAGTCAGTTCAGTATTGGTGTCTATAATATTACCAGCAGCAAGCAGCAATTCCCGATTAATACTATTAACTTCGGTTATGCAGAAAACTGCTTTGCGGTTCGTTGTGTAAGATACTAATGGGATAATGATCTCTAAATGAAGAGTAGGGAGAGGGTTTGCCTCTCCCTATTTTTTTGTGTCGAGGCGGAGTGGGGTATATGTACCACAAATAAAAAGCGGCTACGAGATTCGTAACCGCTTTTTTTCTGCAAATGCAAAGGCCGAATTTTCATTCAGTTAAGCCTCGCACCTGATTGTGGACCCAGAGGGGCATGATCCCACGACCTTCGGATTATGAGTCCGCTGCTCTAACCGACTGAGCTATGGGTCCAAAGTACTATTTGCGTTTGCAAAAGTAGCTAATTTCGGAAAACTTGCAAAATTAATCTGTCAATAATTTCCATTTAACGATTTATTTTCTTACTTTCGCAAGTGAGATTGCCGACTCTGCGGCTCGATATACGAGCCTACGAAATGGACAAATGGCTATCTATCAAAACTTAACGAAACGAAAAAACTAAAACATTTAAGACTATGAAGAAATTTCTGCTTTTGATCGCTGCCGTTATGATCACCTCGGTAGCTTCGGCTCAATATTACGATTGGGCTATCGGTGTTCGCGGTGGTGTGAATGCAACCTCGCTGTCGGTGAAGCACGTATTCAATAATGGCAATGCGGCCGAGGCTTTGGTTGGTTGGAGCTACTCGAAGCACGGTAGCGGTTTCAACTTTACGGGCTTGTATGAGTTCAATGTCCCCATTATCGGTAACGGCTTCCAACTCTATTATGGTGCGGGTGCGCACGTGGGCGGTTGGACCTACAAGGCGGGCCACGAAGAGGGTAAGAAGAATGGTTTTAACCTCGGTTTAGACGCAATTGTCGGCTTGGAGTACTCGTTGAAGGCGGCTCCGTTGGCCTTCTCGATCGACTGGAAACCCCGCTTGGATTTCCTTCCCTCGACCGAATTTGTGGCTACGGGCTTTGCGCTGGGTATTAAATACACATTCTAAAACAACAGACTACTATGGAAGAGAAGAAGATGTCTTTCGACGAGAAGATGGATGCTCTCGAAGATAAGGTAGATGCTCTGCTTGACAAGATCGAAGATAAGGCAGAAGAGTTGAAGGATAAGCTCGAAGTTAAGGTCGAGGAGTTTAAGGAGAAGTTCGAGGACAAGGCCGAGGATTGGAAGGATAAACTCGAAGATAAGGCCGACGAGTTGAAGGACAAGTTGGAGGATAAATTCAAGAAGGAGGAGTAGCTGCGGCGACTCCGCTTGGGCTTGATACCGAACGCGCTAATGGCTGAAAATGAGCCAAAAGTTACGAAAAAAGTAAAAAAAGAGGCGTAAAAGTTTGCGCCTCATTTTTTTTGTCGTATCTTTGCCGCACTTTATTACGTAATAAACTAACAAAAAGACGAAAATGAAAAAAGGTATTCATCCTGAAAATTATCGTTTAGTGGCGTTCAAGGACATGTCGAACGACCACGTGTTTTTGTGCAGGTCCGCCGTTTCGACAAAGGAGACCATCGAGGTGAACGGCGAAACCTATCCCGTGTATAAGATGGAAATCTCTAACACATCTCACCCGTTCTACACCGGTAAGATGAAGTTGGTAGACACCGCTGGTCGCGTCGATAAGTTTATGAGCCGCTACGCAAAGCACTACGATAAGAGAAACGCTGCTAAGAAATAATTTTAGCAAAGTTTACAACAAACAAGCCCTGCATCTTTCGAGTTGTGGGGCTTTTTGTTTGCCTTGTGTGCAGGAGAGCAACGCAATGAAAGAGCGTGTCGTGTGAGGTTTGTGGCGCACAACACAATTTTCGAGGAGCAATTACGTTTCGTTGATGGCAAAAGGTGATTTCAGATTATCTATTTTTTTCACTATATTTGCTCGAAAGAAAGAATAAAAACATCAAACGAATATGGATAAAAACGTAACAAAAACAATCAAGTATATCGGTGTCGATGATCTTGATCTCGACCTGTTTGAGAGCCAATACATCATCCCTAACGGCATATCGTACAACTCGTATCTTATTATTGATGAGAAGGTTGCGATTATGGATACGGTCGATGCCCGAAAGTATGAAGAGTGGCACGAGAATCTGCACGAGGCACTTGGTGATCGTAGCCCCGATTACCTTGTTGTGCAACATATGGAGCCTGATCACGCGGGTGGAATGGCGGCCATTATGGCGGAGTTCCCCGCGATGAAGATCGTAGCTTCGGCTCGCGCGGTGCAG
Organism: uncultured Alistipes sp.; assembly: GCA_937899895.1. Lineage (GTDB taxonomy): Bacteria > Bacteroidota > Bacteroidia > Bacteroidales > Rikenellaceae > Alistipes. Next base: position 68,751 of record CALBQR010000011.1, read on the forward strand.
ATGATGCCGCAATTCTTTGAGGAGTGCGATTTTGAGGGCCGCACGATCGCGGTGAAAGAGGGCGATACATTGTCGTTGGGTGCTCACACCCTGCATTTTGCGATGGCTCCGATGGTGCATTGGCCCGAAGTTATGGTCAGCTACGATTCGACCGATAAGGTGCTCTTCTCGGCCGATGCTTTTGGCAAGTTCGGCGCGTTATCGCACGAGGAGGATTGGGCGTGCGAGGCTCGTCGCTACTACTTCAATATCTGCGGCAAGTATGGCGTTCCCGTGCAGACGTTGATGAAGAAGTTAGCTGCGCTCGATGTTGAGATTATCTGCCCGTTGCACGGCCCGATATTGAGCGAAAATCTGGGTTATTACATCGGCTTGTACGATACGTGGAGCCGCTATGAGGTTGAGAGTGAGGGCGTTTTTATCGCCTTTGCGTCGATCCACGGCGGCACGGCGGCAGTGGCGCATAAGTTGGCCGAAATTCTGCGTACAAGAGGTGTTAAGAGGGTGTCGGTAGCCGATTTGAGCCGCGACGATATGGCCGAGGCAGTCGAAGACGCCTTCCGAGTGGGAACGCTTGTGGTGGCGGCGGCATCGTACGACTCGGATGTCTTCCCGCCGATGCGCGATTTCCTGCACCATTTGCAGATGAAGAGCTATCAACGTCGCCGCGTGGCTATTATCGAAAATGGCTCGTGGGCACCGACCGCAGGCCGCATTATGCGCGGAATGTTGGAGCAGATGAAGGATATCGAGATCGTTGAGCCGATGGTTACAATTCACTCGCGAATGAAGCGAGCCGACCTGCCCGCTTTGGAGATGCTGGCCGACGCACTGCTTGCATAAGCCCCTGAATAACAATTAATAAACCCCAACGCGATGAAGATCTTTTTCTTGGGCCTGATGGCCGCATATGTGGGTGGTAACAGCTATATTTTTGTTCGCGCACTGCAACAGATGAGTGGTGCGCCGATGGCTGTGCGCGTGCTGTTTGGGGTGCTGTATTGGGTTGTTGCGATGGCTCTGTTTGCATCGTTCGCACTGCGAGATTTGTCGGTGCCGGCATCGGTCGGGCGAGTGCTTTTTACGATCGGATCGGTGTGGTTGGTCTTTACGCTTTATATGGTTATCGCGCTGATTGTGTGCGACTTGGCGCATTGGCTGTGGCCGTCGTTCAAATGCGGATTTTGGATTGCGTCGGTGGTCGTTTGCGCAGTTCTCGCATATGGATATTGGAACTATCGACACCCTCGCGTGGTCAAGTTGGAGTTGGAGGTTGATCGCCCGATCGAGGGCGGAGCGATGCGCATCGTGGCGGCGAGCGACATCCATTTAGGCGAGGGAACGGGGCGCGATGCTCTGCATCGTTATGTCGAGATGATAAATGCCCAACAGCCTGATGTTGTGCTCATTGCGGGCGATCTGATTGATAACTCGGTGGCTCCCGTCGCACGCGATTCGATGTGTGAGGAGTTCGATGCAGTGAAGGCTCCGATGGGAATCTATTTCTCGGCGGGTAACCACGAGTATATCAGCGGCTTGCAAAAGGTTGAAGAGCTCCTGCGCGACACCCCGATACGCTTGTTGCGCGACTCGGTGGCGGTGCTGCCGAATGGTGTGCAACTGATTGGTCGCGACGACCGTTCGAACCGTCATCGAGAGTCGCTCTCTGCGCTGGTTGCGAAGGCCGATGCGGCGAGTCCGATCATTGTTCTTGACCACCAACCCTATAATCTTGCCGAGGTCGAGAGGCTCGCTATCGACCTGCAAATCAGCGGCCATACGCATCGCGGACAGGTCTGGCCGCTGAATTGGTTGACCGATAGAATGTATGCGCAGAGCTACGGTTATCGCCGTTGGTCGAACACTCATATCTACGTTTCGAGTGGTCTTTCGCTGTGGGGTCCTCCGTTTAGAATCGGCACCCAGAGCGAGTTGGTTGTAATTGAACTTAAAAACGAGTAATCGTATGGCAGATAATTATTTAGGTAAAAAGATGGAGGAGTATATGGCTCGCCGTGATGCGGGCACGACACCTCGCCGCACCCCCACGCTGGCGCGTCTGTTGGCGAAGAATCGCAGTCATCGCGCTTATGATCCGACATTTATCGTGCGCGAGGATCAACTGCGTCGCATTATCGAGGTCAATACGCGCACTCCGTCGGCGCGTAATCAGCAGGTTCTGCGTTTCCGCGCGGTGCTTGCTGACGAGGCGGCAAAGGTGCGTCCCCATATCCGTATGGGCGCGGCATTGCCGGAACTGAATCTGCCGGCAGTCGGCACCGAGCCGAACGCCTATATCATCGTCTGCGCAACCGTGCCCGAAACGCGCGAGGTGAGCATTGATTTGGGTATTTCGGTGCAGTCTATGTTGTTGCAAGCCACAGAGATAGGACTCAATGGATTGTGCATTGCGGCGTTCAATCGAGAGGCAGTGAAGGAGGCTTTGGAGTTGCCTTACGACCCTCTGCTCATTGTGGCGATTGGGCGTGGAGCCGACCGCATCGAACTGACCGAAATCTCGGCCGCCGACGATCACCGCTACTACCGCCGCGAGGGCACGCACTACGTTCCGAAAATCGCCCTCGATGAGTTGATAATTAAATAAAATGCCCCACATACACGCTTAAAGCCACCCCGCGAGGTGGCTTTTACTTTATATATAACGGTGGTTTGAAAACTATTTTGTATCTTTGCAAAAATCTATTGACTGAAAACTATGGGATTATTCGATTTTTTTAAGAAGAAAAAGGCCGAAGAGCAGGCCGCTGCACCCGAAACCGCAGCCGCCGAGCGCGAGGAGTTGAATGCCGGTTTGGAGAAGACCAAGCAGGGACTTTTCAGCAAGTTGGCGCGTGCCGTGGCGGGTCGCTCGAAGGTCGATGACGATATGCTCGATGAGTTGGAGGAGATTCTGATTACCTCCGATGTGGGCGTTGAAACGACGGTTAAGATCATTCGCCGTATCGAGGAGCGTGTGGCGCGCGATAAGTATATGAATGCCGCTGAACTTCAATCAATTCTGCGCGATGAGATCGCTCTGTTGCTCGAAGAGAACCACGGCAACGACGCAACTTTCGGCCTCGATGCCAAAGAGGGCGAGCCCTACGTTGTGATGGTCGTGGGTGTCAATGGTGCGGGTAAGACTACCACTATCGGCAAACTCGCAGCGCAGCTTCGCAAGGCGGGCAAGAAGGTCTATATCGGTGCGGCCGATACCTTCCGCGCGGCGGCAATCGACCAGCTCGGCGTGTGGGCAGAGCGTGCAGGTGCGACGATGATTCGCCAGGAGATGGGCTCGGATCCCGCGTCGGTGGCCTTCGATACGCTCAAATCGGCAAAGGCAAATGGTGCCGATGTGGTGCTGATCGACACCGCAGGTCGTCTGCACAACAAGATCGGTCTGATGAACGAGCTGACCAAAATCCGCAACGTGATGGCGAAGGTGATCCCCGACGCTCCACACGAAGTGATGCTCGTGCTGGACGGCTCGACAGGTCAGAATGCATTTGAACAGGCTCGTCAATTTACGCAGGCAACGCAGGTTACGTCGTTGGCTATTACGAAGTTAGATGGTACGGCAAAGGGCGGTGTGGTGATCGGCATCAGCGATCAGTTCCACGTTCCGGTGCGCTATATCGGCATTGGCGAGGGTATCGACCAACTGAAAATTTTCGACCGCCGCGAGTTTGTTAATGCGCTGTTTGGGGATAAATAGTATCATTAAGCAAGTAAAAGTTATGAGCCGAATTCTAATTACAGCCTGCGTAGTCATTTTTACGACGAGTGCACTTTTTGCTCAACAACCGACGGCAGATAGCATTGCAACGGAGCCTAAACAAGCACGATGGGCCAATGTAATCGAGGGAGATAGTTTGCTTGCACTTGCAGGCGCAAATGGAAAACTTGATTATGCAGTTTTCGGTCATGTTGCTCGCAACGATGAGCAGTACAACGCGCTGGTTACTCGTTTTGAAAATTTAGATGGGAAGTTCGAGTTGTCCGATATCTTTGTACTTTATTATGGACAAGCCTTTCGTGATGATTTTGCAGGAGGACACATTTCAGGTGTCATAACGCCTGAAACATCAGATTTTGAGGATGCTTATAATGAATGTTGCCAAAAATTGGCAAAGTCTCCCACATCATTACGGTTGCTTGGTGAGGCGGGTATGTTGGCTCACAAACTCAATTTGCCCGAAGAGGTTGCAAAAAAATACCGTATTCGCTATCTGTTAATAAGAGAGGTGATAACGTTGACGGGTGATGGAACATTCGATCAACCATACAAAGTCGTTCACATCAGCGATGAGTATGAGATTTTGTTCAGTCTGCTTGGGGCAACTTCAATCGTTACACAAGGCGTTGCAAGTGGAGCTACCATAATGGATCGAATTACCTACACGATAAAAAGTGCAACAACCGATCCTGTAACAAACGAACAGCAACTTGAACAGCAAGATGTCTATTTTGATATAGAGTTGCCGATGGTCTATTTACAAAAGATGTTCTTGGGGGGAGGTAAAAAGCGATGAAAAAAATTAACGTAGTAACGCTCGGCTGCTCGAAAAATACGGTCGATTCGGAGCACCTCGCGGCTCAACTCGCTGCGGCAGGATACCAGATTGTATTCGACAGCAACCGCACCGACGCCAAAGTCGTGGTGATCAATACGTGCGGTTTTATCGGCGACGCCAAGCAGGAGTCGATCGACACGATTCTGCGTTTTGCCGCTGCAAAGGAGCAGGGACTGATCGAACATCTGTTTGTAATCGGTTGTTTGAGCGAGCGTTATGCCGACGAACTGCGTGCCGAGATCCCCGAAGTCGATGACTATTTCGGTGCGCGCGATATGCAGGGCATTGCACGTGTGCTGTGCGCTGCGGGCGACCCCGACACCTCGACCGAGCGTCTGACCTCGACACCGAAACACTACGCATACCTGAAAATCGCCGAGGGTTGCAATTGGCATTGCGGCTATTGCGCCATTCCGTTGATTCGCGGTCCGCACCGCTCGGTGCCTATGGAGCGTTGCGTCGAGGAGGCGGAGCGTTTGGCGGCACAGGGTGTGCGTGAGTTGATTGTAATTGCCCAAGATACAACCTATTACGGTCGCGATCTGTATGGCCGTCGTGCGCTGGCCGAGCTGCTTGAAAAGCTGTGTAAGGTCGAGGGTATTGAGTGGATCCGTCTGCATTATGCCTATCCCACCGACTTCCCGCAGGATGTGATCGAGGTGATGGCGCGCGAGAAGAAGATCTGCCCCTACCTCGATATTCCGTTCCAGCACATCTCGGATCATCAGCTCTCGCTTATGAAGCGTCGCCACACGAAGGCCGATGCCTATGCCCTTGTCGAGCGTCTGCGTGCGGCGGTGCCCGATTTGGCACTGCGCACCACGCTTCTGGTAGGCTATCCTGACGAGACGGAGGAGGATTTCGACGAGCTGATGGAGTTTGTCGAGAAGGTCCGATTCGAGCGTTTGGGTGTCTTCCCCTACTCGGAGGAGGAGGGCACGTTCTCGGCACGCGAGTTGGAAGATAATGTACCGGAGGAGGTTAAGCAGGAGCGCGTCGATCGAATTATGGCTCTGCAAAACCGCATCTCGCTCGAAAAAAATCAGGCACGTGTCGGTCAGCGTGAGCAGGTGATTGTCGATTCGCGTCAGGGCGATTGGTATGTCGCTCGTGGTCGCTACGACTCGCCCGAAGTTGATCAGGAGATCCTGATCCCCGCCTCGGAGCGACAGTTGCGACGCGGTGTAATCTATACGGTTGAGATTACGGGAGCCGAGGAGTATGACCTCTATGCGAGCGTAGTCGGGAAATAAGAACGATCGAAATTTGTAAGTTTCACCTTTTTTTCATACCTTTGAGGTTGAAAAGATAAAAACAGACCCTAAAAATGGCAAAGAAGAGTATCATCGACAGCATCGAAAAGAAGATCGCGCGACTCATCGAGCAGCACGATCGACTGAAAGTGCAGGCCGCAGAGTTGCAGACCCAGCGTGATAAACTTCAAGCACAGAATAGGGAGCTGACCAATAAACTTGCCGAGGCTGAACGCCGCATCTCGTCGCTCGAATTGAGTGAGGGTCTGGCCGGTAATTCGGCAGATAGAAAACAGGCAAAAGCGCGTGTCAATCGTCTTATGCGGGAGATTGATCGCTGTATCGCCTTGCTGAATAAATAACGAAGAGACTTAAACGAAGATGTCGAAACAATCGATAACGCTGAAAATCGCCGGTAAGCAGTACCCCCTGAGCGTCGATAGCCGCAAGGAGGAGTTGTATCGTTTGGCCGAGCGCGAACTCAATGATCGATTTAGCCGCATTGAGAAGGCTAAATTCAAGGATTTCAAGCGCGAAGACTGCTTGGCTCTGGCTGCTTTGCAGATCAGTTTCGACTTTATTGAGACCCGCCTCAGCCGCTCGCTCGGAGATGAGCAGGTGGAGCAGTTGGCCGAACTTGATACAAAGTTGGATCAATATTTGAATCAACTCGACTAACGAATCCGATGCCGATAAGTTGTGTGCGCTCGAAGCGTGCATAGTTGCGGCAAGAGAGTTGAGGTTATATATTTTAGGGCGTAATGTGTTGAGAATAAACACTAAAAGCCCGAACGTTCTTTGAACATACAGACTTGGAATTATCCCGCATAGATTCCTTATAAGCTTTGCGAAACTGAACACTTTTTACATTGAGGATAACTCGACCCTTCAAAAACAGGCCTTAACCACCTTCGGTGGTGTATCCGAGGATACCGTTGGACGTTTGCGATCGACAATGTCGGAGCCCTCACACCTGACTTATCTACAGCAGATTCGTCAAACAAGATTAGGAATCTCTATGCGGGTTTTTTATTTGATAATTTTGACAACAAACTATAAAACAAATACTTAAACCACAAAACAGACAAAATAACAATGAGCACAAGTATCGTAATACTGATCGCCGCTCTGGCTGCTGTGGCTGCCGTAGGTTGTTATATTCTGGTAACCAACTTCGTTACCAAGAATACAATCCGCGCTCGTCGTGAGGCCGCTATCAAAGAGGCAGAAGCAGAGGGTGAGATGATAAAGAAGGAGAAGATCCTCCAAGCAAAAGAGAAATTCATTCAGCTCAAAAGCGACTACGACCGACAGGTCAATGACCGCAACGCTAAACTCAAAGAGCGTGAGCAGGCTATCCGCCAGAATGAGAACGCGATCAAGGACCAACAGAAGGATCTCGATCGCAAACATACAGAGGCTAACCGCCTGAAAGAACAGCTTGAAAATCAACTCTCTACACTCGACCGCAAGAAGGAGGAGGTAGAGCGTATGATGCGTGAGCAGAATGCTCGTTTGGAGCAGATCAGCGGTATGAGCAGCGAGGAGGCAAAGAATATTCTCATCGAGAATATGAAGGCCGAGGCAAAAGCCGATGCGATGACCTACATCAACGAGACCATCGAGGAGGCAAAGATGAGTGCGAATAAGGAGGCTAAACGCATTGTCGTTCAGACGATTCAGCGTGTGGCAACCGAGACCGCGATTGAGAATTCGGTAACCGTTTTCAATATCGATAGCGACGAGGTTAAGGGTCGTATTATCGGCCGTGAGGGTCGTAACATCCGCGCTTTGGAGGCTGCTACGGGCATCGAGATCATCGTCGATGATACCCCGGAGGCAATCATCCTGTCGGGCTTCGATCCCGTTCGTCGCGAAATCGCGCGATTGGCTCTGCATCAGTTGGTTACCGACGGCCGTATCCACCCCGCACGTATCGAGGAGGTTGTGGCAAAGGTTCAAAAGCAGATCGAGGAGGAGATCATCGAGGTTGGTAAGCGCACCACGATCGACTTGGGTATCCACGGCCTGCATCCCGAACTGATCCGCTTGATCGGTAAGATGAAATATCGTTCGTCGTATGGTCAGAATCTGTTGCAGCACTCGCGCGAGACTGCAAATATGGCAGGCATTATGGCTGCCGAGCTGGGTCTGAATCCCAAGTTGGCTCGCCGCGCAGGTCTGTTGCACGATATCGGTAAGGTGCCCGACGATGAGCCCGAACTGCCGCACGCAATTATCGGTATGAAATTGGCCGAGAAATATAAGGAGAAGCCCGATGTTTGCAATGCTATCGGTGCGCACCACGACGAGGCAGAGATGACCTCGCTCTACGCTCCGATTGTGCAGGTTTGTGACGCGATTTCGGGTGCTCGCCCCGGTGCTCGCCGCGAGGTCGTAGAGTCGTATATCAAGCGTTTGAAGGAGATGGAGGATATCGCTCTGTCGTACCCCGGCGTGATGAAGACCTACGCAATCCAGGCTGGTCGCGAACTGCGTGTGATTGTTGGTGCAGACAAACTCTCGGATCAGGAGTCGGACCAACTCTCGCACGATATCGCAAAGAAGATTCAGGACGAGATGACCTATCCCGGACAGGTGAAGATCACCGTCATCCGCGAAACTCGTTCGGTAAGCTACGCGAAATAGTCGCAAGATTTTCGCCAAACAACATCAACGCCTCCCTCCCTTTGCGGGGTGGGAGGCGTGCTTTTTTTCGGAAAAGTATGCCGAAGATAGCTAATTTTACTATCTTTGTATTTAGTCTGCGGAGAGGATTGTGGGCTATTAACCTGAAAAAACGGAGAAACTGATGAATAAAAACTCTATTTACGGCGCGATGGATGCCGAAACTGTGAAGCGTTTTAAGCATTGGCAAATGCGCACGATCGTTGTCTCGATGATCGGATATGCGATTTACTATTTTGTGCGCAAAAACTTCTCGTTGGCAATGCCCGGTCTGACGGCCGAGTACGGAATCTCAAACACGAGCTTCGGTATTGTGATCGGTATAGGCTCGCTCGTTTATGGACTTTCGCGCTTTGTCAATGGCTTTGTGGTCGATAAAATCAGCACCCGTGCGGTGATGGCTGTCGGTCTGTTGCTGTGCGCGGCGGCAAATGTCGCTTTCGGATGCGGATATGATTTGAGCTATGCGATTACGGGTGTGGCCGAGGGCCCGCAGGTGGTCAATATGTTGGTGCTGTTGATGGGTATCACGATCATATTGAATCAATATTTTCAGGGTTTAGGTTATCCCCCTTGTGCGCGAATGTTGCCACATTGGATTCACCCTTCGGAGTTGGCGACAAAGATGTCGGTATGGAACACTTCGCACTCGATTGGTGCGGCTGCGGCGGTTGTGGTCTGCGGCTACATTATGGGCCATATGGGTATGGATTTGAGTGCAAATGCCGAGGTTGTGGCGCGTATGGCGCAGAATATGGGCATTGCGGCTGATGATGCCGAGGGTATGAAGCGCGTGCTGCAATATGCCGCTCACTATGGCGCGTGGAAATGGTGTTTCTGGATCCCTGCGGCGGTGGCTGTGGCGGGTGCTGTGTGGCTCTATGTGGGTCTGCGCGATACTCCCTCGTCGGTAGGTCTGCCCGAACTGCCCGATACCGATACCAAGAGTAAGGAGGCTGCGGCCGATAAGCGAGGACATAAGAAGTTTATCGCCCATATGGTATTCAAAAATCGCTGGATCTGGACTCTCTGTGTGGCCAACGTCTTTGTCTATATTATGCGTATGGGTATCCTCGATTGGGGCCCGAAATTCCTGACCGAGAGTCGCGGTATGAGTATTGTCAAGGCGGCGTGGAGTGTGGCTATCTTCGAGATCTTTGCAATCATCGGAACGATCTTCGCGGGCTGGGCTACGGATAAGATTTTCAAGAGCAAAGCGCATCATATGTGTCTGGTTTGTATGGTGATGGCATCGCTGTTTATGATTATCTTCGTAGCCTTTCCGCAGATGCCACCCGTGCTGTCGATATTGGTACTTGCGATGGGTGGATTCTTCATCTACGGCCCGCAGGCTTTGATCGGCATCGCTGCCGCTAATCAAGCTACAAAAGAGGGCTCGGCAACGGCTAATGGCGTGGCGGGCGTGTTCGGCTATGTCGGCTCGTTCTTCTCGGCTTTGGGCGTGGGTATGCTGGCCGATGCGTATGGTTGGAATACGGTATTCTATGTGATTGTGGCTGTCGGAGCGTTGGGCGCGATTGCTTTTGCAACGATGTGGCGTGCGCCGCGTGATGGCTATGACCGCGCCAAAGAGATCAATTACGAGGAGGAATAAGCAATGAAAGTTTTCGAGAAATATTGTTCGCCTTATACAGCGGAGGAGTTGCGCGAACGCCTGCGCCGTATCCGCCACGTTGCACTCGATATGGACGGTACGATCTATATGGGCTCGACGCTGTTCCCATTTACAAAGTCGTTTCTGTGCTCGTTGCGCGAAAATGGTATAGGGTATTCGTTCCTTACCAACAATCCTTCGCGCAGCATTGCGGCCTACCTTTCGAAGTTGGCGGCAATGGGCATCGAGGCCACACGCGAGGAGATGTACACGACGGCCGTCGCGACGGTCGATTATATCCGCACACACTTTCCAACGGCGCGTAATCTCTACCTGCTGGGTACACCGAGTATGGTCGAGGAGTTCGTGGCGGCAGGTTATCGCCCGACCGAAGATTCGGCCGAGGATCGTCCCGATGTGGTTGTGGTGGCATTTGATATGACGCTCGATTATGCGCGTCTGTGCCGTGCCGCGTGGTGGGTGTCGCAGGGTGTGCCCTACATCGCAACAAATCCCGACCGCGTCTGCCCGACCGATCAACCGACCGTTTTGGTCGATTGCGGCTCAATCTGCAAGTGTATCGAACACGCAACGGGCCGCCAGCCCGACATCACGCTCGGCAAACCCGACCCTAATATGTTGAGTGGAATTGTGGCGCGCCACGGTCTGCAAGCTGATGAGATCGCGATGGTGGGCGACAGAATCTATACCGATGTGGCAATGGCGCACAATGCGGGCGCATTCGGAGTGCTGGTACTTTCGGGAGAGACGACGCTCGATGTGGCGCGCGCATCAAATCCCCAACCCGATCTGACAGCCCTCAATATCGAAGAGTTTGGGCACCTGCTTATAGAATCGAGAGAGTAGAAAACAAAAAAAGCGGTTGTGAATATCACAACCGCTGGCTTGTTTTTATTAAATGGCATTTGACAATGTTGGTCAAATATTGGAAGTTTAATGCTTGTTTATCTCGGATTGTAATCTCTTCCCAAGTTCTCCTCCTGGATGGAAACGCGCAAAATCTTCTCGTGTCAGTTGTCGAACAAACATTACGGCGCAAGCCAAGGCATCTCCCATCACAATGCAGGCTGTTGAACTACTTGTAGGCATAATGTTCAGCGGATCTGCTTCAGTCGCGATTTCGATAGTAAGGTGAATATCTACTAATGAGGCAATTTCATTAGTAGGAGTGCAGGTAAGTGCTATAATCTTTATGTTAGAAAAAGACTCTTTTACCGTTTTAATAAGATGAACAATTTCTTTAGTGTTACCAGATCGAGATACGACTAAAAAGAGGTCATCTTCACAAACACCACCTAATCCGCCGTGATGCAGATCGACGGCATCGGAGCAATAGCTACGAACGCCCGTACAGTTTAGAGTGTTGGATATTTTAGAAGCAACAATTTTACTTTTTCCGATACCACTTGTAATGACACAGCCTGTACATGATGCAATGAGTTTTGCTGCATACTCAAAGTCATTATTAATACTCTCTTGAACTAAATCAAGGGCTTTTTTCTCTTGCTCAATACAATATAGAGCACATTCCTTTATGTTGTTCATAGACTTGTAACGATTTGATCAAAATAATCAGTTGAAATGATACATCCTTTATCCGACTTGGAGTTTTGTGGATCAGTATGAACCTCAAAGAAGAATCCATCAGCCCCAAAGACCTTTGCTGCATTTGCCATCTCTTTGGCTAATGCGCTGTTCCCTCCACTAAATGATCCTTCTCCACCTGGTGTTTGAAGTACATGTGTACAGTCCATAATTACACGATCCGCAAATTTTTTCATAGCTGTAATATTGCGGAAATCCACGATTAAATTGTTGTAACCATACATATTACCTCGTTCAGTAGCCCAAACCTCTTTCGCTCCGGATAAACGCGCTTTTTCGATTGGATACTGCATATCAAATCCAGATAAGAACTGCCCCTTTTTTATGTTGACAATCTTGCCTGTTTTTGCAGCACCTACAATTAGATCGGTTTGTCGGCATAAAAAGGCCGGAATTTGCAATATATCAACCACCTCTGCAACAGGCGCGGCTTGCCAGCTTTCGTGAATATCTGTAATCAGAGAGAATCCATATTTTTGTTTGATCCGGTATAAAGCATGCAACCCTTCCTCCATTCCGATTCCGCGAAATGAATGTAGCGAAGTGCGATTGGCTTTATCAAACGAGGCCTTAAAGATGATAGAAATTCCTAACTTTTTTTCAATCGCAGAAAGATGATGAGCGATCTTGTCAATCGCATCATAAGATTCTATCACGCACGGTCCGGCGATAATGATTCTATTCATTGCTTTTTTTAGGCTTTAATTTATTTTTGGCTAACAGTTTGCTAAAATGTTCCATCTTTTTAGATTGGTCTAATTCAGGATGTTGTATATATTCATAAAATTTTGACCTGTCAAATAACTCCTCTAATTCGAGTCCTGTACAATATACTTCTACGCATCGGCGAATCATATCATATGCGTCGTGATCCTGCTTCAAAAAATTGCCTTTTGCAGAATAATGATATAGCAGAAACATATCGAGCAAATCAATATTCGTGCGTTGCTCTTGTTCTTCTCTAGATTTGTCTTCGCTGTTTGGTTCTTCGGGTGCTATCTGGCTTATAGCCTCTTTAGTGTCGTCTCCCTTATTCGTGCGTTGCTTTTGTTCTTTTATAGAATCGTTATTGCTGTCTAGTCCGTTGTCTGCTGTCGGTTCATTAACCATTTCAGTGTCGCGTTCCTTTATACAGAAAACAATGATGTTTAAACAATCTGTATAGAACCGAGATTCCGGTGTGTAGTTAATCTGCATATAACGAATTAAACTTTGAGATGCCCATCCGATAGCCCAAGGGTGCTCTTCCTTCTTTGGTGAGTCCTTTAAGAATTTGGCAATAATGCGTGCGCTATGTCCAGATTGCTTAGTAAGATTATACAAACTTGTATTGTTGCGATCCTCCAATTCCTTGATTTTTTGATTAAAAAGTGCTCCGACTTTTTCGTCTACTATTTTATCAATCTCTGATTTAGCAATGGTGCGACTAATTAAATAAGGTATCAATCCCGCCAATGCCAATGTGAAGGACATAATGGTAAAGGCACTAGTCTCTTCTGACTGTATGTCTATTGTTTTTGAGATGACACCAACAACCAAAGCAATAAGCGCGCCTAACAGTAGTAGTATCGCGCAGTCTAAGATAGCTAAAAAGCTATTATTTGACTTTGCTTTTTTATATCCGTTGATAATCAAACAGATAGCCCATATCGCTACAAAACTGGTGTAAATATATTTTAATATTAAGCAAGAGTTTTCTAAATATATAGCTACTAATCCAATAATTAGAATGGTCGTAATGGCGGCAAGAGCATATTCGTTGCGCCAAATGGTGATCCAGAGCGGCTTGTCTTTTTTTGTCCAAATATTTGCAGAAGGGTTTTCAGGCATATCATTCTTTGATTTTATGAAAGAGAAATAGTGTATTGCTACAACAAATATACAAATAAATATGACAAAAACAAAATATATAATAATGAGGGAATATAAAAAACAAAAAAGCGGATGTGATATTCACAACCGCTTTTTGTAGTGGGAGTTGACGGATTCGAACCGCCGACCCTCTGCTTGTAAGGCAGATGCT
>CALBQR010000012.1 GCA_937899895.1 uncultured Alistipes sp.
ATCCAATCAAATATGTACGGCTCAACGGCAAAAGCCATAAGCCATTACAAAGATAAGCAAAAATTTACAGAAACTCCGAATTTGGGCAGAAAACTATTTTGCTGTCCGTCAAACTCTGTGTCGAAAAAACACTACCTTTGTACCCGAAAAATTGATTGACAATGAAGATAGAGAGATTTACCGAAGAGGATATTCGTGAGGCGGCTTTTCTTGCCTACCCCGTGTGGGGCGAGGGGCACGCTGCAAATGGTCAGGGTGAAGAGTTCGGACTGTTGATGTGCGAGTATATCATCCGCTATGGGTGGTATGGTGCGCCATTTGCCTTCAAGATTATCGACGAGGGCAAGATGGTGGGCTGCATTCTTGCGGGCAATATTGAGCAGAAAAACGGCTACAACGAGTGGCTGGATAGCGTGATGCCATCGTTCAACGAACAGCAGCGCGAGGAGGCGTTGGCACTGCGTGAGTACTTCGGCAGGACCTCACCAAAGGTCTATCGCCATATGCGGGCAGATAAGGATTTGTATCTGTCGTTCTTTATCTCGGCTGTGCAGGGTTGCGGTAAGCAACTGCTTACGGAGGTTGTGGCATTGGCAAAGAGCGAGGGATACGAGAGCCTCTACCTATGGACTGACTCGTCGTGTAATCACGGCTACTACGCCCACCACGGCTTCGAGAAGGTTGCCGAGTTTAAGTCCGACGAGTGGAAAACCGACTCCAACGACTATTTGACCTACATCTACCGAAAGAGTTTCTGATAGCGCGGCAAAAGCGGCAAAGATTGAAGGAGAGAAAAAGTTTCGGCTTTTCTCTGTTTTCTTCATTCAAATTTCCCGCCAGAGGGTCTGTCGCCTTCGATTTTTTACCCAATCTCGCCATTTATTCTGCGCTTGACAATCGAAAATGCCTTCTGATAGAGTGCCGAGTCGGGCATCGTTTGGAGCATTTCCGAGAAGCGGCTCATCGGTACGGCAAAGGTCAATTCATTCTTCGGAACGAGGGGGCGTGCCGAGGGGTCGAACATACCGAGGAAACAGCTGCGACCTCCCTTGCGATTCTCCGTTGTGGCGAACGAAACCGTTGCTGCACAGCCCGATGCGAACTTCGTAACGACTGCATCATCGGCATCATTATCGTAGAACGCCCACGTGCAAAGTCCCGACAAGACGTCGGGCGTAGCGAAGAATACAACCGCCTCAACGCCCTCCCAACTCGTCAGTTTATCGACACGCACAAAGTTCAAGTAGGGTTTGTCGGCCAGTTCGATTTCGAGGCTCTCGACATAGCGACGCACCTGGTCAGGAGTCTGCTTGTAGTGCTCCGTTTCGGACACAAACAGAGGCACACGTTCGGGCATAGGGCGGAACGCGGTGTAGAGTCCGCCACCTCCGCACTGAACGTTTTCGGTGGTGAGTGTCAGCGTGTTACCCTCGCACACTTTGCGAATTGCGCCAATCATACAACGTGGTACACGGTTCTCGGCATTGACGGCGGTGTCGCCATACCAAAACGCAATGGGCAGTGGCGCAGCCTCACCAAACGCCTCCCGAAACCTCTCGATAAATTGTTGCGGTGTCATAATTCTCGGTGTTTGTTCTCTACAAAGTTAGCAATTATTTCTAAATGGAGGTTGTGCGACTGCGAAAACTTATGCCCGAGGTAAATTAAAAAAGATCTTTGAATACATCGTAATCGTCGTAATCGTCGCGGTCGTCTGACGAATCATAGTCGCGAGTGTCGTCGTGCGAGGAGTTGGCCGAGTCGTCTTCAAACACCTCCTCATAAATCCACGCTGCAAGCAGCCATTTCCAAAGAGACATAACAAACAAGTTTAAGGGGTTATTTTGCGACAAAGTTACCTTGCTTTTTTGACAGTTTATGACAAACCGCAAATAAAACGCAAATAAAAATAGAGAAAAAGCCGCAACTTTTTCTCTATTTTACAAATCGTTTCCCGCCTCTGTTTTTCGGGGCGTTTATCTGCAATCCCACGTCGGGCGGGCGGGATCTTCGGCCGTGAGAGCCTCGGTGAGCGAGAGTCCCAATGCCTTTGCAACACCCTCGCCATACGCAGGGTCGGCACGGTGGCAGTTGCGGATATGTCGCTGCTTGATAAACACCTCCGCATCACCCATTGCGCGGGCTGTATTTTCGCACGTGGCGCGTTGGTCTTCGGCCGACATCAATCGCCACAGCTTGCCAGGTTGCGTGTAGTAGTCGCTATCCAACTCGCGCTCGTCGTAGTTATAGACCTCGCCACACGTCTGCAAAGGTGGCTCTTTCAGCGCGGGCTGGTCCTGCCACTCGCCATAGCTGTTCGGCTCATAGGCGATCGTGCGCCCTGCGTTATCGTCGGTACGCATCTGCCCGTCGCGGTGGTAGGCGTGGTAGGGACAACGAGGGCGATTTATGGGTATCAGATGATGATTCACCCCCAAACGATAGCGTTGCGCATCACCGTAAGAGAACAATCGTCCCTGCAACATCTTGTCGGGCGAAAAACCTATGCCGTCAATTATATTCATGGGGTTGAAAGCTGCCTGCTCGGTCTCGGCAAAAAAGTTTTCGGGATTACGATTAAGCTCCAAAATACCCACATCGTGCAGCGGAAAATCGCCGTGATACCACACCTTCGTAAGGTCAAAGGGGTTGATGTGATACTCCCTCGCCTCATCCTCAGTCATCAGCTGCACCTGCATCAGCCAGCGAGGGTAATCGCCACGCTCAATCGCCTCAAACAAATCTCTTTGGTGCGACTCTCTATCCTTCGCAATCACAGCCTCCGCCTCTGCATCGGTCATATTCTTGATGCCCTGCAAGGTGCGCAGATGAAACTTTACCCA
>CALBQR010000013.1 GCA_937899895.1 uncultured Alistipes sp.
AAATTGTCGTTGGTTGCTCTAAAAACGTAAGGTATGGGCGGTTTAGTATTCGCTTGCTGAAAAATTAATCGGCTATTTGCTTCTCAATTGTTCCAAATCATCGAAGAACGATGGGTAAGATTTGGCGACGCACTCGGCTCCTTCAATGGTAATCGGAGCATCGGCTGTCAGCGCAGCGATGGCCATCGACATCGCAATGCGATGGTCGCCGTGGCTGTCGGCTGTGCAACCGTGAATCTTACCACCGCGAACACGCATAATATTCTGCTCGTCGATATCGACCTCGATGCCCGCTTTGGCATACTCCTCGGCTAATGTTGCAGCGCGGTTGCTCTCCTTATGTAGCAGTCGCTCAGTGCCATAGAGGGTCGATGTGCCTTCGCAATTGGCAGCTAACGCAACCAAAGCAGGGAACAGATCGGGGCAATGTGTAGCGTCAAATTCAAATGCTTTCAATCGTCGATGGCGTACTGTTATGGCGTTGTCGGTTGATTCAACCTCGGCACCTGCGCTAATCAGAGCATCGATGATTGCCGTGTCGGCCTGCAACGATAGACGGCTGATGTTTTCGACCGTAACCTCGCCATCAAGAACTCCCGCAACAAACATCGGCGCAGCTCCACTCCAATCACCATCGATCATATAGTCGGTGGCGGCGTAATGCTGGTTGCCCTCGATGAAGAACTCACAATAGTCTTTATGTGCTATTTCAACTCCGAAACGACGTGCTGTGTCGATGGTCATATCGACGTACGGCAGGCTTTTGAGATTCTTGACATAGATGGTCGTATCGTTCTGAGCCATAGGCAATGACAATAGCAAACCTGTCAAAAATTGCGAACTGATCGAACCATCAACCGCAACCTCGCCACCCTGCATCGGGCCGCATACCTGAATGGGCAAAAATCCACCTCCGTCGCGCACCTCGACGCCCAACTGTCGCAACAGGTCGATCATCATCGAAATAGGACGATAGAGGATCGTGCCCTCGCCATTGATTGTAATCGGTTGGTTGTGCAGCGATGCAATCGGTGTGAAAAGTCGTGTCGCAAGTCCCGATTCGCCAATATGCAGACGGTCGGTGCGAGGAGCGAGCCCGCCACGTACTCGGATTGTCGAATCGTCAATGAGGGTAACCTCCGCACCGAGAGCTTCGATGCAACGAATTGCCGAGCGGGTGTCGTCGCACAATTCGAGGTTGCCGATCGTTGATTCGCCATCGGCAAGCAATGCTACTGCCAATGCTCGTTGAGCATAGCTTTTCGAGCAAGGAGGAGTTATGCTGCCACTTATAGCAGAAGATGAGATGATCTGCTTCATTTATCTCAGTTTGAAATCCTTACCCAAATAGACTTTT
>CALBQR010000014.1 GCA_937899895.1 uncultured Alistipes sp.
CATATATCGTGATGTCGTCGAAGCATATCCGTGGCGATATCAACTACGCTTGGCCTACCGCTGAGATCGCAGTAATGGGTGCAAGTGGTGCTGTTGAGGTATTGCAGGCTAAGGGCTTGAAGGAGCTGGCTGACAAACCTGAGGAGCGCGCAGCATTCGTAGCAGAGAAGGAGAAGGAGTACAACGACAAGTTCTCGAACCCCTACAACGCAGCTCGTTACGGTTATATCGACGATGTTATCGAGCCGCGTAACACTCGTTTCCGCATCATTCGCGCGTTGCAGTCGCTTGCAACCAAGCGTTTGCAGAATCCCGCTAAGAAACACTCGAACATTCCTTTGTAAAAAACTGACGTATTATGATGTTTTTAGCAGTAGATTGGCCGAGTATCCTGTCGTTCGCGCTGGTAGGTTTCCTGCTTGTGGTAGTGATGCTGATCCTGTTGGTCTTCATTATGAAGGCTATGGGTGCCGCATTCGTATCGCACAAGAAGGCCCAGCCGGTCGAGACTCACGAGCTGCGTGAGGAGGAGATCGCCGCAATTGCGACGGCTCTGAAACTCTACAAGAGCTCGCGCCACGACAAGGAGTCGGAAGTTATCACCATTCACCAGATCAAACGTGCATACTCGCCTTGGAACTCTAAGATTCACGGCTTGACTCAGATGCCCGATTACAGAAAATAAACATTTGATTAACAGCAATGAAAGATTACAAACTGAAAATAAACGGACACGAATACAACGTAACGATCAATGCAGTAAATGATGCATCGACCGAGGCAAAAGTCGTTGTAAACGGTGTAAATTACGATGTAGAGATCGTAGGCGGTACTGCTGCGGCAGCAAAGAAACCTCAGGTAGTATCGGCTCCCAAGGCGTTGGGTCTGTCGGTAACTCCGACCAATGCACCCGCATCGTCGCCTGCACGTCCCGCGGCAGCAGCTGCTGGTGCAGGTTTCAAGGTTACTTGCCCGCTGCCGGGTACTGTTATCGCACTGAAAGTTAAGGAGGGCGATACCGTAAGCGCAGGTCAGACCGTTGCAATCCTCGAAGCTATGAAGATGGAGAACAATATCGACGCTGGTAAGGGCGGTGTTGTTAAGCAGATTCTGGCTCAGGCAGGCGCAACCGTTATGGAGGGTGATGTATTAATGGTTATCGAGTAAGGAGGTTAAGTGATGATTAATTTCCTGTCAGCTAACATTTTGGACAGCTTGGTGGACTTCGTCGGTCAGATGGGTTTCACGGTAGGCGATTGGGGCAACTACGTGATGATTGCCGTGTCGTTCCTGCTGATGTACTTGGCGATCGTGAAGAAGTATGAGCCGATGCTGATGCTTACTATCGCATTCGGTATGCTGCTCACCAACCTTCCGGGTGCGAATATGTTCCACTCGGAGCTGTTCGCAGGCGGCCACGTTCACTGGGATATCTTCGTGAATAATGCTGGTCTGTTGGATTACCTCTATTTGGGTGTTAAGTTGGGTATCTATCCCTGCTTGATCTTCCTCGGCGTAGGTGCTATGACCGACTTCGGTCCGCTGATCGCTAACCCCAAGAGCTTCCTGCTTGGTGCAGCAGCTCAGGTGGGTATCTTCTTGACCTTCATCGGTGCTTCGGCTCTGGGCTTCAACGAGGCACAGGCTGCTTCGATCGGTATTATCGGTGGTGCTGACGGCCCGACCGCTATCTACCTGACCTCGAAGTTGGCTCCTGAGTTGCTCGGCCCGATCGCAGTTGCTGCATACTCTTATATGGCACTCGTTCCCGTTATTCAGCCTCCCATTATGCGACTGCTGACTACCGATAGCGAGCGTAAGATCCGTATGACTCAGTTGCGTCCCGTATCGAAGAAGGAGAAGATCATCTTCCCGATCATCATTACCGTAATCGTAACTCTGTTGTTGCCCAGCGCAGCACCTCTGATTGGCTGCTTGATGTTCGGTAACTTGATGAAGGAGTGTGGCGTTGTTGAACGTTTGAGCAAAACCGTTCAGAACGAGTTGATGAACATCGTAGTTATCTTCTTGGGTATCACCGTAGGTGCAACTGCAACCGCAGAGGCATTTATCAACTGGCAGACTCTTGGTATTTTGGTAATGGGTATCGTAGCATTTGCTTGCGGTTCGGCAGGTGGTGTTCTGTTGGCAAAGTTGATGAACTTGTTCATCAAGGATCCCAACAAGAAGATCAACCCGCTGATTGGTTCGGCAGGTGTATCGGCAGTTCCTATGGCAGCACGCGTATCGCAGGACGAGGGTCGCAAGTACGATCCGTCGAACTTCCTGCTGATGCACGCTATGGGTCCCAATGTTGCAGGTGTCGTAGGTTCGGCAGTTGCAGCAGGTATCCTGTTGGCATTCTTCGGTTAATCCGAACGGATATACAACCTTGCGTAAGGCCGCACTCCACAACGGGGTGCGGCTTTTTTTATTCAGGATTCAAGATTTCGTCAAACCCTTACTCTTATCAAAGTAGAAAAACAAACCAGCCCATATAGCGGGTGAATTGTGAATCGGCGCGAAGGAGGAGAAGCCTACGTAGTAGGATTAATTGTGAATATCCCTAATCCTCGACCCCTTGTCGGGTGCAAAATTAAAGTGCGTCAAAACGGCTATAAATGGCGTTTGCGGAGGGGAAAAGTTGCAAAAAGTTAAATTACGCCGTCGCAAAACGAAAAAAGCACATAAAATGTTGGTTATTTGCGAAATAAATCGTACTTTTACACGTTAAAATAGAAGAAGCTGAATGGGGTCGCCAAGCTGGTGGCGAGCGATGAATGGGAGAGGACCAGTAAATAGAGTCCCAAACCGATCGCGGAATGTCCTAAATAGCTGACCCCTAACCAACTAATAAGAAATTATGTCAGAAGAATTGGAAGAGAAGAAAGGTGGTAAGATCATCACGATCAACATCGAGGAGGAGATGAAATCCGCCTATATCGACTATTCGATGTCGGTAATCGTTTCGCGTGCCCTTCCCGATGTGCGCGACGGCCTCAAACCCGTTCATCGTCGTATCCTTTACGATATGAGCAACGAGCTGAATCTCTATTCGGACAAGCCGCATCGTAAGTCGGCTCGTATTGTGGGTGATGTGCTCGGTAAGTTCCACCCGCACGGCGACTCGTCGGTTTATGAGGCGATGGTGCGTATGGCGCAGGATTGGTCGATGCGTTACCCGCTGGTTGATGGTCAGGGTAACTTTGGCTCGATGGACGGCGACTCAGCGGCTGCAATGCGTTATACCGAGGCCCGTATGCGTAAGATTGCCGATGAGGTTATGGCTGATATCGAGAAGGATACTATCGATTTCACTCTTAACTTCGATGATACTACCCCCGAACCGACGGTACTGCCGACGAAGATTCCCTTGTTGCTGGTTAATGGCGCGAGCGGTATCGCTGTCGGTATGGCGACCAATATGGCTCCGCACAATCTGGGCGAGGTCGTTGATGCTTGCTGCGCATACGTTGATAATAAGGATATCGAGGTTAGTGAATTGACCAAGTATGTCAAGGGTCCCGACTTCCCGACAGGTGGTATCATCTACGGCTATGAGGGTGTTCGCGAGGCTCTCGAAACGGGTCGAGGTCGCGTTGTGATGCGCGCCAAGACCGAGATCGAGCATACGGCATCTGGTCGTGAGTGCATCGTGATCACCGAGATTCCCTATATGGTCAATAAGGCCGAGATGATCAAGAAGATCGCCGATATGGTCAACGAGAAGAAGTTGGAGGGTATCGCGTATGTCAATGACGAGAGCGACCGCAACGGTGTTCGCGTGGTGATCATCTTGAAGCAGGATGCAGTAGCGAGCGTAGTGCTGAATACGCTGTATAAGAATACGCAGTTGCAGACCTCGTTTGCAGTTAATAACATTGCGCTGGTCGATGGCCGCCCGATGTTGCTCAATTTGAAAGATTTGATCGCACAGTTTGTCGATCATCGCCATAAGGTTGTTGTTCGTCGTACGAAGTTCGATTTGAAGAAGGCTTCGGAGCGTTTGCATATCGTGCTGGGTCTGTTGATCGCACAGGACAATATCGATGAGGTGATCCATACGATCCGTGCAGCGAAGGATCCCGAATCGGGCCGTCAGGCGTTGATGGAGAAGTTTGGTCTGTCGGAGTTGCAGGCTGCGGCTATTATGGAGATGCGTCTGCGCGCTCTGACCGGTTTGGAGCACGGTAAGCTGACTGCCGAGCGCGATGAGTTGCAGAAGCGTATCGACTACTACAACGCAGTGCTGGCTGATGAGGGTATGCAGATGCAGATCATCAAAGACGAACTGAACGAGATTAAAGATAAGTACGGCGACGAGCGTCGTTCGGAGATTGTCTTCTCGGCCGAGGAGTTCAATCCGGAGGATTTCTACGCTGATGATGAGATGGTTATCACCATTTCGCATATGGGTTACATCAAGCGCACTCCGCTGACCGAGTATCGCGCCCAAAACCGTGGCGGTATCGGAGTGAAGGGTAGTGCAACCCGTGAGGAGGACTTTATCGAGCATATCTATGTAACGACTATGCACAATACGATGCTGTTCTTCACCGAGAAGGGTCGTTGCTATTGGTTGAAGGTTTATAACATTCCCGAAGGCTCGCGCTCGTCGAAGGGTCGTGCAATTCAGAATGTTATCCAGATCGAGCCTGATGACAAGGTTCGTGCATATATCAATGTTCGCCGTTTGGACGATCCGGAGTTTGTCAATAACAACTATATCGTGATGTGTACCAAGGACGGTACTATCAAGAAGACCAAGTTGGAGGCATACTCGCGTCCGCGTCAGAATGGTGTCAATGCAATCGTTATTCGCGAGGATGACCAGCTGATTGAGGCAAAACTGACCAGTGGTAATGCCGAAATTATGATCGCTGCTCGTGAGGGTAAGGCTATCCGTTTCAACGAGAATACGGTACGCCCGATTGGCCGTGTCGGTGCGGGTGTTCGCGGTATCTCGCTTGACGAGGGCGACGAGGTGATTGGTATGATCTGCGTCGAGCCTGAAAGCACACAGGATGTTTTGGTATTGAGCGAGAATGGTTACGGTAAGCGTACCGACTTGGAGGAGTACCGAATCACCAACCGTGGCGGTAAGGGCGTTAAGACGATCAATGTTACCGAGAAGACCGGTAAGTTGGTTTCGATTCAGGCTGTAACCGATGCCAATGATTTGATGATCATCAACCGTAGCGGTATTACAATCCGTACGGCAGTCGATGGTATCCGTATGGCAGGTCGTGCAACGCAGGGCGTTAAGGTTATCAATCTGCGCGATGGCGACTCGATCGCATCGGTAATGGCGGTACCCAAGAGCGAGGATGCCGAGGAGGCTATGCCGACCGAGGGCGCAATGGGCGAGAATGTTACGATTGAGCAGCCGACGGCGGATCAGCCCGCATCGGAGGCACAGCAGAGTGAACAACCTCAAAACGAATAAATAATTAACTAAAATTAATACCTTAAACACAATCTTATCTTATGAAAAGAATTCTTATGATGGTTGCAGCAGTTCTGTTGGTTGCTGCGCCTGCCGCAAATGCTCAGAAGGTAAATGCGGACGCATTGAAGGCAAAGGTTGCAAAGGCTGACGCTGACGCTGCTAATGCAAAGAAGAACGTAAAGAGCGCAACTTGGCTCACTCGTGGCCAGGCTTATATGGCCGCTGTTGATGCTCCGGAGGCAAATCTTTATATCGGTATGCCGTTGAATATGCTCGAAGCAGCTATGGGTAAGGCTATCTCGAATCAGGAGGTTAAGAAGGGTTATTCGACTTTCGTTGAGTTGGTATATCCTTATGTAAATGTTTATCTGGATGCAAACAACACCGTAGCAAGCTGGGTAGTTACCAAGCCCGTTATTGAGAATGCAGCTGCGGTTGCAGTTGAGTCGTTCCAGAAGGCAAAGGCTATCGACGCAAAGGCTACTCCGAAGGCAAATGAGGGTCTGACCGATTTGAAGGACCACTATTTGCAGGCAGCAGATAATATGTACAAGCTCGGCGAGTACCGCAAGGCTGGTGAGGGCTATGCAGTTGCAGAGAAGTTGCTGGCAGAGCTTGGCACTCCCGATGAGTCGTTGGCATTCAATATTGGCTACTGCTACGTATTGGATGGCGATTTCGACGCTGCTCTTCCCTACTTGGAGAAGTCGAAGGCTGCTAACTATGAGGCTGACGGTACGCTGTACTATCTGTTGTTCCACTGCTACTTCAAGAACAATACCGGTGATATGGCAAAGTCGAAGGAGACTCTGTTGGAGGGTGTTTCGAAGTATCCCCAGAACAACAACCTGATCGAGTCGATGACTATGTTCTACTCGCGCGAGGGTAGCACCGAGGATCCTGAGGAGGTATTTGGTTTGATCAAGTCGGCTATCGACGCTGATCCTACCAATGCTGATCTGTGGGCAGGTCTGGGTAATGTATATTTGAAGTCGGAGCGTTGGGACGACGCAATCGAGACCTATGCAAAGGTTGTAGAGTTGAAGCCCGATAGCTACATCAACCAGCTGCGTTTGGGTTATGTATATTGCTTGAAGGCAGATGCTGCACAGAACGAGCTGTCGAAGCAGACCTTCACCAGCTACGAGGAGAGCACCAAGGCACAGGATGCAGTTGATGCAATCTATGGTGCTTCGATTCCTTCGTTGGAGAAGGCTCACGAGCTGGCTCCCACCGAGCTTACTCCGGTTGAGCTGTTGAAGTCGGTTTACTATCGTTTCAGCTATGACGATGCTGAGATGAAGGCTAAATTCGACCACTTCAATAACCTCTACAAGGAGATGAACCAGCAGTAATCTCTCGGTCGATTGACCAACAATATACGGGTCTGCATTGCGCAGGCCCGTATTTTTTTTGCGATACGTTTGAAGCTGCCAGATACGTAGAAACTTTCCGATACGTATCGAGATTACCATCGCGGCGATCAAAGACTCGCCAATAAAAAACCGCCGCTACGGGACATAGCAGACGGTCTTCAGAGAATATTGAGAATATAAAGGGAGACTTTTTGTCCGAGAGCTGTCGCCTATGCTCTGATCTCGCAAACCATTGACGGGCTTTGCTCTCTTGCTCTAAACAGCTGTTTGGAACAATTTTGCAGCACAAAAGTATAAAACAGATTTTACTTTACCAAATATTTTGCGATAAAATGTTCAAAAGCACCAACTTTTTGGCATAAATGACATACAATTGGACTTATATGCCTATGTGTTTTGGTTGAGTTTTTTGCTACAATTCGGGTACTACCGGAGTTGCGAACAAAAAAGACCGCCCCGTGAAAAGGGGCGGCCGTTAATCGAGTCTTAAATTCGATCGACTACTTGCACAGTTCGCTTAATTTTACGAACAACTCCTCGAAACGAGCAGTGATTTCCTGGCGCAGAGCAGCGTACTGACGCTTAACCAATACTGCGCTGCAATCGCACTTGCGAGGCATCTTGCCGAGTTTGCCGGCAGCTTCGCGAGCCTTCTTAC
Organism: uncultured Alistipes sp.; assembly: GCA_937899895.1. Classification (GTDB taxonomy): domain Bacteria; phylum Bacteroidota; class Bacteroidia; order Bacteroidales; family Rikenellaceae; genus Alistipes. The sequence continues at coordinate 7,484 of CALBQR010000014.1, forward strand.
CGAAGGGGTTATTAACCTTTGTAAAGAACTCATTACGCAGAGCTACTGCATCCTTCATAAGATCGAAGATCTCCTTCTCCTTCTCAGGCTGATAGTAGAATGCCATATCGCAATCGAAAACCAGCTCTTCGAGCACGTAATCAATATCTTTTTTAAGACGACGTAAGTTTGCCATAAATCTGAAATGTTTTAATAGATTTTCACAAATATAGCAATTATTTTGACGCGAACACTCGTTTTAGCGAAAAAAATATCAATTTTCGTTATCTGCCTGGTTAATTTGTCGGTATTCCGACCTCGATCAGTTCTGCGTCGATCTGTTCGGTTACTACACCTTGAATCATATGCAGCAGAGCGTCATCCACTTCGATAATCATTCCGTTGCCCTGACAGGGACACTCCACGCCGCAAGGGCAGCCACATTTTGCCTCGTTGCGCGGAACGATCTCCTCTTCGACCACCTTCTCTTCAAATATCGGCTCGATCAGCGTGCGCTCCTCGACGATTGTCCCTTGTGCATAGTTTATCGCAATCTCAACACGGCGCAGTGGCGGTAGGATATTCTCGCGCATATAGTTCCATACGTCGCTCATCTTTTTGAGCTCAATCTCTTTGGCATTGTCCGATAGTACCGAGTCGATGATGGCCATCACCTCCTTTTTGTGGGGAATGGCGTTCGATGCCTTGATTAGAGCCTCGCAATTCTCCCAATCCTCGGCAACACCCTGCGTTACAACGGTGTAGTGAGAGGAGAGATTGTACCTCTTATCAACATAACTCTTGAAATCCTGCGCACGTTTCATTGAAAGTTGCTTGTTGAGCGCGAGCGGACCGTCGGGCGAGGCGTAGCCGGTGATCTCGATGTTTGAGATGCGGCGGGTAGTGTCGGCCATAGTCTGTTCAATGAATTTGTTCAGAGCGTCGAGGGCCTCGTTGTTGTCATCGAGGTCAGGTTGCAGACGTGCCAGATTAATCGAATAGCGAATCGAATAGTCCGAAGTATGCACATCGGGTACATTGACCATATAACGCTTTACCAAATAATCATCTTCCTCATAGGTTGCGAGGATGATGGTATCGTTCTCCGTTGGCTGCTGACCCGAAGAGTGCGCCAAGTTGCGGGCGATTGCGGTTGAGCAACATCCCGCAATCAGAGCGATCGACAAAATAGTTCTAAATGTTTTCACGTTCTTGATTGATTTATGGTTATCTGCCGAGATGCTTCGCAATATTCAAGCCAAAATGCAAAACCGATCTATGCAAACCATATCACAATCATCGAAAAACGACCAACGGGATCACTCCATTAATTGAAACGATCCCGTTGATACTATCGTGCTTTGCGAACAGCCTATTCGGGTATAACTCGATTATAAGCTAAAATCTCTCGAACCTTCTTCCAATCGACGAACGGGCGACGGATATCCTCTTCGTAGCGGATAGGGCAGCCCAATGCGCAATCATCAATATATATATTGGCGTGCACCTTTACCGATGAGGTCCAAGATTTCTGTTCGGGATTCTCATTCACGGCATATAGTTCTATCCCGTTACGCTCGAACCAAGCAACGGCATCGTCAAGCAATTTGCCACTACGCATAGTGAAGAGAATCAGTTTATGCCCTGCGGCTACAAGCTCTTTCAAAACGGGTACTGCCCCAATATCCTCGCCGATATGAGGGTACTCGTGCGAAACGACTGTGCCGTCAAAATCAAGTGCTATAATCATCTGTTATGGTTACTTCTTTTTCTTGAAAATCTTCTTCTTGCTATTACCCTTCGATGTGTTGTCATCATCATCGTTCGAGTGATAGCCGTAGCTATATCCGTAACCGTAGCCATAACCATAGCCGTATCCATACTTGTAACCGTATGTGGTCTTCGAGTTGGCACCATTATATACGATACTCATATTATGGAAGCGGCCACTTGTGTATAGACGCTCAATATCGGGTAACTGACGGCGGTCAAGCAGACCTTCGCGGATTACGTAGATAGTCATATCGGCCAGACGGTCAATAATCTGGGCATCGGCAATCATCATTGCAGGCACAGCGTCAATGATAATATATTCATAACGCTTTTTGAGCTCTTCGAGCATATTGTCCAATCTCTCGCTAAGCAACATCTCGGCCGGGTTGGGCGGCTTCGGACCTGCGTAGATAATATCGAGATTGGGGTTCAACTCGCTGTTGAAGATTACATCGTCCAACTCGGTATATGAGCCTGCAAGATATGAACTCAAACCCTTTCGGTTGTGTTGTTGCTCAAACTCCTTCGAGAGCGTACGACGACGCAGGTCAAAGTCAATCAGAACAACTCGTTTGCCGGTCGTTGCAATCGACATTGCCAAGTTCGACGATACAAATGTCTTTCCGGCGTGCGGGTTTGACGAGGTTACCATTACGGCCTGCACTTTCTTATTCTGCACACCGATAAACCTCATATTCGCACGTATGATACGCATCGCCTCCGATACGGGGTCGGAACTATGTTCTCGAACGACAACGCCCTTCTCCGATGTGCCATTATGAAGCGGAATCTCACCGAGGAACGGAACGCTGAGGTAATCTTCCAAATCCTTACGACCACGGATCGTCGTATCCAACAACTCTAAAATATAGAGAATAGCCAGCGGAATAAGCAATCCGAGAACAAGAGCTGTAATATAAATCGACGAAGTCATCGGGGCTACGGGATTATTGCTACCGTATGCAGGGTCGATGATTCGCGAGTTACCCTCTACAACATTCAGTGCAATCTCGTTCTCCTCTCGTTTGTTCAACAGATAGAGGTAAAGCTCCTCCTTAATCTTCTGCTGACGTGTGATGCTCTGGATCTGCTTCTCCTGACGAGGCAGAGCCGAAACGCGACCTACGGCGCGGCTCTCCTGCGCCTTTACATTATCCAGCTGAATATTGAGGGTTGCAATCTGGTTGTCAATCGAGGCGATAATCGAGCGACGAATAGCCGACAATTGGTTGTCAATCTCCTGAATCATCGGGTTATTAACACTCGAATTAGCCAACAACTTATCGCGACGAATCAATGTCTCGTTGTAGTTGCTGATATTGTTGTTGATTGCAGCGTCAGAAACGGCAACAGCCGCAGGAATCAGGTCGTTGGTATGAGAGGGATCAAGCAGATAATCCTTGATAAAGTTCGCCATACGGATCTGGTTTTCAAGCTGCAAGCCCTCTATACGGAAACGATCGCTCTCGGACATATTACGTGCAGCCTCCGATTCAAGGCTGACCATACGGTTCGACTGCTTGAAACTTGCTACATCCTCATCAACATCACCGAGTTCGCTCGAAATCAACGCCAATCGATCGCTAATAAATTCAGCGGTAGCTTCCGATACGCGCTTTTTATCCGCTTTGGTATCATCTTCATAGCAGGCAATCAATGTGTTGATAACATCTTCTGCTCTACGGGGATTGGTATCTCTCTTGCTAATCGCAATTATCGATGAATTCTCATCTGCTAACGCAACACTTACAGAAGCAAGACCTGTGGCGGATGCCATACTACTCTTGCTTACTCGGATTACGTGTCCCTTATCCTTATCGCTGTAATAGAGAGTCGGTTTAATAATAACCTTTCCGATGGGAGAGTTGATAGTGTCATTCAGATTAGCCTTAACTACTCGATCAGCAGACTCATCGGTTATGCCGGTACCTGCAAAATCTGTGAGTGAGATAGTGCTATCGCCTGTGATTGTTAATGTAAATGCAAAACTGTCGGTTTCGTTGTCATTTACAATCGACATCTCAATAGGGCTGATGCCATAGAGATTGCGAGGACGTAATCCTACCTTGTCGGTGTAGTTAATATCAAGACGCAGACGGCGAGCTACATCAAATTTTAATTTGTTTGATCGCAGAATAATTGACTCATTATCAACGCTCTTGCGTGTATTTACGCCTGCCACATCACTAAACGCAATAAGGTCAGAGTTGCCTCCCTTACGCGAGTCCTTAATCAAGACTGTTGCCGTTCGTACATAGGTTTTAGGGGTCTTTTTGACATAATATACCGCGGCAGCCATACAGATAACTACCGAAATGATAAACCAATACCAATTCTTCAAAACCAAGTGAATAAGATCACTTAGCGAAAAACTGACAACCTCTTGTAAAGAGTCTTTGCTATCTATAATCTTCTGCTCTTCCATATTTGTTTGATGAATCTAATTATCGGCTTAAAGTTTAGTAAGGGTTAATACCAACGAGGTTACCGTTATCGCCATTGACAGAATAGATGTAATTGTCGATAATGTATTACGCGACTTCTGATTGACGGATTGGTTTGCCAATTTTGTCTCTGTGGGATCAACGATAATAATATCGTTCTGCTGCAAGTAGTAGTAGGGCGAATCGAATACATTTTTGGTCGTTGCATCGAGATATGCAATCGTGCGCTGGCCATTCTCCTCGCGGATAACGGTAATGCGATCTTTCATGCCGAAATCTGTAATATCGCCGGCCATCGAAAGCGCATCGAAAAGCGTAACACGGTCCGAACTGATGGTGTATTCTCCGGGGCTACTAACCTCTCCCAATACATTGATTTTGAAATTCAAAAACTGAATATTTACAACAGCATCCTTGATATGTCCTTCCGAGATCAGTTTCTGCTCAATATTGGCCGCCAATTCGGTACGAGTCAGTCCTGCGGCTTTGATTTTGCCGAGTACGGGCATCGAGATATAGCCCTCATCATCAACCACCTGGCCCTGAATCTGGCTGCCGCCTGCTCGACCTGTGCCAACGCCCTGATATGAAGTCATTGCGAGGTTAAACGGCTCGGCGAGTTCGACATATCGGCTATTGACGGTAATGCCGAGAATATCCGACGGCTTAATTTTCAGTTCGTACTGATTTGTAATGTTTTCGGGCAGGTCTGCTACTGCATCTTGCAGGTAGAGAACGCTCTTCTTTTGAGTGCCGCAAGAGGCCAATACCAACGTTGCGACAATTGCCAATAATTTCAGAGATTTCATTTTATATACGAAATTCGATATTAAACGTCTAATTAATGTGCAAATATACTTTATTTATCTCAAACAGCCATATCAAAAACGATAAAAAACATAGTTTGTTTTGGTTTTAGCGTAGATATTTCACAGATCGGCCCTTTTGTCCTCTTTTATAATTGCGATCGATGCGGGAGTTTGTGAGAAGGGGACTCTTCTGCGATTTTTCATAAAGTGAAATAATGTGTTCAAAGATGATAAATTTCGAGCTTAAACGTTGGCTGATCGCGCGAATATTCCTATATTTGCATATTATATTGACGAGAAATGCTCAAATTCGATATAATCCGAAAGAGTGTCGAGTTGAAATACTAACTAAATTAAAACTATACAAAGAATGAAACGTATCGTAACATTGTTGGCCGCCTTGTTGATGGCGACCGCAGTATCGGCCCAGCCGCTTCCGAAGGTATCTCCCGAATCGGTCGGCTTAAATTCCAAGATGCTTGCAGAAGCTGATAAAATGATCGCAGAGGCTGCTGCTAACAAGGATTTCCCCGGTGCAGTGTTTGCCGTTGTTCGCCACGGTAAAATAGCTCATCTTAAAGCATTTGGCGATAAGCAGTGGCTGCCCGAAGAGGCTCCTATGAAGCAGAATACCATCTTCGATCTGGCCTCGGTCAGCAAGCCGACTTCGACGGCTGTTTGTACGATGATTCTTGTCGAGCGCGGTAAGATTCGCCTGACCGATAAGGTTAAGGAGTACCTGCCCGGCTTCAAGGGTTATGCAAAAGAGGCTGGCGATACAACCGATATCCGCATCGCTGACCTGCTTACTCATTCGTCGGGTCTGCCTGCATACGCTCCCGTAGCTACGGTAGTGGAGCAGGGTGGTGCTAATCCCGAAGCTCTTCTGGACTATATCAAGAATTGCACTCGCTCGTTTGCTCCCAAGAGCCGTTTCCGTTATAGCTGCTTGAATTTCATTACTTTGCAGCACGTGATCGAGAAGGTTACGGGTCAGACGCTGGCGCAGTTTGCAAAGGAGAATGTATTTGATGTGCTCGGTATGAAGGATACTTCGTATGGTCCTATCACCGACAAGCAGACTTTGAAGCGTGTAGCTCCGACCGAGAAGCAGCCCGACGGCACTATTCTGTTGGGTAGTGTTCACGATCCTCTGGCACGTGTTCTCAATCACGGTAATTCGGGTAATGCAGGCGTATTCTCGACTGCCGAGGATTTGGCAATTCTTTATGCAGCTCTGCTCAATGGCGGTGAGATCAACGGCAAGCGCATTATGGGTAGCAAGACTATCGAGAAGATGTTCTCTGTTCCTGAAAATGTTAAGCATTTGGGTCGTACCCTGGGTTGGGATTGCTACTCGACCTATTCGGGCAATAAGGGCGATCTGTTCTCGCCTTCGGCAGTTTGCCATACGGGTTATACCGGTACATCGGTTGTTCTCGATCCGGAGAACGATGTGGCTTTGATTCTGCTGACCAATGCTGTTCATCCCAGCGATAATGGCCGTACGGGTCGTCTGCGTTCGGCTGTGGCGAATATCGTTGCAGGAGCAATTATGGACTAATTTTGCTGACGATTGAAAAAACTGATTTTTAGCCTGTTGGCACTTTTCTCAACCGTTATGTCGGTTGAGGCATACACCCCTCGCGCGATCGACGACGTTCCGAATGTGAATGTCGCCGACGCGCGTCATTTTACCAGCAATCCTGACGGTGTTTTGTCTGCGATGGCGGTCGATAGTATCGATCGTATGCTATATGCACTTCGCAACGACAATACGGCAGAGGTTGCTGTTGTCGTTGTCGGTTCGATTGGCTCTGACGACGTCTTCAACTATGCCCATTCGCTCTTTCAGAAATGGGGTATAGGTGAGAAAGATCGTAATAACGGATTGCTGATTCTGCTTGCTTTGGAGCAGCGCGAAATCCGTTTCATTACAGGTTATGGCGTAGAGGGTGTGTTGCCCGATGCGCTGTGCCGTCGTATTCAGTCGCAGTATATGCTTCCCTCATTCCGTCAGGATGATTGGGATGCGGGTATGGTTGCGGGTGTGGCGGCTGTGTGTGAGGTGCTACGAGGCTCGGAGCTATATCTCGGTGCAACCGACGAAGAGGATTTCACGTTGGCTGATGCATTCGGAATCTTTACCTCGATGGGTGGTTTCTGGCTGTTGATGTTCATCGTAATCTATCTGTCGCAGCCCAAGTGCAAGAGTTGCGGTAAGCGTAAGCTGGTCAAAGTTAGTTCGCGCGTTGTGGAGCGCACCTCTGATGTCGAGATCATCGAGACGCTCTATGTCTGCCGAAAGTGTGGTACTACACAAACTCGCATATCGCAACGCCTTCGCAATCAAGGCCCGACTATCGGCGGTGGTTTTGGTGGCGGCTTCGGTAGCGGTTTCGGTGGCGGTTTTGGAGGCGGCTTTTCCGGCGGTGGAGGTGCAGGCTCACGTTTTTAATTATAAATAGGAATAAACAAAAAATAACAAAACAAGGACTATGAAAAAAGGTATTATTGGAATTATCGTGGTAGCCGTGTTGGCTATCTGGGCATATTCGGGCTACAACGGTCTGGTCGAGAAAGACGAGGCAGTAGCTAACAAGTGGGCAGCGGTTGAAGCTGATTATCAGCGTCGTGCCGACCTGATCCCCAACCTCGTAGCAACGGTTAAGGGCTATGCCGAGCACGAGAGTTCGACGTTGCAGGGCGTAACCGAGGCTCGCACGAAGGCTACTTCGGTTCAGTTGAATGTCGATGATCTGACCGAGGAGAATTTGAAGGCATACCAGCAGGCACAGAGCGAGGTTTCGTCGGCTCTGGGTCGCTTGATTGCTGTTGCCGAGAGCTATCCCGATTTGAAGGCCAACGAGAATTTCCGCGATTTGCAGGTTCAGTTGGAGGGTACGGAGAATCGCATTTCGGTTTCGCGTAAGGAGTTCAACAACGCGGTGCAGACCTACAATGTGGCTGTTCGTCGTTTCCCCGCCAATATTTTGGCATCGATCTTTGGTTTCGACCGCAAGGCTGCATTCTCGGCTGACGAGGGCGCAGAGAAGGCTCCTACGGTTGAGTTTTAATTGATAATAAACGTCAATATCTAATAAACAAAATAAAAACACAAGATGAAGAAATTTTTACTTTACTTGTCGGCTGTGCTGATGATGTCGTGTGCTTTCGTAGCGTGCGACAATAAGTCGACACCCGAACCCACTCCTCCCGCACCTCTCAAAACGGGCAAGGAGATACTCTCAATGTCGTTGCAGCCCTCGAAGAATGGTGGCCTGACGGCAGTAACAGCAGGTATCCTGGTTGAGGACACTTGGAACCTCACCGTTCCTATTGGTTACGAAATTGGCCAGATGGTTCTTACCTTCAAGGCTTCGGAGGGTGCAACGGTTACTCTTGGTGCAACCTCGAATAAGGTTGTCTCGAATGAGACCAAGATCGACGCGTCGAAGTTGTTCTACCTGACCGTAACGGCAGAGAATGGCCAGAAGAGATTGTACTATGTCGATGTTCGCAATGGTGTTGCTGCATTCGATGCGAAGGTTTTGAAGTTTATGAAGGATTACGACCTGCCGGGTATGTCGGTTTCAGTTGCCGATAAGGGCAAGTTGGTCTATTCGCGTGGTTACGGCTATGCCGACAGGGAGAACCGTGAGCGTATGGATCGTGGCCACGTTCTGCGTCTGGCGAGTGTCTCGAAGACCTTCTGCTCGATGTCGATTCAGCGTCTGATAGACGAGGGCAAGCTCTCGCTGACCGATAAGCCTTTTGCCGATGGCGGTCTTTTGGCCGAGGATTACCCCGAAATCAAGGCTGGTAATGAGAAGATTACTATCCGTAACCTCTTGGAGCACCAGAACGGTTGGAACGACAATGCTGATCCCTATGACCCGATGTTTTCGTCGGCTACCAATGGTATGACTTCGGAGGAGACCATCGAGTACGCTCTGAAACGCTATCAATTCAGCCACGAGCCGGGTACTACGCACAACTATTCGAACTTGGGCTACTGCATTTTGGGTCGCGTGATCGAGAAGATTACGGGTATGGAGTACGAGGATTATATGAAGCAGGAAGTATCTGAAAAGGCAGGTGCTTACACCGTTCAGGTAGGTTCGGATTCAAAGGCCAAGCGTCTGCCCAACGAGGTAGTATATTATGTTCCAAGTGGTTATAATGCTTACAATAAGACTATGCGCCGTTTGGATTCGTGCGGTGGTCTGGTTGCATCGACCGATGACTTGGTACGTGTTTGCTCGGCAATCGACGGTCTTGAAGGCTATCCCGAGATCTTCCCGCAGTCGACTTTGGATCGTATGTTCACCCCTTCGGAGACCTACGTACGCTACGGTTTGGGTTGGCGTATGAACCACTCGTCGCTGTTGAAGGGCTGCTGCTACCATACGGGTAACATCGCAGGTACTGCGTCGTTGATGATCCGTGGCGGTGATGGCCACCACGTAGCGTTGGTAAATAACTCGCGTACCTATGGTACGGCAAATGGTCAGAGCCTTGATACCGCACAGATCATCTTGGGTGATGATTTGTGGGATTTCCGCGACCTGCCTACCGAGGATCTGTTCGAGTAATCAAAAATCAAAGCAAAAGAAAAGGCGTAACGCACCAGAGCGTTACGCCTTTTTAGTTTGTCTGTTCGGAACCACTATCGCAACATCCGCGCTGCGCGACGCACACCTTCCACAAGGCGATCAATCTCCTCGCGGGTGTTGTACAGTGCCAGCGACGCACGACACATACCTGTTACGCCGTAGTGCTTCATTACGGGCTCGGCGCAATGTTGCCCCGTGCGAATTGCAATTCCCAACTTATCAAGAATCATACCTACGTCGTAGTGGTGCGCTCCCTCGATATTGAACGAACAGATGGCGCACTTTTCGGCTGCCTCGCCATAGATTCGCAATCCGTCGATCGAGAGTAACGACGAGGTCGCATAGTCGAGCAGATCGCGCTCGTGCGTAGCGACCGCTTTGGCATCAAGCGATTGCAACCACTCAATCGCACGTCCCAAACCGATTGCGCCGATAAAGTTAGCCGTTCCGGCCTCGAATTTCAGTGGCAGGGGAGCAAACGTCGTGCGCTCGAACGAAACGCGATCGACCATATCGCCACCACTCATATATGGGGGCATAGCGTCGAGCAGTGCCTCCTTGCCGTAGAGCACGCCGATACCCGTCGGACCGTAGAGTTTGTGTCCCGAAAATGCGTAGAAATCGCAATCTAACGCCCGCACATCAACCCCTCCGTGCACCACGCCTTGACAGCCATCAACCACAACGATAGCACCTGCCGAGTGCGCCACGTCGATCACTCGACGCAGGTCGGGCATAGTACCTAACGTATTGGAAGCTTGGGTGATAGCAACAACTTTTGTGCGCTCATCAATCAACTCCGAGAGCAATTCGTAGCGCACCTCGCCACGATCGTCAAAGGGCAATACTCGCAACTGCGCCCCCGCACGCTCGGCAGCCAATTGCCACGGTACGATGTTCGAGTGGTGTTCCATCTCGCTGACGACGATGTTGTCGCCCTCGCGGAGGAACTTCGAGCACCAGCTCTGCGCTACGAGGTTGATCGAGGCCGTTGCACCAGCCGTAAAGACGATCTCGGTACGCGACTCGGCACCAATAAATGCTCGAACTCGCTCGCGCGCCTGCTCATAGAGCTCGGTCGCCTGCTCCGAAAGGTAATGAACGCCACGATGAATATTGGCATTCAGTTCACGGTGCAGACGGTCGATTTCGTCGATCACACACGCAGGTTTCTGCGCCGTCGCACCGCTATCTAAATAGACCAACGGCCGACCGTGCACCTCGCGTGTGAGAATCGGGAACTCTTTTCGTATTTCGTTGATGTCGAACATATTACATTCTCTCCAATTTGGCAGCTGTCAACTCGCTGATGTGGCGGCACATATGCGGGCAGCCGCAATGCTGTACCACGTCATAGGCGAATCCTTCGATTTGCAGACGGCGTGCCTGACGCTCGCTCAATCCGCGCTGACGCATATAGTAGATTGCCTCATCGTCAAGCTGACCAACTGTCGCTCCGTGCGTACATTTCACGTCGTCGGCATAGATTTCGAGCTGCGGCTGTGTAAAGATACGAGCCGTATCACTCAACAATAGGTTGCGGCTTTGTTGCTGTGCATCAGTGCGTTGTGCATCTTGCGCAACATAGACCATACCCGCAAACGAGCCGATCGACTCATCTGCCGCCGCACCCTTTACCAGCGAATAGCTACGGCAATCGGGCGCAAGGTGTCGCACTGCCAAGTTCAGGTCGCAATGCTCCTTCCCGCCACAAAGGTACAACGCCCAAACATCGCTAACAGCTTCGGGGGCTTTGAGTGTCGAGTTGTAAGCCGCACGAACATATCCGTCGCCCGTCTTGCAACTCATCGTTGAGCAATGGCTTGCCTCGGCCTGCTCGATATAGTTATTATTTACGACCGAGCAGTTTTGCTGCAAGTCGTATAGTTCGGTAAAATGTATGTCGGCACCCTCGCCGATAACAGCCTCGCGCGTAACGCCCGCAAAAATGCGGCCATCGCCCGCCGAGCGATGGGTGATAATCACTTCGGCACGTGCACCCTTTTCGGCAATGACGAGCAACTGCGAGAAGCAGAGTTCATCTTCGCCTTCGGCGTGATAGAAGTTGTCAATCAAAATTGGCGATTGCTCCTCAACACCTTCGGGCAGATAGACGAACGCTCCATCCTGCACAAACATTCTTGTCAAAGCAGTCGGAGTATCGTTGATATCGGCTGCCGAGTCGAGCCATTTTTCGACCAACGCTCCATATTTCTCGGAGCAAGCCGCGGCGCGCAATGAACCATATACCGCGCCCTCAATGCTGATTTTCAGGTTGTTGTTTGCAGTGCGGCCGTTTATAAGTTCAATTCGACTTGCGTCAGCTTCCGGCAACAACTCTTTCGGAGCAGGGTGGCGACGAGCAACGAAATATTGCTCCCACTCTCCCTCCAAAAGGCGAGCTATATTACTGTGCAGATAACGCTCCTGCTTTGCATTGGGCAGTCCGTGCAGATTGAGAGCTGCCGCAGCATCGCTACGACGCGCATTGAACCACACGGGCATCCCTTCACCGAGGATGTCGATGTTTGACAGATAGTTATCAAGCAGATTTTGTACAGTTGGCATACTCTCGGCGACTTATTGGTAATCGTTAATGAGCCAGTCGTAACCCTCGGCTTCGAGTTTCAGAGCGAGTGATTTATCGCCCGAATAGATAATCTGACCCTTATACAGAACGTGCACATAATCGGGCACGATGTAGTCTAGTAGACGCTGATAGTGGGTAATCACCACCGTTGCATTTTCGGGGGTGTGGAGTTTGGTAACACCTGTTGCAACGATGCGCAGAGCGTCGATATCCAGACCCGAATCGGTCTCGTCGAGGATTGCCAATTTCGGTTCGAGCATAGCCATTTGGAAGATCTCGTTCTTCTTCTTCTCTCCACCCGAAAAACCCTCGTTTACCGAGCGACTTGTCAGCTTCGAGCTCAACTCCACAACGGCACTCTTCTCGCGCATCAATTTGAGGAATTCGCCGGCTGTAAGCGGCTCCAAACCACGATGTTTGCGCTGCTCATTAACGGCCATCTTCATAAAGTTCGACATCGTAACACCGGGAATTTCAACGGGATACTGAAAACCGAGAAACAGACCTTCGCGAGCACGCTCTTCGATCGACATTTCGAGCAGATTCTGTCCGCAGAAGGTTACTTCGCCTGCTGTTACTTCAAACTTTTCGTTGCCTGCCAGCACCGAGGCCAACGTACTCTTACCCGAACCGTTGGGGCCCATAATAGCGTGCACTTCGCCTGCACGAACTTCGAGGTTGATACCTCTCAATATCTCCTTGCCGCCCACGTTGGCGTGCAAATTTTTAACGCTTAACATATATTGTTTGTTTTTTTCTATCCAACACTACCTTCAAGGCTGATAGCCAATAGCTTCTGCGCCTCGACAGCAAACTCCATCGGCAATTTGCTCAATACCTCTTTGGCATAGCCATTGACAATCAGACCGACTGCATCTTCGGTCGAGAGTCCGCGCTGATTGCAGTAAAAGAGTTGCTCCTCGGAGATCTTTGAGGTTGTAGCCTCGTGCTCGACCACTGCCGAGGGGTTCTGCACATCCATATATGGGAATGTGTGAGCACCGCAACGATCGCCAATCAGCAGCGAGTCGCACTGTGAGTAGTTACGAGCGTTCTCTGCTCCCTTCGCCACGCGCACCAGACCGCGATAGCTGTTCTGACTGCGACCTGCCGAAATACCCTTCGATACGATACGCGAACGGGTGTTGCGACCGATATGAATCATCTTCGTACCCGTATCGGCCTGCTGGAAATTGTTGGTCATTGCCACCGAATAGAACTCCGCCACACTGTTGTCGCCTGCGAGAATACAGCTCGGATATTTCCACGTAATAGCTGATCCCGTCTCGACCTGTGTCCACGACAGTCGTGCGTTGTCGCCCTTGCAAATGCCGCGCTTGGTTACAAAGTTGTATATACCGCCCTTGCCCTCCTTATCGCCTGGATACCAATTCTGTACGGTCGAATATTTCACCTCGGCATCTTTCAGTACAACAATTTCGACAACGGCTGCGTGCAGCTGATTTTCATCACGTTGCGGAGCGGTGCAACCCTCCAAATAGCTCACATACGATCCTTCGTCAGCTACGATCAACGTTCGCTCGAACTGACCCGTTCCTGCCGCATTGATACGGAAATAGGTACTCAACTCCATCGGGCAGCGCACCCCTTTGGGAATATAGCAGAACGAGCCGTCAGAAAAGACTGCCGCATTCAGTGCCGTGAAAAAATTATCGGCATAGGGCACTACGCTACCCAAGTATTTGCGCACCAATTCGGGGTAGTCGCGCACCGCCTCGCTGAACGAGCAGAAGATGATTCCCTTTTCGGCAAGCACCTCTTTGAATGTCGTCTTGACCGAAACCGAGTCCATTACCGCATCGACTGCCACGCCCGAAAGAGCCATCTGCTCTTCGAGCGGAATACCCAACTTGTCGAACGTACGACGCAATTCGGGATCGACTTCGTCCATCGAATTGAGTTTTGGTTTGGTACGCGGTGCAGCGTAGTAGATAATATCCTGATAGTCGATTTCGGGAATGTCGAGGTGTGCCCACGTCGGCATTGTCATCGTGAGCCAGTGGCGATATGCTTTCAGTCGATAGGCTGTAAGCCATTCGGGCTCGCCCTTTTTCTGCGAGATAAGTCGCACCACATCCTCATTCAGACCGCGCGGAATAGTCTCGGTCTCGATGTCGGTTGTGAAGCCATATTTATATTCATTGCCGAGGTCGGCAATTATCTGATCTCTTTCTTCCATTTATACGTGCTCGTTGTAATCTACAAAGATAGGAATTTACCTCCAAAACTACAAATTTTGCGCCCTCTTTCCGCGCTCCACCTCAAATGTTGTTGTGTTAAAACAAAAAAAACGGACAACTCCGTGAATGGGGTTGTCCGTTGCGATGTCGGTTTGAGCAGAATTTTTACTCAATCTTTTTCCAATAACGCGAGAGCGAAATGGGACCTAACGAGCCCTTCACGCGAAGAGTCTTTGCGTCATCGAAGGAGCACTCAACCTTGTAAGTTTTGCCGTTAATGGGCTTGTAAACCTTACCGCCGCCCCACGTCTGCTTCTTTTCGTCGTAGCGAATACCATAAACGATAACGATCTGATCGGCAGGCACTTTGCGCAGTTCTGGATTGGGGTTCTTAACGTCTAATATACGCGAGCCATCAGCGTTGTTGGGCTGCGAAAGCCAAATGATCTGACCCTGGTATGAGCCATCGGAGCACTTTGTAAAGCGGACTTTCGATTGACGACCCTCCTCTTCGACCTGATAAACACCGATGATTTTGTCGGCTGCGTTCTGGGCGAACGAGTTGAACGAAAGAAGGATAGCAATGGCGCAAAGGCTCAATTTGAGAATGTTCTTCATAGCTTTAATTTGTTTGATTTTGGGGCAAATATACAATTTTTTCGGAAGTTTAGCACAATTTGAACTGAAAATATAGATTCTTTCCTTGTGTTGTGCTGGTTGTAGTTATGCGAAAAATAGCTACCTTTGCAACAAACGAACAATTGAATTATGGCATTGGAGATCGAACGTAAATTTTTGGTCGCGGGCGATTATAAATCGCAGGCCACATCTGCCGAGCATATCGCGCAAGGCTATCTCGCATCGGGCGGTGGCTGCACCGTTCGTGTCCGCGTGCGTGGCGAGTACGGCTACCTAACTATCAAAGGGCCGAGTGCCGACGGTATCAGCCGCAACGAATGGGAGTACGAGGTGCCCGCGCGCGAGGCCCTCGAAATGCTCACGCTGTGTCGTGGCGGTGTGATCGACAAGTGTCGCTATCTCGTGCCGTTCGAGGGGCATACCTTCGAGGTTGATGAGTTCTATGGTGATAACGAAGGGCTGACCGTTGCCGAGGTCGAACTATCCGCACCTGACGAGCAGTTTGCCCGCCCCGCGTGGCTGGGTGAGGAGGTTACGGGCGACCGCCGCTACTACAATTCTCACCTTGTGCGCAACCCATTCAAGAATTGGTAATCTATCGCCAATATAACCCGCCGACATAAAAGAAACGCCCGACCATTGCGGTCGGGCGTTTCTCATTTACGAACGAGTCAATCGTCTGAATTACTTAACCTTACCAGCCGAACCCAGAACGTTCTCGCACTTGTGCATATAGAGCTTCTTTAACTCGTCGCGAGCGGGACCCAAGTACTTGCGGGGGTCGAACTCTGCCGGGTTGTCAACGAAGATCTTACGAACAGCAGCGGTCATAGCCAGACGACCGTCCGAGTCGATGTTGATCTTGCAAACTGCGCTCTTTGCAGCCTTGCGCAACTGCTCCTCCGGAATACCTACTGCATCCTTCAAAGCACCACCGTGGGTATTGATGATCTTCACGTACTCCTGGGGAACCGACGACGAACCGTGCAGAACGATGGGGAAGCCGGGCAGCTGCTTCTCGATCTCCTCCAAGATGTCGAAACGGAGTTCGGGGGGAACGAGGATACCCTCTGCGTTGCGGGTGCACTGTTCGGGCTTGAACTTGTTAGCACCGTGCGAAGTACCGATCGAGATAGCCAACGAATCAACGCCGGTCTTGGTTACGAAATCAACAACCTCCTCGGGGCGAGTGTAGTGAGCAACCTCCGACGAAACCTCGTCCTCTACACCTGCCAAAACGCCGAGCTCACCCTCTACGGTTACATCGTGCTGGTGTGCGTACTCAACAACCTGCTTGGTCAGTGCAACGTTCTCGTCATAGGGGAGGTGGCTACCGTCGATCATTACCGACGAGAAACCCATATCGATACAGCTCTTGCAGAGCTCGAACGAGTTACCGTGGTCGAGGTGCAGAACGATAGGAATGTTCTTACCCAACTCCTTTGCGTACTCAACAGCACCCTGTGCCATATAGCGGAGCAGAGTCTGGTTAGCGTACTTACGCGCACCCGACGAAACCTGCAAGATTACGGGCGACGAGCACTCAACGCAAGCCGAGATGATAGCCTGCATCTGCTCCATATTGTTAAAGTTGAAAGCGGGGATAGCATAACCGCCCTTGATAGCCTCGGCGAACATCTCACGGGTGTTCACCAAGCCGAGATCCTTGTAAGATACCATAGTTTTGATAAATGTGTATTAAGTTATAACTTGAATTTCAGTGGTTTAATATGTTGCTTATCGTGTGTGTGCGTTGGTTGTTGCAGCACATTCGACGATGCAAGTTATTAAAATCTTTGCAAAAATACTAAATTTTTGAATACTATCGACAATCTTCTGCTAAATTAATGCAATAAAAACACATTTTTTGCCACTTTGTTGAATTAGTAGCCGATCGCTGTAAAATAATTATATTGAGTAACGAAAATATCCTCCATATGTTAGTCGTTTCACAATGTTTTTTGTATATTTGCGGTTAGATTTGTCGCGTAGTGCGCCGAATCAAGCCGAAACTGAACATTAACAAGTTAAACAAATACAAATTTCAATTAAACGCTATGGCTGATTTCATCTATCAGGAGCCGTTCCCCATCGAAAACGATACTACGGAATATCGTCTCCTTACAAAAGACTATGTGAAAGTTGTTGAGTGCGACGGTCGTCGTATTCTGAAAGTTGATCCCAAGGGCTTGGAGCTGTTGGCAAAAGAGGCTTATAACGATGTTTCGTTCTACCTGCGTGCGTCGCACTTGCAGAAGTTGGCGAACATTCTCGAAGATCCCGAAGCTACCGACAACGATAAGTTCGTGGCTTACACGATGTTGCTCAACCAATGCGTAGCTGCCGAGGGTGAGCTGCCCACTTGCCAGGATACTGGTACCGCAATCTGTATCGGTAAGAAGGGTGAGGACGTTTATACGGGCGCAGACGATGCAGAGTGCATCACTCGCGGTGTATATGAGACCTACAAGGAGCGCAACCTCCGTTACTCGCAGGTTGTTCCTTTCGATATGCTCAACGAGAAGAATAGCGGCACCAACCTGCCCGCACAGATCGACCTCTACGCTACACAGGGCAACGAGTATAAGTTCTTGTTTATCACCAAGGGTGGTGGCTCGGCTAACAAGACCTTCCTCTATCAGCAGACCAAGGCGTTGCTGACCGAGGAGAACCTGACCAAGTTCGTTGAGGAGCACATCAAGGATCTGGGTACTTCGGCTTGTCCTCCCTACCACTTGGCACTCTGCATCGGTGGTACTTCTGCCGAGACCAACCTCGCAACCGTTAAGAAGGCTTCGGCCGGCTATCTGGATCACCTGCCCACATCGGGTAACGAGGGTGGCCGCTACTTCCGCGATTTGGAGTGGGAGCAGAAGGTGCTCGATATTTGCCAGAAGAGCGGCGTAGGTGCGCAGTTCGGTGGTAAGTATTTGGTACACGATGTACGCGTTATCCGTGGTCCTCGCCACGCAGCGTCGTGCCCCGTAGGTTTGGGCGTTAGCTGCTCGGCAGACCGTAACATCAAGGCAAAGATCACCGAGGACGGTATCTTCATCGAGCAGTTGGAGAAGAACCCCGCACGCTTCTTGCCAAAGGAGGCACCCGCAATGTCGCCCGCAGTTGAGATCAACTTGGACGAGGGTATGGACAAGGTGCGCGAGACGCTGACCAAGTATCCCATCAAGACTCGCTTGAATATCAAGGGTACGCTGATCGTAGCACGTGATATCGCTCACGCTCGTATCAAGCAGATGTTGGACGAGGGTAAGCCTATGCCTGAATACTTCAAGAAGCACCCCGTTTACTATGCAGGTCCCGCAAAGACTCCCGCAGGTATGGCATCGGGTAGCTTTGGTCCTACCACCGCAGGTCGTATGGACCCCTACGTAGATCTGTTCCAGGATCACGGCGGTTCAATGGTAATGGTAGCAAAGGGTAACCGCTCGCAGGCAGTAACCGACGCGTGCCAGAAGCACGGTGGTTTCTACCTCGGCTCGATTGGTGGTCCGGCAGCTATCTTGGCAAAGAACAGCATTAAGAGCGTTGAGGTTGTTGACTTCCCCGAATTGGGTATGGAGGCCGTTCGCAAGATCTATGTTGAGGACTTCCCCGCATTTATCATTGTGGATGATAAGGGCAACGACTTCTTTGCCGACTTCAAGCACTAAAAGTGTCTAACGTGGCTCTTTTGGCGTTGCGCTTGCTCTGCAAATGCTCACATACGTTTAGTATGCTCCGCTTTGCATAGCGTCGCGCGCCTAAAAATAGCTCACGTTATACGCTTTTATGAAAAACTATAACCGAGCGAGGGCGCACTCCGTTCGTAAGAGTGGAGTGCGGCTCTTCTCGACCAACCCTTACAACTAACACGAATCTCCGACGGCGACCATAAATGAAGGTCGTTCGTCGGAGTGGTTGTGTTTTGAGGGGGAGATGGATTTTGTCGCAAGGATCGACGAAAAATGCGTGTCGCACATACTATTTGCGCATTTGGCACGTTATGAAGAGAAATATAATATATGAGTATGTTTAGAAGATTGATGTTGAGCGTTGCGGCTTTGCTGGCAGCTTTGAGCGTGTGGGCATCGTCGCCCGTTTCGTTCGAGGCATCGGCTCCGCTGTTGGTTGCAGCGGGCGAAAACTTCCGCATCGAATTCACGGTCAATGCCGAGCCTGAACGCAATAGCTTTGAAGCTCCGACGTTCGAGGGTTTTCAGCTTGTGGCAGGTCCCGTAACCTCGCACGGCAGCAATATGTACATCGTCAATGGCACGATGGAGCAGTCGGTGTATCATACCTATACCTACGTTTTGCAAGGTGTGCAGAAGGGTAAATACACGATTGGCTCGGCAGCCATTGCAGTCGATGGCAAGAGCTATCGCACACAGCCTGTAACGATCGAGGTCGTTGAGGAAGACGGTGCACAACAACAGCAGGGTGGTGCGACTACGCAGGGTGCTCGCTCGGCCGATAAGGCTATTGGGGCAAATGATCTGCTGATGCGAATGACGGTCGATAAGAACGATGTGTTTAAGGGTGAGCCTGTTGTGGCTTCGCTTAAACTCTATAAGCGCGTGTCGTTGCTGGGTAGTGAAGGTGTTAAATTCCCGTCGTTCAATGGCTTCTGGACACAGGAGTTGGACTCGGAAAACAATATGTGGCACCGCGAAACTTACGATGGCCGCATCTATGAGACTCTGGTCGTTCGTGAGTATCTGCTCTATCCGCAGCAAACGGGTAAATTGCGTATCGACCCTGCCGAGATGACCGTAGTTGCGCAAGTTGTGATGCCGAGTAGTTCGCGCGGCTTTGATCCCTTCTTCGATCAGCCTGATGTTGCAGAGGTGCGTCGTAAATTGACAACTGCCCCCGTTGAGATCACCGTTAAGGAGTTGCCTTCGGGTGCTCCTGCATCTTTTTCGGGTGCTGTGGGGCGTTTCGAGATGGAGGCAACACCTCCCGCATCAACTTTTACAGCCAATTCGGCGGCTACCTATTCGGTGAAGATTTCGGGTACGGGCAACCTCCCGTTTGTTCAGGCACCGACGCTACAACTCCCTTCGTCATTCGAGATGTATGATGTAAAGACCACCGAGAGCCTGAAAAATTCGGTGCAGGGCATCAGCGGCTATCGCCAATTCGAGTACCCCTTCATTGCGCGTGCCGAAGGTGAATACACCATTCCCGCTGTCGAATTTACCTACTTTAACCCCAATGAGTTACGATATGTAACCCTCTCGTCGCACGATGTGGCATTGGTTATCGAGCCTGATGCATCGGGTGGTCTTTCGGGTGCCCCTATCATCGGCGGTCTGTCGAAGGAGGAGGTGAAGATGCTCGGTCAGGATATACGTTTCATCAAACTCGGCTCGGCCGGTCTGCGCCCTATGCGTTCGGTCTTTGTAGGCAGTTCGGCATATTGGAGTGTTCTGGCTCTGCTGACGTTGCTCTTTGTGTCGGTATCGATCTATCTGCGTAAGCGAATCAAGGAGCGTCAGAATGTAACTCTCATTCGTGGTAAGCGAGCTAACCGTGTGGCTCTGCAACGATTCCGTGCGGCTGCGAAATTTATGGAGCAGAACAATCAGCACGGTTTCTATGAGGAGATGTTGCGCGCGTTGTGGGGCTATATGAGTGATAAACTGAATATCCCTGTGGCTAATCTGACCAAGGAGAATGTCCGCGAGGAGTTGCGTAAGCGCAATATTTCGGCTGAAACGATCCAGCAATTCATTGACATTATTGTTGCTTGCGACGAGGCGCAATACTCGCCTATGGCATCATCGCAGATGAATGAGGTTTATGCCGAGGGTATCCAGATTATATCGAAACTTGAATCAACGATCAAAAAATAGGAGGGCTTGACGATGACAAAAAAGATGGTAACACTCATCATTTCGCTCTTTGCGATTTTTACTTCGTTTGCTGCAATGCAGAGTGAGGCTGCTGCGCAGAATATTCCCGCAACAGAGCAGAACGATCCTGCAACTGCGGCAGCCGTGTCCGATGTCGAAAATGAGATTGCGCCTGTGGCTCAAAGTGTTGATAACGATGCGGTTTGGGATGAGGCTAATACGGCATATATCAACGCCAACTATCGCCGAGCGATCGAACTCTATCACTCTATCGAGGAGCGAGGTTTGGCTTCTGAAAAGCTCTACTACAATTTGGGCAATGCCTATTTCAAGATCGAGGATATGGGCCACGCGATCCTTTATTATAATAAGGCACTGCGTCTGGCTCCGGGTGATGCCGATATTCGCTACAATCTCGATGTGGCCAATAGCTATACGAAGGACCGTATTCAGGTTGTTCCCGAATTGTTTGTTGCTCGCGGAGTGCGTTCGTTGCGCCAAACCATCAGTGGTAATGCGTGGGCAATTCTTTCGCTATTGTTCTTTGCTGCATTGCTCTTCTCGGTGATGGTTTATCTGCTGGTGCAGAGCCTGCTGTTCCGTAAGGTCGGATTCTTCGGAGCTATTGTTTGCCTGCTTCTGTTCGCCATTACGACCGCTTTTGCCGTTACCGAGCGTCGCCACGCAATCTCGCCCGAAGAGGCGATTGTGATGAGTGCGTCGGTGTCGGTTAAGGCTGCTCCCGATAAGAACGCAACCGATATGTTCGTTCTGCACGAAGGAACCAAGGTGCGTGTAGGCGATCGCATTGATCAATGGACCGAGATCACTATTGCCGATGGCAATAAGGGCTGGCTCGAAGACAAAACAATTGAAATGATCGACTAATGACCGAAGCGATATGTCAAGACTTTTGGAAGATGTAACAGCCGAGCTGTCGAAGTTGCCGGGCATTGGTCGCCGTACGGCTCTGCGTTTGGCGATGCACCTGCTGCGTATGGATGTGGCGAGTGTGCAGGATATGACTTCGAGTATCGACCGTTTCCGCACGCAGATTCGCCATTGCAAGTTGTGCAACAACCTCTCCGATACGGATATCTGTCCGATATGTTCGGACGCTCGCCGCGACCACTCGACGGTCTGTGTCGTTGAGCAGGTTTCTGACGTGCTTTCGATCGAAAACACGCGCCAATATGGAGGTATCTACCACGTTTTGGGCGGTGTGATTTCGCCGATGCAGGGCATCGCGCCGTCGGATTTGAAGATTGATCTGCTGATTGATAATGTTGCGCGAGGCGAAATCCGCGAGGTGATTCTTGCGCTCAACACTTCGGTTGAGGGCGAAACGACGCTGTTCTATATTTTGAATCGCCTGCGAGCTTATCCTTCTGTTAAGGTTACAACTATCGCGCGCGGTTTGGGCTTTGGCGATGAGTTGGAATATGTCGATGAGATGACAATCACGCAGGCACTCGTTAATCGCCGTGAGGTCGAGCGATAGAGCGGGGCGCATCTGCATTATGCTATAATTTCGAGGGCTGTATCCGAGAGGATGCAGCCCTCGTTTTTGTTTGCAGTGCGCTTGCTTGTATCTCACACGGCACTGTTTTTGAACGTGGGGCAGGAAGTTTAACTCATAAAAAATTAGCCTTATTATGAAAAAGTATCAATGTCCCGCTTGTCCCTATGTCTATGATCCAGCCGTTGGCGATCCCGATAACGGCGTTCCTGCCGGCACACCATTTGAGGAGCTGCCTGTCGATTGGGTATGTCCTATTTGTGGAATTCCCGCGTCGGATTTCGCGCCAATCGAGTAGCTCTCAAATCAGTTAAATCTATGATAACCATATTATTACTCTTAAACCTTCTGCTTATGTCAGCATCGACCTCTGCAACTTCGTCGGCAACAGCCACCGACACAACAGCCGTATTCAAACTCCCTGAACTCCCTTACGAGATGTCGGCCCTTGAACCATATATGAGCGAGGAGACGCTTCGTTACCACTATGGCAAGCACCATCAAGCCTATCTGAATAATGTCAATCGAATGATTGCGGGTACGCGATATGAGCGCGAACCGCTGGAAGAGATTATCCGCGAGTCAGACGGTGCGCTACTGAATAACGCCGCACAGGTGCTCAATCACAATATCTATTTTCTGACCTTCGCTCCCGAAGTGGCGGCGAAACACGAACCCGAAGGGGCGTTGGCTGCGGCTATAAAGCGCGATTTCGGCTCGTTTGATGCGATGAAGGTGCAACTGACAAAGATGGCAACGTCGCTTTTCGGATCGGGCTGGGTATGGTTGGCCGAGAATAAAAATGGCAACCTTGTGATTCTTTCGGAGTCTAATGCGGGCAATCCAATCCGCCACGGTCTGAAACCTCTGCTTGGTCTTGATGTATGGGAGCACGCCTACTATATCGACTATCGCAACGCACGCAAGGATGCCGTAGAGAAACTATGGAGTGTCATCGACTGGAACAAGGTGGATGAGCGTTATGCCAAGGTTGGAAATATAGGAGTATAAAAGTTTAGGGCATCCGAGTGATGCCCTAAACATTTATATCTATAATATTTATTAAACTTTCTTCATTTAATTTATTAAAATAAATAATACCATCCAAACGGTTCAAAAACTCAGGAGCAAAACGTTTTTTTAATTCTTTATCAAGAATTGAATTTGTTCTTTCATTATCACTTTGTAATAAACCAAAACCAATACCTCTACTGTTATTTGTCGCTTCTTTTGCACCAACATTCGATGTTAATAATACTATCACATTTCTAAAATCCACTTTTTGCCCGGTATTATCAGTTAAAAACCCTTCATCAAAAACTTGCAAAAATATATTGAATATCTCGTTATCTGCTTTTTCAATTTCATCAAGGAGTAATATACAATGCTTTTTATTCTTAATCGCTTCGGTTAATAAACCACCCTCCTCATATCCGACATATCCTGGGTTAGAACCAATAAGTTTATTAACACCAGTTTTATCAGAATATTCAGACATATCAAAACGAACCATCGCATTTTCACTACCAAATAACTCCTCGGCAAGTTTTTTAGCTAAAAGTGTTTTTCCACAACCTGTTGTACCTTGAAAAAATAATGCAGTACCTTTTCCATTATGAAGTCCAAGTCGTTTTCTTTTAATTGTTTTACAAACTTTATCTATTGCATCATCTTGACCAATAATAACTTTTTTTAAGCGTTCATTAATCTTTGATAAATCTTTTTTATTATCTTCCGATAAATTTTGAATAGGAATACCTGTTTGTTCTGATATCGTTGTAAAAATCATTTCATCAGTAATTTCAACAACATCACATTTTTGCTTTTTTTCTTGTTCTTCGGTTAATGCAAATATTGTTTTTGGTTTATTTCTCACCCTTTCTTTTGACTTTTAGGCTTTTTTACTGTAAAATATTATAGCATAAAACATTATGAAGAGTGAAAAGATATTTTTAAAAATTATAATCGGAATCGTTGCAGGAATCATATTAAACATCCTGCCAATGTATTTGATTCAAATGAAATATTTGAAAATGTTAAATCAAACGGTATAAAGTTAGATGGTATGGTGTATTGTGCTGGGATTTGTGACACACAGAT
>CALBQR010000015.1 GCA_937899895.1 uncultured Alistipes sp.
AGCCCGACGATGGCTGACGGTTCAGACGCTCCAAGCCATAGTAGGCAAGGATGCGATTCTCACCCGTGAGCGGAACGATATCCGACGCAATACTTACAACAAGCAAATCCAACAGATGCTCGATATCCTTGAAAGGAATATTGTGCTTCTGGGCATACGCCTGCACCAACTTAAAACCTACTCCGCAACCCGACAACTCATCGAAAGGATAGTTGCAGTCGTTGCGCTTTGGGTCGAGAACTGCTACGGCCGAAGGAATCTCCTCCGCCGGAAGATGGTGGTCGCAGATAATGAAATCCACGCCCTTCTCTCTCGCATAAACAACCTTTTCTACGGCTTTAATACCGCAATCCAGAGCAATGGCCAGCGTCACACCCTTACGTGCAGCGAAGTCAATGCCCTTGACCGATATGCCGTAACCGTCATTATAACGGTCGGGAATGTAGAAAACCAAATTCTTGTGACCTATCTGTCGCAAAAACTTGTACACCAACGCAACGGCTGTTGTGCCGTCCACATCGTAGTCGCCATAGACCATAATCTTCTCGTTATTCGCTACGGCTCGTTCGATACGTTCAACGGCCTTCGCCATATCCTTCATCAGGAATGGGTCGTGAAGGTCGCTGAGCTGCGGGTTAAAGAACCTGTTGGCCTTTTCTACGGTGTCTATGCCTCTCTGAACAAGTAGGTTCGTGAGAACAGCGGGCATTCTGAGGTGGGTGGCCAATCTCTCCACCGCCTCTGCCTCGCCATGGGGTCTCACTACCCATCGCTTCTCTATAGGCATAACTTACAATTTTATTATTTATATATTTTAACATTTAATTTTTCGCTTAACTTGTTCACGAGCTGCTCTTTAACCAGCTCAAAATCTACGGCGTGGCCAAGCTCCTTCTCGATGCTTGTAACGCCCTTATCTATGAAACCGCAAGGGTTGATATGCTGAAAATAGCGTAAATCGGTCGCTACATTCAGTGCAAAACCGTGCATCGTCACAAAACGCGATGAACGGACTCCGATGGCACATATCTTGCGTGCCGCAGCACCATCGCCATCAATCCACACACCCGAAGCACCTGCTATGCGTCCCGCACTGATGCCCCACTCGGCGACCAGCTCGATGACACTCTGCTCCAAGATGTCGATATATTCACGCAGGCCGATGCCCACCTTATCCAAATCCAAAATTGGATAGCCCACAATCTGTCCGGGGCCGTGGAAGGTAACATCGCCACCACGCTCGATATGATAAAATTCGGCTCCGATAGAGCGGAGGTAGGCCTCGCTGACAAGCATATTGCTCTCTTTGCCGCTCTTGCCCAAGGTATATACAGGATTATGCTCGACAAAGAGCAGCCAGCCGGCCTTCTCGGGAGTAATCTCCTCGTCGGCATTGCCGGCCTTGGTGGCGAGTATACGGTCGAACAGCGAACGCTGCTTTTCCCAACATTCGCCATACGCCATACGGCCCAAATCTATGTACTCTACCTCCATCATATCTCTGCTCAAAAGCCTCGCCAAAGATTTCAGGAGAAAACCTCCTTACGCTTTGGCAATCTTTTGCTTAACGCTTTCAAGGGCTGCATCAGCCAGATACGAAGAACGCACCATAGGCGCACTCGCACAATAACTGAAACCCATTTCAAGTGCTTGGAGTCGGTACCATTCAAACTTTTCGGGAGTGATATACGCCGCAACGGGATAGTGCTCCAACGAAGGCCGCAGGTACTGACCAAGCGTCACAATCTCGACACCCGCATCGCGCAGGTCTCGAAGGGTTTGCAATACTTCATCATCGCTCTCGCCAAGTCCGACCATCAGTCCACTCTTCGAGATCATACCACTCTGGGAGATTATCTCCAATGTACGCAGGCTGGTGCGATACTTCGCACGCGAACGTACCAGCGGAGTGAGTCGCTCGACGGTTTCGATGTTGTGCCCGATGATATCGGGCTTGGATGCTGCCACAATCTCAATGAGGTCGGCTCTCGCATCCAAATCGGGAATAAGGAGCTCAATTGTTGCGTCGGGATTCTCGCGTCTTATCGCCTCGGTAACCTCTGCCCAATGCTGGGCACCACCATCCGGCAAATCATCGCGAGTAACAGATGTTACGACAACGTGTCGAAGTCCCATAAGCCTAACACTCTCGGCCACTTTTTGCGGCTCCGAAGGCTCTGGTGCAAGGGGTATGCCTGTCTTTGTCGCACAGAATCTACACCCGCGCGTACAAATGTCGCCAAGAATCATAAATGTTGCCGTACGACGACGCCAACACTCAGCCTTATTGGGGCAGAGTCCGCTACTGCAAATGGTATGCAACGAATGCTCCTTCACGATGCGTTCCACCTCTGCGGAGCCCTCGTTACTTTGCAGGCGAATCTTCAACCATTCCGGCTTTCTAAGCACATCTACCTTGTCATAAAACTTCGGCATTTTAAGTTCATTATTTTCCAATTGATGCAAAGATACGAAAAAAATCAAAAGAAGTGCTATTTTCCGCCAAAAAATGAGGGCCGAGAGTGAAAAAATTATTACATTTGTTTCTGTTAGAACAACATTGTATTACGAAAGAGTTTTTTTCGATGAAAGAGGCACTCAAATTTTATAAGGATTTCCCCAAGGAGGGGATTGTTTTTGTGGATATAATTCCGCTGTTGCAGGATAAGAAGATTTTTGCGCAGATCATCTCCGAGATCGGCTCTCACCTTACGGCTCCCAACATCGCCGCACCCGAGGCACGAGGATTTCTCTTTGCTGCGCCACTGCTGCAATCGAAGCCCGAAGTGGCAAGCATCATCCCCCTGCGCAAGAGCGGCAAACTGCCTTATAATGAGGGTGATTTGTGCGACGTGGAGATCGAAAAGGAGTATGGAATGGACCA
>CALBQR010000016.1 GCA_937899895.1 uncultured Alistipes sp.
GGGGGGGGGGGCCGCGCAAGAGGCCCCCCCCGCCAATGATGACACGCCTTGAAAGGCGTGCTTTTCATATAGTAGTGATTGCCCCTCCCAACAACAAAATGGCCACCCCGTTGGGAGTGGCCATCTTCACAATATTTGGTTAAATCAGTGTAACCTCTTATTTCTCGGTCAGAGCTGCGTGAGCCGCTGCCAGACGTGCGATGGGTACGCGGAAAGGCGAGCAAGATACGTAGTTCAGACCTGCGTGGTGGCAGAACTCTACCGACGAAGGCTCACCGCCGTGCTCGCCGCAGATACCGCACTTCAAGGTCTCACGAGTGCTGCGACCCTTGAATACAGCCTCGCGGATCAGCTGGCCAACGCCATTGCGATCGAGGATCTGGAACGGGTCGTTCTTCAAGATACCCTTGTCGAGATATACGGGCAAGAACTTCGCGATATCGTCGCGCGAGAAGCCCAAAGTCATCTGGGTCAAGTCGTTAGTACCGAACGAGAAGAACTCTGCAACCTCTGCAATCTGGTTAGCGGTAACAGCAGCGCGAGGAACCTCGATCATCGTACCTACCAGGTAGTCGATCTTGTCGTTACGCTCTGCAAATACCTCGTTAGCAACGCGGTCGATGATGTTCTTCTGGTAGCGCAACTCCTTGTGGTTACCTACCAGCGGAACCATAATCTCAACCTTAACGTCGATACCGGTAGCCTTCACGTTCATAGCAGCCTCGATGATAGCGCGGGCCTGCATCTCGGTGATTTCAGGATAGGTGTTACCCAGACGGCAACCACGGTGGCCCAACATCGGGTTCACCTCGTGCAGCGACTCAACGCGTGCTGCAACCTTCTCAACGGGCATATTCAGTGCGTCAGCCATCTCCTGCTGCTCCTTCGGAGTGTTAGGAGCGAACTCGTGCAGAGGGGGATCGAGCAGACGTACGATCACGGGATAGCCCTTCATAGCCTTGAACAGACCCTCGAAGTCGCCACGCTGCATAGGCAGCAGCTTCGACAGAGCTACACGACGACCGTCCTCATCGTCAGCCAAGATCATCTCGCGAACAGCCTTGATACGGTCGCCCTCGAAGAACATATGCTCGGTACGGCACAGACCGATACCCTCTGCGCCGAATGCAAATGCCTGCTCTGCATCCTTCGGAGTATCAGCGTTAGCGCGAACCTTCATCGTTGCGTACTTACCAGCCAGCTCCATCAGCTTACCGAAGTCGCCGCTCAAATCAGCAGCCTTCGTAGCAACCTGACCGAGATAAACCTCACCGGTCGAACCGTTCAACGAAATCCAATCGCCCTCCTTGATGGTGTGCTCACCGATCTTAATAGTGCGAGCCTTATAGTCGATCTGCAACTCACCTGCACCCGAAACGCAGCACTTACCCATACCACGTGCAACAACGGCAGCGTGCGAGGTCATACCACCGCGCTGGGTCAAGATGCCGGCAGCGTCCAACATACCCTTCAAGTCCTCAGGCGAGGTCTCGATACGAACCAGGATAGCCTTCTGGCCGCTTGCAGCAACCTTCTCTGCATCCTCTGCGAAGAATACAACGGGACCGGTAGCAGCACCCGGCGATGCGGGCAAACCCTTAACCAGAACCTTTGCGTTCTTCATTGCAGCCTTATCGAATACGGGGTGCAACAGCTCGTCGAGCTTTGCGGGCTCGCAACGCAGAACTGCGGTCTTCTCGTCGATCAGACCCTCTGCCAACATATCCATTGCGATTTTAACCATTGCGGCACCGGTACGCTTACCGTTACGGCACTGCAACATCCACAGCTTACCGTCCTGGATGGTGAACTCGATATCCTGCATATCGGTAAAGTACTCCTCCAAGTGGTGCTGAATCTCGTTCAACTCCTTATAAACCTCAGGCATAACCTCCTCCAACGAAGGATACTTCGATGCACGCTCCTCCTCCGAGATGTTCTGTGCCTTTGCCCAACGCTTCGAACCCTCGATGGTGATCTGCTGCGGGGTGCGGATACCTGCAACTACGTCCTCACCCTGTGCGTTGATCAGATACTCACCGTTGAAGATGTTCTCACCCGTTGCAGCGTCGCGCGAGAAAGCAACACCGGTAGCCGAGTTATCACCCATATTACCGAATACCATTGCCTGTACGTTTACTGCGGTACCCCACTCTGCGGGGATGTTGTTGAGCTTACGATAGAGGATTGCGCGCTCGTTCATCCACGAACCGAATACTGCGCAAACTGCGCCCCACAGCTGCTCCCAAGGCGATACGGGGAAGTCCGAACCGGTCTGCTCCTTAACGGCAGCCTTGAACTTCGCAACCAGAACCTTCAAATCGTCGGTTGTAAGGTCGGTGTCGTTCTGTACGCCACGCTCCTCCTTCAACTCGTCGATAATAACCTCGAAGGGATCCTGATCCTCCTTGCTAACGGGCTTCATACCCAGAACAACGTCGCCGTACATCTGTACGAAACGGCGGTACGAGTCCCAAGCGAAACGGGGGTTACCCGACAATTTCGAGATAGCCTCAACAGCGTCGTCGTTCAAACCGAGGTTCAGAATGGTATCCATCATACCGGGCATCGATGCGCGAGCACCCGAACGAACCGATACGAGCAGGGGAGTAACGGGATCGCCAAACTTGCGACCGGTCAACTCCTCAACGCCCTTCATAGCCTTCTCTACTTCGGGACGGAGCAGCTCGATGATCTTCTCCTTACCGTGCTGGTAGTATTCAGCACAAACGTCGGTGGTGATGGTGAAACCCGGAGGAACAGGAATACCGATTAAGTTCATTTCTGCCAAGTTAGCGCCCTTGCCACCCAGCAGTTCTCTCATTTTGCCATTACCCTCGGCCTCTTTGTTACCGAAGGTGTAAACTCTTTTTACGTTTGACATTTTTTGTAACGATTATAGATTGAAATTAGTTAATTTTCGTTATTACACTTCAAGTTTGCGAAATTAACAATTTTTCTGCAAATGCCAAAGGATCACGGCCGAATTTTATCAAAAAATATGGATAAACGATAATTTTATCGAATTTATTCGGGGTTGGAAGGGGAATAACAAAAACCGCACCCTTTTCGGAGTGCGGTTTCTATCGCTCGATTACGCCCGAACCGACCAGCTCGTCGCCATCGTACCAGGCGGCAAATTGTCCTGCCGTAACGCCACGTTGAGGCTCGTCGAAACGTATGTAAAGACCTTCATTGGTGCGGATCAGCTCGGCATTTTGCAGTGGCTGTCGATAACGTATTCGCACTGCATAACGACGTCGACAGCCCACCTCCATCGCTAAATCGGGGCGTATCCAATGAATCTCATTTTCAGCGATATGCAGCGCGCGACGATACAGACCGGGGTGGTCGTCGCCCTGACCCATATAGATTACATTCTGCTCGACATCGGTTGCAATCACAAAGAGCGGCTCTGTGCGACCGCCAACGCCTAAACCTTTGCGCTGACCGATGGTGTAGAAGTGTGCGCCGTTGTGTTCGCCGATCTTCTTTCCGTCGCGCACCGTGTAGGTGTATGGCTCGGACAACGCACGCAGATTGTCGTCTGAAATCTTACGCTCGTAACCGCGCCACGTGGGCAGAATTTCGTGAATGTTGCCCTTGCGTTTTTCGAGTTTCTGTTGCAGGAAAACGGGCAGATCAACCTTGCCCACGAAGCAGATGCCTTGCGAATCTTTGCGCTTTGCCGTGGCCAAATGTTGCTCTTCGGCGATGCGTCGCACCTCCGGTTTAAGCAGCCCGCCTACGGGAAACATTGCACGCGAGAGCTGTTCCTGCGACAGCTGGCAGAGGAAGTAGCTCTGATCCTTATTCGGATCGCTACCTGCAAGCAGTCGATAGCGTACCTGCCCATCTTCGCCCACTACCTCGTCGCGGCGGCAGTAGTGCCCCGTAGCAACATAGTCGGCACCGAGTTTAAGAGCCTCTTTCAGAAAGACATCGAACTTAATTTCGCGGTTGCACAACACGTCGGGATTGGGTGTGCGACCACGCTCATACTCCGAGAACATATAATCCACCACACGACGCTTGTACTCCTCCGAGAGATCGACCACGTGCAGCGGAATATCCAATCGCTTGGCTACCAGCTCGGCAAAAACGCGGTCGTCGTGCCACGGACAGTCGCCTTCGAGCGTACCCGTCGTGTCGTGCCAATTGACCATAAAGAGTCCGACCACGTCGTAGCCCTGCTCTTTGAGCAGATAGGCCGCAACCGACGAATCGACACCTCCCGAAAGTCCTATAACAACGCGCTTTGCCATCGTTTTTTTGTTTGGTTTTCTGGTAGTAAAGTCTAATTTTGAATCAATCAAAGTTCCATTAACCCTTCGGGCAGCAGGAATACCATTCGCTCGCCCTCGAAGTCGATCTGTACGATAAAGTCCTCAACCGCAGGTACCAACACCTCACGACCGTTCAGCTCCAACCCAAACAGAGGGTTGGCCTCGCTGTCGTAATAGTCCGATACGCAGCCCTCGGCCACGCGCGCACCCTGCTCATCGACCACCTCTGCCGCAAAACCGATCAAGTCCTCCATATAGAACTCGTCATCATCCGCTTCGTCGGCCTCGACTTCGATTGAGAGCTCCTTACCGATCAATTCGGCAGCACGCTCCGGAGTATCCAGATCGTCGAACGATACGATCGCACCGCTTACGCCGCGTCGTTCGAAGCTACCGAAAAAAAGAGGAACCATCAGTGAATCGATCTCCACCAATAACGGTTCCTCTTGTGAGAAGTTGTCGGGAAAAGTGTTGTATAGCGTAATTGCCAACTCGCCCTTACGACCGAAGAGCTTATTCACTTTTCCAACCGGCAACAGATTGCCCATTGAGCTTACTCTGCGCTCTCGGCAGCCTCTTCTGCGCTCTCCTCGGCAGCAGCGGCTGCAGCCTCAGCAGCGGCAGCGGCCTTCTTCTCTGCGATTGCAGCGGCACGTGCCTCCTTAACCTTGGTCTCGGCAGCCTTGCGAGCCTTTGCCTCAGCAGCAGCGTCGCCAGAGATCTTGTTGGTCTTAGCCTCGATCTTAGCGTTCTTCTCGCCGATCCACTTGTTGAACTTAGCCTCAGCGTCGCTCTCCGAGAACGCGCCCTTTGCTACGCCACCAAGCAGGTGCTTCTTATATAACACACCCTTGTACGACAAAATCGCACGGCAGGTGTCAGTGGGTTGTGCGCCTTTTTGTAACCAATCAAGAGCCTTATCGAAGCTCAGGTCGATTGTAGCAGGATTCGTGTTAGGATTGTAGGTACCAATCTTCTCGATAAACTTACCATCACGTGGCGCTCTGCTATCTGCAACTACGATATGATAGAAAGCATAACCCTTCTTACCATGTCGAGCCAATCTGATTTTTACAGGCATTGTCTGAAAAAATTTAAGTTGTTAATTAGTTATTGTTTATGCACGAAAAATGTGATTTTCACACTTTTCAGCGCGCAAAAGTACGAACTAAATTGCTAACTGCCAAATATTCTGCCGCCCAAAACGCAATTTTTTTGCATTTCGGGACTATTTTTGCAATGTAACAATCTTTTACTCCGCAGTGGTGGGGTGCACCGTAACGATGCTATCGACGATATATTTCGTGAATCCGCGCCAGGGCAGCGAGCCGAAATACTCCTTATAGTGCAACTGAACGGTGTTGCCGCTGTTGAGCATCAATTCGCGTGCAACATCCTCGCGCTCAACCGAGAACTCGAACTCGTACGACTGGATTGCGCCTGCCGACTTCGCACGGATACCCGACTGAATCAGCTTGCCCTCGTAGGTCTTGAACAGCACGCCCTTATGTACCACATAGTTCAATTCGCCACTCTTAACGCCCTCACCGAAGGGGTAGTAGAAGCGTACGTAGCCGAAAATCGCAACGCCCAAAATAACGAGCAGAGCTGTAATGCAACCGATCTTTTTCATAAGTTTAGGTCTATTTGTTTAGTTGTTTTTTACTTCCGTTTCGGGTTCTCGGCGATATATTTCGCCAAAGCGGCCTTTGCCTTCGGGGCCAGACGCAGCAATGTGTACATCGTCGGGAAGGCCATAAAGGCGTAAGCTATGTCGATAATTCCCACTACCGTCGGCAACGACATCACCGAGGCTACAACAAGCAGCGCAAGGTAGAAATAGTTGTAGTACTTGCCATACTTCGCTCCAAAGAGGAACGAGGTACATTTCATACCATAATACGAGTATGAGAACATCGTCGAGAATGCAAAGATAAACAAAATTGCCAATAAAAGATACTGTCCGACTCCGGGAATTGCTTTTTCAAAGGCGTCAATAGCAATTTGCAAGCCCTTCATACCCTCGCCTGCGGTGTATCCCGTCGAGAGAATTGCCAACGAGGTGAGTGTGCAGACCAGACCCGAATCGGTCAGCGGAGCGATCATCGCTACAAAACCCTCGCGCACGGGCTGGCTGTTGCGCGATGAGCCGTGCATCATCGAGGCTGTACCTGTGCCCGCTTCGTTGATCAGTGCGGCACGACGAGCACCGAGCAGTGCAATGCCGATGATACCGCCAATGCCCGCCTTTATCGAAAATGCCCCCTCGAAGATCGACGCAAAGACGCTCGGAATAGCTGCATAGTTGAGAATCAGAATGTAGCCTACCAAGAGGAAATACATCACAATCATCAGCGGAACAAGCTTCGACGCCATTGCTGCAATGCGCTCGATACCGCCCAGAACCACGATTGCCGTGATGACTGTAATCGCCACACCCATAGCCAGGTGCAGCCAGAATGTCGGTTCGATTCCTCGCGGCACGAGGAAAATTGTGTCGATAGCTTCGACCAGCTGATTGGGCTGCATCAGACAGAGCGTACCGATACAACCGAATGCCGAGAAGAACACCGCCAGCGGACGCCAATTCTTGCCCAGACCCTCGACGATCATATACATCGGGCCGCCTTGCAGATTGCCCTCCGAGTCGCGACCGCGATACATTGAGGCCAGCGTACCCTCGAAGAATTTGGTCGCCATACCGACCACCGTGCTCACCCACATCCAGAAGATTGCACCCGGACCGCCAATGCTCAATGCGATTGCCACACCGGCGATGTTTCCCATACCGATTGTAGCCGCAACGGCACTGCATAGAGCTTGCCACGAGGTGATTTGACCGCCTTCGCCCTCGCTGCTATCTTTTGCGCGCAGAGCCTCGATCGAGCGACCGAAATAGCGGAACGGAACCATTCGCGAATAGAAGAAGAGGAACAGACCCCCTCCGATCAGTACGATAAAGAGTGGATAACCACATATCAAGTCGCTTGCTTGCGTAATAAAATCTTTCATTGCCTAACTATTTATCCTAACTTACCCCTGTATATTAAATAATACAGCCATTGTACATATAGCATTTATCGGGCCCTAAATCGCCCTATAAACGGATTGCGCTTTTCGTTTAGTGTGGAAACGAAACCGCAAAGATATGAATTTTTGGTGTAAAATTATATATCGTCCGCTTAAAAGAGTGTGTAATTGGTTCTGTCGCTAATTCTTACAACAAAAAACGCGATAGAATCACATTGGAAGGCGATTCGATGCTTTATAATGATAATTTTTTGAGCTAAGTTGCGGAAATTCCGAAAGAAAGCGTACCTTTGCGGTCCCAATTGGGGAGAGAATATTATTTAAGAAACTAATTTTAGAGAACGATAACGAGAGTATGAAACCAACACTTTTGGTTATGGCCGCGGGTATGGGCTCGCGCTACGGAGGTCTGAAACAGCTGGACGCAGTGGGTCCCAGCGGTGAGACCATTATGGACTATTCGATTTATGACGCTATCCGTGCAGGTTTTGGTAAGGTCGTTTTTGTAATCCGCCACGATTTCGAGGAGGATTTCCGCCGTCAGATCTTGCCCAAGTACGAAAATCATATCCCTGTTGAGCTGGTATTCCAGTCGATCGACGCTCTGCCTGCGGGCTTCACTGCTCCCGAAGGCCGTACTAAACCTTGGGGCACGAACCACGCCGTAATGATGGGTGCAAGTGTGATCAACGAGCCCTTCTTGGTGATCAATGCCGATGATTTCTATGGCCGCGACAGCTTTGCTGTGATTGGCCGCGAGTTGATGCAGACCGAGGGTGAGGGTAACTATTGTATGGTCGGCTTCCGCGTGGGTAACACCCTCTCGGAGTCGGGTACCGTTTCGCGCGGTGTATGCTCGACCAACGACGAGGATATGCTTACGGGTATTGTCGAGCGTACCGACATCTGCCGCATTGATGGCAAGATCACCTTTACGGGCGACAATGGTTTTAAGGTTACTACCGACGAGCAGACCCACGTGTCGATGAATATGTGGGGCTTTACACCCGACTACTTCCGTTATTCGGAGGACTATTTCGTGGAGTATCTGCGCAACAATATCTCGAATCCGAAAGCCGAGTTCTATATCCCCCATATGGTCAATCATCTGATCACTACGGGCAAGGCTCGCGTGAAGGTGCTCGATACCACCTCGTCGTGGTTCGGCGTTACCTATGCCGAGGATCGTGCAGGTGTAATCGAGAAATTGAGCGCGTTGGTTGAGGCCGGCGAGTATCCTGTGAGATTGTTCTAATTCACGATTAACAATTTACAACAAAAAAAGCCACGCAACCGCGTGGCTTTTTTTGTTGCGAAAAACTCTCTCGCGGATTAGTTGCGAGTAGGCAGGAACGAGTAGTTCTTCGAGTAGTTGAGCATCTGATCAACGTAGCTATCTACGTACTCAACCTTAACATCGACGATCTTTTCGCCCTCCATAACGGGAACCAACTCTGGGTTGATGAACCCACCAAACGGCTCGATGTTCAGAGCATTGTAACGCTCCAAAACCTCCTTGTGAAGTTCGGGATCGATCTTCACGCCGTAGTTCTCAACCAGAGCCTTGCCGGCCTCGAAGTCGCCCTCCGACTTGATGCGCTGCACCTCGTAGAGCATCTCACCGAACAACTCGCGCAGCTTGTCGAAGTCGTTGATAACCAGATAACGCTTGCCGTTCTCGGTAACCCACTCGATTACATTGTCAGCCTGACCCTTCTCGTAGCACCACTCGGCAATCATCTTGCGGTTACGCATATGTGCCTCCTCGACATCCTTGCCGAACTCGATACGCGAGTACTGGGTCATCATACCATTAACGATGTAGCTTGCATACTGTGCCTTTGCAACGTCGAGCGAGGGGATCAGACCCAACTCAACGAGCTTCTCATCACCCAGATAGTACAGACCAAAGAGGTCGGCACGAGCCTCTTCGAGAGTCGAGCCATAGTTCTTCAACTCACCGCCCTTTGTGCCGGGAGCCAGCTGACCCGAACCGTGGCCGAGGCACTCGTGCAGGTCGGTATGCAGGTCGTCGGCCAGCTTGCCGTACTCCTTGACCAGCTTGGTGGCCTCGTATACCGTGGAGGCGTGGCTGTAGGTGATCTGGGTCTGCTTGTCGTAGAGACCGTTCTCCCCGGGCTTGAGGGTGGCCTTGCAGGAGGCCAGAGACAGGGCGCAGAGCAGGGCGGCGAGGGCGACCAAAATGGTCTTGCGGATGAATGAGGCTTTCATGGGAT
>CALBQR010000017.1 GCA_937899895.1 uncultured Alistipes sp.
TGGCGTGGATTGACGAGGCGGTGGTGTCGGAGGCCAAAGCCCTGCTGAGCCATACAGACCTTACGGTCAATGAGATCGCGGCACGTGTCGGTATGCTCGATCCGAGCTATTTTTCGCGTTTCTTCCGTAAGCAGGTGGGAATGACTCCTGTCGATTTCCGCGAGAAGATGAAAAAATCCCACCAATAATAACTATTGTCCTATCATTTTGTGGCGGTGTGCCATACCTTTGTGTCGATAAAAGGAGTGCTCTCACTTTTGCGATGCGAATTTTTCTTACAATCATATCACTTTTAGTTGCGGCAAATCTTGTTGCTTCGCCCGTCGTAACCGATACTACTCATATCGAGATTATTGATAACGAGTCGGTTGAGGTCGTGGCAACGATGTCGCAGATCAAGCAGCAGGGTTTGTTCGAGAATAGTGTCGCTGCGACAAAAATCTTTATGCAGGATGCCGAGCGCGAGAAGATTGATGATATGCGCTCGATGTCGAGCTATGCTCCCAACTTCTTCGTTCCCGATTACGGTTCGCGTATGACCTCGTCGATCTATATGCGAGGTATGGGTGCGCGTATCGATCAGCCTGCTGTGGGCCTTTATGTTGATGATGTGCCGGTGCTGAATAAAAATGCGTTCGATTTCGATGTGCTTGATATTCGCAGTATTAAGCTGATGCGAGGTCCTCAAAGTACGCTCTATGGCCGTAATACGATGGCGGGCGTAATGGACGTGCGCACATTGTCGCCAATCGACTACGAATACACTCGCCTGATGGCGGAGTATGCTACGGCCAATTCGATCAAAGTCAATGCTTCGCATTATGAGCGTTTTGGCGAGGATTTTGGCGTTTCGTTGGGTGGTTACTATCGTCATTCAGACGGAATGTTCATTAATGAATACAATGACCGATCGCTTGATTGGGAGAATGGTGGTGGTGGCCGTGCGAAGTTCGAGTGGCGCAAAAAGGCTCTTACATTGACCAATACCTTCTCGGCTGATGCAGTTAATCAAGGCGGCTGGCCGTACCGCTTGATCGGAGAGAACGGTGAGAAGTTACCGACAAATTATAACGATCCGAGCAACTATACGCGCCTTTCGTTGAGTGATGCGGTGCGCGTGGTCTATATGGGTGAAAAATATGCACTTACAAGTGTAACTTCGTGGTCGTACCTGAACGACTGTATGACTTTGGATCAGGATTTTACACCCCGTTCGATGTTCACTTTGCAGCAGGCGCAACGCGAGCATACCCTCACCGAAGAGGTGGTTGTTAAATACGATCCTACGCAGCGATATTCGGCTCGATTTGGTCTATTTGGCTTCTATAAACATCTCAATATGTCGGCTCCCGTGCGATTTAAGCGCGATGGTATTGAAGAGTTGATCCTTGCCAATGCCAATAAGGGTATCCAGATGATGTTTCCCGACCACGCCATTCTGTTCGAGGAGGATGAGTTCGATATTACGAGCAGCTTTCGCAATCCGACGTGGGGCGCGGCTCTGTATCACACCTCGGAGGTGAAATTGGGTCGTTGGTCGCTTGGTGCGGGCGTGCGTTTCGATTATGAGTCTTCGACGCTCAACTACGATAGCCGCGCGACGATCCATTACCGTTTTACGATGACGATGCCGCAATTTAAGGAGCTGCAATCGACTTTCGTCGGTAAAAATCACAAGTCGTTCTTCGAGGTGCTGCCCCGCATTTCGGCCAACTATCGTTCGGCTAATAACAAATTGAGCTTATATGCCACTATCTCAAAGGGTTATAAGGCGGGTGGATTCAATACACAGATATTCTCTGATATCCTCCAAAATCGAATGATGACCGATTTGATGGCAGATTTGGGAGTCTATCTCGATCAGTCGGGACCGAGTTACGATACAGCCGAAGCAACGGGCTACAAACCCGAACACAGTTGGAATTATGAGCTTGGTGCGAGCTACACCCCGACACCGAAATTCTCGGTTGAGGGTACGCTGTTCTATATCGACTGCCGCAATCAGCAACTGACCGTTTTTCCTACGGGAAAATCAACAGGTCGAATGATGACAAATGCAGGTCGCACACGTAGTTACGGCGTTGAGGCAACGGTCGATTGGTGGCCTGTGAATAATCTTGATTTGCGTGCGGCGTATGGCTATACGAATGCACGATTCTTGAAATATAACGACGGAAATAACGATTATCGAGGTTGTTATGTGCCTTATGCTCCGCAACATACGTTGTCTTTGAGTGGCGACTATACGTGGCACATCAACCGAACGTTGCATCGTGTGCGTTTGCACGCTGATTGGCGCGGTGCGGGACGTATCTATTGGGATGAGGCGAATCGGTATAGTCAGCCCTTCTATGGCTTGTTGAGCGCGTCGGTTGCTCTCGATTTCAATCGCTGGACGGTTGAGGCGTGGGGCCGCAATCTGACCAATGAAAAGTACAATACCTTCTATTTTGTGTCGGTGGGCAATGCCTTTATGCAGAGTGGCCGCCCGCGTCAATTGGGTGTGAAATTATCGTTTGAATTTTAATTATCTAACATTTAATAAATTATGAAGTTTTTTAAGTTTTTTGCACTCGCAGCGATGATGTTCGGTATGGTCGCTTGCGACAATGGTGAAGAGACTCCCGAACCTCCCTTCAAGGGCAATACGGGCTATGTGGGTACGGTTTCGGTTGTGGTTGATGGTGCAACGGTCGATACTCCCGACACTGCTGTCGGTATCGAGCCACGAAAAGATGGCTCG
Source organism: uncultured Alistipes sp. (assembly GCA_937899895.1). Taxonomy (GTDB): domain Bacteria; phylum Bacteroidota; class Bacteroidia; order Bacteroidales; family Rikenellaceae; genus Alistipes. The sequence continues at coordinate 2,744 of CALBQR010000017.1, forward strand.
ATGTTTATGGACATCAAGTTCGGTGCGGTGAAGTTTGTTCCTGCGATGCCCGCGCTTGACATTACTGTTCCCAACGTAAGCTACACAATCGAAGATGGCGTGGCGAAGTTGAGCGGCTCGAATATCATTCCACTCTGTATGGGTGGCGAGTTCCCGATGTACACCGTAACGACTTTGACAGGTACGGTTGACCCCAGCACCATTAAGCTCGATCTGAATTTCGGTCAGTATCCGACCAAATATGTCGGCTACAAATTGATGGATGAATAGGGCAGTACTGCCTCATTTAGCAGATAGAAAGGTCGCCACGCGGATTGCGTTGGGCGACCTTTTTGTGTTTATCTCAAATTTGTAAATGAAATCGTGAATTGTGAATTGTGAATCGTGAATTGCAACCTCTCTACTCGTGGTGGTAGGGCTCGTTGTTAAGGATCGTGAAGGCGCGATAGATCTGCTCGGCAAAGATCGCACGCACGATCTGGTGAGAGAAGGTCATCTCCGAGAGCGAGAGCGAGAAGTTGCCACGCGCATAGACCTCCTCCGAGAAACCATACGGGCCACCAATCACAAAGCACAAGCGTTTCAGACCGCTGTTCATCCGTTTCTGCATCCAAAAAGCGAAATCGACCGAGCGCATCTGCTTGCCGCGCTCATCCATCAGTACGACATAATCGCTCTCGGTGAGCAGTCGCATAATCGCCTCACCCTCAGCCCTCTTCTGCTGTGCAAAACTCATATTGCGCGTATTACGCACGTCGGGCACAATCGTAATGCCGAAACGCACATAGTTTGAGATGCGCTTCTGGTACATCTCTACCAGCGCGGCCACCTGTGGCGAGTCGGTCTTGCCGACAACGATCAATTCAACATTCATCGCGCAGTGGTTTATTTCGTTTCAGCGGGCAACTGCCAATCGCTGTTCCACTCGCCATCGGCATCGCGATAGACGATCGGACGCTCATCGCCCTGTGCTTTGAGCCATTGATAAGCCTTGTACATATTGTATCCATTGCCCGAATTACCGCCGAGCGACCAAGCGATGATGCAGGTGCGATTGCGGTTGCGCAGATACATACGACGCACACGATCGACATACTCATCCACCAACTTCGGATTGTTGGTCGGGGTACCGCCAATGGTGCGCTGGTCGCGGCCGCGCTCGACATTGAGGTTGGCCTGATCAACCACAAACAGACCTACCTGCTCGCACTGATTATAGAACCAGTAGGGTTGCGGATAATCGACGTAGATAGTATTGATGCCGCGAGTCTTTAACGCCTTTAAGTCTTTGAGTGTCAGCGTGCGGTTCTTCTCGGCGTTGTAACGCGCGCCCTTGATTTTGAACTCTTTGCCGTTGCGCAGCAGACGCTCGCCATCGAAACGGGTGTCGCCAAAGCAGAGTTTGATGGGTATGTAATCGGTCATCATCTGGCCGAGCTTGCTGTACATCGTGAGTTTGTAGAGGTGGGGTGTTTTCTGCGACCAAAGCCACTGATTGGTCTTATATATCGGCATACGGAAATGGACCGTATCGACGCTATGACCCTCGATCGAGCACTCGCGCATATTGTAGTCTTGGAGCTTGCCCGCAGGGTCGGTAAGGTCGTAGCCAACCTCCATAGTCTCGGTGTAGTTGTGCGAGTTGCCCGCGATGATGTCGAGTTCGAGCCAGCCGAATGTGCGGGTCGAGTCGGGCTCAAAACGGACATCATAGTCGTAGATTCGCAATTTTGGTTGCGAGTAGATGTAGCTGTTCTCGAACTGCGCACGGGGATTTGCTGCGAGCGACGAGCTTAATAGTGGCTCGGCAGAGGTCTCTATGTCAATTACAATGGCATTGCGACCGTGATTGACAAAGGGCGAAATATAGAACTCGGTTGGTGTGCGCGTGTCGGTCGAACGACCAATAAGCGAGTCATTTACATAGACAGAATATGCGCCGTGCGGATTCTCGATATGCAGATACATATCGCGGTTATTCCATATTTGAGGTACTTCGAGCACCTGTCCGATGCTCTGCACGGTTGCGGTACGGGTGATCGCTATGGGGGCGAATGTGATGTACTGCTGTACGTTTGTTCGATTGTCGTCGTTTGCGTTGCGACGGGTGTCGAAGCTCATAATCTCGGAGCGTGCGGGAGCTGCGCCGTAGCTGATTTCGGAAGTTTGTGCGGCGGCATTAAAAACACTATTGACAAAGATAGTTGCGACCGCGAGAGTTAATATTGCAAAATGTTTCATTCTCATTGAGTTGAATGTTGCCGCTGGGGGCAAACGGATAAAAATTTTCGTACAAATGTAAATTTTTTTCATCAGACTTGCAACATTTCGCCCCTCTCGAACGTCTATATATTGTAGGAGCGACAAAAAAGTGCTATCTTTGAAGCGCAAAAATGCACTGCTTGAAATAAATATTAACAATTAATACTCTGAAAATGAAGAATTTGAAATTTTTGTTGGCCGCACTGATGTTGCCGTTGGCACTTACCTCGTGCTGGCCGGAGCCCAATGGTGGAACGAGCAGCCCTGTTTATGTAGGTTTGAGCATCTACAACACCGCAGTTGTTCAATCGACCCACACCCTTGATCCCGTGAATGTTGCATTTCGCTTGAATACCCTTTTGAGCGACAAGCAGGCACAGCAGGTTGAGTCGATTCACGATGTTCGTACTCCCGCAGATGCTAACGAGAAGAAGTTCCTCTTTGGCGAATTGACCTCTATCGAGGAGAACTATAAGGGTGTAGCTGGCGATTACCGCATCGTGTTTGATGACGATAAGGGTCAGTCGGACCGTGCTCGCCGTGGTGCATTTGTAATTTCGACCGGCAATAAACTCCTTACCGATATCGTGGATAGCGAGGACGCTTGGATTCTCAGTATTGATGAGGACGACCTTCCGAACTATCTTATCGAATCGACCGGCGAGAGCATTATCGTTGAGGGTTGGGATTCGTATGAGATTACAGCACAGTCGGCTACGGATAACAAGATCACCTATCTGGCAACCGTTAACAACTATCAGTGCAAGTCGAACCTCGGTATCTACAAGTCGGCAATCAAGGGCCAGTACTCGATTACTCCGAGCGTTAGCGCAGACAACCTTCTCTTGATGGCTGATGCTCGCAAGGCAGAGTACAAATTTACGACAACGATCGCCGGTCCTACCTTTGCAGCTCTTGACGGTGTAAATCAGACCAACCTGACCTACACAACAACTTCGGAGGGCTATTGGCGTCCCAACTGCTCGTACTCGAACGGTGTATCATACCGTCATTCGGGCGAGGAGTATGTGGTTTTGTCGGGTAACTATGATACGGAGAACTTCCCCTCGTCATTTGCTACCGTTAAGTTCTCGACCACTTCGACCTCTGATTGCAGCAAGGTTACTGCAACGATCAACTACAATGGCGAGATTTACAATCTGAACTAATCGCACATTGCCGAATAACGGGTAACGATACTCCCGAACAATGTACAAAAGGCTTTACGGCCTGATGTCAAACAACAAAAAAAAGGACCGCAAATCGTTGCGGCCCTTTTTTTGTTGCTGCACCGACACTTCAACGGCGGTGCAGCAGTTCGACAGACTCTTTTAATGCAACTGAAACAGAATGTTTTTGCGGATTCTGCGCCTGTTTCAGATCGACAAAATAAGAGCAGAGTCGAGTGTAAAAGTTATGGCAGATAATTAAAGGCGAATTGTCGATAATAGAGTATCTATCGCGTCGGTTCAAATGCATCGAGCGCGTCAATATATTTGCGAAATATAGCCACTGTACGAGACCGTATTGCCGGCCAATGATTCAACGTCGAGGATTGCTGATCCCGAAGCCGAATAGATGTTGAGCGTGAAGATATAATTCGAGCCGCTATACAGCCACGATGAGAATCTCACAACCCAACCGCCGTCGGTCTGTACGGTTGTATAGTTGCTCACCGAGGGCAGGATGTAGTTGAACACAACGGGATAATAGGGCGGTGTGATGCCCTTGATGAATGGGATATGTACGTCGATGTAGTCGGTGCGATATGCAACCTCAAACGAAGGGTTGTTCAGCATATGAAACTGCCCTGCGGGCTGTCGCTGCATCGATGTAGGATTGAAGACGAAGTTGTGCGACATAACGATCGAGTCAATATGACGGATATATGCCGCTGTGCGCTCTTCGCGCTCTTTGATTCGCGCAGCACGTCGCTCGGCATTCATCTGCTGGCGATGTTCGCGTCGTTGTTGACGGGTATCTTCCTGCTGCGCCTCGACCCAGAAGATGGCAATCGACGAGATTGCAGCAACGATGGTTAAAACTATCCAAAAACGTCTGTTCATTCTCTTGAAATTTTGGTGGTTTGCAATTTCCTGAATAAGCAAAATTCTTGCCCGAATGGGGCTGTAAGCCCTATTTTGCCTCCATTCGGAGCCCATTTGAGCAGTAATCGAACAATTTGTAAGATAATAGCACGATTTTAATGATTGTCGGGCGAAAAAAGAGGCGAAAGATTGGCTTTTTCAAAATATTTAATGTAGCTTTGTATGAGAATTTGTGTAAAAAATTCGCAACCAAAACAATATTAACTCTATAACTAAATTTACAAATTATGAAAGTATCTCACATTGAGCATCTTGGCATCGCTGTCAAGAGTCTGGAAGAGGCGATTCCCTACTGGGAGAACGTATTGGGTCTGAAATGTTACAACATTGAGGAGGTAGCAGATCAGAAGGTTAAGACTGCATTCTTTATGGTTGGTCAGACCAAGATCGAGTTGTTGGAGCCCACCTCGGAGGAGAGCACCATCGCAAAGTATATCGAGAAGCGCGGTCAGGGTGTACACCACGTTGCATTTGCAGTTGAGGGTATCGAGGACGCATTGGCAGACGCAACCGAGAAGGGCGTTCAGCTGATCGACAAGGCTCCCCGCAAGGGCGCAGAGGGTTTGAGCATCGCATTCCTGCACCCGAAATCGACTATGGGCGTATTGACCGAGTTGTGCGAGGACAAGAATAAATAAACCACACCGCAAAATCAATTCACTAAAAATAACTATGAGCGAAATTCAGAAGAAAATTCAGAAGCTGGTCGAGAACCGCGAAACTGCGAAACTCGGCGGCGGTGAGAAGAGAATCGAGGCCCAGCACGCGAAGGGCAAGTACACTGCTCGTGAGCGTATCGCTATGTTCTTGGACGAGGGTAGCTTCGAGGAGTTCGATATGTTCGTAACACATCGTTGCTACGACTTCGGTATGGACAAGAGCCACACCTTCGGTGATGGTGTTGTAACCGGTTACGGTACCGTTGATGGCCGTCTGGTTTATGTATTTGCACAGGACTTCACCGTAACGGCAGGTTCGTTGTCGATCTCGCTGGCAGACAAGATCTGCAAGGTGATGGATATGGCAATGCGCAACGGCGCACCCTGTATCGGTCTGAACGATTCGGGTGGTGCACGTATTCAGGAGGGTATCAACGCTCTGGCAGGTTACGCTAACATCTTCCAGCGTAATGTAATGGCTTCGGGTGTTATTCCCCAGATTTCGGCTATCTTTGGTCCTTGCGCAGGTGGTGCAGTTTATTCGCCCGCACTGACCGACTTCATCATTATGAAGAAGGAGACCTCGAATATGTTCTTGACCGGTCCGAAGGTTGTTAAGACCGTAACCGGTGAGGATGTAACCCAGGAGCAGTTGGGTGGTGCAATGATGCACGCATCGAAGTCGGGTGTTGCTCACTTCGCAGTTGACACCGAGGAGGAGGGTATTGCAGTTATCCGCAAGTTGCTCTCGTATATGCCCCAGAACAATATGGAGGACGCTCCATTGCAGGTTTGCACCGACAGCATCACCCGTTTGGAGGATTCGCTGAACGAAATCATTCCCGATAACCCCAATAAGCCCTACGATATGTACGAGGTTATCCGCGCAATCGTTGATAACGGTGAGTACTTGGAGTCGCAGGAGTTGTATGCTCGCAATATCATCACTTGCTTTGCTCGCTTCAACGGCCAGAGCGTAGGTATCATCGCTAACCAGCCCAAGTTTATGGCAGGTGTATTGGATATCAACGCAAGCCGCAAGGCAGCTCGCTTCGTTCGTTTCTGCGATGCGTTCAACATTCCTCTGGTAACTTTGGTTGATGTTCCGGGCTTCCTGCCGGGTACTACCCAGGAGTACGGTGGTGTTATTACCCACGGTGCTAAGTTGCTGTTCGCATACTGCGAGGCTACTGTTCCCAAGATCACTGTTACATTGCGTAAGGCATACGGTGGTGCATATATCGTGATGTCGTCGAAGCATATCCGTGGCGATATCAACTACGCTTGGCC
>CALBQR010000018.1 GCA_937899895.1 uncultured Alistipes sp.
AGGTTGTTAAGATCAACCAGGAGTTCCGCAACGTAGTTGTATCGCACAAGGCTCTGGTTGAGGCAGAGTTGGAGGCACAGAAGAAGGAGATTATGTCGAAGTTGGAGAAGGGCCAGATCTTGGAGGGTGTTGTTAAGAACATCACTTCGTATGGCGTATTCATCGATTTGGGCGGTGTTGACGGTCTGATTCACATCACCGATCTGTCGTGGGGCCGCGTAAATCACCCTGAGGAGATCGTGAAACTCGATCAGAAGCTCAACGTGGTAATCCTCGACTTCGACGATCAGAAGAAGCGTATTGCTCTCGGTTTGAAGCAGCTGACCGCACATCCCTGGGAGGCTTTGAGCGCAGACTTGAAGGTAGGCGACAAGGTTAAGGGTAAGGTTGTTGTTATGGCTGACTACGGTGCATTCGTTGAGATCGCAGCAGGCGTAGAGGGTCTGATTCACGTATCGGAGATGTCGTGGAGCCAGCACCTGCGTTCGGCACAGGAGTTTATGAAGGTAGGCGACGAGATCGAGGCAGTAGTTCTGACTTTGGATCGCGAGGAGCGCAAGATGTCGCTCGGTATCAAGCAGCTGACTGCTGATCCCTGGGCAGCAATCGAGACCAAGTATCCCGTTGGCAGCAAGCACACTGCAAAGGTCCGCAACTTCACCAACTTCGGTGTATTCGTTGAGATCGAGGAGGGTATCGATGGCCTGATCCACATCTCGGATCTGAGCTGGACCAAGAAGATCAAGCACCCCGCAGAGTTTACTCAGATCGGTGCAGAGATCGAGGTTGTAGTTTTGGAGATCGACAAGGAGAACCGTCGTTTGAGCCTCGGCCACAAGCAGTTGGAGGAGAACCCCTGGAACGAGTTCGAGCAGCAGTACGCGGTTGATACCGTTCACGAGGGTACCATCAAGGAGCTGACCGATAAGGGCGCAGTTGTAACTCTGTCGGAGACCATCGAGGGCTTCGCACCTGCACGTCAGTTGGTAAAAGAGGACGGCACTTCGGCTAAGGCTGGTGAGACTTTGTCGTTCAAGGTTATCGAGTTCTCGAAGGCAACCAAGCGTATCACCCTGTCGCACACTCGTCTGTTCGAGGAGGCAAAGCGCGCTGAGGAGAAGGCCGAGAAGAAGGCTAAGGCTGAGGCAGCTGAGGCAACCAAGTCGTCGGTGAAGAAGATCAACGCTTCGGTTGAGAAGACTACCTTGGGTGATATCACTTCGCTGGCTGAGTTGAAGGCTCAGATGGAGAAGGACGCTGAGTAACATCAGCAGTGGGGCGAGCAAAACTAATTGACCGAGGGTGGAGCGTTCAGATGTTGGAACGTATAGGCTGTTGAAAGCGTACAAGCGTTAAAACGAGAAGGCGCAGAAGCGAGGGCGGAATTGATTGGAACTTGCTATAATAAAATAGGAATAACAAACGATGAGCTTTCGTGTAACCATACTTGGCAATAGTTCGGCTAAACCCACACCCGATAAGCATACCTCTGCTCACGCACTCAATGTGCGTGAGCAGTTTTTTTTGATTGATTGTGGTGAGGATACCCAGCGACAACTGATTCGCTACGGTATCAATCCGCTCAAAATCAATGCGGTATTTATTACTCACCTGCACGGTGATCACCTCTACGGACTCTTCCCGCTTATTTCGACAATGGGCTTGTATGGCCGCCGAACGCCATTGAAGGTGTTTGGTCCGAAACCGCTTGACGAGATATTGGAGGCACATTTCAAATACTTCGATACGGAGTTACCCTATGAGGTGCAATTTTGTGAGGTCAATACACGAGCAGAGAAGGTTGTCTTTGAAACATCGTATATGACCGTCGAGACCATTCCATTGCGCCATCGAGTGCCTTGTTGCGGCTATCTGTTCCGTGAGAAGGAGCCCGAATTGAATATCGAGAAGTCGGCTATCGAACGCTATGGATTGGGTATTGCACAGATTGCAGCTGCAAAACGTGGTGAGGATCTGACATTGGAGGATGGAACGCTACTGCCCGCATCGGAGATTACATATAGACCATTTCGCCCACGCGCGTACGCGTATTGCAGCGATACGCAATATTCAGCAAAGGTGGCGCGTATAGTGAGTGGGGTAGATCTGCTCTACCACGAAGCGACCTACCTCGATATTGAGCGCAAGGTGGCGCATCAGCGCGGCCACGCAACAGCATTGCAGGCGGCGAAGGTTGCGTCAATGGCAGGTGTCGGGCGATTACTGATCGGCCATTTCTCGGCGCGATATAAGGATGACCGTGTGTTGCTGGCGGAGGCTCGTACGCTATTCGAGGCTACCGAATTAGCAACGGAGGGACACACGTTTGAGATACAAAAACAGAAATAGAGAGATTTGCGATGATCAAAACGGTTATATTCGATTTTGGAGGTGTCGTGGCGCACTTTATTCGTGAGGGTGCAGTGCGTCGTTTCGAGCAATTGGGATTGGCAGATGCCGATGCGCAGTTGGACCACTATTGTCAAAATGGTATTTTCCTTGAATTGGAGAGTGGTGCAATCACTGCCGAGGGCTTTCGTGCGCGTTTGAGCGAGATGTGCGGCCGCGAGGTGAGCCACGATGAGGCGCGTTGGGCTTGGCTCGGATTTTTTACCGAGACGCCGACTGCGAAATTGGATTATATCGCTGCGTTGCGACCACGCTATCGTACATACGTTTTGAGTAATACCAATCCCTATATTATGAGTTGGGCTCGCAGTGCGGAGCTGTCGGAGCAGGGCCGACCTCTGGATGACTATTTCGATGAGATCTTTGCTTCGTATGAGTTGGGAGTGGTTAAACCCTCTGCACGTTTCTTCGAGCACGTCTTGACTGCTACAAATTCACGACCGGAAGAGACTGTTTTCGTCGATGATGGACCACATAATGTCGAGGCGGCAAAGGCTTTGGGTATTCATACCCTCTGCCCTGCAAATGGAGAAGACTGGCGCGATGAATTGACAGCCCTGCTTGATCGACTGAATCAGGAGTAACAATCTGTAACAGACCGTTTGAAGGCGGCACAATTGATCTAAAATATGCAAACCGACCGTTGAGTCGGCTTGCATATTTTTTTGTTTGGAGGCAATGAAAATTTTAATGGGCCTATTTTATATATAATAGCGGCTAAAAGAGTGGTTTGGGCGATAAAATAAAAATTTCGATCATTATTTTGTGGGTTAATCAACTGTGCATTAGGTGTTTGCTTATTTTGCGGGCTGTTGCAGATAAATAGTTGAAAGTAAAATATCGTTATTGGCAGTTTGTAAAAAGATCGCAAAAACGCTTGTTGGAAGGTATGTGCCTAATTATTAGCCGATTGCGCAAATTTGCGCCTCGGTTGAACCGCGATTAGAAATTGTAACTTTAAGAAATTCTGATCTTTATTATTAAAATTTTTAATTAAATTCCGACGAAAAAATTAGAAAAAAATTATGAATTTGTTTGTTTGTTTGAAATATGTTGTGTACATTTGTTTAATTAATTAGGTGTGTAAAACAACTGCCTTAAAGTCAGCGAAAAAGGATAAATTGGCATTAAATATTTGATAGCCAATCCGTTATCGTTGGTGTTTTGGCGTGTGCAACTTGCGTGTAGCTTAATTAAGTAACAAAAAGAGTGAATTTTTTTAATAAACCGAAAACTATTTGACAAACCGAAAATTCGTACAGCCGAATTTTTTGAAAATTTTTAGCTGAAAACAAAACACCCTTAATAATCACTAACTAATTTTAATTACTCTATGAAAAGAAAATTGACTATTGGTTTGTTGTTCACTTTGGCTCTGGCCGTGTGCACAACGAATTTGATGGCAGCTGAGGCTTGGAGCGAGAGCACCGAGATTCAGAAGTCAGTCAAGATTTCAGGTACTGTAGTGGACGCAGCCGGTGAAGGTGTCATCGGTGCAACCGTTCAGCAGAAGGGTTCGAGCAATGCGACCGCAACCGGTCTCAATGGTTCGTTCCAGTTGACAGTGCCCGAAGGCGCAACCCTCGTGGTTACGTACATCGGTTATCAGCCTCAGGAGGTAAAGGCGGCTCAGGGTATGACCGTAACTCTCCAGGAGGACGTTAACAAGATCGAGGACGTGGTGGTAACCGCCGAGTTCGGTCTGAAGCGTGTTGCCCGTGCAGTGGGTTCGTCGGTTCAGAACGTTAAGGCTCAGGACATCATCGAGTCTGGTCGTACCGATTTCGTATCGGCTCTTCAGGGTCGTGTAGCAGGTATGACCGTTACCTCGACCAGCGGTATGCCCGGTGCATCGACTCAGGTTGTGCTCCGTAGTATGACTTCGCTGTCGGGTAACAACCAGCCTCTGTACGTTGTCGACGGTGTGCCTATGGATAACTCGTCGTTCGATCCTCAGAACAGCTTCGCTGTTGCAGACGCAGTTTCGGTACGTGATATGGACTTCTCGTCGCGTGGTAATGACCTTAACCCCGATGATATCGAGTCGATGACCGTCCTGAAAGGTGCTGCCGCTGCTGCACTTTACGGTTCGGACGCTTCGAACGGTGCAATTATCATCACCACCAAGAAGGGCTCGAACACCGATGGTAAGGGTCGCGTATCGTACAACAACCAGTTCTCGTGGGCGAAGGCTTACGGCTGGCCCGAGGGTCAGAACAAGTATGGCCACGGTACCAACGGTTCGACCAACTACTACTACAATGGTCGTTGGGGTTCGTTGATTCCCGAGGATATGCCTACTTATGACAACGTTGCAGCTATATTGCAGACAGGTTTTATGCAGAAGCACAATGTTGCTATCGAGGCAGGGACCGATAAGATGTCGGTTCGTGGTTCGGCTTCGTACACCGGTCAGAAGGGTGTCGTAAAGACTACCGATCTGGATCGTCTGAATTTCAGCTTGGCTGGTAAGGCAACGGTTAAGAAGTGGCTGACCTTCGAGGGCTCGATGCAGTATGTTCGTCAGACTAATAATAAGGTAAACAAGGGTGCAAGTGGTCCTATCTACTACGCTTACCGTTGGCCTTCGATGGACGATATGCGCAACATCTACGCTGAGGACGGTGTTCATATGCGTAT
>CALBQR010000019.1 GCA_937899895.1 uncultured Alistipes sp.
AGATTTCAATATCCACCCCTTTCTTTTATCAGCTAATTCAATAGAATACCAATTTGAAATTTCATCATTGATTTTTATGATATTCCCTACAGTTAACTGCATTACAGAATTGGAGTTTTCTTCTGGAACTGTTCGTACTCGGCTTCCAAGGGAAATTGCGTTTTTGTCGTCCACAAAAATACCAAAGGCTATGGTTCCGGTTAAAAATAGGGCAAAGATAATAGCAAAGGTAATAATTCCAGATTTTCGCTTTAGAATTGAACATAAAATTATAAAAAATAAAGAACTTAAACTAATTACAACTGTAGCAACAAAAAGAAGAATTATAATTCGTTTTTCTTTTAGTTTTTCTTCTTGTTCACTAATATATTTGTTGAATTTTTCTTTTTGGTATCAGGCTATTTAATGGCTAAAAATGCTTATAAGAGACAAAATGAATTGTCTAAAATATCGATTACAAAAGAATCAATTAAGTTTATATATAATAAATATAAAAGTATAAATAATATCTATTGTTTGAATTGTTTATACAATTTGCCTTGATAAAGTGAATAAAACTAATTTAAAAAAGAAAGAAAGAGAAAATAAAAAAATTTTCAAAAAAATGAAAATTCCCTCTTGACAAAAGCACAAAGATGTGCTATAATAGAAGGAACCAAAGAGGGAACAAGCAAGACCATCATCCCTCGGCGGTTACCGCTATATCAAAAGGAGGATACACCATGATTCGCATAGAAAAAACATGGATGAAAATGTAATATTTGGCTCAGAATTTGACCCATCAATGTATCGTATTGGTTTAATGAATATGATTTTGCATAATATCAAGCCAAAGAACATTAAATTAAGAGATTCTTTATCGAAAGACGCTCAAGAAGAAGATATATATATAATTCTAGATTTAGATAAATTTTATAATTTTTCAAAATCATAGCAAAAAAATCGCAAAAAATGCAATTTTTCTCGTTTTTGCCCCCAAATTCCCCTTCAAACTGCACCAAAGTGGGGTGGCGCAATGCCTAAATGCAACTCACGTTATGCCAACTGCTGCATCGCAATCAGCTTGGCATAGATGCCATCTGCGGCCATCAGCTCGGTGTGGGTGCCCTGTTCGGCAATGCGGCCGTGGTCGATTACCAAAATGCGGTCGGCATTGTGGATCGTACTCAAACGGTGGGCAATGATGATCGACGTGCGACCTTCGAGCAGCGTATTGAGAGCCTCCTGCACCAACTGCTCGCTCTCGGTATCGAGTGCCGAGGTGGCCTCGTCGAGGATCAAAATCGGCGGATTCTTCAACACCGCGCGAGCAATGCTCAATCGCTGACGCTGACCACCCGAAAGTTTCATACCGCGATCGCCGATGTTGGTCGCATAGCCCTCGGCACACTCGGTGATGAAGTTATGCGCATTGGCAATACGTGCCGCCGCCTCGACCTCGGCATCCGTAGCGGTGGGGCGACCCATACGGATATTCTCGGCGATGGTGTCGTTGAAGAGGATCGTCTCCTGCGAAACTACACCTATATTGGCATTGAGCGAGTCGAGCGTATAATTTTTAATGTTGCGGCCGTCGATCACGATTTCACCCGACGTAACATCGTAGAAACGAGGAATAAGGTCGGCCGTGGTCGATTTGCCGCCACCCGACGGACCTACCAGAGCGATCGTCTCGCCCTTGCGAATGGTGAAGTTCAGCCCGTCGATAACCTCGCGATCGGCCTCGTACGAGAAATGGACATTGCGGAACTCGATCTGCTGACTGAATTCGCCCAATTCGACTGCATTCTCTGCCTCGGTAACCTCACTCTTGGTGTCGAGCAGACTGAACACGCGGTCGCCGGCGGCGATGCCCTGATTGATATTTGCGAAGGCATCCATAAAAGAACGCACGGGGCGCGTAATCTGCGAGAAGATAGCAAGATAGGCGATAAATCCTGCGCCTGTCAGTGAGCCATTGACAACCAACACTCCGCCATAAACGAGCAGACCTGCGGCGGCCATAATGCCCAAAAATTCGCTCATCGGTGAGGCCATCTGCTGCTTGCGGGCCATCGAGAGGGTGATGCGCGAGAATTGCTCGTTGATCTTATGGAATTTCGAGCGCATAAAGTCGATTGCGTTGTAGCTGCGCACAATCTTCACGCCCGTCAGCGATTCGTCGATCACGCTCACCATCTCGCCCATACTCTCCTGACCTTTGCGGGCGGGGTGGCGCAGACGCTTGACGATGGTGCCGATGATGACTGCAACGATTGGCAGATAGACGGCTGCAAAGACACTCAACTTGGTCGAAATCTGCAACATACCGATCAGATAGCCGATAATGAGCAGCGGATCGCGGAAGGCAACCTGCAAGGTGTTGGTGATGCAGAACTGCACGACCATAACGTCAGAAGTGATCTTCGAGATGATATCGCCCTTGCGCTCATTGCTGAAAAAGCCCACGTGCAGACCCATCACATTGTCAAATACCGAGTTGCGGATACGTTGCAGCGTGCGGATGCGCATCTTCTCCATAGTCCATTGCGCCAAATATCGCGACAGATTGCTGATGAAAGCCGATGTCGAGATGATCACCGCCAGCACAACCATCACATCAACAGCCGAAAAGTCGGTGCCGTGAATCAGATAGAGCAGATGTCCCACAAAGAGATAGAAGTAGTCCATCGAAAATTCGAGCGGCGGTAGAGTCTCGACCGCAGCGATCTGATTGACCCCCTCGACATTGAACAATGCGCTGACGATCGGGATGATCATCACGAAGTTGAAGGTGTTGAAGATGGCGTAAAAGATCGAAAAAATGAAATATGGTATGGCGTATTTCTCGATTGGCGAGGCGAAACCGAGCAGTCGCAAATATGTTTTCATATCGATTAAGTTGAATACTTTAATTAATATACGCTACAAAAGTACGATTTTCCCAATAAATTAAGTAATTTTGTGCTAAATTTGATAAATATAAACACAAAACTATACCATTATGGAAACAGTTCTGAGCGGAATCCGCCCCACCGGACAGTTACACTTGGGTAACTATTTCGGCGCACTTCGTAACTTTACAAAGATGCAACACACCGATCGTTGCTTCTTCTTCATAGCTGACTATCACGCGCTTACTACGCATCCCGACCCCACGTCGCTGCACGGTAACGTGCGCCATATTCTGGCTGAATATCTGGCCGCAGGCCTTGATCCCAACGTGGCTACGATCTACGTTCAAAGCGATGTGCCCGAAGTAGCCGAGCTCTCGTTGCTGCTCTCGATGCACGCCTACGTGGGCGAATTGGAGCGTACAGCCTCGTTTAAGGATAAGGTGCGCAAGAATCCCAACAACGTAAATGCCGGTCTGTTGTGCTATCCCGTGCTGATGGCATCGGATATTCTGTTGCATCGTGCAACTCGCGTGCCTGTTGGTAAGGATCAGGAGCAGCACTTGGAGCTGACGCGTCTCTACGCACGTCGTTTCAACTCGATTTATGGCGTGGAGTTCTTCCCCGAAAGCCAGCCCTACAATTTCGGCGAGGATCTTGTTAAGATTCCCGGTCTTGACGGTAGCGGAAAGATGGGTAAGAGCGAGGGTAACTGCATCTACCTCTCGGATGAGGATAATGTAATCCGCAAGAAGGTGATGAAGGCGGTAACGGATTCGGGTCCGACCGAGCCTAACTCGCCCATTTCGGAACCTATCGCCAATATTTTTGCAATTATGAAGGCCGTTTCGGAACCCGATACATTGCAGTTCTTCAAAGAAAGGTACGCAGATTGCTCGATTCGCTATGGCGATTTGAAGAAGCAGCTGGCCGAGGATGTGATCCGCACGGTTGCTCCGATCCGCGAGCGTATCAAGGAGATCAAGGCCGATGAGGCATATTTGAGCCGCGTTGTTGCCGAGGGTGCCGAGAAGGCGCGTGCAAGTGCAGCTGCAACGGTTGCCGAGGTACGCCGCATTATGGGTATCTACAAGATGTAAAATGTTGTAAATTATAAAAATAGCACTTATGGCGCGTCGTCGCTACGAGAGATTCTATCAATATTATTTGTGGCTGACCCACCGTTTGTCGGATCGTCAGCTGATGATGGTATTGGCTGTTGTTGTAGGTATTGCAGCGGGTCTGGGTACCTACATCTTCGAGGTGTTGTTGCACTTTATCCGTGAGGGTTTGGTCAATTGGTTCCGCGTCGAGCGAGCACAGTTCCTCTATCTGATCTATCCTGCGATCGGTATCATTTTGGCAACGCTCTTTGTCAAGTATATTGTCAAGGATAATATTTCGGAGGGTGTTACCCGCGTGTTGTATGCAATGTCGCGTACCAACTCGCGTATTCGCGGCCATAACTGCTGGACCTCGGTCGTTGGTGGTGCTACGACTATCGGCTTTGGTGGTTCGGTCGGTCCGGAGGCCCCGATTGTGCTGACGGGTGCAGCGATCGGCTCGAATATTGGTAAGCTGGCGCGTCTGAACTACAAGAATGTAACGCTACTGCTCTGCTGTGGTGCAGGTGCGGCTCTGGCGGCGATCTTCAAAGCGCCGATTACGGGCGTGGTTTTTGTGTTGGAGATCCTGATGCTCGATATCACAATCGGCTCGGTTACGCCATTGCTGATCGCTTCGCTGTCGGCTACGACGTTGGCAATTATGTTGCGAGGCTTCGATCCGATTTTGCCTGTAACGCTCTCGATATCAGATAAATTTGAGTTGGCGCAGATCCCGATGTTTATCATCTTGGGCGTGCTGTGCGGCTTGATGTCCTTCTACTTCACCTCGGTCAATACGGCCGTCGGTCGTTTCTTCCGCCGATTTGATTCGCAGTATAAGAAGTGGGCAGTGGGAGGTGTGTTGATTGGTGTGCTGATCTTCATCTTCCCGCCGCTTTATGGTGAGGGTTATGAGGCGATGACCGCCCTGATGCGCGGTGAGCCGCAGTCGCTGTTTGATAAGTCGCTCTTCTTCCGTTTCAGCTCGATTGAGTGGGTGGTAATTCTCTTTGTGGTTGCTACGATGCTCTTTAAGGTGGTTGCGATGGCTGCGACCAACTCGGCCGGCGGTGTGGGTGGTACGTTTGCGCCGTCGCTGTTTGTCGGCTCGTTTATTGGCGCATTGACAGCTCTGGTTTTCAATATGATATTCCGTTGGGCGGGCTTCGAGATGCAGCTCTCGATCGTGTCGTTCACGCTGGTCGGAATGGCGGGCGTAATGGCGGGCGTGATGAATGCTCCGCTGACCTCGATCTTCCTTATTGCCGAGCTGTCGAATGGTTACGAACTATTTATCCCGCTGATGATTACCGCGTCGATCTCGTTCGCTGTGGATTACTATCTCAACCCCGATTCGATCTATACCAAGCAGTTGCGCGAGCGTGGCGAGTTGCTGACGCATAACAAGGATCAATCGGTGCTGGTCTTCCTGCATATTGATCGATTGATGGAGACCGACTTCCTGCGTATTGATGAGTCATTTACGTTGGGCGATCTGGTCAAGATCATCTCGAAGGCGCACCGCAATATCTTCCCCGTTGTCGATGACGACGATGATCTGTTGGGCGTTGTTCAGCTTGATGACCTGCGAGCCGATATGTTCAGCCGCGATAAATATTCGACTCCGATTACCCACTATATGATCCAACCGCCCGATAAGATTCTGCCCCAGGAGCAGATGCAGAGCGTGTTGGAGAAGTTCGAGGATAATAAGACGTGGATGTTGCCCGTAGTCGATAAGCAAAATCACTATCTGGGCTTTATCTCGAAGTCGCGTATCTTGGCGGCCTACCGCGATCAGCTGGTCGAGATCAGCCAGTAACCACTTGTAAAAGGCTAACCCGCTATGAAACATCTCTCGGTTGCTCTTTGGAACCTGCTGTGCGTCATCGTTTTAGGTGCGTGTGGCAGTGGCGAGGTGTGCTCGATGGAGGAGTTCTCGCAGGTGCGTTACGCGCCTGCCTATGCTTCGGGTTTCGATATTCGAGGTGCGGAGGGTGTTGCGAGTACGATCATTACGGCACGCAATCCTTGGCAGGGTGCCGAGGACGTTGAGCAGCAGCTGCTGATTGCCCGCAATGGCGAGAAGGCTCCCAAAGGCTTTGTTGGTCAGGTGCTTAATGGCGAGGCGCGAAGAGTTGTCTGTATGTCTTCGACCTATGTGGCGATGATTGATGCGCTCGATTGCGTGGATAGGGTAGTGGGTGTGTCGGGCATCGACTACATCTATAACGCTCACATTCAGGCGGCAGCAAAAGAGGGGCGTGTGCGCGATGTCGGCCACGATTCGGATATGAATTTCGAGTTGTTGCTCGCATTGCAGCCCGATATCGTGCTGATCTATGGCGTTTCGGGTGAGAATGGCACGGCCAATGCCAAACTTAAAGAGTTGGGTATCCCATATTTCTATTTTGGAGATTATGTCGAGGAGTCGCCTTTGGGCAAGGCCGAGTGGCTTGTGGCTATGTCCGAGATTCTCGGCGAGAGCGATCGCGGCAAGGAATGTTTCAGCCAAATCGAGGAGCGTTACTTGTCGATTGTCAATCGCTTAAAGAGCGAGGAGGAGTTGTCGCGCCCGACGGTGATGTTCAATACGCCCTATCGCGATACGTGGTATATGCCTTCGTCGCGTAGCTATGCCGTTCGATTGGTTGAGGATGCGGGCGGTCGATACATATACGAGGGCAATAGCGGTACGACCTCTACGCCGATCGATTTGGAGCAGGCATACGTGCTTACGCGCTCGGCAGACTATTGGATCAATATCGGTCAGGTCGCCTCGATTGAGGAACTGAAACGCGCCAATCCCCGTTTTGCCGATGCCAAGGCGGTGCGTGAGGGACGTATCTACTCTTCGGATCGCCGTGTAACGGCAGCGGGAGGTAGCGATTTTTGGGAGTCGGCTGTGGTTAATCCCGATGTGGTGCTGGCTGATTTGGTGGCAATTCTGCATCCCGAACTGAATATTGTCGGCGATGAGCTGACCTACTATAAACGAATCGAATAGACTTTTCAATATGACCCGTAATCGATTGTTGTTCATATTTTTATCGCTTGCGTGCGTGGCGTTGCTCCTTGCCGATTTGGCTTTGGGCTCGACCGATATTGCGCTGAAAGAGGTGTGGGCAGCATTGACGGGAGGCGAGGTCGATGAGGTGGCGCGAGCAATCATCTTGAAGATACGACTGACAAAGGCCGTTGTCGCAGTTGCGGCAGGTGCAGCATTGTCGGCCAGCGGTCTTGCGATGCAGACCCTATTTCGCAATCCGCTGGCTGGCCCTTATGTGTTGGGTGTGTCGTCGGGTGCGAGCTTGGGTGTCGCCCTCTTTTTGTTGGGTGCGCCTTTGTTGAATGTCGCAGGCGGGTCGATGATGCAGAGTGTAGGCTTGGCTGGTGCAGCGTGGATCGGCTCGGCACTGATTCTTGCGATGGTTCTCGCTGTGAGCCGTCGAATAAAGGATATTATGGTGATCCTGATTTTGGGTATGATGTTCTCGTCGGCGGTCGATTCGGTGGTGCAGATACTCCAATATTTGAGCAATGAGGCGGCGTTGAAGGCCTTTGTGGTTTGGACAATGGGCTCGTTGGGCGATGTTACGGGCGAGCAGTTGGTGGTGGTGTTACCCGTTGTGGTTGTGGGTTTGGTGCTGTCGGTTGCGGCGATTAAACCTCTCAATCTGTTGCTTTTAGGCGAAAATTATGCACGAACGATGGGCCTTAATGTGCGTCGTTCGCGAATGATGACCCTCTCGGCGACGGTCCTGCTTGCGGGTACGATAACTGCGTTCTGTGGTCCGATCGGATTTATCGGTTTGGCCGTTCCGCACGTGGCGCGAATGGTATTCTCGTCGGCCGATCATCGAACGCTGATGCCTGCCTCGATGCTGCTCGGAGCAGTGGTGATGTTGGTTTGCGATCTGGTTTCCAAGCAGTTGGGTTTTCCTATAAATACTATAACCGCGCTGCTCGGAATACCGATTGTGGTACTTGTTGTTGTACGTAAAAAGAGTCTCTTCTAACGATGATACGCCTTGAAAATATATCACTCGGTTATGGCACTCGCACTCTGCTGGGCGAGGTGTCGGCACATTTTGCGGAGGGACGGCTGACGGCACTCGTGGGGCGTAATGGCGCGGGCAAGAGTACGCTTTTGCGCGCATTGGCGGGATTGGAGCCGTTGCAGTCGGGTGCGATTACGATTGGTGGTACTTCGATAGCGGAGCTTGATGGCTCGGAGGCGGCGCGACGCGTGGCATTTGTGGCTACGGATAAGGTGCGCATTGCCAATCTGCCGTGCGAGGATTTGGTGGCATTGGGCCGTGCGCCCTACACGAATTGGATTGGTCGTTTGCAGGCGATTGATCGTGAAATTGTGGCCGATGCGCTGGCGAAGGTCGGGATGTCGGAGTTCGCACGCAAGACAATGGATCGAATGTCTGACGGTGAGTGTCAGCGAGTTATGATTGCGCGCGCATTGGCGCAACAGACCCCCGTGATCCTGTTGGATGAGCCGACGGCTTTCCTTGATATGCCCAACCGTTATGAGTTGTGTCGTCTGTTGCAACGCTTGGCGCACGATGAGAAGAAGACGATTATCTTCTCGACCCACGAGCTGGATATTGCAACGAAGATGTGCGACTCGATTGCTCTGATTGACACGCCAAAACTTCTGCATCTGCCTGCTGCCGAGATGGTTGCAAGTGGCGCAATCGAGCGTCTGTTTGGGATTTAATACAGTCTATTATTTTGAATTCTCATCATTGGCGGGTGGGTGGCTCGGCCAAAGGCCGACCCACCAATGATGACACGCTTTTCACGAAAGCGTGATTTTATTCTTTCTAATTTAATTATCAGAAGAAAACAACCGCACCCCCGAAAGAGCGCGGTTTGATTTTGTGGAATTTGCGAGTGGCAGAGAACTACACCTCGCCACCAAACTGCATCAGGAACGACTTGATGAATTGGTCGATCTCGCCGTCCATCACGGCCTCGACATTCGAGGTCTGGCAGCCCGTGCGGTGATCCTTAACTCGGCGATCATCAAATACATACGAGCGAATTTGCGAGCCCCACTCGATACGTTTCTTCGTAGCCTCCAACGCCTGCTGCGTCGCCATACGACGATCCAACTCGCGCTGATAGAGTTTCGAACGGAGGATGCGCAGAGCATTTTCGCGGTTCTTGGGTTGGTCGCGCGTCTCGGTATTCTCAATCAGGATCTCCTCCTCGGCACCCGTATCGGGATCTTTGTATAGGTAGCGCAGACGCACACCCGACTCGACCTTATTGACATTCTGACCGCCCGCACCACTACTGCGGAAGGTATCCCACGAGATGCGGCTCTTCTCGATAGTGATCTCGATCGAATCATCGACCGCAGGCGACACAAAGACCGATGCAAATGTCGTCTGACGTTTGTTGTTGGCATTGAAGGGCGAGAGGCGCACCATACGGTGAACTCCATTTTCGCTCTTCAAGTAGCCATACGCCATCGGACCGTCGAACTCCAACGTGCACGATTTGACGCCCACCTCGTCGCCCGCCTGATAGTCTTGGATGCGCACTTTGTAGCCGTGAGCCTCGCCCCAACGGGTGTACATTCGCAGCAACATCGACGCCCAATCCAACGCCTCGGTGCCACCCGCACCCGCGTTGATATCCATAATCGCACCCATCTTATCCTCCTCACCTTGAAGCATATTGCGCAATTCGAGCGATTCGGTTTTTTCGAGGGCATCGGCATAGAGGGCATCGGCTTCGGCCTCGCTCATCACCCCCTCGCGCAGAAAATCGGGCACCAACTCCACGTCGCCAACCACGCCCGCAAGGGTGTCGAAATCGACAATCCAACTCTTAATCGACGACACTCGACGCAGTTGCTCCTGCGCACGTTCGGGGTCGTCCCAAAAGTTTGGCTCTTGGGTCTTCTCCTCCTCGTTCGCAAGGTCGATACGACGCTGCTCGATGTTCAAACATCGAGCGAGCGTCGATAATCGCTCCACAAGTTCGCGTATCTGTTCGTCGCTAACCATTTGATTTACTTTTCGTTATCCTGCTTGCGGTTGTAGGCGTCGTATGCTACACCCAGAGCAACACCAAGACTCAAACCAAGTGCGAGATTATCGCTCAAAAGGCCAAATACTAAACCCAACGATAATCCGAGCGCGATACCCGTACCTTCGGTCTGTCTCTTGTTCTTGCTCATTGTATTTGAAATTTATGGTCTATTCCTCGTTACTCGATCTCCCAATCGTAGCCGTCTTTGCGATCCTTGACGCGGATACCGATCTCGGTCAGGCGGTTGCGAATCTGATCCGACAGAGCCCAATTCTTCTCGGCCTTGGCCTGCTGACGCATTTCGAGCAACATCTCAACCAGCGGCGAAACCATATCGTTACCCGACGCACCTGCCGACTTCTCGTCGCGCAGACCCAAGATATCGAATACGTAACGCTTGACGATCTCGCGCAGACGCTCCAAATCCTCGGCCGAGATAGTCTGCTGACCCTCTGCCAATTGGTTGATCGTGCGCACCCAATCGAACAGCGCCGAGATAACCATCGGTGAGTTCAGATCGTCGGCCATAGCCTCTGCACAACGACGCTCCAAATCGCTCGGATCGACGGTCGATGCAGCCGACGGCTTCACCTTCGAGAGTGTCTCGACGGCCTTCATCAGACGATCCATACCCTTCTCGGCGGCCTTCAAAGCCTCGTTCGAGAAGTCGAGTGTCGAACGGTACTGTGCCTGCAAGATGAAGAAACGGATCGTCATCGGCGAGTAGGCCTGTTCGAGCAGTTTGTGGTTGCCCGTAAAGAGCTCCTCCAAGGTGATGAAGTTGCCCAGCGACTTGCCCATCTTCTGGCCGTTGATCGTAATCATATTGTTATGCACCCAATAGCGAGCCGAGTCGTGGCCGCACGCTGCGGTCGATTGCGCGATCTCGCACTCGTGGTGGGGGAACATCAGGTCCATACCACCGCCGTGAATATCGAACTGCTCACCTAAATACTTGGCACTCATTGCCGAGCACTCCATATGCCAACCGGGGAAACCATCGCTCCACGGCGAGGGCCAACGCATAATATGTTCGGGCGACGCCTTCTTCCACAGGGCGAAATCGAACGAGTTGCGCTTGTCGCTCTGACCGTCAAGCTCGCGGGTGTTGGCCTTGATGTCGTCGAGATTGCGACCCGACAGCTTGCCGTAGTTGTATTTGGCGTTGTAAGCCTCGACGTCGAAATAGACCGAGCCATTGCTGATGTAGGCCAGACCCTTGTCGAGAATCTTCTTCACATACTCGATCTGCTCGATGATATGACCCGAAGCGTGGGGCTCGATCGAGGGGGGCAGTACGCCCAACTCGCGCATTGCGTCGTGATAGCGATCGGTGTAATATTGAGCCACTTCCATCGGTTCGAGCTGCTCCAAACGAGCCTTCTTCGAGATCTTATCCTCGCCCTCGTCTGCGTCGTGTTCGAGGTGGCCTACGTCGGTAATATTACGCACGTAGCGCACCTTGTAGCCCTCCGATTTGAGGTAGCGGAACAGCAGGTCGAAGGTGATTGCGGGGCGGGCGTGGCCCAAATGTGGGTCGCCATATACGGTGGGGCCACAGACGTACAACCCTACAAATGGTGGGTTGTAGGGTGTGAACTCCTCTTTCTTGCGCGAAAGAGTGTTGTAAAGCATCAATTTAGCTTTCATAACACTTTGTTGTTTTTTGTGATAAC
The DNA here is from genome assembly GCA_937899895.1 of uncultured Alistipes sp. Lineage (GTDB taxonomy): Bacteria > Bacteroidota > Bacteroidia > Bacteroidales > Rikenellaceae > Alistipes. The sequence goes on from CALBQR010000019.1 coordinate 11,713, forward strand.
ATTGATATTTAACCCATAAAAGTACACATTTCAGCCGAAAAAACAAAATCCCGCACCGTGAAGCGCGAGATTTTGCCTATTTTTTCGTTTTTGGAGGTTGTGTTACTCGGTTTTCGTTACGCCCAGATGTTTTTCAACCTCGGCCGTAAGTTCCTCAATTGTTGGGTCGAAGGCCAAAATCTCGCCCTCCGCGTTGAACAGAATACGACGACCTGCGCCATTGATGCAACCATATTGCGACCAGAGATTTGCGCGATCGTCAAGCTCGACCAACTGCGGCCACGTGTAACCATCTTTGCGGATTGCGGACTCCATTGCTTCGGTCGATTCCGACTCGCGCGCTACGCCAATGACCATAAAACCGCGACTCTTATATTGATCATACAGGGGGATCATCTCCATCGACGCGCGGCGGCAAGGACCGCACCACGACGCCCACAGATCGAGCATCACGATTTTCGCCCCCTCGACCATCTCCGAGAGGCGGTGCATCTGTCCATCGAGGTCGGGAGCCTCGAAATCGACGTAATGGTTACCCACTTGCAGGCTCAGTCCGTCGATCTGACGGCGACAGAATTGACTCATCGGATTCTCAGGCATCTCGATTGCATAAACCTGCTCAAAGACGTCGATAAACTCCTGATCCGGCAGACGATAGATCATCTGACGCGCCAACAACGCCAGACGAGCAACCGACGGCGTACCCTCCAAAATCGAGAGCTGTGCCGCCTTATATTCGGCCTTGTCGCGCTCGCGCAGAGCGATTGCTTCGGGGGTGTATTTCTCCTCGTCGGTCATCGCCTGCAACTGCTCGATCAGAGCTGTGCGCTCTGGGGTGCTCTCCTTGATCGCCTCGATACGGGCAATCAATGCGTCGTACTCTTTGGTGTTGTAACGGTTCTCATCGTATAGTTTGTCATACTCCTTCTGAACCTGCGCCTGCAAAGCTCGCAGTTGAAGCTTATATGATTGATACTCAGCTGTTGCGCCCGTACCTTCGATCTTCGTTTTCAGGAATTCATCTTCGGGATAGAGATCAAATTTCACGGTGCAATTGTCGGCCATAAAGTCGATTGCGCGCCACGCTCCATTCGCCAACTCGTCGGCAAACACCAACTCGCAATATTGCGGTTCGTCGATATAGAGATCGCACGAGAACTCGCCACCGCGAATGTCGATTATGGTGTGAGGTCGCGACGACTGCGCCACCATTCCGTCGATTCCGACAAATAACAACAACTCGTCAGATTGTGGGCGGTTATGTACCTTGCCCTCGATATGGCAATGTACAGCCGCATCGGTATCCTGTTCGGCGGCAGGCTGGTTACCTGCGCAGGCTGCAACGAGCAATGAGCAGAGAATCATTGTAATACGTTTCATAGTTGAATGACAATTTGTTACTGATTGCAAAATTACAGATTATAATTTGGATTTCAAAATTATTGCCATTAGACACCGAAACAATAAAGTCGCACTCCTCGCGGGGTGCGACTTTTTTTGTCGATAGGTCTTGTGGAGCTTACTCCTCAACAACCTCGGCAGCATCCTCTGCTGCAACCTCCTCGGCCATATCTGCGCTGGTCTTAACTTCCAACACCTCAACCTCGAAGTAGAGAGCTGCATTGGGACCGATCTCAGGGCTCATAGCGCGCTCGCCGTAAGCCATACTGGGGTGCAACCACATCTTAACCTTGCCACCCTTACCTACGAGCATAACGCCCTCGCTCCAACCGGGGATAACCGAGTTGAGGGGGAACTCTGCGGGCTCGCCACGATCGTACGACGAATCGAACTGCTCGCCACGGATGTTCAGACCCTTGTAATGAACGGTTACGATATCAGTGGGCTTGGTTGCGCGAACCTCTGCATCGCCCTCATCAACGATCTGATAGAGCAGACCGCTCTCGGTCTTGGTCCAATTCTTATCCTTCTCGATCTTTGCGAGGAAATCCTCCGACTCTTTGAGGAATGCCTTGGGAGCCTCTACCATAAACCAGTTCTGCATCAGCGAGATAGTGGTGCGCTCTGCCTCCTGACCCTCACCGAACAAGCTCTTGTCGGCAGCGATGTCAGCGAATGCCTGCTTGATCCACTTGGTCTGTGCGGGAACGCGAGCTGCATCCAGACCATTACCCTGCGATACGCCCATAGCGTACGAAATCTGGTTGCGGTGCGAGTCCGAGTTGAAAGCTACGCTGTCGCGGGGCGACATAAAGTAGGTCTGCAACATCTGGTCAGCCTCCTCTGCGGTCATCGAGTTCTTGCCACGAGCAACATCTTCGATACCCTTGCCGATCTCATCAAAGTTCAGATCGATACCACCCAAATTGTACTTAATCATATATGCGATGTTCGAGCCCAACGCATACGACAGCGAATCAACCTCGCTATCTCCGCCAACGATAATCGTCGAATCGTTCGACGAGCACGATACCATCAGCATTGCAGCTGAGGTGGCGATAATAACCAAAATCTTTTTCATATTGTCTTTGTGTTTAATTAGTTTCGTCTGTTTTGAGGGGACAAATGTAGTGTTTTTTTGTGAGAATGAACCACTTTTGAGTGATAACTTAACGTTTTTTACGTGAAATTATTGCTACTCCTCCTCTTTTGCGGGGATAACCTCGACAACTTCAACCTCGAAGCAGAGAGCCTCGTTCGCGCCGATCTTGCGGTTGCCGGTCGAGCCGTAGCCCAAAGTGGCGGGCATCCAGAGCTTGATTTTGCCGCCCTGACCTACCAGCTGAACGCCCTCGCTCAAACCCTTAACGATCTGATTCAGAGCGAAAGTCTCGGCCTTGTTGTCGTCGTATGTAGTCTCAAATTCGCGACCCTCTTTGGTCGTTGCGCGGTAGAGGATACGTACTTGATCGGCGGGTTTGCTGGCGCGAATGGTATCGCCCTGCTCCTCAATCAGATAGAGCAGACCGCTGTCGCTACGCTTTATGGCCGAATTCTCGCGCTCCACGCGGGTAAGGAATGCTTCCGACTCGGCTTTGGTGCGGCGCGGCTTGATGATGTTGTAGTATTGGCGGTAGAAGGCACCGGCCTCCTCCATATCCATCTGCAATGTGCCGTTGTAGGTGTCGCGGATTGCAGCGCAAAGCATCTCGACATTGAGTGTCGAATCGGTGTTGTATTTTAGGTTATAACCTACGTTCATACCGATTACATAGGCCAACGAATCGGCCTCGTTTTTGAGGGTTTGGCCGCCATTCGATGAGTTGCAGGCCGTCATCGAGAGGAGTGCGATGAGTGCCACTAGGATCGAAAAATTCTTCATATATTATTCAGTTTTAATTATTTGTCAATTTGTGAGGAGAGGGTAGCGCAGCACAACTTGTAGAGCATACGCGCTCCGACCATCTCGTCGATGCAACCGATCTTCGAGGGGGCAACTTCGACCAGATCGAAGCCGATGATGCGGCGGCCGCTCTCGACCACACGCGAGATCAGGTATGCCGCCTCGTTAAAGGTCAGTCCACCGACAACGGGAGTGCCTGTCGTCGGGCAGTATTGCACTTCGAGGGCATCGATATCGAAACTGATATAGACCTCTGCGGGCAGCTGTTCAACGATCTGCGTGCAAAGCTCGGCCCACGTCTTACCTTCGTAGCGGGCGCGACTTAATGTGCGGTCGGTGAAGCTGACGATACGCTTCTCGTTATCGGCCAGCTCCTGCTCGGCATCGCAGAAATCGCGCACTCCGACCTGCACCAGACGCTCCATCTGGGGCACATCGCGCAGCAAGTTGTACATAATCGAGGCGTGCGAATACTCGAAGCCCTCGTAAGCCTCGCGCAGGTCGCGGTGAGCGTCGAAATGCAACACGCCGAAGCTTTCATATCGCTCGGCTACGGCACGTACTGCGCCATAGGGGGTGGAGTGGTCGCCACCAACCAGACCGACGATCTTACCGCTGTCGATCAGCTGTTTAGCCTTGTTATATATGGTCGCGTTCATCTCCTTGCACGCCTTGTTGATTCGGGCCAACTGCGGAGCAATGCTCTCAACCGTGCAACCCTCTTCGAGTGCATCAATCACCTTTTTCGACTCGGCGCGCCATTGCTGGCTCTGTTGGAGCATCTGCTCATCTGCATCGAGCGCAGCGATACCATTGCGCCACGCGTTGTGATAATCGGCATCGTAGAGGTCGAGCTGTGTCGAAGCCTCGCGGATACTTTGAGGGCCATTGGCTGTGCCGTCGCCATACGAAACGGTAACATCCCAGGGAGCCTCAATCAGCACCAAGTCAGCCTCTTCGCAGGTGAAAGGCAGACCATAGTAGTTGCCATTTGCTACACCTACGCCGTTAGGATCGAACTGCTTATCCATTATTTCGGTCATTTACATCGATTTATAACGTACAAAGATACTAATTTTTTGGTATTGCCCGACCGAAAATCGGGCGATGTAAATTTTTTTGTTGTTCGAGCGCAATATTTGCCTGCTCACGTGCGTTATATATGCAATCCGTCGCGAAAGCGCGGTAGAGGATTTTTCATAATCAATAGATTAAAGTTGGGGCCTGGCCGAAGTGATTCGGTCAGGTTTTTTTGTGGGCCTATGCTCCGCAGTATCTGCCTTTTGGGAGGCCGCATTTTACACCGATCTCGGTAATGGCAACAAAACAAAAAGAGCCGTCCCGCGCGAGGACAGCTCTCTTTGTTTCTCAATCGTTGATTGTTGCAAACTATTCGGCAGTCAATCGGATCAGGTTGTTCTCCTCGACACCGATCGAACGATAGAAATCATTCATCTCGGCAACGATCTCGCGGCGGCCATAGCGTGCGGCAGTCAGATAAAGACCCTCGTAAAGTTCCAATTTCTCGTCAAGAACGGGATCGATAAGCGACTGCTTGTTGCCGTCGAAACGGGCGTAGTAGTCAATATGCTCAATCAGCTGGCGGGCATAGTCGCGTAGGATTGCATCGGCCTTCTCCTCGCCACCGGCCTCGTAGTAGCCCTCGATGATGGGCAGCGTACTCATCTCGGAGTATTCGAGCTGCGTGAAGGGCAGACGCTCGACAGCCGTATCGAGAACTTTCAGCGCACGCTCCTTATCGCCCTCTATCACAAGCTCTTTTGCCAAAGCTGCGAAGCCGTCGCGGGCGTGAGCAACGTTGAGGTTATAGGTAACAAAACCATCGACATAGACTCTCTCGTCGGCGATATTTCCGTAGCGGAACTTCTCCATCATCAGCGGATAGGTGTAGTCGGTATCGATGCGACCGATAACGCTGTTACGCGATGTGAGAGGGGTAAAGATCGGCACAAGGCGGTACGAGTAACCGTCGAACTGCAAGTAGGGCAGCAGACCGAACTTCTGCAACGAATAGATCTGTGTGAAGTAGATCGGGCGTTTCCAATCGAAGTGCGCCAACATATCGAGGAACATCAGATCCGACTTCTCGATCGCGGTCTTGCCCTCGCTGATGCTGATATAGACCGTATCAACCATCAGGTGAGCATCCTTCTCGCTGACGATGCCGCTTGCCAGAGCATTCTCCTTATTTACGGGCAGAGCCAAGATGCGGGCAGGGATGTAGTCGTTCCAACTGCCGTCGCTCATCTGCACCTTCGAGTGGCGATCCTCGCTTGCCACGAAATCGATGACATCGCTCAATTCGACGGGGCGTTCAAAGCGATTAATAACGGGTACCAATTCGTTGCAATAGGTATATTTCTCGCGCGGCAGAGTGAAGGGAACGGGTGCGGCATTGTTCGAGCGAATACGCATCTGGTCGATATACCACTCTGCGCCCAGATAGCTCATATTCATCACCTTAACATCGTGGCGCACACCCTCGACCTCCTGATTGTACCAGAGTGGGAAGGTATCGTTATCGCCGAAGTTGAGAATGATCGAGTTGGGAAGAGTCGATTCGAGGTAGTTGCTGCCGATGTCGCGGGCTACGTAGCGGTGGCTACGGTCGTGGTCATCCCAGTTCTCGGTTGCAAGAACAGTCGGCACAACGGCACATATTGCGGTTGCCGTCAGGGCGATTGCTACACCGTTACGCTTTGTGAGGCGAGCCAACGCATCGCGCACAGCCAATACGCCCAAGCCGATCCAGATCGAGAAGGCGTAGAACGAGCCTGCATAGACGTAGTCGCGCTCACGCGGCTCCGAGGGCGAGGTGTTGAAATAGACAACCAGCGCGATACCCATCATTATAAAGAGCCACATCACGATCGAGAAGTTTTTCGGATCGCGATTGAGCTGATAGATCAGACCCAGCAGGCCCAGCAGGAAGGGCAAGAAATAGTAGGTATTTCGACCCTTATTCGAGGCCAAATCGTCGGGGATATTGTCCTGCGGACCGAGGTAAAGCTCGTCGATAAAGCGGATGCCCGACAGCCAATTGCCATCGGTCAGCGTCGAGGTGCTTGCCTGGCGATCGTTCTGGCGACCGACGAAGTTCCAGAGGAAGTATCGCCAATACATATAGTTGAGTTGGTACGAGAAGAAGAAGTGCAGATTCTCGCCAAATGTCGGCTCAACAAACGAACGCTGCTGCCCGCTCTCATCGAGGAAGGTAACGCGGCGACCGAAATCGGGCACATCGACCTTTATGGGGCGACCCGCCTCATCGCGGAGTATATTGCCATCTTTATCACGCGCAAAGTCGTTACGGGTACGATACGAGCCCCAAGCCTCATACTCGCGGCTATCTTTGTGGGCATTCCACATACGCGGGAAGAGGTGCTTGTGCTCATCGGGGAAGACATAACCGCTCAAAACCTCCTTCTTGTGGTACTTGCCGTCGTTGCCAACGTAGTAGGCATCTTCGGTTGTAACATCGAGGATCGGAGTCGAGTAGTAGGCTCCGTAGAGCAGCGGACGTGCGCCATACTGATCACGATTCAGTACCGAGAGCAGAGCGTAGGGGTTGTTGGGATTGTTGCTGTTCATCGGGGGATTTGCCACCGCGCGAATGGTCATCGAGGCATACGAACTGTAACCGAGCATAATGACCGTTACGGCCAATGCGATGGTGTTGAGCAGCACCTTGCCCTTTTTGTGGGTAAACCACACGGCTGCGCCCAATGCAGCAAAGAGGGCGAAGACGAAGAAGATCATACCCGAATTGACCGGCAGACCCAACGAATTGACAAACATATAATCGACTGCCGCACCCACAGCGACCGTATAGGGGATCAAAATGCCATTTACAGCCAACAGAATCGCACCCGCCACGCAGGTTGCCACGACAACGCCTTTCAGCGTGATTGTCTGCCACTTGCGGAAGTAGTAGATAAATACCAACGCAGGGATCGTCAGCAAGTTAAGGATATGGACACCGATCGAAAGGCCCATCAGATATGCGATCAGAATCAGCCAGCGATTGGCGTGCGGCTCATCGGCTGCATCCTCCCATTTGAGCATTGCCCACACCACCAGAGCCGTAAACATCGACGAGAGGGCATAGACCTCGCCCTCGACAGCCGAGAACCAGAAGGTATCGGTGAAGGTGTATGCCAGGGCACCTACTGCGCCTGCGCCGAGAATGGCCCAAATTGAGCCGTTGGTCAGCTCACGACCCGATGCGGTGTAGATGCGGCGAGCCAAGTGGGTAATGGTCCAGAAGAGGAACAGAATACAGAAACCGCTTGCGATCGACGACATCGCATTGACCATCATCGCCAACGAGTCGGTCGAGGGTGCGAAGAGCATAAACAGACGCGCCAACATCATAAAGAGCGGTGCACCGGGAGGGTGTCCCACTTCGAGCTTATAAGATGTAGCGATAAATTCGGCGCAGTCCCAAAGGCTTGCGGTCGGTTCCATTGTCAGCAGATAGACCATTGTTGCGATTGCAAAGACGATCCAGCCTGCTAATGTGTTGAGTTTCTTGAAGTTATTCATAAATTGAATTATATTCGCTTATATTCCAAACTACAAATGTACTAAAATAACGTCGAACTTCAATTTTTATTTGACCGAAACAGAGAAAAGTTTTGCAATTCAGCCCTTTTACGACACTTCTGTTCGATCTTGACGCTCCGTTTTTTGAGGATAGCGCACCCCGTTTTTTTTGAGGGTAGCACGCTCCGCTTTTTTGAGCGACCTTCTCAGTTCCGCGCCCCAATAAAAAAGACCTATCCGAACTTGTCGAATAGGTCTCGCTTAATTATTGATAGCAGAACGAATGTCGGTCTGCTAAATTGGACAGTCTATTTCTTCTCCTGCTTCTTGCGGTTGTTGTACAAGAAACGCTTGATCTTCATCGAAGGGGTCTTCTGGAACTCATCGACCTCCTCAACTTCGGCAATGCGCGAGAACTTATTTACCTGCGAATTGACGTACTGCATAACCTCCTTCTTAACCTCCTCCATCTTCTCGGTGAGGTCATCCTTGAAGTCGTAGTAGCGACGCTCCAACTCCTCGCGGTTGAAATTCACAAGGGCAACCAGATGGCCCTCCTCCATCGTTACGATCGACTCGGCAACCAACGAGTTGCTGTTGATTACGTGCTCGATCTCTTCGGGATAGATATTCTCACCGCTGGGGCCTACGATCATACTATTGACACGACCCTTGATGTAGATATAACCATCTTCGTCGATCTTTGCAATATCCTTGGTGCGGAACCAACCATCCTCGGTAAATACCTCTGCCGTAATTTCGGGGTTCTTGTAGTAGCCCTGCATTACGCACGGGGTCTTAACCACCAGCTCGCCTTCACCCTTTTCGTTCAGGTTATCAAGACGTACCTCGACACCCTCCATTACAGGACCGGTCGAAGAGAGACGGGTCAAACCGGGCAGCGCACCTGCAATCAGCGGAGCAGTCTCGGTCAGACCGTAGCCGATCGCGTAGTTGAACTTACCATCAAGCAGGAACTGCTCGGCCTGCGGATCGAGCTTCGCGCCACCGATGCCGAGGAAGCGAACGCGACCACCAAAGACCTTGGCAAGTTTAGTCGACGCTACGCGGTGCAGCAGACGGCGCGTAGGAGCCCAACCATAGAGCGTGCGGGTGATAGCCTTCGAGTTGAAGGTCGCCAATACCTGATGCTTGAAGATCTTCTCGATAATCAGCGGTACGATCAGCATAATCGTCGGGCGCACCTGCTTCAATGCGGGCAGCAGTACCGACACCGTGGGCGGACGATCCAGATAGGTTACATTCGAGCCACGCGACATCGGGAAGAGCATACCGAGCGAGCACTCGTAGGTGTGCGACAGAGGCAGCACCGAGAGCCACACATCGTCGCGATGAATCGGGTAGAGCTGCTGCAACAGATGCAACTGCGAGCAGAGGCTGTAATGGGTATGCATCACGCCTTTGGGCGACGAGGTTGTGCCTGAGGTGTAGATGATTGCGGCCAGATCCTCCGGTTTGGGATCGGCCATCGAGCCCTGCTCATTGACATTCTGCGCCAATACGCTGAGGTTCTTTGTGCGGATTACGATATTCGACTTGGCAACGCGCTCCTTCGAGACTTTGGTGTAGAGTTTGTCCGAAACGCAGAGTGCCTTTGCCTCCGAATGTTCGAGAATTTTTTCGAGTTCGACCTCCGAAAAATCGGGCAGAATAGGAACGATAACCATACCTGCCGATACGGTTGCCATATAGCAAACGGCCCAGTTTGAGTGGCTTGAACTATACAGAGCGACCTTGTCGCCCTCACGAAGACCTGCGCCAACGAGCATCTCTTTTACCTTTTCGACACGTTCGCCCAGCTCCTTAAAAGTCATTTTGGTATTGCCAAGCATCTGCGAGCACATTAGGTCGGAATACTTCTCGACGCTCTGCTTTAACATCTCGGCAAGAGTTCTAAAAGACATATTTTTTCAACTTTAATACGTGTTATAAAACGCAAAGTTACTAATTTTTATTATTTTAACGCTACATTTGTAACCTAAAATTACATTTATGCTCAACAAAGAGAGGATATACGCATTGGCTCGTGAGGTGGGATTTTCGCTTTGCGGGGTCGCAAAGTGCAGATATTTAGATGTTTCGCATCGACGTTTTGACCAATGGCTGACTCGTGGCGATGGCGACGGATTGGAGTATATGCAACGCAATATCGAGAAGCGTTTTGACCCTTCGCAGCTTGTTGAGGGTGCAAAGACGGTCATTGTCTGCGCTTTGAACTATCGCAATCCGATTACAAACGGATATGCTGCCGAGGCGCATTGCAAGATTGCCTCTTATGCCTGCACGATAGATTATCACCACACCATAAAGGCGATGTTGCACGAGATGTTTGCCCGTCTGCGTGAGGAGAGTCCGCAACTCGTCGGTCGTGCCTTTGTCGATTCGGCTCCGCTGGCCGAGAAGAGTTGGGCTGTTGAGGCGGGACTCGGCTGGATCGGTCGCCAATCGTTGCTCGTTACGCGAGAGTTCGGAACGACGCTGCTGCTTGGCGAACTTGTGCTGTGCGATGAGGCGGATAGCTACGACGAGCCCTTCGTGGGCGATGGCTGTGGCACGTGCCGCCGTTGTATCGATGCCTGCCCGAACTGCGCGATTGGCAACGATCGCACGATCGACTCGCGCCGTTGCATTTCGCGCCTTACAATCGAGCGCGGGGAGTCGATCCCTGCCGATTGCAGGCTCAATGGCTGGATATTCGGTTGCGAGGAGTGTCAGAATGTCTGCCCCTACAACCACGCCAAGCCCACGGCAACCCATTCGGCAATTGCGCCTACATTCGATCCGCGCGAGATTGCGCCCGTGCAGTGGCAGACGATGAGCGATGAGGAGTTTGCCGAACGCTTTGGTCGTACCCCGATGGCGCGTAGTGGTCGTGAGCGTATTCTCCGTGCAATAGAACTCTCCGAATAGAACGTTCAGCTCGAAAAGTTGCACAGCAGCAGAGGTGTGTTTGTGCCGATATTTATACCTTCTATATATAGAAGAAAGGGCCGCGTCGAAACGCAGCCCTTTTCTCATTTGAAAGCAAATCGAATTACTTGCGATAAACCTTCTTGTAACCGTAGATAGCCTCGTCGCCGAGCTCCTCCTCGATACGGAGCAGCTGGTTGTACTTAGCCATACGATCCGAACGCGACATCGAACCGGTCTTGATCTGACCAGAGTTGGTTGCAACTGCGATGTCAGCGATGGTCGAATCCTCGGTCTCACCCGAACGGTGCGAAGTAACCGAAGTGTAACCTGCGCGGTGAGCCATCTCGATAGCGTCGAGAGTCTCGGTCAGCGAACCGATCTGGTTAACCTTGATCAGAATCGAGTTACCGCAACCCAGCTCGATACCCTTCTTCAAGAACTCAACGTTGGTAACGAACAGGTCATCACCTACCAGCTGGCACTTGTCGCCGATAGCTGCGGTGAGCTGCTGCCAGCCCTCCCAGTCGTTCTCGCTCATACCGTCCTCGATCGAGTCGATGGGGTACTTCTCAACCAGACCCTTCAAGTACTCAACCTGCTCAGCCGAAGTGCGCTTTGCACCCTTCTCGCCCTCGAACTTGGTGTAGTCGTAGATGCCATCCTTGTAGAACTCCGACGAAGCGCAGTCCATACCGATCATAACGTCCTTACCGGGAACGTAACCAGCCTTCTCGATAGCCTTGATGATCGAATCCAGAGCGTCCTCGGTACCCTCCAATGCGGGAGCGAAACCACCCTCATCACCTACTGCGGTCGAGAGGTTACGATCGTGCAGAACCTTCTTCAAAGCGTGGAATACCTCAGCACCCATACGCAGACCCTCCTTGAAGGTGGGAGCGCCAACGGGGCGAATCATAAACTCCTGGAATGCGATAGGAGCGTCCGAGTGCGAACCACCGTTGATGATGTTCATCATAGGAACGGGCAGAGTCTTTGCGTTGGTACCGCCGATGTAGCGATACAGCGGAAGACCGAAGTAGTCAGCAGCAGCGCGTGCAACTGCCAACGATACGCCGAGGATAGCATTTGCGCCGAGGTTGCTCTTGGTCTTGGTGCCGTCGAGCTCGATCATAGTCATGTCGATACCAACCTGATCGGTAACGTTCATACCTACGATCTCCTTTGCGATGATCTCATTTACGTTCTTAACAGCCTTCTCAACGCCCTTACCGAGGTAGCGGTTCTTGTCGCCGTCGCGAAGCTCCAAAGCCTCGTTCTCGCCGGTCGATGCGCCGCTGGGAACTGCTGCACGGCCAAATGCGCCGCTTGCGGTTGCTACTTCAACTTCGATGGTCGGGTTGCCGCGCGAGTCAAGGATCTCACGTGCGTGAACACTAATGATTTGCATAGTTGTAATTTGTTGTTAATTAGTTATTGTTTATATGTGCTTATATTTGCTTTACATACAATTTGCGTTGCAAATTTACGGTTTTCTTTCGAATCTCAAAAGAAAATTGCCCGCAATCAATCACCTTTATACATTTTATCGACAATAACGGTTACTGCGCCGTCGCCCGTAACGTTTGTGGCGGTGCCGAAACTATCCATTGCGATATAGAGGGCGATCATCAATCCGATCTGCATCTCATCGAAGCCGAGCATCGATTCGAGCACACCGACAGCCGCCATAATTGCACCGCCCGGCACACCGGGAGCGGCCACCATCGTTACACCCAACATCATAATAAAGGCCGACATATCGAGCACCGAAACGCCGTTGCCCGTCAGAATCATAATTGCTAACGCGCAAGCGACGATCTTCATCGTGCTACCCGACAGATGGATCGTGGCGCACAGCGGTACGGTGAATGATGCCAATTCGGGTCGCACACCCAATTTGAGGGTCTGTTCAAGCGTAACGGGGATCGTTGCCGCCGACGACTGCGTGCCGAGGGCCGTAAAGTAGGAGGTCAGCATCGTGCGCAACATCTTGAAGGGATTTTTCTTCGCCACCACGCCCGCAATCGAAAATTGTACCATAAGCAGCAGTACGGTCAGCGCGAAGATCAGAACGATCAATTTCAGGAACACGCCCATAATCGCCGCCACCTGCCCCGAAACGGTGATTTGCAGGAATATACCGAAGATATACAATGGCAATAGCGGTATGATTATGCCGGTGATTACGGTTGTGATGATAGCCTTAAATTCGTCAAACGCGCTCTTGATGGTCTTCGCTTCGCAATAGGCGATACCCAAACCCATCACAAATGCAGCGATCAGGGCACTCATTACACCCATCAGTGGCGGCATATCGACTGTAAAATAGGGCGCGAGGGCCGCCGTCTGCTCACCCAGATCGGGCAGTTCGGCACCACGCAACAGAGTTGGGTAGATCGCCTCACACGCTCCATAGGTCATAAAGCCCGACATCAGCGTAAAGGCATAAGCCAATGCGGCGGTGATTGCCAGCAATCGGCCTGCACTACGTCCCAAATCGGCAATACCGGGGGTAACCAATCCGATGATTAGCAGCGGAATGATGAACGAGAGGAAGTTGCCGAAAAGCGAGTTGAACGTTAGAAATACACGTGTGAGTGCATCGGGGAAGAATAGCCCGCAGAGCGTACCGAGCAAAATGGCTATGATAATTTTCGGGAGTAGGCCGAGCTTGGGCAATTTCATAAGTGAGGCGTTTTTTGTTGGTTATTGTTGTGATCGGAGGGCCACACACCTCTCCGAATATACAAAATTGCTAAAAAAAACTCATTTGTCCAAATACGTAGCCCGTTTTTTATTATTCTGCCTATCGCTACTCTGTTAGATATAAAAAAGGGACCGAGGGCGACATCCGTCGGCCTCGGTCTGCGAGAATAAAAAAGGGAGTGAGAAATATTGCCGAACGACCGAAAACGCCACATTCGCAGCCGATCGACAATTGGGAGTTATTAATTGAAATTAATAGTCATAATCAAACTCAAACTCATCGACTACAAGCAATGAGCCGTCGCCACCGGTAAAGTAGTCGCCATATTTGCTTGCTGCGATAACGCTGATCAGATACTTCGGCTTGCGCTGTGTCGAGCGATACTTGAACTCGATCTCGAACTGCTTGAACTCCGAAACTACATCACCACTCTGCAACTGCGCCATAGCGATAATATGGGGATCGTTGAAGTCGATCAAATTGCGGTTGCGAGGATTGGTGCGTACCTCGACGGGCGACTCCCAGTCGCCGAGCAACATATAGATATTGCACGTGTCGTTCTTGCCTTTGAGGTTGAGGTGCGACAACTCGTCAGAGACGATGTTTATCGGTTGGGGCAGATATTTGTACCAACCGCGCAACTTTGTGGGGCGTGTAGTCCATTCGCGACCCATATCGAGAACGCCGTTTGTGCCCTCGGTGCGCACATAGTTGCCGATGTAGAGGTTACCCGCTGCAAGTTTGATAACGATGTACTTGGTTTGCAGATGCGCCGCCTTACCATTCGGATTTGCGGGGCAGGCGTCATCGGTGGGGAAGGAGTTGCTGTCGCCAACCGTTGTTGCGCCCTTGTTGCCTGTATCCCAGAACTTTGTGCCACCGGCAGCCCAGGGATTCCAGATCTTGCCCTCCTGATGCCAATCGTCGAATGAACCATTGGGCAGAGCAACTTCTGCCTCGGTGGTCATCTCGCCCACCTCGGTTGTATCGTCGTTGCAGTAGGCGTAATATTCGTAGGTTGTAAGCGGTTGTAAGCCCTTGATGCAACCCTTGAACGTGCCGCTTGCCGAGGCTGTGATCTGCTCATCAGCGAGATCAATCCACTCCTCGCTGCCCTTGACACGATACTTGAAACCGTTATCGGCACCCGCTACGCCATTGGCTTCGAGCCACGCCACGCGAGTCCAAGCGTCGGCACTCTTCATCTCGATCGACGAGAGCGAATTGACGACGTAAATGGTCCAATGCTCGGTCTTGCCGTAGTACGTGATATCGACCTTCTGCTCGGTCGAGAAGTCTGTGAGTGAGGTGATTGCGGGGCTCTCGGTCGTGAGATTCGATGGGCCGAGCTTTGCGCGCTTAACCTTCACCTTGCTAACATCGGTCGCTGCCGTAACCAACGTAACAACGCGGTGGTTGATATAGTCGATATCGGCATCGCCCACCTGTCCCTCAACCTCGAAATATCGTTCGATAGTCTGCTCCGAGCGGAGCGACCACTTGTAATCTTGATAGAGCGAGAGGGTTACATCGAGGGACGACGAGAGGTCGATGCGTTGTGCGAAATCAACCGACGACTTCACAGGCTCACCTTCGTTATATGCTACGCTATCGACCTTTATCGAACGGGGGTCGGTCCACTCATCGACATAGACCGTAACGGTCTGCAATCTGTTGTCGATTTTGGGAGCACGAGTCGCTCCGGCAACTTCAAATGCCGTAAAACGGGCCTGAATGAGGGGCAGCGGAATATCGTTTTTGATACATCCGTTGAGCAGTGCCGCCGTGGCCGTTATGATCGAAAGAAGCGTTAATCGTTTCATATTCTTCATATTATAGATGTAGTGTGATACCGAGAGATATATCGGTCAGATTGATGCGGAAATTGGCATTCATTGCCGTTCGTTTGCCGATAACCTCGTTGTTATCATATACGCGTGAGTTATTTAATCGCACGCCTCCGAAGCCGACCGATGCGTGCAGGCTGACATTATTCATAATGCAGGCCGCTACGCCGGGGTGGAAGGAGATGCTGACCTCTCGATCGCGGGTATATTGGTTGAGGGTTGTCGCATTGTACGCAAAGGTCTGCTTGCTGAAACTTACACCGATACGCGTCTCGTTGTACAACGCGAAGCGGCCACGCAGATCCAGGCCGATATATGCTCGGTGGAAGAGTGCGGCGGTGTAGCTCTGTTGGTGCAGATTGACATCGTTCAATGTAAATGAATAGTCCTCGTTACTACCCAATTGGAGGGAGACATTATCCACCGATCCCCTTATTCGTTGGAAGGCGAATTGTGCGCCGATCACCTGATTTTTGGCGTAACTTACGCCGATGAAGGGCGAAATTTGTGTCATTGCGCAATCGGCATCAAGACCATTGATCATCAACAGATATTGGCTGTCGTCGCTATCCAAATGTGCATACGAAAGCGTAACGCCACCCAATACCTGCCCCTTGGGGATAAACAGGTATTGATAGATGCCGCGATCGACACGCGCCCCCTCTGACGGCACGCGAATTATACGCGAAGCCGAGTCGGCGAGCTGTGCCTTTGTTCTTCGCACGGGTTGTTGCGCAAGGCTGTCAGCCCCATCGGTGGGGGTGGTTGCCGTTGCGGAGAGCGTCGCGAAGAGCGCAATCACGAGCAGATATGTTATCTTTTCGATAAATCTCATTTTGTCAATGCCAGATTACAGATAGAACGCAATACCCAACGCGATGGAGAAGATGTTGATCTTGAAATTCATCTGCGAAGATTTGCGATAGCCCACATAGACCTGATCGGTTACCTGCTTGGTATGGGTGTAGTTGAAACCAAGTACACCGATATTAACCTCTGCGGCGATGCTGTTGTTGATGAATGCGACCAAACCGGGCGAGCAACCGATACCGAACTCGTTCGTGGTCTCGAATGTACCCGTAACAGATGCACCGCTGCTATCGACCAACTTCGACTGACCATAACCATACGAGAGCTGCATCTCGTTGAACAGCGCAAAACGCTTGCTGCGACCGAGTGTGATGTAGTATCGGTAGATTGCGCTTGCCGTTGTGGTATGTTTCAGGCTGTAATAGTCCGAGAGATTCAGATTCATATCTTCGCCCAGATTCAGGTCGGCATTATGCACTTTGAGCAGCTGGCGGTTATAACCTGCACGCGCACCCAGAGCCATATTATCCTTGATGGCATAGGCGAACATCGGGCTCACTTTGAAGTTGTAGCCGGTCGAATTGATATCCTCGATAACCAGAAATTTGTAGTTCTCGTTGTCGTGGGTCGAGTACGAAACATTGCCGCCTACGATCCACTGACCTTTGGGAACAAATACGGTCGAATTGGTCTCAATTCCTCGATCAAAATGCTGCGCGCGGGCACCGAATGTGCCCGCTGCGATCAGCATTATTGTCAGAAAAAGTTTTCTAAACATAGGTGTTTGTCAGTAAAAATTATTCGGTTACGACATTTTCGTCGTAGATCAACTCGAAGTCATCGACCCAAAGTACGCTGTTGTAGCTACCCGTCAGGTAATCACCCAACTTCGACGACGAGCACGAGATGATGATGTGTGTAGGACGACGCTCGGTATCCTTGTACTTCAAGCGGATAACCTCCTCGGTCCAGTTGCTGACGGTCTCGCCCTTAACCAACTCGCCGTAAGCGATTACAGCGTCATTGTTGGGATCGAACAGGGTCGAAACGTCGGTCGTATTTACCTGTACGGGGCTCTCGGCCGAACCGCCAAAGGTCTTGTAATCCCAGTCGCCCAGAGCTACATAGACGTGGCAACGGTCGGGATCACCCACTCCGTGCGGAGTGGGGTCATTCGACGGACCACCCTCATCGTGGGTAATAGCACCGCAAGTGTATTTGTAAGCAACCTTCATTGCTGACGGACGAGCCGTGAACGGACGGCCGAAATTAACCTTACCGCCCTTCGTACCTACGGTAGCTACGAACGAACCAGAGAACAGGTTACCCGGAGCAACCTTGTCGATGGTAAGGATCTTGATCTGCTTACCGCTCAACTTCGCCGACTTGGTACCCTCGGCGTAGGTTGAAGCATCGCTCTCGCTGATAACCAGACCAGCCATATCGGCAGCCTTGTTACCATTGCCCCACCACGAGGTGCCACCCGTAGCGTAGGGCATAGGCCAACCCTCGTCGTTGTTCCAATCCTCCATACCTGCGTTGGGGATGGTTGCGATGTAATCGGTCTTGAAGGTCTTCGACGAGCCTACTGCCTCGCCATTTACAACCAACTGATACTCGTATGTGGTTTCGGGAGTCAGACCCGATGCAACAACCGAGAAGAGGTTATCACCCATCTTGGTAGCATCGATAACGGTCCACTCCTCGGTGCCCTGTGCGCGTACCTGAATTGCAATGCCCTCCGAGCCGAACTCGCTCTCCGAAACATTTGCTTTGAGGGTAGCGTGGGTAGCCCAAACCTCCCACTTGCCTACGGCTGCAACGCCCGTAGGATCGGCCTCGAAGATGATGTTGTCCTCGATATCCTCGGTGGTCTTTACGACCGCGATATCGAATACGAGGTTGCCTTCGGGAGTGCCCTTGGTGTAGGTGAAGGTCAGAGTATATTTCTTACCCTTCTCTACGCCCTCGATTGTGCCCGTCTTCGAGAATGCACCATACTTAACGTGCGTACCGGAGAACTGCCACTGCAAAGCGGTAACGCCCTTTGCCAGCGTGAAGTAGCCGGTCGAAGCGGTTGAAGTGTTGAAGGTCAGTGCCTTGTCGTCGGTCAGCTCGCCGCCAACTACTGCCTCGTACGACGAGAACTGATCGGCGATCGTTGCATCGAAAGCAACGGCTGCGATGACGTTGTTGATACGGCACTCAACGCTGATTGCGGTGGTTGCACCTGCGCTGATGGTGAATGCCTTTGAGCCCTTGTAGCTCTTCTCGGTGAACGACGCTGCGCTCTCTGTGCCAGCCAGAACGTCGCAACGATATTCGCCCGTAGTGAGCCACATTGTCGCGGGAAGAGCGTCGATACCCTTATAGGTACGGATCAGACCCTCCGAGTTGTAGATATTGATTGTGCAATCGGCTGCCAGCTCCTCGGCCGTAGCGCGGGTCTGGTCGTTGAACATAACTTTGAGCGAGAGTTCGCCCTTACCCTCTGCGGGAGCGTTGTCCTGATTGCAAGAGGTCGCACCGAAAACTACGGCAAGACCCAATGCGATATACGTAATGATCTTTTTCATCGTTTTTCGGTTTGATTAAGCATTAACTTTCATCTTGATTGTGGTCGAGGTGGTGTTGCCCTCTGCGTCAGTAATCGTCAGCGTGAACGAGTGAGTACCGGGGAAGCCCAACAGCGGAGTTACAGCACCCGACAGATCGAATGCGGTCTCGGTTTGACCAACCAGACTCTCACCATAAGGCAGACCGAACATATTACAGATCGAGATCTGTGCCTCGCTCGGATTAACCAGGTCGATAGGCGAGATACCCATCGAGAGTACGTCGTTGTTGAAGTCGGCGTTGTCCGATGCGATATCAACCGACAGACCTGCGATACCCTTCGGTGCCGAGATGGTAAAGCCGAGCTGCATACCGTCGGTAATTACGATAGCCGACGAAGGAACCGAACCGCCCTTGTAGATAACCTTCGGAGCGTCGGGGTTCTCCTCTTCGCCCTCACCTGCATCGGGATCGGGACCGATCACCTCTTCGCTGACATCAATGTTGTTGCCAAGCTCTTTCTCGTCGCACCAATCCTCGACAACAACGTCGAAGGTTGCGTCGCCCTCCTCATTTACGGTCATAATGAAGTTGATCTTGCGCCACTGACCTGCCTTTACATCGGTAAATGCGCGGGTCATAGTTGCGTAGTTGCCATCAACCGTACCGGAGAACTTAACGGTCATTGCGTTCGATACCTCCGGAGCTGCGAAGTAACCGCACTGCGACTCGCCCTTTGCGAAGGTCAGCGCACCATTGCCGATCTCGACCGTTGCCTGGCAATCGTCGCCCATAACGGCCTGCATAGCCTCGTTATAAGCAACCGAAACCTTGATATTGATCAGTTTGCAGGTGATTACGCCTACGTTGGTGGTCTGATCCTCCTCGATAACGATATTATTTACGGTTGCACCATAAACGGGAGCTTCAAACTCTGCTGCCGGAATATTCGACTGCGACTGAACGCTCATCGAGTAGGTGCCTGTGGTCAGAACGATGCTTTCGGGCATCTGGCCATAGATGTAGTCATCGCCCACCTGATCGCCATTAGCGTCGAAGATGCGGATAACGTAGTTGTAGGTAGCCGAAGTGGCTGCACGCGAGATGATGTCGATCTCGGTCGAGGTCTCAACATCGAACTGCATAAACGACAGAGTGCCTGTTGCATTCTCCTTGTCGCCATAACCGATTTTGTCGCGCTCGCACGATACCAAGCCGATGCTCAACGCGAGTGCGCATACCGATAAAAATTTGAAAAGTTTCATATTGTATTATTCTCTCTTTTTCAATGTTAGCAAATGTGTGAGTGCATTAGATCTCGTCATTGAGTTCGATATCGACGGGAATCTCTGCTACGGGCTCGTCGTTGAAGCTGATCGTAACGGTTGCGCCACCCACGTTACCCGAATTTACATCGAATTTAACGGTGTAGAGCGTCTTTGCAACGATGCCGCTGAATGCCTTCTCGATCTTGATGGTCGAACCGGTCTGGGTGGTAGCCGAGCCGGTAACGGTGAAGTTATAGGGATCGATAAATGCGCGACGAGTCTCGCCTGCTACGAAGGGAATTTCGGTACCCGCAGCCGTAGTCAGCGTGAACGAATAGTCGGGGAAATAGTTCTTGAAAGCGTCTGTGCAAGCGACCTGAACCACAGCGTTAGCCACATAGGCGGTGATCTTAACCGTAGTGGTCTGATCGTTGATGATTGCAAACTCCTTGGTGCCTACAAAGCAGGGAGTCTCGAAAGCCTCTACTGCGGTCGAGCCGTAAGTAGCGGTAGCCGAATAGTTACCTGCATC
Organism: uncultured Alistipes sp.; assembly: GCA_937899895.1. GTDB lineage: Bacteria > Bacteroidota > Bacteroidia > Bacteroidales > Rikenellaceae > Alistipes. The sequence continues at coordinate 32,237 of CALBQR010000019.1, forward strand.
GTAGAGCGTGGTAACGTCATACTCGGCGATAGAGTTCCATTCGCTGATTACGCCGGTAGCGTCAGAGATCGTCAGCGAGAAATCCTTTGCTGCGGGCTTGGTCAGACCCAAGCTGGCACGCGTCAGATCGATGGCCGAGTCATCGGTCGAGAGTGCGACGTTCAGACGACCGCGACCCGACTCGTAACCCTTCTCTTCCGAGCAACCTGCAAAAGCGAGTGCTACGGCGAAGAGCAAAGCCAAAGTTTTGAATTTTGTCATAGCTGTTTTTTTGTTAGTTATTAGTTATTTATCTATTTTTTGTTATCTCGTTATTTCACGATCGAAACCTTTACGTTGTCGATGTAGAGCCAGAATGTGCCATTTGTTGTGCCTGCCTTGTGCTCGTTTGTGGTGAGCCAGGTCAGACGAGTGGTCGAACCGCAATTTGCCATAACGTAGTTATAGGTGTTCGATATGGTGGTATAAGAACCTCCGACCTCGTTCAGGTAGAAATTGACGGGGAACGAACCATCCTGACCTCCGATACCCGACGTGTAGAAGTTCGTACCGCTCTTGATAGCACCCTGCGTTGTGGTTGAGCCGAGATATACATATTGGCCCAGTAGCGGCATACTGATAGCCACACCGCCCTCCTGACGATCCATCGAGTAATCGAATGTCCACGAAACCGATACATTAGCCCCCTCTTTCAGACCACTCAACGGAGCGGTATCGACACGTGCGGGGTAGTCGGCACTTGTTTCGCGACGGCAAGCGATACGGATTGCTGTACCTGCACTTGCACCGACGCGACCGCCACTCCAACCGTTGAGGAACGAAACGCCATCTTTGGTACCTGTCGAGAAGCCACCTGTGTAGCCGTCGTTCGAGCTGATGTTGCCAACCGTGCTGAAATCTTCATACAACAGATAGGGAACGGTCAAAGTGATGTCGGTAACGCGACCTGCTGCATAGTTGGGCAGGGTCAGTGCCTGCGATACGATGGCATTCTCCGATTCGTAGGTAACGGTGATGGGCTGACCTGCCAGACCTTCGAGATCGGTTACATCGAGGTCGTAGTAGCCATATTTGTCGAACGTTGTCGCGCAGTCGGCCACAGCCTCGCCAATTGCGGCGGTGAAGGTAACTTTGATAGGTTTCTCACCGAGGAAGTTCTCGCCGATCGTAAAGCGCAGAATGGTGCAGTTATCGGGCGAGCAGGTCAGACGTACGGGGGTGCTGCCACCCTCGCTCAATGTGCGTGCGCCGAACGACTGCACCGAACGGTAGTTATCCGAGCGAACGGTGAATGTGATCTGATCGCTCTCGTTCATCGTTGCGGGGAATACGATTGCATAGGCATATTTACGCGCTTGATCGCTCGATGCCGAAAGACCTTCGGGAATCTCGATCGAAACCACCTCCGAGCCGTTTGCGAGGGTTGCGGGAGTGGTTGCCGAAGTGTAATCAACACTTACATTACCGACAACCTGCGTCGGGAAGGTGATATCGACGCGACGAATAGGCTCGCCCATACCCTCCACATCGTCGGGCACGAACATTCGCAGCGTGTGCATCTTGTGCTTATAGGTCAGACTGACCTCGGTCTGCTCGTTTTCGAGTGCGCCACCCGTCGTGGGATAGGCTACGAGGATGTCGTTTCGGCCGTCGAAATTGCCCTTCTGCAACTTCGAGATGGGGAATGTTGCGGTTGTGCCCGAAACAGATGCGGGAACGGGATGCACCGAGTAGTAGGTGAAATTGCCGTCGCCCATCGGTGTGATGTCGGTGGTAAATTCTGCAAATGAGCCGATCGAGTAGTAGAGCTTGAAGGGCTGGGCATTGAGGACATTCGATGTCCCGTTGTTTGCCCAAACGGCGATCTGGTCGTTGTCGCTCCAAATGGTTGAAAGACCATTCTCTGCCACCGACGTACGGCTGCTCGGCGAACCGCTTTTGATGCTGACACGCACCTTGTCCTGCGGGGTCGGACGGTCGATGCCTTCGAAGCTGTCGCACGACACGAACAACAGGCCGATGAGTGCCAGTAGTAGAGTAAAGATTTTATTCATTGTATTATTTAAGTTATTCTCGCTTAATTCGGCCATTGTTGGCGACCGAACACCATCTCAATTAACGGGTGCAAAAGTAGTTTCGCAAATAATTTAATCAAAAAAAATTCAACGAAATCGGCTATTTTATCCACGAAACCCCGTTTATCGGAGGTTTATATATTATATGTACGTGCGTATATGCGCGTGTGAAGGTGTGCGAAAGAGTGTAATCGGGAGAGAAGCGATGTGTGCCGCATCGCTTGTAAGTTGCTGATAATTAAAGTGGTGTCGCGTTGGCTTTACAGCCCGCAGTGATCCATCAGCGATTGATCGTTCAAAATAGCTGTTGTAGGCCCGTCTGCGGCGATTTGCCCCTGAAACATAACGACCGTTCGCGGGCAGAGTTCGTGTGCCATTGCAAGGTCGTGAGTGGCTATCAAAACGGTGTGTCGGAACTCTCTGATTAGCGCGATCAGCTCCCTACGGGCACGGGGATCGAGTGCCGCCGAGGGCTCATCCATAACCAAAATCGAGGGCTCCATTGCCAATACCGTTGCAATCGCCACACGCCGTTTCTCGCCGCCCGAAAGCTGTTGCGGCGAGCGTTTGCGTAGCGACAGCGCACCGACAGCAGTCAGCGAACGCTCGACGCGCTCCTCGATCTCCTCGTGCGAAAGTTGCATATTGGCAGGGCCAAAGGCGATATCCTCCTCGACCGTCGGCATAAAGAGTTGATCATCTGCATTTTGAAAGATGAAGCCGATCGTCTGCCTAATCTGCGCGACGGTGCGACGTGAGAGGGTGATCCCTCCCACGACGACTCGACCGCGCGAGGGTGTCAGCAGCCCGATCGAATGGAGCAGGAGTGTCGATTTCCCTGCCCCGTTGGCTCCAACGAGTGCGACCTTCTCGCCGTGCTCCAAACGCAGATCAATGCCGCGCAATACTTCGCGGTCGGGGGTGTAGCCGTAGTGTAGCCCCTCGAATAGTATAAAATGGTGGCTCATAGTTGATTAAATAGCATAACAAAGCGTTCGACGGGGTGCGTGAAACGCACTACCAGAAGGCCTATGCTCCACGTTATAAGGTATGCCGTATCGCGCTTGTGCCACCTCGGCATTGTCGGTTGTCGGTCGGGCATTCGTCCTTGAAAGCCGCGGGCACACATTGCTTGCCAGATGCGTTCGGAGCGATCGAAGGTGCGCACCGTAAGCTCTCCGACGACTGCTCCCCAATCGCTTACGGGGAGTGCCCGACGACCGAAACTGCGCACCTGTCGGGCGCGTACGAGTGAGAGCAGTTGTTCGAGAAGAACAAATGTATATCGGTATAACATAAGTAGTTGCGTTGTGAAAACAGAGGGCACGCCTATCCGTCGCAGAGCACGGCAGAGGGCGTTGTAGCCCTCGGCACGAACAAGCAAAATCAGCACCTGCACCGAGAGCAACGCCCGCACGATAATCGAACAAAATTGTATCCACCCGATGGTTATAACTACGCTCCCGATTGTGAAAACGGGCTGGCGGTTGTAGAAAATATTGAACACGCCGATCAGTGCGACAAAGGGCAGGGCGATGAGCGATTGCAGCGCAATTCGACCATAGCCGAGTGCGATTTGTGCCGCTGTGATGATTGGGAAGGCGGCAAAAATAAGCAGTTCCGAGAGTTGCTCAATCGGAACTGATAAAATGATAATCAGGTAGATAAACGAGACTGCCACCCGTGCCCGCAGATCAATCCGCGCTGATGTGTTGCCCTCTTCGTTTTGCTCATCAATTGCTCCCCGCTCGAATGTTGCAAGACGTGTGAGCAACGATTGTAATCGCTCGCTCATCGCCGTCGAAACAACAATGAAAGCGCGTAGATCAGCACCAGCGTTGCGCCGATTCCGACGATGCCCGATAGGGTGGTGTTGTAGTCGGGTAGCAGGGCGGTTGCCTGTTGCGTTTCGGCTGTCTCTTGATGTATAGCACTCTGATATTGAACCAATTGATTGCCTTCGGTTGTACGTTCGATTGACCATTCGAGTCCGTCGGGAGCAGACGAGGCGATCGAACCTGCAACCGTTCCTCCAATAAGCGCAATGGCGATTACTGCCGCAAAAAATATTGAGCGACGTTTCGGCTCTGCATATTCTGCATCGTGCAGCAGATCAGGTCGATAGCGACGCAGGGCGGCAATGACGGCCGCCGTGGCTAACCCCTCGCCAAGTCCGATGAGCAGGTGAATGGGGATCATAAAGACGATAAAACGGGCATAGGGCAGAGCTGTGATCTCCGACATCTCGGTCTCGATCGTAACTGCAAGCGCACCCATTGCCAGAGCCGTAATCGAAGCGGCAATTGATGCTATGCCCCATCGCAAAGCAGAGGTGCGATGATACACCAACGGCTTGAAAACCAGCGGGTAGGCGACCAAGCACGATATCGCTGCCATATTCAATATGTTGCATCCGAGAGCCATCAATCCGCCATCGGCAAAGAGCAGACACTGAATTACGATTATCGAGGTCAGCGTCAGAAATCCCGCCCACGGACCGAGAATTGCCGCTAACAAAATCCCTCCGACAATGTGGCCGCTTGACCCCGTAGCGGGAATTGCGAAATTGAGCATCTGGGCGGCAAAGATCAATGCGCCCATTACCCCCATCAGAGGTACGATGCGTTGCTCGCTGACCTGCTCGGTGAGCGATGAGAGATCTCTTTTGCGACTTGTGCGACTGACCTGCCGCGTGGCGATTCCCACCAACGCGAGTGCAATTGCCGATGTCGCAGCAAAGACCGCAGGAGAGATTAAAGCGTCGGACATATGCATAGTAATCAGTTGTTTAGAGGTTGTTTAGGGGTGCGTAAGCGTTTGGCCAAGTGGCGTTTATTATTGGGATTCCAATTCGAGTGGTCGGGCTTCTCGTCTTTGTCAATAGCCAGCAGGGGCAAGAGAAAGAGCCACGTGGTAACGCAAAATGGCGCGGTGAGTGTCGCAATGCCGAGGGGTAGCAGTAGCACATTCATCGCAGCCTGCATAAAGACCGTAACGATCGTTGCAACTATCGCCCACATTGCCGAGTGCAGACCGGGTTTGTAGAAGACCACACCGACCGCCATAGCTGTCAATACGGCACTGAAACAGTACAATCCGTTGGCCACCTCGCTACCTGCCGCGCCGAATAAAATTGCCGTCAGAAGTGCCAGTGCCGAGCCGCCAAAAGCGGTCAGTGCAGCGATGGGCGAGCTGATGGCGATACCGATCAGAAAGAGTATGCCCGTTATCCACGAGTTGATTAGAAATACTTGTGAAATGCCTTCAAGGCAATAGATTACAAGGTTTTTGAAGTGAAGGTCCGCCACCGATGAGAAGCTCTCCGGCAACGATGGATCAGGCAGATGTTCGGGTGGCATCGAGTTCATTGCGCGGGCGGCAAGTATAAATATCCAAGTGCAAAAGACGAAGGGCATTGTGAATGAATTGACGCGCCAGGGAGCCATTACGTTATTCATTCCCGTTCGCACCCATACGGTCATTGCCGAGCAGAGCACCAGCGCGATCCATACCCAAATCGTATTGCCGAGAAAGGTCGGAAAGGCACAACCCACAAGCACACCGTTGAAACCCCACAGCCCCTGTTGTCCATCTTCCGAGGGCATATCAATCATATATCCCGTAAAGGTCGAGATGAACAATCCGAGCAGAGCTCCCCACGCCACTTCGGGTGTGTGCGAGGTGTAGGCACCCCAAAAGATGCCGATCAGAAAGAAGAGTCCCGTCCAAGCACTCGGTTGAAACATAACCTGCCCCGCACCGCGAAGCAGTATGCGAAGATGTTCGAGTGGCGCGAGCCGACGCAGTTCCTCGTTTAGTGAGATTTTTGACATCATAACAGGTTGTTTTTTAGTTTGTTAATATAGCTATCGCCAAGGGAATTCGGCAGGCAATCGGACCCCCTTTACCTCGTGGCGCACAATCGAGCAGAGTTCGCGTATCTGATTTTTAACTTCGCCCGTATCGTTGCCCATAACTCTGAACGCTAAACCGCACTGCGAGGGCAGGCGACTGACCGATATCGAGAGCGGTCGGGCGCGGTCGATCGAGGGGCGCACCTGCTCATAAACAGCATTGCTAATTGGTTCAGGTGCAATTAGAAAGCAGTTGCCAAGAAGCTCGAAATCCCCCATTCGGGCAATCGAATTGGGGTTTATCTTTTCGGGCTCGATAATCATCTTCTCGACAAAGAGTTCGCCTCCGTTTGGTCGTGCTGCGGAGGTCTCGATCGAGAGAATATCATAGGCAAATCGCTCCTCGCTACTCATATGGCGGCGACCGCTGTGGTAGATCTCCGAAAAGAAGAGTGTTGCCGAGTGATCAATCACAATGCGTGTGCGGGCCACATAGCGCGTGTGGCGGCAGGGGATTGTCGGTTCGGGCAGATATTCGAGATATGCACCCTCCTCAATCTCAAAGTGTTGTGATAGCGATGAGTAGTCGTATCGCATCTCGGCAAGTTTCGTTGCCGCCCCTGTCGAGATGTGTGCGAAGGCGTTGCGGCGCACCGTAAAATGGTGCTCGTAACGGTCGCCATCGACATTCGGGCCGCCCGATGAGAGGATATAGACGCAGGGCATCGAGGGCATCTGCTCATCAAAATAGAGCTCCTGCTGTGCCACGATCGGCGTATGTCGCTCCAAATCGCGCAGGATAGAACGCCCCTGATCATCGAGCTCGAAGGCCATACGCAGATAGCCGCGTTTGCCTATTGAGCCCGATGGAGCCCCTTGCCGTTGAGAGAGATAGGGTACAACTTCGCGTGGCGGGATCATCTATTTTTCGGCGTTGATTGGTGTTCGACGTTGGTGTCAAAGAGTGCCATTCGACGTATCAGATCGAGCAGTGTATCGATACCTTCGCCCGTGAAGCAGTTGGTAAAGACAAACGGTCGCTCGCCACGCATTGCGGCCGAATCGCGTCGCATAACATCGAGCGAGGCGTGCACGTATGGAGCCAGATCGGTTTTGTTGATCACAAGAATATCGGAGTGCGAAATCCCCGGTCCATCTTTGCGCGGAATCTTGTCGCCTGCCGCAACGTCAATCACATAGATAAAGAAATCGACCAGCGCGGGTGAGAATGTAAGTGTCAGATTATCACCGCCCGACTCGATCAGCACGATGTCCGCATCGGGAAATCGCGCCTCCATCTCCTCGACGGCGGCGATATTCATCGAGGGATCCTCGCGCACGGCCGTATGGGGGCAGGCACCCGTCTCGACACCGATGATGCGCTCATCGACAAGCACGCCTTTGAGCATTCGGCGCACGTGCTCGGCATCTTCGGTGGTAACCACATCGTTGGTGATGACCAAAACTTTGTGTCCGGCATCGAGCAGGCGCGGCGTGATGGCCTCGATCAAGGCGGTCTTGCCCGACCCGACAGGCCCACCGATACCTATTCGGCAAGTGTTGTTATTCATTGTTAGATAGAGTTTTACGTTAATTCATAAACATTCGCGATGTGCCTCGTTCGTGTAGCGAGCCGAGGGTGTCGAGCATCGGAAAGAAGCTGTTGATATCGTCAATATGCAACTCACGTACCTGCTCGAAAAGTTGCTCGGTCAGTTCGCCCAACGAGCGAATGATCTGCTGTGTTTGCAGGTGTGTGATGCGCATACATCGCAGCGAGGCGTTGAGAGTGGTCGTTATCACCCCATATTGCATCGTAGCAAAGAGTGCTCGTTCGGATAATCCGCTGATAGAGAACAGAATACCCTGCGTAACGGCGTAGCTGCCTGCGGTGCGTTGCGTAGCTATATCTTCGAGCCATTCGGCCAGAATAGGCTCCGAAATGATCTGTGCGCCCAACTCGGCCAATTTGCGCCCGCAACGGTAACTCATTTTCCGCGCTTCGTCGTTTAATTTGCTGCGCATCAGTCTGTTGTCAATCGTAAGCAGCGCGTCATAATTGCGTTGTGCGGTGGCTCGAAGAGCCTCTAATCCTGCAATGCCGTCGCTTGCGGCCGATTGCCGCATCAGTTCCTCGACAAAGATTGCGAGCGACATCTCATCCTCCACAATGTGCTGTTCGACAGCTGTTTCGAGCGTATTCGAGAAGGCAAAAGCCCCGACCGGCAGAGCCGAATCGGCGAATTGTAGTAGTCGCATTAAACGTGTGAGTTCCATCGCATTACGACTATTTTGTCGATTTGTGGGTATGCAAGTGCGAGTGCTCGTAACTCTGCGTGTGTTGGTGCGAGTGAGCCTGCTCAACTACCGCAGGGTCGGTACCGCCAAAGAGTCGTCGCACCTCGTGCGGAGCCAGATAGGGTATTACCTCTGCGCCACGTCGAAAATCGATGTCGATATGTTCGATCCGATGGGTGCGCATTACACTCTGCATAACCTTCCGATCGGTGGTCAGCGGAACATAAACCTGCGAGCCTTTAACGACGGCAGGCCAATGTTGGTTGCCGATAGCGTGGCCGAGTTCGAAGGCTGTGCGGGCGATAAATTCGGGCGTAAAACGCAGCAGTCGATCAAGACGAATAGCCATAACCTCGTGCATCATCACATCGACAACCACCGCCCGATGAGCCTCGTGGTCATATTCGAGAATGTCGCCATCGGAGAGCCGTTGTCCGCGACCGAGCGAGATTGCATACTCCGTTCCTCGGTCGCTTTTGGCCACAAGACGGCTCTTTTGCGCGGTCCATTGGTCGAGCGTAATGGTTTCGATCTGAACCGAGCGCAGGGCCTCAATCCACTCGTTGGAGTGCATATTTCCAATAACTTGCGAAAAGACTTTCATCGTTTAGCTGAACCAATAAAGTTGTCCGAGAGCAAATCGCTCGGCTGGTTTGACGTAGGCGTGTGCCCCCTCGATCATCACCTCGAATGTTTCGGGGTTGATCTCGATTTGTGGTTTCGCGCCATTGAATAACATATCGGCCTTTGTGAGTTGGCGCGTACGGCGCACAGGGCAGACCATTCGTTGCAGTCCAAGACGTTCGGCGATGCCGCTTTGGAACGCCACGTTCGACACAAACGAGAGGCAGGTCGGAGCCATCGCCGAGCCGAAAGCACCGAACATCGGTCGATAGTAGCAGGGTTGTGGCGTAGGCAACGAGGCGTTCGGGTCGCCCATATTTGACCAATTGATCGCACCGCCCTTGATCACCATTTTGGGTTTTGCTCCGAAGAATGCAGGCTCCCAAAGGACCAGGTCGGCCACCTTGCCGCGCTCGATCGAACCGATGTAATCCGATACGCCGAAAGTGATTGCAGGGTTGATTGTAACCTTCGCCAAGTATCTCAATACGCGGAAGTTATCGTTGTCGGGGCTATCCTCTTTCAATCGCCCGCAGGCCGATTTCATAAACGAAGCCATCTGAACGGCTCGCATATACGACTCACCTACGCGCCCCATTGCCTGCGAATCTGACGAGATCATCGAGAGCACGCCTAAATCGTGCAGAATATTCTCGGCAGCCTGCGTTTCGGGTCGCACGCGGCTCTCGGCAAAAGCGACATCCGACGGGATCTTCGGGTTGAGATTGTGGCATACCATAATCATATCGAATAGCTCGGCCTGTGAGTTGATACCGAACGGAAGAGTCGGATTGGTCGAAGATGGTAGCACGAAGGGCATCGACGCAACTTTCAGTAGATCAGGGGCGTGGCCGCCTCCTGCGCCCTCGGTGTGATAGGTATGGATCGTGCGACCGTCGATCGCCGCGATTGTATCTTCGACATATCCGCTCTCGTTGAGCGTATCGGTGTGGATGGCCACCTGCACGTCGTATCGGTCGGCAACGCCGAGTGCGGCACGTATCGCGGCAGGGGTCGAGCCCCAATCTTCGTGAATCTTCAAACCACAAGCACCCGCCTCGATCTGTTCGATCATCGGTCGTGCCGTTGAGCAGTTGCCCTTACCAAGTAGGCCGACATTGACGGGCAGACCCTCGAACGAGCGCAGTACCATCTCCGTCGCCCAACGGCCCGAAGTAATTGTGGTTCCGTTAGTTCCGTCGGTTGGGCCAACTCCGCCGCCAAAGAGTGTCGTGATGCCGCCACTCAAAGCGTGGTAGGCCTGTTGGGGAGAGATGACGTGTACGTGGCCGTCAATACCGCCTGCGGTGAGGATCAGATGCTCGCCCGAAATGGCGTCTGTCGCTGCGCCCGTAATCAATTCAGGCGACACACCCTCCATTGTATTGGGGTTGCCCGCCTTGCCAAGACCCGCAATGCGCCCATCTTTTATGCCGACATCGGCCTTCACAACGCCCTGAACGGGGTCAATGACCGTTACGTTTGTAATGACAAGGTCGAGGGCACCCTCATTCGATGTGATCGTGTTTGCAAGACCCATACCGTCGCGGATTGTCTTGCCTCCACCATATACTGCCTCGTCGCCATAAGTGCGCAGGTCGCGCTCGATTTCGACATAGAGGTCGCTATCGCCCAAGCGGATCTTATCGCCTACGGTAGGCCCGAAAAGGTTGTTATATTCTTGACGCGAAATTTTTGCCATAGTTAAGATTTTGAAGTTTTGTTACATTTCTCGTTGCAGCAGCAGGCGAACCCCTCGCGGTGCATTCGCTCGAAGGCGGCTGTGCGTGTGGGATAATATGCGGGCTCATCTTCTGTACCTGCGTAACCCATTGTGAGCGAGTTGAATCCGATGAGTCGTTGCTTACCGGCAAAGGGTACTACCTCCACCTCGCGGCTATCGCCCGGCTCGAAGCGAATGGCTGTCGTTGCGGGGATATTGAGGTGGGTGCCGAAGGCCTTTGCGCGGTCAAATTCGAGGTAACGATTGACCTCGAAGAAGTGAAAATGCGACCCGACCTGTATTGGGCGATCGCCGCGATTGCGCACGCGAAGCTTTGTCGTGGGGCGGCCTATGTTGTATTCAATCTGCTCGCTGCGGAGTACGACACCTCCGACAGCAACGCTCGCTTTGGGAGTATATCCCTTGTCGCCGCCATAGAGTGCAGAGAGCTTGTTTTGCGATGTCTTTTTTGCCATAGTTTAGTGCTATTTGATTGGTTTATGGATGCTTACAAGTCGCGATCCGTCGGTGAAAACAGCCTCGACCTGCAACAGATCAATCATATCGGCCACCCCCTCCATTACGTCGTCGCGTTTGAGCACACCTGCGGCCAGGGTCATTACCTCCTCGACGGTTTTTCCCTCGCGCGCGGCCTCCAAGGCGGCCGAAGTGATGTAGGCAACCGCTTCCGGATGGTTGAGTTTCAACCCGCGAGCCTTGCGCCGTTCGGCTATCGCGCCGAGCGACAACAGCAATAGTTTGTCGATCTCTTTTGGTGTAAGATGCATAGTTGAAAGTTTTAAGATTGTTGAAATTCTATCTCTCGGCAACGAGGCAAAAAATATGCCAGTCCGCTTGCTTTTTTGGGGCGTGCGGTATTAATTTTGTTACAGATTCTGGCAACAAATTTCAAACTCTCGACTATGATAAAGATGATGCTTTTGGCAGGTACAGGCGGATTTTTGGGTACCTGCTTGCGATTTTTGACGGGGCGATTGTGTGCGGCTCTCGGAGCGACGCTGTTCCCGTGGGCTACATTTGCGGTGAATGTGATTGGCAGCTTTGCGATTGGAGCACTATTTGGTGCTGCCGAGCGTACGCAATTCATTACCGGCGCAATGAATGCTCTGTTGATTACAGGTTTCTGTGGCGGTTTTACAACCTTCTCATCGTTCTCGCACGATATGCTGACGCTTATCGAGCAACGCAACTATTTCTATTTTGCGCTCTACACCGCGTTGAGTCTGGTGCTCGGTTTGGCAATGGTTTGGGCAGGCCGCGAAGTGGTTTTGAGGAGTGTGTGAAGATGATTTGACCCGAAAAACGAAAAAGCCACCTTCCATTTGGAGGGTGGCTTTTGTGTGATGTTAGAAGAGTTCCAACTGTCCCGCCGTGTGGTTGAACGTCAGGCGGTGGTAGGGCGAGAGTCCGTGTCGGGCGATCGCCTCGCGGTGGTCGCGAGTGGGGTAGCCCTTGTTTTTCGCCCACCCATATTCGGGAAACTCGGCCGCAATGCGACGCATATATTCGTCGCGGTGGGTCTTTGCGAGTACCGACGCAGCGGCGATATTGGCATACTTACCGTCGCCCTTAATGACGCACTCGAAGGGCAATGTGAGCGTGGTGTAGAAACGATTCCCGTCGATTGCCAAAAACTCTGGTTGCGGGTCTAATCGCTTGACAGCCAACGTCATACCCTCGAACGAAGCGTGCAGAATATTGATCTGGTCGATTCGCTCGGCCGTAACCTCTTCGACTGCCCACGCGATAGCCTCACGCTCGATCACCTCGCGCAGCAGGTCGCGGTTACGCTCGCTCATCTGCTTCGAGTCGTTGAGCAGAGGGTGGCTGAAATCGGGCGGCAAAATCACCGCTGCCGCAAAGACCGAGCCTGCCAAGCAGCCGCGTCCCGCCTCGTCGCAACCCGCCTCGATCAGCTCGCGCTGGAACGAGGTTGCAAGCAACGACGGCACTTTTTTAGATTTAGCCCCCTTGTCCGTCATCTCTATTTTTTATTATAGGTATTCATTGTCATCGCTGCGCCCACCGACACGAACGAGCGAATAGCATCGACCGCCACCTTCACACGTTCGGGCATCGCCTTGCGCTCCTCGTCGGTCCATTTGCCCAGCACGTAATCGACCTGAAAACCTTGCGGGAAGTCGCCGCCAATACCGAAGCGGATGCGCGAATAGTTGTTGTGGCCGAGCAGTTCGTTGATATTTTTCAGACCGTTGTGGCCGCCGTCGCTACCTTTGGTACGCATACGCAACTGTCCGAACGGTAGAGCGATGTCATCGACGATAACGAGCAGGTTCTCGATAGGGATCTTTTCGGCATCCAACCAATAGCGTACCGCCTTGCCACTCAAATTCATATAGGTCGAAGGTTTGAGCAGAATGAGCTGGCGGCCGCGGTGCTTGCACTCGGCTACGGCTCCGTAACGGGCGGAGCTAAAAACAGCACTGGACGCCTCAGCTAAGGCGTCCAGCACTTTGAAACCAATGTTGTGGCGGGTTTCGGCGTACTCGGCACCGATATTTCCCAGTCCTACAATCAAATATTTCAACTCGATAAAGTTTTTAAGGAGTTGTAGTTTCGGTTAATTACTTACCGCGCTGCTGCTCTGCTGCTGCACCACGCGAAGCACGAGTTACACGTACTGCGCAAACTGCGGTGGTAGCGGGGGTGAGCATAGTGAGGTTCTCGTACTGCAAGTCGCCAACGAAGATCGACTTACCAACGCCGAGCGAAGTGATGTCGATAACCAACTCATCGGGCAGGTTCTCAACCATACCGCTCACGCGGATCTTACGCTTGCTCAAAACGAGCTTACCGCCGGCCTTAACGCCCTCCGAGTTGCCGGTCAGACGAACGGGAACGTCGATAGCAACGGGCTTACCCTCCTGAACACGGTAGAAATCGATGTGGAGGATCTGCTCACGAACGGGGTGGAACTGAACCTCGCGCATAACGCCGATCTCCTTCTTGCCCTCGATGTCGAACTCAACGATGTACGAGTTGGGCGAGTAGATCAGGGGTTTCAGAGCCTTTGCCTCAACCGAGAAATGTACGGTCTCCTCACCACCATAGATAGCGCAGGGAACCATACCCTCGCGACGAACAGCCTTGCTGGCTTTCTTGCCGTAAACATCACGCTTAACGGCTGCAATCTGGATAGTTTTCATCTTGTGTAATAAATGTTTAAGTTACTTGGGCATCACTCAACGACGCGGATTTTCCGCACGTCCCATAAATGCTTGCGGGCGCAAAGGTAATTAATTTTTCCCAAAGCGCAAATTTTCAGCCAGATAAATTGCTTACAAGGCGAGGATATTACTTTGTGTCGGAGCTCTTTTTTCTGATGCCACCGAAGCCTCCCGTAGTAATGAGGAGAGTGTTGCACGTGCGTACCGTCATCGTGTTTTTGGTTATCTCGGCGCGGTCGATGAAGTAGAGAATGTGCCCTTTGTGGAAGGTAAATATTACTGACCATACATCATTGATGTCGCGTTTCGAGGCGAGCTCGCTGAGATCAAGGGCCACGTCGCTCTCCCATTGGAATTGCTTGCGATCGATGGTAAATACATTTGCTTCGTCGAGCGGATAGATGTTCTCTTGCGTTTGCATAAAATTATTGAGGCTCTTCTCTCCGTTGTGATCAACGAACTCATAATTAAATATTTGAGCATACATTCCGTATGCGTAGTTAATGTATGCCGTATCTTTGACTACTCTTTTTGCGTAGGGCTTGTCGGAGTCGATCACCACAATACGAACGCCTCTCTCGATGGCACTTGTAAGCGAATCGATGGGGTAGTGCGGATAGCGCACTTTCGAGGGTTTGTGTATGTAGCTATCGACAGCCAAAATGCGCTCTTGTTTGTCGTTATCGGGGTTGTAGCATTTGGTTACAAAGACGTAGTCGTACTCCTCCTGCCAACGGTCGTAGGCGCGTTGTAGCTGCTTGGCCGACTTGCCTTTGGCGAAATCCTTCATTCTAATTGTCGGCGTCTTGTCCAAGTCGCTCTTGGGGAACACGCGATCAATCGGCCAATAGGCCTTGCCGTTTTCGACCAAATACATCTCCTTGCAACCGATTGCAAAAGTCCCATCTTTGGTCGGAATATTCAATGTGTAATAGGTCGCATTATCCTCATATTTCTTGGATGCAAAACCGAAACTACTAATATAGAATTCGCAACTATCCGCCACGATATAGAGCACCTTACTCTCGGCCGTTGGGTTGGTCAGCGGAGTTGCGGGCTGGGCTGCGCAAACTGCTATCTGTATTACCGCCAAAACGAGTGTGAGAATATGTTTCATAGTAGTCTGATTTAGTGATTTTCGCAAAGGTAGCGAAAATTCCCCCTCCCGCAAGAAAAGAGTCAAAAAAATTGGTACAAAACAGCAAAGCGACCACGATTGCTCGTAGTCGCTTTGTCGTTTTGGGGTACTCATAGCTCCCGATCAAGGAGCTATGAGTTTTTGTAACCCAACTAATCTAATTTTATATTACTCTTCGGGAGCGTTCTTCAAGCAGTCAACGCGGATACAACCGAGTGAGCCACCTGCATATACAACGTAAGCGTACATATAAACGCCGTCCTCCGAAACCTTCATTGCGCAGTCGGTGTTACCATTACCGTTCGAGCCTACCGACCAACCATAGTCGCCAGTCTTGTAAGTAATGAAGCCAGCCTTGAAGTTGTCGATCGTGGTAACATCTGCCAAGTAAGCATACGAAGTGTCCCAAGTGAAGTAGGTGTCTGCTGCCGACATCAGGTAGTAAGCACCGTTGAACTGCTCAACATCAAGACAAACAGCTCCACAGTTGCTATTAGCAGTAACCTGACCAGCCAGAGCAGTACCAGCCTCTGCCCAGATCATAGTGTTGCTCGAATAACCTGACATAAAGTAGGGCGAATTTGCACCCATATCGCGGTAGATAACGTCGCCATTGTTGTTATTAACGGTAAGACCCGAATCACCAGCAGCGATCTTCGACCAATAACCACCATCAGCTACGCCATTAGCTACCTGATAGAGTAAGTGGCCGGTAGTACCGCTCGACCAGGGCGAGTACATCAAAGTAACGCGAGCGTTGCCATAAACATCACCTACAACCGAGATGTCCTTACCATATTCGGTTGAGGCACGAGTGATGAATACCTCCGGAGTATCGGTGATATTCTTCATACGAGCTACGCGGAAGCTGCCCTCCTCCTGATAAGAACTCAATACTATGTTACCAGCGTCATCAGCCGTTACTGCTGCAACAATCAGATCACCAGTATTCAACTTACCTACATACTCGCCAGTCAGTGCGTCGAGAACTGCGGGAGCCTCGCCTGCTGCGCTAACGATCAGATACTTGCCAGTAGCAGCAATGTGGCTTACATTAGCAGCAGTGATACCTTCAATTTCCGACAATGCCTTCTCGAATACAACGGTCTCCGAACCTGCGCGGTAGCCGTACTCCAACAACTCAACGCCCTCGGCCTGATTTACGGTGATAATCACCTCGTTGCTCTTTGCTACCAGCTTGATGGTACCGGTACGCTCTGCGCCGGTGTTAGCAGCAACCTTAATCGAAGCAACGCCGTCAGCAACGGTACCTGAAATCCAAGCATCAACGACCTCAACGGTTACATTGCCATCAGCTACGAAGGGAACCTCGTAGGTTGCCTCGGCAGCCTCGGCCTCGATTACCAAGTTCTCCTCGGTAACATCAATGTACTCACCGATAGCAACATTCATTGCGATAACCGAGCTCTGGTTCTCCTCACCGAAGTAGATCAGAGCAACCTCGCCTTCGAGATCAGCGCACAAAGCGTGCTCGATCGAAGGAGCGGTGATTGTCCAAACTGCGGTCTCCTTGTCGTACGACGACTTCCACTCGTCGGGAGTAGTAACGATAGCCTTCTTAACACCAACGGCCTCCATCTCGAAGGTCAGAGTCTCGCCGTAGCGGAAGTCGGTAGCCTCGATAGCCTCGCCCTTGAAGTTGATATAGAGATCGCTGCGCAACTCAATTTCGATCTTCTCGCCATTGAGGAATACGAATACGGCAGTATTGGTCTCGTCATCAATGTAAGCCTCCTTGAACAGACCGCCTGCACCACCCGAAGTGGTAACGGGGGTTCCGTCGGGCAGCAGAACGCGCTCCCACGACTCACCATTGTCGTAGCTAACCTCCCAATAACCGGTCTCGCCCTCCATTACAACGCGCATCAGAGGAGTGTTGCCCTGCTCGCCCTTAACGGGAAGACGCTTGCCATCAACAACGATAAAGTCCGAAACGCCGTCTTTGGTGATAGCCCAATAGTACTGACCGTCAGTTTCGTCGAGCATTACGGTTACGGTTACGCCGTCTTTACCGGCCTCACCTGCCTTGCCGTCAGCGATCTCGATCTTCTCGCCATTGGTGAAATAGACCTCGTATCCGTTCTCGCCTTTGACGATTTTAGATACATAGACATTGTTCTGCAATGCGTTGACCAGAGTCTGCGCACCGGCAATGTCTTGGTTGAGAGCGGCGATAGTCTCTTCGAGCTCTTTCACGCGGTTTTCCAGATCGTCGATACGGTTGTTGAGATCCGTAGGGTCGAATTCACACGCTGTGAACAGCAGGCTTACGCCAGCAATCATTAAGAATAATTTTTTCATAGTGTGAAAGTTTAATAAAGTTTAGGTTTTTAATTCATATTAAATAATCAGTAGCCGCTGCCGCAACGAATACGATTCGTCAGGACAGAGCACTTTACGTGAGCAAAGATAATAAAAATAATAACGGATTCGCAAAATTTTGAGGAAAAAAGTTTTATTAATTGCACGATCTTGCTAAAAAAGTTTAGAATGTTTTCGTAATGGCGGGCGAAAACTATTAAAAGAGCGTGATTCTTGCGATTTTTCAAACTTTTTTCATAACTTTGCATCATAGGCGAAAGTTTTTTTGACAGATTGTTTATTCGCTCATTAAACCAATCTATATACGGTTATGACAAAACAGATCTCAATCGAAGCATTGACCAGCGGGAAGAAGACGGCGCAACTTAAACGCGATATCCTACGTCGTTATATGTTGAATGGAGGTGAGAGTATTGCCGATTTGAGCCGCGATCTCGGTTTGAGTGTGCCAACGCTTACAAAAATTGTTGCCGAATTGATCGATGATGATTTGGTGATCAATCTCGGAAAGCAAGGCGCGACGGGTGGCCGCCGCCCAAGTATCTACGGTCTGAATCCTTCGGCGGGATATTTTATGGGCGTGGATATTAAGCGCGACGTTATTATGCTGGGTATCATTAACTTCCGAGGTGATATGGTGGTGTCGCGTCAATACGATTTCTCGATCGAAAATACCCGTCAATCATTTGATGAACTTTGTGAACTGATCCAGCAATTTATCACTACGTCGCGTATTCGCCGCGATAAATTGTTGGCAATCGGCATCAATCTGTCGGGTCGTGTCAATCCCGAAACGGGCTATTCGTACTCCTATTTCTTCTTCGACGAGAAGCCGCTTACCACCGTCTTTGAGGAGCGTTTGGGCTGTCGTGTTTATATTGAAAACGATTCACGCGCAATGACTTACGGCGAGTATGCTTACGGCGTTGGCAATGGCGAGCAGAATATGCTTTTCCTCAATTTGAGTTGGGGATTCGGTATCGGTATGATTCTCGGCGGCAAGTTACACTACGGCAAGTCGGGATTTTCGGGCGAATATGGCCATTTCCCATTTTTCGACAATGAGATTATCTGCTCGTGCGGTAAGCGCGGTTGCCTTGAAACCGAGGTGTCGGGATGGGCGGCGTATCGCCAATTTGTCGAGAAGTTGAAACAGGGAAATATCTCGATGTTGTCGAAGCAATATGAGAGCGGTAAGCAGATTACGCTGTCGGATATTTTGGATGTTTTGGCCAAAGAGGATATGTTGGCGATCGAGGTGATGGAACAGGTCGGTTCATCGCTTGGCCGCGCCATTGCGGGGTTGATTAATGTGTTCAATCCCGAAGTGGTTGTTTTGGGTGGAACACTTTGTACTGCAAAGGATTACTTGTTGCTGCCAATTAAGAGTTCAATCAATAAATATGCCTTGAATTATGTGTCGAAAGATACTGCTATCAAGGTGTCGAAGTTGGGTGAATCGGCAGGTTTGATCGGTATTTGCGCTATTACACGCAATAAAACTCTGGGTCTGTAATTCGACTAAAAGAACAACGAAATAAAACTCAAAATTAATAGATAAATGGAACAAACTCAAACTAAAAAATCTCCGTTGTGGTGGGTCCCTTCGGCCTACTTTGCTATGGGCTTGCCGTTGATTCTGATCAATCTTGTGGCACCCTTGATGTTTAATGATTTCGGAATCTCGGATGCGCAGGTTGCTTTTTGGACCTCGTTGCTGATTCTGCCGTGGTCGCTCAAACCATTTTGGAGTCCCCTGATGGAGATGTACCGCACCAAGAAATTCTTTGTGGTAACGACGCAGCTTGTGTCTGGTATATCGCTGGCACTTATTGCAATGGCTCTGCCGTTGCCCAATTTCTTCCCGTACGTGATCGCGATTATGACGGTGTTGGCTTTCAGTGGCGCAACGCATGATATCGCCCTTGATGGTGTCTATATCACCGAGCTGAATAAGACGCAGCAGGCGCAGTTCGTGGGCTGGCAGGGAGCTTTCTATAATTTGGCAAAGGTAACGGCAATGGGCGGTCTGGTCTATCTGGCTGGTGTGCTGGAAGATAAGATCGGTGTTCTCTATGCTTGGGTGGTAATTATGGTCTTGTGCGGCGTATTGCTGACGGTGCTCGGTTTGTACCATTGGCGCGTCTTGCCGACAGGTGGAGCCGAGGCTACCAAGCACGGTTCGTTTGGCGAAACGATGCGCGAAACTTGGGGCGTTATTGCGCAGTTCTTCCAGAAGAAATATATCTGGATCTACATCGCGTGGATTGTCTTCTATCGCTTCACGGAGGGTCTGGTAATCAAGATTGTACCTCTGTTCCTTAAAGCCGATACGGCGGTGCAGGGCTTGGGCCTGACGAAGGATGAGATAGGTCTTTATTACGGAACGTTCGGAGTTGTGGCGTTCATCGTCGGCTCGATTTTAGGTGGCTATTTCATCTCGTGGCGAGGTCTTAAAAAGGCGATCTTCCCGCTCTGCTGTATCTTTAATATCCCGTTTGTAGTCTATGCTCTGTTGGCTCTGTATCAGCCCGATAGTGCGCTGTTGGTATGTGGTGCGATCGTCTTCGAGTATTTTAGCTATGGCTTTGGTTTTGTGGGTCTTACGCTGTTTATTATGCAGCAGGTTGCACCCGGCAAGCACCAAATGGCACACTATGCTTTCGGCTCGGCTTTGGCTAACTTGGGTGTGATGCTGCCGGGTATGGTTTCGGGTGTTATCAGCGATGCAATCGGCTATGAGAAATTCTTCTTGTGGGCATTGGTTAGCGCGATCCCCGCTTTCGTACTGACGTGGTTCCTGCCCTTTACCTATCCCGATCCTCAGGAGGGTAAGTAATCGGCTTAAAATCACCGGATAAGCTGTAAGCAGCCGCCCAATGGGTGGCTGCTTTTTTTGTCTGACTACAAGGCTTTTGGGGCACTGATGGAGATGTTGTGAGGTCTAAAATGAGTTAGTAAAATTATTTTATTTTTATATTTTGGGATAAAAGTCGCGTAATTAGCTGACAATTAATGTAGTAGGAGTGTTTTGATTGCAAAACATATTATTAAAAAAATATTCAAAAAGTTTGCAGTGTGAATAATTTTATTTAATTTAGCGCAAGAATATAACTATAATAACCCTATAAGATGAAAAAATTATCCGTTTTGATGATGATGTTGGCCTCTATCGGCCTAAATATCAGCTGTGAAAAAGGAAGTACTCCGCAGTATGTTTTCCCCGATCCTGAAACAACGCCGACCGTAACCATTGCGCCGGTTGAGAAGGGTATGGACTACATTATTGTTCGTTTCAGTACCTATTACGCTGACGAGTGCGCATATCTCTATGCCGAGGGCGAGACGTTGAGCAAGACGCTCGATCAGGTATTTGCCGAGGGAACTCCCGTCGAGGGCGATAAGGTTGATGTGAAGATCGAAGGTTTGAAACCTGCGACGGCCTACACCTTTATTGCCGCTGCAAAAGATGAACTTCACGGCTCGGTTTGCGTTCCTGTAACGGCAATCACGACCAGCGATGCTCCTGAATCGAATTATCCGAAGAAGATGAAGTTCGAGGCTTTCACCCGCACCTTTGAGGATGGCGGTGTGGCAAAGGGCTATATTGCAACTGCCGATCTGAAAGCTAACCAGAAGCTACGCTTTGCGCCTACGCATCTCGATCCCGCAACGACTCCTACTGCTGCGTTCGAGACCTTCAAAACTCTCGGTAAGGGCGTTCCTTACGTAGCTTCAAATGGTGGCTATTTCTGGGACGGCGCTTCGTTGAGCCTTTGTGTTAGTGATGGTGAAGTGAAGTCGATTGCAACCGAGTTGGCATATCCCACTGTTGATGGTGAGCAGATTGTAGCCTATCCCGTGCGTGCAGCATTGGGTCAGATGGCCGATGGTACATTCGAGGCAACTTGGGTATATTGCATTAACAATAAGCCCTACTCGTTCCCCTCGCCACTCGATAACAATGAGCTGACGGAGACCTATATGCCGGCACCTCCGACCTCCTCGACCGCAGGCGCAGCTCTGTGGGAGCCGCAGCAGGCTATCGGTGGCGGTCCGATGTTGGTCTATAAGCGTAAGAATGTGGCTATGGACTACTACTACCGCGAGATTATGCACACGGGCGGAACGTCTGGCAATACGCGTCAGCCCCGTACCGCCTTGGGCGCAACCAAGGAAGGCAAGGTGATGCTGTTGGTTTGCGACGGTCGTGGTAAGAATGGCTCGAATGGTCTGACGTTGAGCGAGATGGCCGATATCTTCGTTGAGGCAGGTATGGATTTCGCAATCAACCTTGATGGTGGCGGTTCGTCGGCAATCGTTGGCTATGACGGTCAGGTTTATAACGCTCCGAGCGATGGCGCGCAGCGTTCGGTTCCGACTGTTGTTGTCCTTTCGGAGGTTGAATAGTTCATTATATTATATAGGTGCAAATTAGATTTCGATTATGATGAATAGAAATATTTTTATACAGTTGGCCGTAGCCGTAGCGATGATTTTTGCGCTCGGTAGCTGTGCTCCCGCAGTCGAACAGACCGCTGCGCAGAAGCCGATCTATATGTGGGTCGATTGCGAGGCTAACTTTGAGCGTATGAGCACGCTCGATTCGATCGCTTACTATACCGAGAAGATGCATTCGATCGGTGTTACAGATATCGTTGTCGATGTTAAGTCGATTATGGGCGAGACGCTCTACGATAGTAAGTATGCCCCCTATATGGGTGAATTTGAGGGTACGGTACGTTCGCGCGATTACGATATGATGCGCCACTTTATCGATGAGGGCCATAAGCGCGGTATGCGTGTTCACGGCTCGCTCAATATCTTTGCCGGTGGCCATATCTTCTTCAATCGCGGTATCATCTTCAATGAACACCCCGAATGGCAGTCGATTGTCTATCGCCCCGATGGATCGTTGGTGCCTATCAGCGAGATCAAAACCAACTATAACGGTATGCTCAACCCCTCGAATCCTGAGGTGCGCGAGTATCAGAAGAATATTCTGGTAGAGTTTGCGGAGCGTTATCCCGATGCTGACGGTATCATCTTCGACCGTCTGCGTTACGATAATATCACTTCGGACTTCTCGGAGCTTTCGCGTCAGCAGTTCGAGGAGTGGAGTGGTCTGAAACTCGAAAAATATCCGGAGGATATCATCTATTGGGAAGATGGTAATATGAGACACTCGAAGTACTTTAAGGAGTGGGTTGAGTGGCGTGCAACGGTCATCAAGTCGTTTGTCGAGGAGGCTCACGAGGCGATCCACGCAGTGAATCCCGATATCTTGATCGGCGACTATACGGGTGCTTGGTATCCGACCTACTACCAGCTGGGCGTGAACTGGGCAAGTACGCAGTACGATCCCTCGGAGCGTTATCCCGATTGGGCTTCGGAGAACTACTACAAGACGGGTTATGCCGACCTGCTTGATATCTATATGACAGGTCTTTACTACACGCTGGTAACCAAAGATGAGGTTGATGCAGCGCAGGGTCGCGTGATTGGTGAGCGCGGTGAGTCGGGTATGGATCCCAACGATCTGACCTACTGCTACTCGGTTGAGGGTGGTGCAGAGTTGGCGCAGGCAATCACTTGCGGTGTTGTTCCCGTTGCAGGTTCGCTCTATGTCGATCAGTATAAGCAGGATGCCGAGCAGTTTGCCAAGGCCGTTCGCCAGGTGATGAAGAGCTGCGATGGTGGTCTGATGATCTTCGATCTGGTTCACATCGTCAATCGTGATTGGTGGGATCTGCTCGAAGAGAATATGAAGGTCGTCGAGGAGTAACGAGGAGGAAATCACAAACTTAAAAATCAATAATCTATGAAACACTTATCCCAAACAAGAAGGGGTGGAGGTCTGATGAGCCACGTGCTGTCGGTCCTCTGTCTGCTCTTCGTTGTTTTGTGTCCGAGTATGGCTTGGGCGCAAAGCGCTATCAAGGGAACTGTCGTTGATGAAAAGGGCGCCCCTCTTGCCGGCGCTACGGTTGTTGAGGCAGGTACGCAGAACGCTACCTCAACCGACATCAACGGTCTGTTTACACTTCAAAACGTCAAAAAGGGAGCGGTATTGCAGATTTCGTATATCGGAATGCAGACTGTTAATGTTCCCGTAACGGGCGTGTCGAATTTGGTGGTGGAGCTCAAAAATGACGCTGAGATGATCGAAGACGTTGTGGTTGTCGGCTACGGCGTGCAGAAGAAGGCATCGGTAACAGCTTCAATCTCGCAGATTTCGGGTAAAGAGCTCGAAAAAGCACCTATGAGCGGCGTAACCAATATGTTGGCAGGTCGTGTATCGGGTGTAACGGCTGTGCAGTCGTCGGGTCAGCCCGGTGCCGATGCGTCGTCGATTATGGTACGTGGTCAGTCGGCTCTCTACATCGTCGATGGTGTGCCCCGTGATATCAACCAGATCAACCCCGAAGATATCGAGTCGATCTCTATTCTGAAAGATGCTTCGGCAGCTGCGGTTTATGGTCTTGACGGTAATACGGTCATCATCGTAACCACCAAGCGTGGTCAGAATGGCGAATCAACCATCTCGTATAAGGGTAATTATGGTGTCAGCTCGAATGCCAATCCGTTGGAGTTGCTTGACGGCCCCGCTTACGCCTATTGGTACAATAAGGCGTTGGAACTCGATGGCCAGCAGCCGATCTTTACAGCCGATATCGTGCAGAAGATGTTGGCAGGTGAGGATGGCTGGGGTAATACCAATTGGTACGACAAGGTGTTCGGCGTAGGTACAAATATGTCGCACACGATTTCGGCCAATGGCGGCAACGACCGTATGAACTACTTTACCTCGGTGGGTATGTTCGACCAGAAGGGTAATGTCGATAACTTTAATTTCCGTCGCTATACAGCTCGTGTAAATCTCTCGGCAAAGATCGCCAAGAGCCTTACCCTCGATGTGGGTGTTGCAGGTCGTATTCAGATTCACGATCAACCGACCTACTCGGCTGATCCTTCGGCTTGGAACAACGTTGCGCAGCAGGCTATGCGTGTGCATCCCTACGTACCTGAAAAGGTTACAATTGATGGCGTTGAGTATCACACCGCAACTTCGACTGCATCGGCAACGGTCAATCCCGTAGCTGCATATATGGAGTCGGGTAAGTATAAGAGCCGCGCGACATTTATTCAGCCCAATATCTCGTTGCGTTGGGATGTGCCTTGGGTGAAGGGCCTGTCGGCAAAGTTCTTCGCATCGTACGATATGACCTTCCAGCACACCAAGTCGTTCTCGACCCCGTATAAGATGGCGTTGGGTAGTTTCTCGTATGACGAGAATGGTTACATCAATAAGATCAACTACTCGGTGAGCCAAACCTATTCGGGCCTGGGCTCGGAGAACTCGTTGCAGGAGGCTTCGTATTACACCTACTACGGTATCACTCAGAGCTCGCTGTCGTATGACAAGACCTTCTGTCAGGATCACCGCATCGCAGCTCTGGTGCTGATGGAGACTCGCGATCACCGCAGCAATAACCACTACGGTCGTACCTACGATCTGTTGTTCGAGAATCTGCCGGAGTTGAACTTCGGTGATCAGTCGAGCGATAAGCGTGCTGTTGGTGGTATGAGTTCGCACTCGCGTCAGGTTGGTTTCGTAGCACGTGTCAATTACGACTACGCTAATCGCCTCTACTTGGAGCTTTCGGGTCGTTACGATGGTACCTACCTGTTCTCCGGTATGAACGGTTCGCGTTGGGGCTTCTTCCCCGCAGCATCGGCAGGTTGGCGTATCTCGGAGGAGCGTTGGTTTGGCGCAAGTTGGGTTGATAACCTGAAATTGCGTGCCGGTGTCGGTTTGACCGGTACTTCGGCAGTCAGCGCATTCCAATATTTGAGCTCGATGGCCATTTCGGGTGGCAACTCGGTGGTTATCGGCGGTCAGGGTCAGCAGAGCATCTACACCTCGTCGGTGGCTAACCCCAATATCTCGTGGGAGAAGAACCTGAACTACAACATCGGTGTTGATGCTACGTTCTGGGGTGGTCTGTTAGGCGTCGAGGCTGACGTATTCTATACCTATAAGTATGATATGTTGTCGAGCGCATCGGGTTCGTATCCTCCCTCGGTGGGCGGTTACTTCCCCGCTTGGGAAAACAAGAATAAGCAAGATGTTCGCGGTTTCGATCTGACCTTGTCGCACAACTACAAGAAGAGAGATTTCTCGTACGGTATCAAGTTGATGGGCTCGTATGCAAAACGTCGTTGGCTGCTCTATGCAGGTGATGCTGCTAATGCTCCCGACTATCAGAAACTGACCGGTAAGGAGGTCGGCTCGGTGATCGGTTTCATCGCTGACGGTCTGTATAAGGATCAGGCAGATGTTGAGAACTCGCCCACGATGGTTGGTAAGCCCGTTCGCGTGGGTGATATCAAGTACATCGACCGCAATGGTGATGGCAAGATCTCGTATGAGCAGGACCGTGGTTATGTCGGCACAAGTGTATATCCTAAGTTTACGGGTGGTTTGGCATTCAATCTTTCGTGGAAGGGCCTTGACCTGAACTTCCTGATGCAGGGTGCAATTGGTTCGACAATCGCTCTGACGGGTGTTTATGATGGTGGTATTATGGACAATACGTCGATGACCAAGCCCTTCTACCACGATGGTAACACTCCGCTCTATCTGGTTATGAATTCGTGGACTCCGGAGAATCCCGATGCATATTTCCCGCGTCTGTCGTTGGCTTCGAGCTCGCACAATGCTCACTCTTCGACCCATTGGTATCGTCCGGGTGATTATCTGCGTTTGAAGACCGCACAGTTGGGTTATACCTTCCCCTCGAAGTGGATGAACAAGATCGGAATCAAGAACTTGCGTATCTATGTTGAGGGCTCGAACCTCTTTACATTGAGCCATTTGAGCAAATATAATATCGACCCTGAGTTGCCGAGTGTGAACAATGGTTACTACCCGCAGCAGCGCGTTATGTCGGTCGGTTTGAACATTACACTCTAATCCGAAAACTATGAAAACTATGAAAAAGAGAATTTTTAGCTTGCTCGTGTTGTTCGCAACTCTCGGATTAATGAGTTGTAACGACTGGTTGGACCTCACTCCTCCTGACCGCGTGTCGGATAAGGCAGCTTGGGAATCGCAGGAGGCAACAGATCTGTATATTAATAACTTCTACGAATACATCGCAATCTATGGACAGTTTGGCGATCAGCAGTTCCAGGGTAATTTGACCGAGGGCCTGACCGAGACGTTCAAGTATGGTAGCCCGATTCTGGGTAACCGCGCAGGTGATTCGAACCACTATGTATTTACCCCCGAAACGATGTCGAGTAACGGTAGTATGCTCGATTGCTGGACTAATACCTATACGCGTATCCGTCGCGTAAATGAGTTCTTGGCTGCAAAGGAGAACTACTCGACCTACACCGAGGATGTCAATATCCTCTATGAGGCTCAGGCACGTTTCTTCCGCGCATTCCTCTATTTCCAGCTGGCTAAACGCCACAATCAGGCGATTATCTTCAATACGCTTGCCGAGACGGTAAAGGATACTCCTCTTGCATCGGTTGAGGATACTTGGCAGTATATCTACGATGAGCTGATGTTTGCTGCCGAGAATCTGCCCACAGAGTGGAACCAGCAGAATTCAGGTCGTGTAACAAAGGGTGCCGCATACGCACTTCTGTCGCGTGCAATGCTCTATGCAGAGCGTTGGGCAGATGCAAAATCGGCCGGTGATAAGGTCTTGGAGTTGGGTTATCAGTTGGCTCCGACCTACGAGGCTGCAACGACTGGTGGCAACTCGGAGTCGATCTTAGAGTTCAACTACCTTGTAACAGGTCCTAACCACTATTGGGATCGCTATATGTGTATGTATCACGAATATACCACAGCGGGTGGTGCTGCTCCTACGCAGGAGATGGTTGAGAGCTATGAGGCAAAAGATGGCTCGAAGGTCGATTGGACCCCGTGGCATACCGCAGAGGGTACGACCGAGTATCCTCCCTACGAGAAACTCGAACCCCGTTTCGCCGCTACTATTCTTCACAATGGTACAATGTGGAAGGGTGTTGAGTTGGAGTGCTGCGTTGATGGTCAGTATGGTACCTACGTTGATTATGGCGTTGAGCCCTATCCCTACGGCAAGACCGTAACGGGCTACTATATGCGCAAGTTCCGCCAGGAGTCGAACAACGACCTGACGAACGTTGCTTCGACCTCGACTTGGGTTGAGATCCGTTTGGCAGAGGTGCTGTTGAACTTGGCCGAGGCAGAGTATAAGCTGGGTAACGACGCTGCTGCAATGGGCTATATTGCACAGGTGCGCGACCGCGTTGGTCTGCCTACCGATCTGTCGCTGACGGGTGATGCCGTTTTCGAGGCGTTGGCTCACGAGCGTAAGATCGAGTTGGCATACGAAGGCCACCTGTGGTGGGATATGCGCCGTTGGAAACTTTCGGAGAAGGCTTACACGGGCTACCGCGTACACGGTATGAAGATTACGAAGGAGGGTTCGGGCTACCGCTATCAGTATGTAGATGCTGACGGTCAGGATCGTAAGTTCCTCAATCGTATGTACCGTCTGCCGATTCCCGATGCAGAGTTGCGTAACAATAAGGCGATTGATCAGTTCCCGGAGTGGAATTTCTAATAAGCGACGACTATGAAAAAGATTATATTTTGGATATTTTTGGCCGTCGTGCTTCCATTTACGGCGTGCCAAGAGCCGGAGATCCTTCTTCCGGCAGAGGCCAATAAGGGTATCAACAACTTGACGGTCTATCCTACGTGGGAGGGCTATCATACGGCTGATGCTTCGGGCTTTACAAGTAAGATCGACTACGAGAAGCGTGTGATTACGGTTCAGGTTCCCTACACGCTGCCCGTTGAGTCGGATAATGTTCAGAAATTGGAGGATTATAAGAAGGTTTGGATCCATTTCAACCTTGACGATAATGCGACGTTGGAGCCTAAACTCACAACGATCGACCTCACGCAGACCTACACCGTAACGCTGACCGACCAGAAGAAGGAGCAGAGCGAGTGGACGATTAAGGCTGCGTTGGCTAAAAGTTCGGCTTGCGACATCGAGAGCTTTGCAATTCCGTCGCTGGGCCTGACAGCCGTGATCGACAAATCGAGTGCAACGGCTTCGTTGATCTACTTCGAGCAGTTGAAGAATGTCTTTGGTGAGGTTGTTCTCTCGCCGCACGCGAAGATCGTTCCCGATCCCGCTACAACAGCTTTCTGGTGCTCGCCCGATGAGCCGAAGAAGTTCACGGTGATTGCACAGGATGGTGTTACCAGTCGCGAATGGACCTTGCAGCAGACCGAGCCTGCACGTGTCGAGGAGGGTATTCGCCCCGAAAGTGGCAAGCTGCTCTGGGCAACCAAGCTGTCGGCTGCGGGTGTAACAAAACTCGATATGACTACGGGTATCGCCGTTACTGACGATTACGTTGTTCTGAATACTCGTGGCGAGGATCCCATCGTGCTTGATGCCAAGAAGGGTACCACTGTTGGTACTATGGATCTTGGCTCGATCAAGGGTGCAACGTCGAGCTACTATATGACTTCGGATCATAAGGGTCATATCGTAATCAATAACCGTGTGCCCGATGATGGTGGTGTATTCCGCGTATGGCGTATGCGTGATATCAATTCGACTCCCGAATTGTTTATCGAGTACGCAACCACCGACGTCTATGGCGACCACATCTCGGTATGGGGTGATGTCTATGGCGATGCAACGGTACAGGCTGCATACTGCGGTTGGACCTCGACAGGCTCGACCTCGACGCTGACTTGGACCGTGAAGGGCGGTCAGACGGTTTCGATGCAGCCCTATTGGTGCCAGATTTCGGGCGTGGGCGGCTGGACCAACGGTGATGCTATCCGTATGGGTACTGACGCTACGGCTGACTTCTTGGCTGTTGGTTACTCGATGAACAAGCTCACTTGGGTAGATGGTGCAACCAACGCTGCATTGAACTATGTTCAGGGTACGCTGACCGGTAACGAGGGTATGAAGGCTATCGACGCCGTTCCGTTCAATGGCTTGAACTATGTTGCCGCTACGATGGAGACCTTCTTCACGTGGGGTGTAGCAGGCGGTATGTGGGTTATGGAGGCCAAGTATCCCCAGACCTTCTCCGGCTCGTTGGAGTTGGATGCTTCGCTTGATCCCGACTGCGTAGTATATGATTTGGATCGTGGTGAGGGTGGCTACGGTATCTACGGTGGCCGCGCTAACGACGGTACTAATGGTAATGCAATTCAGGATGTTAAGTTGCACGTAACCGAGGATGGTTACTTTATGTACGCATACTTTATGTTCTGCAATGGTTATGTAGGTTGTGTGCAGTTTGACTGTATCGCCCAATAACCGATGACACAATCCATAGCCCCTTGATCGGGGCTATGGGTGCCAATTAAACGCAAAAAGAACTAAACGATGAAAAAATTTCTGTTATGTATTGGTATGGTAGCCGCTTTGGCCGCTTGTACCGAAGATAAGGATTTGGTGTATGATTATCCCGCACGCCCCGACGTGGAGCCTATGCCCGCTGTTACGATTACACCCGTAGCTGCCGAGTATAACGCTTTGGAGTTCACTGTTGCACCAATTAATGCCGAGGAGTGTTCGTTCTACTGCATCGAGACCGATGACGACGATAAGCAGCTTACCGCAGGTGAGGTGATTGCACGTGGTACAGCGGTTAATGCAGCAGAGAAGGGTACCTATCGTGCCGAGGGCCTTTATGACGAGACCTCGTATAATGTCTATGCGGCAGTTCGTAAGGGCGATCGCGTAGCTGTGAGTGCAATTAAGATGGCTACAACCATCGCACCCGCACCCGAAGGCCCTGCAACCAACCCGATGTATATTTGGGTTGATGCAGCTGCAAACTTCCCCGATTTCGCAAATAGCAAGGAGAATATCCGTCGCGATCTGACCCTTGCCAAGGAGACGGGCTTTACGGATGTGGTTGTTGATGTTCGTCCGACCAATGGCGATGTGCTGTTCAAGACTGATAAGTGCCAGCAGGTAGCTTGGCTCGGTGCTTGGGGCTCGAACGGCTACGCAAAGTATGAGCGTACGGCTGATTGGGACTACCTCGGTGCATTCATTGAGATTGGCCACGAGTTGGGTCTGCGTATTCACGCAGGTTTCAATACAATGGTCGGCGGTAATAAGTCGAGTTTGGGTGAGCAGGGTGTGCTGTTGCGCGACGCCTCGAAGAAGGATTGGGCAACGGTGCTCAATACGAAGACAGGTTTCGTTAATACGCTCGATTCAGACGAGACAACCTTCTTCTTCAATCCTCACAATGCCGATGTGCAGGCCTATATCTGCGATCTGTTGAAGGATTTGGCCGCTTATCCCGATCTTGACGGTATTATTTTGGACCGTGGTCGTTTCGATTCGATGTTGAGCGACTGCTCGGATTCGACATTGAAGGAGTTCGAGGATTATGTCGGTGAGGCTGTTAATTTCAATAAAGATGTTCTCCCCGCAGGCTTTACGGGTACGATCAATGCCGATATGCCTTACGAGCACAAGCACTTGAAGAAGTGGTTGGAGTTCCGTGCAAAGGCTATCCACGACTTTATGACCAAGGCAAAGGAGGCTGTTCGCAGCGTGAATGGTTCGGTGAAGTTCGGTGTTTATGTAGGTGGTTGGTACAGCACCTATTACGATGTAGGTGTGAACTGGGCAAGCCCCTCATTCGATACCTCGGCAGCGTTCTCGCGTTGGGCAACAAAGGAGTATATGAACTTCGGTTATGCCGATCTGATGGATCATATGCTGATCGGTGCATACGCTTCGCCGGGTAATGTCTATGGTTCGAGCGAATGGACTATGCAGGGCTTCTGCCAGCTGGCTATGAAATATACTGCAAGTGCTTGTCCGCTGGTTTGCGGTGGTCCCGATGTAGGTAACTGGGATTACGATGACAAATACACCGATGCACAGGAGTATGAGGCAATTACCAACTCGGTGAAGGCTTGCTACGACGCTTGCAACGGTTATTTCCTCTTCGATATGATTCACTTAAAGAAGGCCAACACTTGGCAGTATGCCAAGGCAGGCATTGATCAGGTGAAGGAGAGTCTGTAATCAGCAAAAAAACGAAGATTCAATGAAACGTTGGATCGTAACACTATTTGCACTGATCGCGCTGTGCCCTTCGATGGCACAATCGGGATTTGGTGATTATTATGATTGCCGTTTGGCTGCCCACCGTAAGGCGGGTATGCCAAACGGTGCAATCGTATGGATGGGAGATAGTCTGACCGAGCAGGGTTGGTGGAATTTCCTGTCGAAAGAGAGGAATATCGTCAATCGAGGTATCGGTGGCGATAACACACGTGGAATGTTGGCTCGTCTGCCTGAAATATTGGAGAGCGCGCCGCGAAAGATCTTCTTGATGGCCGGTGTCAATGACCTATCGGGCAATCGTCCAGTTGAGGAGGTCGCGGCCAATATCCGAAAGATGTTGGAGATGGTGCGTGAGTCGGTGCCGACGTGTAAGGTCTATCTGCAAAGTGTCATCACGCCCAATAACGATGTGTTGGCTTACCCATACGCAAAGGGCAAACAGGCCCAAACGCGTGCGCTGAACGAACGACTGAAAGCACTTTGCGATGAAGGGTTGGCAACGTGGGTCGATTTGACGACGATCCTGCATAACGATAAGGGCGAACTGCGTGAGGAGCTGACCAAAGATGGTATTCACCTTCACGCGGAGGCCTACGTGATGTGGGTCGAGTATCTGAAAAAAATGAAATATCTGCGTAAATAAATCTTTGAAATAAGAACGATGAAACGAGTAGCGGCAATAGATCTATTACGTGCTTTGGCCATTATCGGAATGGTCGCTTCGGGGCAGATGTTCTGGAACACCGAACTGCCTGCCTATATGTTCCACGCGCAAGTGCCGCCTCCGACATTCGTTTTTAACCCTGACGTGGCGGGTATTACGTGGGTCGATCTGGTCTTCCCATTCTTCCTCTTCTCGATGGGAGCAGCAATGCCGCTGGCTCTGCGCCGCCGCGAGCAGAAGGGTGATGGATTGAAGCAGGTGGCAGGCTCGGCTCTGCATCGCTTTGTGTGGCTGGCCTCGTTTGCAATCATTTTGGGTAATACCCGTATGGGGTTGCTTTCGGCGGTTAAGCCGTGGGTGGCCTCGCTGGCGACGTTGTGCATCTGGGCATTGTTTTTTGCGATGTTCGTTCGCGTGCCCAATCTTGACCGACGTAAAAATGCGATCCTTAATTGGTGTGGATTTGCGCTGCTCGTCGGTGCAACGCTGCTCTATAAGCCGCTGTTCGGAGTTGAGGTGTCGCTGTTTAAGAGCGATATTATCATAATGATCCTCGCATCAATGGCTCTATTTGGAACCCTGCTGTGGTGGGTAACGCGTGATAAGATGTTGATGCGTGTGGCGATTATCGGTGGCGTGGCTTTGCTGAAAATGGCTTCGTCGGTCGATGGATCGTGGTGTCAATGGTTGTGGCAACAAACTCCTGCCGTATGGTTGTTCCGTTTTGAATTTTTGAAGTATCTTTGCATAGTGCTTTCGGGTACGATTGCGGGTGATGTGATCTACCGCGAACTGCAATCGGAGTCAATCGCGCAACGAGCCAATGACCGCCGTTCAGGTGTGCTGACCGTTGGATTGGTGGTGCTGATGCTGGCTTTGGTCGTAATGAATGTGTGGGGGCTGTTTGTGCGCGAAGTGGGAATGACGGTCATCGTTTCGATTGCGCTGTGTGTTTTGGCCAGTGCGGTGTTGCAGCGATTGACAATTCCGCAACGCCAACTTTTGAAGTCGCTTTTTGCGTTGGGAGTGGTATTGCTCATCATTGGTCTTATTGCCGAGCCGATGGAGGGCGGCATTAAAAAGGACCACGCAACGGTGAGCTACTTCTTCGTTACGGGCGGTTTGGCGTCGATGGTGTTGGTGGCTGCGCTGGCGTTGGAGATGCGCTTCGACATTCGATTGCGCGCTTTGGAGGCTTGCGGTGCCAATCCGATGTTCGCTTATACGGCTTCGGGTTATCTGCTTACACCGATTCTGACACTTACGTCGTTGTCGGTCGTGGTGGATAGGATAGCCAATTTGGGACCGTGGTGGGCGTTTGGCCGCGGAGTACTCTTTGTACTTTTGGTCATTGCTGTAACCTATCCGCTTACACGTAAAAATTATTATTGGAAATCGTGATAAAATTAAGATATAAAAATGAAAATTACTGGAACATTTCTCGATGAGATTAGCCACGACATTCCGCACCAGAATTGGGGCGAGAAGGAGTGGGACGCCGATTTTCAGCATATGCGCTCGATCGGCATTGATACGGTGATTATGATTCGTTCGGGGTATCGTAAGTTTATTACCTATCCATCGAAATATCTGATCGGCAAGGGTTGTTACAAGCCCTCGACCGACCTGTTGGACCTCTTCCTGCGCTTGGCCGACAAGCACGGAATGAAGTTCTATTTTGGCCTCTACGATTCGGGCCATTATTGGGATACGGGCGATATGTCGAAGGAGACCGAGTATAACCGTTACGTCATCGACGAAGTGTGGGAGAACTACGGTCAGCACCATAAATCGTTCGGCGGTTGGTACCTGAGTGGTGAGATCTCGCGTCGCACGAAGGGTGTGATTGAGGCTTTCCGCGAGCAGGGCGAGCATTGTAAGGCAGTTTCGGGCGGTATGCCGACGCTGATCTCGCCGTGGATCGACGGTAAGAAGGCTGTTTTGGCCGCTTCGGCTTCGTTGTCGAAGGAAGACGCTGTGTCGGTAGCTGATCACGAACGCGAGTGGGACGAGATCTTTGCCGGTATTCAGGGAGCTGTTGATGCAGTGGCTTTCCAAGATGGACATATCGACTATGATGAACTTGACGCCTTCTTCGAGGTGAATAAGCGTCTGGCCGATCGCTATGGAATGGAGTGCTGGACCAATGCCGAGACCTTCGACCGCGATATGCCGATCAAGTTCCTCCCCATTAAGTTCGAGAAGTTGAGAATGAAGCTCGAAGCTGCGGCGCGTGCAGGTTACGATAAGGCGATCACCTTCGAGTTCTCGCACTTCCTTTCGCCCCAGTCGAGCTACACCTCGGCACACCATCTGTTTGATCGTTACCGCGAATATTTCCTGAACGAGAAGTTGTAGCCGGCTACGGAGTGAGAATAAACCCAATTGAAGAATAATCTTAACGAAAGAAATACGATGAAAAATATAGATGCATTGATCCAACAATATCACGACGAA
The DNA here is from genome assembly GCA_937899895.1 of uncultured Alistipes sp. Lineage (GTDB taxonomy): Bacteria > Bacteroidota > Bacteroidia > Bacteroidales > Rikenellaceae > Alistipes. The sequence continues at coordinate 66,763 of CALBQR010000019.1, forward strand.
CTTCATAATCGAGTATTGCCTTTCTGGCTGGAACACTCGCAGGATAAGGAGTTTGGTGGTTATTTCACCTGCCTCGACCGCGACGGATCGGTCTTCGATACCGACAAATTTATGTGGTTGCAGGGTCGTGAGGTGTGGCTCTTCTCGATGATGTGCAACAAGGAGGGTGTGCGTCCGGAGTGGTTGGAGTGCGCTCGTCAGGGTGCAGAGTTTATGCTCCGATATGGCCACGATGGCGATTACAATTGGTATTTCGCACTCACGCGCGATGGTAAGCCGTTGGTTGATCCCTACAACATCTTCTCCTATACCTTTGCGGCGATGGCCTTTGCGCAGCTGCATAAGGCGACGGGCGAGGAGCGCTATGCCGAGGCTACACGTCGCACGTTCCAGCACATTATGGAGCGTTGGGATAACCCCAAAGCTCGTTGGAACAAGGCTCACGCAGGCTCGCGCGATATGCGTGCGTTGGCTCCGTCGATGATTCTCTGCAACCTGTTGCTCGAAATCGAGCATTTGATTGAGCCTCAGTTGGTTGAGGAGTCGATCGAGAAGGCGTTGGGCGATGTGATGAATGACTTCTATCGTCCGGAATTGGGTCTGGTCGTTGAGCATATGAACGCCGATGGCACGTTGAGCGACACGTTCGACGGCCGATTGATCAACCCCGGTCATACGCTCGAAACGATGTGGTTTGTGATGGATCTGGCACGTCGTCGTGGCGACGAGGAGTTGATTCGCAAGGCAGTCGAGATCGGTCTGAATACGCTCGAATTCGGTTGGGATAAGGAGCACGGCGGTATCTTCTACTTTATGGATCGCAAGGGCTGTCCTCCGCAGCAGCTCGAATGGGATCAAAAGTTGTGGTGGGTGCATATCGAATCGACAATCGCAATGTTGGAGGGTTACCTGCTGACGGGCGATGAGCGTTGCAAGGCTTGGTTCGAGAAGTTGCACGACTACACGTGGTCGTACTTCCGCGATGAGGAGCACCCCGAATGGTTCGGCTACCTGAATCGTCGTGGCGAAGTGTTGCTGACGCTCAAAGGCGGTAAGTGGAAGGGCTGTTTCCACGTTCCTCGCGGTCTGTATAAGTGCGAGTGCTTGCTCAAAGAGTTGAAACAGAAGATGGAGAAATAGGAGGGGAACGATGAAACGTATATTGTTACTTTCGGTCGCACTCGTGTGGTGCGCGATGGCGTGGGCTACGGGTGTGAAGACCCTCAAAGGTACGGTTAAGTGCGACGGCGAGGGCGTTGCTGCGGTGATTGTAACCGATGGCGAAAACTTTACGCAGACCGACGCAAAGGGTCGTTTTGAACTTGTGTCGGCAGACGATAACAAGCTGATTTACATTACCGTTCCGTCGGGTTATAATGTGCCTGCGAAGCAGAGCGTTCCGCAGTTCTGGCAGAAGAAGGAGGAGGACAAAAAGAGCTACGATTTTACGCTTATGCGCAAGGCGAAGGACGACACCCACCACGGCTTTGTGGTGATTGCCGATCCGCAGATTTGGCACAAGAAGGAGTTTCCCGCACTCCGCGAGGGTATGGCCGACATTCGACGCACGGTCGAGGGTTACGATATTCCGTTCCACGGAGTGTGCTGTGGCGATGTGATTTCGTACGATCACACGTTCTATCCCACTTATAATGAGATAGCTACGACGTCGGGCTTGGACTTTTACAGTACCCCCGGTAACCACGATATGACTCTGTATAGCCGTTCGCACGAGACCTCGACCCGCCTTTGGGAGCAGACCTTCGGTCCGGTGTGTTACTCGTTCAATGTGGGTAAGGCGCACTACGTGGTGCTGAACGACAATTTCTATATCGGTCGCGACTACTTTTATATCGGTTATCTCGATGAGCGTCAGTTCGCTTGGCTCGAAAAGGACCTCAGCTATGTCGATGAGGGCTCGACCGTGTTTGTGATTCTGCATATCCCCTCGACGTGTGAGGAGAAGGATCGTAAGCAGTTCAGTTACAGCACGATCGCGAATGTGATGACCAATGCTCCGCAGTTGCACCGTATGCTTGCGCCCTACAATGCGCACATCCTATCGGGACATACTCATACCACATACAATCAGCAGATTACCGACCGCTTGTATGAGCACGTGATCCCCGCATTGAGTGGTGCGTGGTGGCAGGGCCCGCTCTGCACCGACGGTACACCGCGTGGTTATGGCGTCTTTGAGGTCGATGGCGACAAGGTGGATTGGTACTACAAATCGACCGATTATGCGCCGGAACACCAGATGACCATCTACTATGGCGAGCAGTATTCGCAATTTGCGGGTCAGATTGTTGCCAATATTTGGGCCGCAGATGCGAAGTGGCAGATTGAGGCTCGATTCGATGGTGGCAAGGCACAGAAGATGGAGCAATTTACGGCCTACGATCCCGCAACGCAGGTGATGTATGCTGACCGCGAAAAGTTGGATCATCCGTATGTCTATCCTACGCCCGCGGATCACTTCTATCGAGTGGCAATTCCCGAAGGCGCGACAACGGCCGAGATTACGGCTGTGGATCGCTTCGGACGACGTTATACGCAAACGATCAATTTGAAATAAACACGTGATGAAACGTATCTTGAACTACGCCGTAGCCATTGTGGTTGCGGCGTTCTTGACCGCTTGTGGCGGTGAAAAATATGACGTAGTGGTCATTGGTGGTGGCGTTAGTGGCACCACAGCAGGTATTCGTGCGGCACGTTTGGGCGCACAGACGCTCATTGTCGAGCAGGGTCCGTGGCTGGGCGGTATGCTCACCTCGGCAGGTGTGAGTGCAACGGACGGCAACTATCGTCTGCGTGGCGGTATGTGGGGCGAGTTGCGCGACTCGCTCGAAGCGCACTATGGCGATGCCCAATCGCTCAAAACAGGTTGGGTGAGCAATCTGCTTTTCGAGCCGAGTGTAGGCGCGCGAATCTTCCGCGCAATGGCCGACAATGAGGAGGCTCTGACCGTTAAATTCGAGACGCGAGCAACCTCTATCGAGCGTACCGATGCAGGCTGGCGACTGACACTCGAAGGTGCCGATGGTTGTCAAACGGTTGAGTGTAAGGTGCTTATTGACGGTACGGAGTTGGGTGATGTGGCAGCGCAGTTGGGCGTGAAGTACGATATCGGTATGGAGAGTCGCTACGTAACGGATGAGGATATTGCACCCGAAGAGGCTAACGGCATTATTCAGGACTTGACGATGGTGATGATCTTGAAGGACTATGGTCGTGATATGACTATCGAGCGTCCTGCCGACTACGACTCGACGGTGTTTGCGTGCGCTTGCGAGAATGAGATTTGCCGCACACCGAAAGAGGCTAACCGCCTTTGGTCGAAGCATATGATGATGACTTACGGTCGTCTGCCCAATGGTAAAATTATGATCAATTGGCCGATCGAGGGTAACGACTACTACGTCAATATGATCGAGATGAATGACGAGGAGCGTGCCGAGGCTATTGCAAAGGCGAAGGCGCATACGCGCAATTTCCTCTATTTCATTCAGCACGAGTTGGGGCTGAATACGCTCTATTTGGCCGATGACGAGTTCCCGACCGAAGATCTTATGCCGTTGATGCCTTACCATCGCGAGTCGCGTCGCACGGTGGGCGAGGTGCGTTTCAAGTTGAATCATATCACCAACCCATACGACTTTACGCTCTATCGCACGGCAATTGGCGTGGGCGACTATCCGGTCGATCAGCACCATACGCGATATACGGGCTGGGAGGCTCTGCCCAATCTCTATTTCCACTCGATCCCCTCGTATGGTCTGCCGATGGGAGTGTTGCTGCCGAAGGACGTCGATGGTCTGATTGTAGCCGAGAAGTCGATCTCGGTGAGCAATATTGTCAATGGCTCGACTC
>CALBQR010000020.1 GCA_937899895.1 uncultured Alistipes sp.
AATTTATTGACGCACGCGAGGACTTGTCGATACAGGTGCACCCCAATGACAAACAGGCATGGGAGCGTCATCAATCTAAAGGCAAGACCGAGATGTGGTATGTTGTAGATGCTGAACCCGGTTCGCGTCTGCGTTCGGGATTTGCAAAAAAAGTAACACCCGAAGAGTATGAGGCAAGTATTGCCGACAACACCATTACCGACCTTTTGGCCGAGTACGACATTCATGCAGGAGACCTATTCTTCTTGCCGGCTGGACGTATTCACTCAATTGGTGCCGGAGCATTCATTGCCGAGATACAGCAAACATCGAACATCACTTATCGCATATACGATTTTAACCGTCGCGATGCAAATGGCAACACTCGCGAACTGCACACCGAGCAGAGCAAGGCGGTAATAGATTACAATGTTCTGCCCGATTATCGCACAAAATACGAAAACAAAAAAGACGAACGTGTAGGCCTTGTTTCATGCGACTATTTCACCACATCGCTTTTGGACTTGACAAAGCAATATAATATGGATATAGCCGAGTTGGATTCTTTTGTAATTGCGATATGCACATCGGGAAGTGGCACTATTACCGATGACAAAGGAGAGAGCATTGAAATAAAACAAGGTGAAACGATACTTGTTCCGGCTACTGCTAAGAAGTTGGAGATAACTCCAAATGATGAGATGAAGATACTGACAAGTTGGATATAAGAAAAAATTAAGAGGTTCATTCGAACCTCTTAATTTTTATATACTACCGAGATATTCCATTGCAGAGAGAGCACATCGTTCTCCATCGACTGCGGCGGAGACTATACCACCTGCATAGCCGGCACCTTCACCACATGGGAAAAGCCCCTGCACCTGCAGATGCTGTAACGTATCGGCAGAACGTACAATACGAACAGGCGACGAGGTGCGCGACTCGACACCCAAAACCACTGCGTCGTTGGTAACAAAGCCCTTCATCTTGCGACCGAAATGTCCGATACCTGCGCGCAGAGCCTCGCCCATAAATGGGGGCAGCCACGCCGACAGTTCCGACGAAACCGTTCCGGGGATGTACGACGTGCGCGGAATGGAGCCCGAACGACGACCTGCGACGAAGTCCGCAACTCGCTGTGCAGGAGCAATTTGCTTGTCGCCGCCCTGCTCGCGGGCAAGGCGTTCCAACTGCTCCTGATACTCCAAGCCTGCCAATTCGCCAAACTCTTCGCGCAGGTGTGCGTAGTCCTCTGTTCGCACCTCGGTAACAAGGCCCGAATTGGCAAAAATCGAGTTACGGCCCGACGGCGACATACCATTCACCACCGACTGCCACTGCTCGGTCATTGCCGGCACGATAAATCCGCCAGGGCACATACAGAACGAATATACACCTCTGCCAAATTGCTGACAAACAAGTGAGTAGCTTGCCGCAGGGAGATACTCGCCACGTTCGCGGCAGTGGTATTGGATCGAGTCGATCAGTGCCTGCGGGTGCTCGATTCGCACGCCCATAGCAAAGGCCTTTGCCTCCAAGCGCACGCCATTTGCATACAACATTCGGTAGATATCGCGTGCCGAGTGTCCCGTTGCCAAAACGACGGCAGCGGCCTCAATGCGGCGGTCGCCACACTCGACGCCCTCGACGCGATCGCCCTTGATAATCAGCCCCGTAACGCAACTGTCGAAGAGAAATTCTCCACCCGACGAGAGGATCGTCTGTCGCACGTTGGTCATAATGCGGGGCAGGCGATCGGTGCCGATATGGGGGTGCGCCTCGAAGAGAATATCGGGCACAGCACCGTGAAAGACAAGCGTTTGCAGGGCTTTATTGTAATCGCCGCGCTTTTTCGAGCGGGTGAAAAGTTTGCCATCGGAGAATGTTCCCGCGCCGCCCTCGCCAAAGGCGTAGTTTGAGTTAGGGTCGATTGCGCCGTTGCGGTTGATCTGGGCGATGTCGCGCTTACGTGCCGACACATCGCGGCCACGTTCCAGCACTATCGGCTTGTAGCCCAGCTCGATAAGTCGCAGTGCCGCGAACAATCCCGCAGGGCCCGAACCGACAATAACCACCTCGGTACGCTTACTCACGTCGGGGTAGTCGAAATGTACGGGGGCGGGTTGCGGCTCGCGATCGACATAGATTTCGATCGAAAGATTGACCTTCACATTGCGCTGTCGAGCGTCAATCGAACGCTTCACAACGCGCGCCAGAGCCACCTCCGAGCGACGAATGCCCATACGTCGGGCAGCGACCGAAGTGTAGAATTCGGGGTCGGCGGCCTCGCGCGGCGAGAGTTGTATAGTGATTGTTTGTGGCATAATCGCTGTTTTTTTGCTACAAAATTACTAAATTTGTGCAAAGAAACTAATCGCTTATGACACCAATTCTGATTCACGGCGGCCAAATCATCAACGAAGGCCGTAATTTTAAGGGATATATCATCGTTCGCAACGGCCTGATCGACCAAATCGGTGAGGGCGAGTTTGAGGGCGAGTTTGAGGGCGAACGCTACAATGCCACGGGTAAGTGGGTAATGGCTGGCGCGATTGACGATCAGGTCCATTTCCGCGAGCCCGGTTTGACCTATAAAGGCGACATCGCCTCGGAGTCGGCTGCGGCGGTGGCGGGCGGCGTTACATCGTTTATGGATATGCCCAACGTGAAGCCCCCGACCATTACGCTCGACGATCTGGAACGTAAGTTCGACCGCGCGGCGGAGTGCTCGGTGGCGAATTACTCGTTCTATCTCGGTGCGACCAACGACAATATCGACGAGGTGCGTCGTGTCGATCCGCGTGCGGTGTGCGGCGTGAAGATGTTTATGGGCTCCTCGACCGGAAATATGCTGGTCGATGACGAGCGCACGCTCTCGGCGGTCTTCGATTCGTCGCCCGTTGTGGTGGCTACCCACTGCGAGGATGAGCAGCGTATCCGCGCCCATATCGAGGAGTTCCGCGCTCGCTATGGCGATAATGTAACGCCCGCGATGCACCCCCTGATCCGCGATGCAGAGGCCTGCTATCTCTCGTCGGCGCGCGCTGTCGAGTTGGCCGATCGTTATCGCGCAGAGCTCAATCTGTTGCACGTAAGCACCGCCCGCGAGCTCTCGTTGCTTGATGCTAAACCTTTGATCGAGAAGAATATAACAGCCGAGGTTTGTGTCCATCACCTCTGGTTTACCGATGAGGATTACGCCCGTCGCGGCAATCGCATCAAGTGGAATCCTGCGGTCAAGAGTGCAGCCGACCGCGACGCTTTGCGTGAGGGGTTGCTGAATGGTAAGGTCGATCTGGTGGCTACGGACCACGCTCCGCATAGCGACGAGGAGAAGTCGCAACCCTATTGGTCGTGCCCGTCGGGAGGCCCGTCGGTGCAGCACTCGTTAGTGATGATGTTGGAGTTGGCGCAGCGCGGTGTCTGCTCGGTCGAGAAGGTGGTTGAGAAGATGTGCCACGCCCCTGCGGTGCGCTACGGTGTTGTCGGTCGAGGATTTTTGCGCGAGGGATATCACGCTGATATTGTGGTTGTTGATCCGTCGAAACGGCAAGTTGTTACGCGCGAGAATATATTATATAAGTGTGGCTGGTCGCCCTTCGAGGGTGAGCGTTTCTCGTCGTCGGTCGAGCTGACGCTGGTCGGTGGTCGCAAGGCCTTCGCCGAGGGTCAGCTCGATCGTTCGGTGCGCGGCTGCCGCCTTGAATTTGAACCCAAACGACGCTAAACGGCAATGAGCGAGCACTACGAGCCACATCCTGACGCTATCGAGATGACTCGCGAGGAGGCCGAGGCCCTTGTCGAGCAATGGTGGCGCGCGGAGGATCCGGATGACGAGCTGAACGAGGAGCAGGAACGGCTGGTCGATAAAACTTTTGAATATTGTCATCGCGCCTTTGAGTTTCAAGAGGCGGAGAACTATGTGCTCGCGGCCCGATACTACCAGAAGGCTGTCGATCTGTTGGAGACGGCGAATCTCGGCAACAATAAATATAAGGTCGGCAAATATATGGACTTGGGTATAAGTTACTATCACGCAAGTAATTACGATATGGCCAACCGCTACCTGTTGCGTGCGCTCGAAGGTTATCAGGCGCGTGCGACGCGTGATGATCTGTCCATCAGTGTCGTCTATACGTTTCTGGGCCACCTCTATCGTGATCAGGAGCAGTTTGAGATCGCAATCGAATTTTACAAAAAGGCTCTCGAAGTCAATATCTCGGCGGGCTTTCGCCAATTTGCTGCTTGCACCCAAAATCGCATTGCCCGCTGTTATCGCGATGCGGGCGATCCCGATGAGGCGATCGAATACTACTCGATGACGCTCGATATGATCGACGTCATCAATATGGATACCGTTGGTGCCTATACGGGTTTGGCGTGTATCTACCGCGATGACGAGATGTACGATGAGGCGATCGAGTGCCACCAATCGGCCATCGAAACGGCCGAGCAACTTTCGGGGGCGGAGAGCTTTGAGATAGCTGACGAGTACAACCAAATTGCTATTACATATCGCCATATGGGCGAGCTGACGCGGGCAATCGAATACTACCAACGTGCGATCGAACTATTTGAGGCACAGGAGAATGTCAATCGTCGAAAGGTGGCTCGTGTTTTGGAGAATCTGGCAATGGCTTACGTCTATGCCGAGCAGATGGGCAATGCACTTGAATGTTTCGGGCGACTGCTGCCGATGTTGCGCGAGATAGATGGCGAGGATGATCCGCACGTGGCGGAGATCGAGGAGTATATGGCCGAAATTGATCAGAGTTACCACTTTGGCTTATCCGGTGTCAAGCCGAGTTAGCGGTATTTTCTGGCCGGCGGCAGACAGAAATAAAAAACGCGCCAAACTTTCGTTTAGCGCGTTTTTTGGTGCCCAGGACAAGACTCGAACTTGCACGAGCTAATGCTCACTACCCCCTCAAAGTAGCGTGTCTACCAATTTCACCACCTGGGCAATACCTAAAAGAACTCTCTTTTCGAGGGCACAAAGATAAAGACTATTTTCTTTTCCGCAAAATTTTCGACCACTTTTTTATGTAAACCCCCAAATAATGGGGCATTTGCGCCCTCAATACGGTGAAGATCCGTTCGCACCGGAAACAAAAACAGCACACCTTTCGAGGGGAGTGCTGTTGAGGTATGTTCGATCAAATTCCGATTGCGGGAACTTGACCCTAAAATTTCATATGTCGCTCGCTCTTACAGGGATAGATATCGGCGATAGTGATCAGGATACCCGTCTCCTCGACTGCTCCGAAGTCGTTGTTATGCACCGTCGGGAAGACGCGCATCGAGGGCGAAAGTCCGATATAGGAGTTGATCAGTGGCGGAATATTCTCACCTCGCGCACGCACCTCCTGCACCAGCTTGCGATAGTTCTCATCGTAGCTCTCGCCACAGAAGATCTCATCCAGACGACTGCTGTCGATAGCCATTTCGACGGGGTCGATACCCTCCATCAACTGATCGGGATCGGGGAAATAGCGACGCATAAAGTAGATGATCATATTGCGTGCCTCGACGTTGAAATCGGTGTACATCGTAACCTTGCCGAAGAAATAACGCACGTCGGGATTGAGTACGGTGAGTGCGCCAAGACCGTCCCAGAGATTGTCTAACGCAAAGATACTCTTATTGTTATCGCGCGATTGGTAGCGAGGTTGAACAAACGAACGACCAAGCTCGATGGTCCAAGGCAGGAACTCCTCGCGGAACTTATCCGCAAAGCGGAAATAGTGCTCGGTCGAGAGATTTGCGGGGTGCGACGATCGGCAAACAATAAAACGATAGCCGCCCACGATCTCGCGCGCTGCGGGATCCCAGACGATCAGTTGTCGGTAGCCATCTTCGGCGATATCGCACTCGTCGATATCGACCTCCTTACCCGTGCCGCCACCGGCATTACGGAACGAAACCTCGCGCAGACGACCAATTTCACGCATCACTGCGGGAGAGTCGGCTGCCGTGATGACATAAATCTCGTTGCTGGCTTTGTTTGTATTGCGAATCTTCTTGTCGAGAGTCAGTTCGCGTTCGAGCTCCTCACGCGGAACAGCTTCGATAATGGGTTCCATTTCAATCATAGGTTTACGGGTTTGGTTGCAAAGATAGGAATTTTGGTAGAATATCAGCAACCTTTTGACCTATTTTTGCATTTCATCGACCTTTTTACGTACAAATACCACCTGCTCCTCGATATTTCCAACGGCCGAAAGCTCCTCGCGCGAGATGGGTTTGCCGAAACGCAGGGTGAAGGTTTGACCCTTCTGTCGCACCATCTCATCGACCAGCAGAATCATCTCGGCATTGAACTTCACGCCGAGTTTTGCGCGAGCATTGGCGAGGTTGTAAAAACGGTTCGAGAGGTGTCCCTCGACAAATACGGGAACGACCTGTCGATCAGTCGAATGTGCCTGTTTGACAAACTGCTTGCGCCACTTCAAATCGGCCACAACGCCATTTGTTCGTCGCGAGCAAAGACCTGCGGGGAAGGTCAAAATCGGCAACTCGCTCTCGAAGCCCTCGCGCATACGGAGAGCATACTCCGTGCTCTGGCGACCGTGCTTATTTACGGGCAACCAGATCGGTTGCAGCGGCTCCATATACATCAGCAGGTCGTTGATCACCACGCGCACATCGCCCAGACGCGAACCGATAGCCTCGGCCAGCATCATTCCGTCCATACCGCCGAAGGGGTGGTTCGAGGCGAAGATGTAGCGGCCGTTGGGGTCGATGTTCTCGAAACCCTCGACCGTGTAGCGGATATCGAGAATTTTGAATGCGCCGCGAATGAAATCGAGAGGTGGCTTATCTCCATAATTATCTATGGCACAATTGAGTACGTCTTCGTGAATCAGTCCGCGCAGCCAATTGATCACAAAGCGCGGAATGTATCGTTTTATACGTGGGATTTTGTTTTCCAAAATCTTATTGACGTCGATTCTATCCATAAAAAAGAATTTTTATGGATACAAAGATAGAAAATATGCGCGAAAATCCTCTTTTTTTAAGTAACTTTACGCCCAAATATGCAAAAATGAACGCAACAACTACATATCATACCCCTGTCCTGCTGGCCGAATCGGTAGATTTGCTGGCAATTGACCCCGATGGTACCTACGTCGATCTTACGTTCGGTGGCGGCGGACACTCGCGATATATCCTCTCGAAACTCTCCGAGAAGGGTCGCCTTTATAGCTTCGACCAAGATCCCGATGCGAAGGCCAACTGCCCCGATGACGAGCGTTTCCACTTCGTCGAGAGCAATTTCCGCTTTCTGCGCGGTGCGTTGCGCTATCGTGGCGTGGAGCAGGTCGATGGTATTTTGGCCGATTTAGGCGTGTCGTCGCACCACTTCGACTGCACCGAGCGCGGTTTTTCGTTCCGAGGCGATGCGCCGCTCGATATGCGAATGAACTACCGCAATGGTCGCTCGGCTGCCGACATCATCAATGAGGCCGATGCCGAGACCCTCACCCGCATCTTTGGCGAATGGGGCGAGATCGATACCCCTTACAAGGCGGCAAACTGCATTGTTCGTGCGCGCGCGACGGCTCCGATTCTCACAACGGCGCAGCTGGTCGAGGCGGTTGCACCCTGCACGCCGCGCAAGGATGAGAGTAAGTTCCTGACCAAACTCTTTCAGGCTCTGCGCATTGAGGTTAATGGCGAGATGGAGGCGTTGAAGATGGCTTTGGAGCAGAGTTTGAAGATGTTGCGCCCCGGCGGTCGTCTGTCGGTGATCTCGTATCACTCTCTCGAAGATCGTCTGGTGAAGAATTTTATGCGTAGCGGTACGTTCAGCGGTCAGGCCGAGAAGGACTTTTTTGGTCGCTCGACCACTCCGTGGCAACTCGTAACGCGCAAGGCTGTTGCCCCCTCGGCCGAAGAGGTGGAGCGTAACCCTCGCTCGCGTAGCGCACGTCTGCGTGCTGCCGAGAAGTTGTAATGTGTAGCAGCTCTTTTGATGTGTGGCTGGTTTTTTAATACGAGGGAAACTTTTTAACGGAACATTTGACAGATGAGATACGAAGATGAACAGATAGAGGAGTTGGATCGTTCGGATAGCGATCTTGACGGTCTGGTGCGTCGTGCCCTCGATGATGAGGACAACGATCTGGATACCCCCGTCAAGCCTCGCAGTTACTCGATTGACGAAGAGGAGGATGAGCCCTCCTATGTGCGCCGTACGCGTATCGACCGCGAGGTCATTCGTGTTCCCGACAACGAGAACGAGGATGTCGATATCGACGAACCCCTCCCCGAACCCGAATTGAGCGAGGAGGAGCGTGCTGCGTTGGAGGAGAAACGTCGCCGTCGTGCGGAGCGTCGTCAGAAGAATATCTTCCGACAGCTCTATTCGGGCGAGATCCTGACCAAAGATGAGGTGCGCGCACTCTATCCCTATCTGATGGTGTTGGGTATGACTTTTCTGATGAGTATGCTGGTTCTCTTCTCGGCGTTGCGACTCGATATCAACCGCACACGTCTGCAAAACGAGCTTAAAGTATTGCAGGAGCAGTCGGTACGCCAGTCCGAGAAACTCTACCGTGCTACTTCGCGTAGTGCGATTATCGAGCAGTCGAAGGCTCGCGGCTTGAATCTCGAAGAGATGCCGACTCAAACCTATATAATTGATAACGAATAATTTATGGCAATAAATAAAGATTCTTCGCAGCGAAGTATCAAGCAAGAGATACGAACTCGAACAAATTGGACATACTTCTGTGCCGTGCTGGTGGCATTGATTGTCATCGTGCGATTGGTCTATATCCAATTTTTCAGTCCCACCTTTGCTTCGTATGCCGATCGCCTTTCGCAGCGTATCATCTCGACCAAGCCGTTGAAGGCTGTTCGTGGCGAGATTTTGATGCGCGATGGCGAGCCGTTGGCAACAGCTCTCACGCTCTATCAGGTTAAGTTCGATTTCGGATCGGAGGCTCTCGACTCGACGGCGCAATACAACTATCTCTCGGACTCGTTGGCGGGTCTGCTGGGTCGCTATTTTGCGGCCGAGGGCTATGGCAAGTCGCACTTCAAGCAGGTACTCAACCGCTACCACGACTATCGTCGCGGTAAGGGTCTGCGTACGGTGATGCTGCTGCCGCGTCCGGTCGATTACTCCGAGTGGTGCGAGCTGAAAGAGTTTACGCTCCTGAATTGGGATGTGGGTATGTGCTACCAGAGGGTTGATACCAATATGCGTGTCTATCCGTTGGGCGACATCGCAAAGCGCACGGTCGGTAAGCGAGTGAGCGACCGCATCAAGACGCCGTTCGGTATCGAGCACGTCTTTGATTCGATTTTGCGCGGAGAGGATGGTGTGCAGATTCGCCAACGTGTGGCGCACGGCTATACGGCCAATGTGGCGAAGAACGATACAATCCCCAACCGACCGAAGATTGATGGTGCCGATATCGTAACCACGCTCGATCGACGTATTCAGGAGATTGCCGATGTGGCTCTGCGCAAAAATATGGTGGCCAACAACGCCATCTGGGGCACGGCAATCGTGATGAGTGTCGAGACGGGCGAGATCCTCGCGCTGTCGAATCTCTCGGAGGTGTCGAGTGGTGTCTATGGCGAGATAGAGAGCAATGCCTTCAAGCGTATGTGTCCCGGCTCGACCTTTAAGTTGGCCTCGCTGTTGGCGTTGGTTGAGGATAAGGGTATTGATATCAACTCGTCAATCCCCATTCACGAGGGTCAAGAGACGACCGCCAAGAAGGATGAGCGTGTCCCGATCGGAAATACCAGGGCGCAGGGTATCCGCGACGACCACGCTTTCAGCGATACGATGTCGATGAAGTATTGCGTGGCTCACTCGTCGAATATCTTCTTTGCCAATGCGATCTACAAGGCGTATAAGGATGATCCGAAGCGATATGTCGATTTCCTGCGCAAGTTGCACCTCGATCGCCCGATGGGTCTTGAACTCTTCGGCGAGCAGGCTCCATTATTCAACGACTATCCCGAAAAGGATGCCAAAGATGCTGCGAGTCGCGCCCTGCGTCAGACGTGGTTCCATAACAACCGCCTCTGCCAGATCGCTTACGGATATGAGAACGAGCTGACGCCGATCCAGACCGCTACGCTCTATAACGCTGTTGCCAATAATGGCCGAATGGTTGCGCCGATGTTGATCCGCGAGTTGCGCCGCAATGGCCGTATCGAGCAGTCATTCGAGCCGCGAGTGCTCAATGAGCGTATCTGCTCGACCGCCTCGCTCGACAAGGTGCAGGAGTGTCTCGAAGAGGTTGCACTGACGGGTACGGCACGTCAATATTTTGTGCGCGACACGGCTCTGTTCCGCGTGGCGGCAAAGACGGGTACGGCCTACGACCTGATGACAAAGCAGTATCTGGGCAGTATGGTGGCCTATTTCCCCACCGATGCTCCGAAATATACGGTGATGGTGGCCGTGAAGAATACTCCGTCGCGTGGTCAGTACTATGGTGCGGGTGTGTCGGGTCCCGTTGTGCGCGACATCATTTACAGCCTCTACACGATGGAGAGCGAGTGGCGTAATAAGATCACCGATAAACCCGCTATCGAACGTCCGACGCAGATCAAGGGCGGTAGCACCGAGCAGATGCGCAAGGTGGCTTCGACACTCGATATGGCCTTTTCGACCGATAAGCGTCGCGGCTGGTCGCAGGCGCAGGTCGATGATTCGACGGGCCGTGCCGAGATTAAGGAGCTGACCGTTGAGCAGGGACGTATGCCGCGTGTGGTCGGTATGGGTTTGAAGGATGCGCTGTTCCTGTTGGAGAGTCGCGGATTGAAGGTCGGTGTTACGGGACACGGCCGCGTAGCGAGCCAGAGCGTAGCGGCCGGGGCAACGATACGTCGCGGCGACTATGTGCAGATAGTTTTGAGGTAAGAGAAAACGAGATAAACAAAACGAAAAATAGAATCATAATTGAGATAATGAAACGAGTAAAAGATATAATCGCGGGCATCGACTGCCGTGTGGTGGGCTCGACCGAGGTGGAGGTCAGTGCGCTGGCTCTCGACTCGCGTAAGGTCGAGGCGGGCACGATGTTCTTTGCCGTTGTCGGTACGGCGACCGATGGCCACGCCTACATCGCAGGTGCCGTTGAGCGCGGTGCAGTGGCGATTGTCTGCCAGCAACTGCCCGAAACGGTGAGCGAGAGCGTCTGCTATGTTGTGGTTGAGGATTCGTCGGCCGTTGTCGGACAGATGGCGTCGAACTTCTACGATCGCCCCTCGGAGCAGTTGAAGTTGGTCGGTATCACCGGCACAAACGGTAAAACGACGACCGTAACACTGCTCTATGAGATGTTTCGCGCATTGGGCTATCGCGTGGGTCTGCTCTCGACGGTCGAGAATCGAATCGACGGTCGCGTTGTGCCCACCACGCACACCACACCCGACCCCATTACACTCAACGCTCTGCTTGCGGAGATGGTCGAGGCGGGTTGCGACTACTGCTTTATGGAGGTGTCGTCGCACAGCATTGTGCAGCGTCGTATTGGCGGTCTGCACTTCGCGGGAGCTCTGTTCTCGAACATCACGCACGACCACTTGGACTACCATAAGACCTTTGCCGAGTACATCCGTGCCAAGAAACTCTTCTTCGACGAATTGCCGCGCGAGGCCTTTGCGCTGGTCAATATTGACGACCGCAATGGCGAGGTGATGGTGCAGAACACCCGTGCGAAGATATCGCGCTTGTCGTTGCGCTCGATGGCCGATTTTGTCGGCAAGGTGATCGAGATGCACCTCGACGGAATGTTGTTGCGCATTGACGGGCGCGAGTTGTGGGTCCGTTTCCTCGGCCGCTTCAACGCCTATAACCTGCTGACGGTCTATGGCGCGGCCGTGCTGCTTGGAGCCGATAAGGAGGAGGTGCTGCGTGTGCTGTCGATGCTGTCCTCGGTCAATGGCCGCTTCGAGGCTCTGCGCTCGGAGGATGGCGTAACGGCAATTGTCGATTACGCCCATACGCCCGATGCACTGCAAAATGTGATCGACACGATCAACGATATTCGCGGCGGAGCGTCGAAACTCTTTATCGTTGTGGGCTGTGGTGGCAACCGTGATAAGACTAAACGTCCCGAAATGGCACAGATTGCCGTTCGTGGTGGCGATACGGCTATCCTCACCTCGGACAATCCGCGCGGTGAGCGACCCGATGCGATCCTCGACGATATGGTTGCGGGGTTGGAGCCGACGGACCGCTATCTGCGCATTGCCGATCGCCGCGAGGCTATCCGCACAGCGGTTATGATGGCCGAGGCGGGCGATGTGATCCTTATTGCGGGCAAGGGCCACGAAACTTATCAGGAGATCGAGGGTGTGAAACACCACTTCGACGACCGCGAGCAGGTGCGCGAATTTTTCGATGCATTGCGCAAAAAATCAAACTAAACAGATTTAACAGAAACAAAAACTAAACAGACTAATGTTATACTCACTCTTTGAATATCTGGGAAATCACTTCACCATCCCCGGTTCGGGAATGTTCCAATACCTGTCGTTCCGCGCGGCTATGGCGATCATTACGGCACTGCTCATTGCCATTGTCTTCGGTCGCAAGATTATCGACCGCCTTGCCCGTTTGCAGATCGGCGAGGAGATCCGTAACCTCGGCCTTGAAGGGCAGATGCAGAAGAAGGGCACGCCGACAATGGGCGGAATCATCATCCTGCTGGCTATCTTGGTGCCGATGTTGCTGTTCTGCGACCTCACGAACATCTACATTCAGCTGATGCTCGTTTCGACCATCTGGCTCGGTCTGATTGGTGGTGCCGATGACTACATTAAGGTCTTCCGCCACAATAAGGAGGGTCTGAAAGGCCGCTTTAAGATTGTGGGTCAGGTCGGTTTGGGTGTGATTGTCGGAACGACAATGTGGCTCAATGCCGATATCGTTGTGCGCGATAACGCGAATCTCCCTTCGGAGGTGCGTAGCGAGGTGGTCGAGCAGAACTACTTTGCAGCGGAGACGGGCGCGATTGCTGAAACGGCTGTGGTTGAAGACATTAAGACGACGCAGACGACCATTCCGTTTATCAAGGATAACGAATTCGACTACAAATGGCTTACCGGCGGCAACGAGACGCTCGGCTGGTTGGTCTATGTGTTGGTGGCGATTTTTGTGATTACAGCGGTGTCGAACGGCGCGAACCTGACCGATGGTCTGGATGGTCTGGTTACGGGTGTTTCGGCTCCGATTGCGGTTGTGCTGGGTGTGCTGGCTTACCTGTCGGGACATATCGTATATGCTGATTATCTGAATATTATGTATATCCCACATAGCGGTGAGCTGGTTGTCTTTGCGGCGGCATTTGTCGGTGCTCTGATCGGATTCCTGTGGTATAACTCGTTCCCTGCACAGGTATTTATGGGCGATACGGGCTCGTTGGCAATCGGCGGTATCATCGCGGTCTTTGCGCTGTTGATCCGCAAGGAGTTGCTGTTGCCCGTTATGTGCGGTATCTTCCTCGTTGAGGCCCTCTCGGTGATGATCCAGGTGAGCTACTTCAAATATACCAAACGCAAATATGGCGAGGGTCGTCGCGTCTTTTTGATGTCGCCCCTGCACCACCACTACCAGAAACGCGGTTTCCACGAGGTGAAGATCGTCAGCCGCTTCTGGATTGTGTCGATTCTGCTGGCGGCAGTGGCTCTTGTAACACTCAAAATCAGATAGTTCGTAAGATGAAACGTAATAAGAAAATCGTTGTGCTGGGTGGCGGTATCAGCGGATACGGCTCGGCAATTTTGGCAAAGAAACTCGGTTTTGAAACTCTCCTCTCGGATGCAGGTCGCATTGCTGATCGCTATAAGGCGGCTCTCGATGAGTGGGGCGTAGAGTATGAGGAGGGAGGTCATACGATGGAGCGTATCTTGGCGGCTGACGAGGTTATCAAAAGCCCCGGAATCCCCGAAAAGGCCCCCGTTGTGAAGGCTCTGCGCGAGCAGGGCACGCCGATTATTTCGGAGATCGAGTTCGCAGGTCGCTATAAGGGTAAGGCGCGAACTATTTGTATTACAGGCTCTAACGGCAAGACAACGACCACCTCGCTCATCTATAAGATTCTGTGCGATGCAGGTTATAACGTGGCTCTCGGTGGCAATATCGGTGAGAGCTTTGCCTACTCGGTCGCTACGGGCGAATATGATTGGTACGTGTTGGAGTTGAGCTCGTTCCAGCTTGATGGTATGTACGATTTCCGCGCCGATGTGGCTGTGCTGATGAATATCACGCCCGACCATCTGGACCGCTACGACTACTGTTTCCAAAACTATATTGACTCGAAAATGCGTATCGCGCAGAACCAACATTCGCGCTGTGCATTTATCTATTCGGGTGATGATCAGGTGATTGCGGAGCAGCTGCCCAAATATGACCTGCGTATGCGCCAGCTACCTTTTGCGGCTAAATCGGCCGTGGCGAGTGGTGCGGGCGATGCGTTCCTCGATGGCGACGGAGTATTTACAGCGACGGTTGGCAAGCGTTCGGTCGAGATTGATACGGCGAAGATGCAGATCAAGGGCCTGCACAACGCTTACGACGCTATGGCGGCCTCGTTGGCAGCTTTGGCGGCGGGTGTCGAGCCGGAGCAGGTGCGCCGTTCGGTTGAGAGCTTTGGCGGTGTCGAGCATCGCTTGGAGGTTGTGAAGGAGCAGAATAAAGTGCTGTGGATCAACGACTCAAAAGCTACAAATGTCGATTCGGTTTGGTATGCTTTGGAGAGTATGACCCGCCCGACGGTCTGGATTGCCGGTGGCACGGACAAGGGCAACGACTACGCTCCGCTGATGGATTTTGCGCGTGCGAAGGTGCATACGCTTATTTGTATGGGTGTTGATAATCAGAAACTTATCGACAGCTTCACGGGCGTTGTTCCCACTATCCGCGACACTCATTCGCTCGATGAGGCGATGACGGCGGCACGTGAGGCGGCACGCGAGGGTGATGTGGTTCTGCTCTCGCCCGCTTGTGCGAGCTTCGATCTGTTCCGCAACTATGAGGCGCGTGGCGAGGAGTTCAAAGAGTGGGTAAATAGAAATGTGAAATAGTAAATCGGACAAATATATAATGTCGAAAACAACTGAAATACAGGAAGAAACAACCATTTGGGGCAAACTCTTCGCGGGCGATCGCGTGCTGTGGATCATCCTTACGCTGATGATGGCTCTGTCGATTTTGGTGGTCTATTCATCGACCGCCAAGATGGTCTATCAGGGTGCTTCGGGCGATGGATCGTTCTCATATATAATCAAGCAGGTCCTTGTTTTGATTGGTTGTTTGGTTGGTATCTTTTTGATGATCAGATTATTGAAGGTCGAGGAACTCCGAAAGTGGGCTTGGGTGGTCTTTGTTGTCGCTTTGGGTGCGACCATCGCGGCCTATATTCCGGGTATCGGCGTTGTGATCAATGGTGCGCGTCGTTGGCTTAATTTGGGTATTATTACTATCCAACCCTCTGAATTTCTGCGCGTTGCAACGGTAATAATATTGGCCCGACAGCTTGCTTCGCGTCAAAAAGATATCAATAAATTCATCCTCCTGCCCTCGCTCCAATTCTGGAACTGGGGTCGCAGTTGGCAGCGCGAGAAACGAATTATCGTCAATAATACGATCCCTGTGCTCGGTCCCGTAGTGTTGGCGTGTGCTGTGATTCTGCCTGCCCACACCTCGTCGGCTGCGATTCTGTTTATCACCTGCGTCTTTATTATGCTCTTGGCACGCGTGCGCAGAAACGATATTTGGCGAGTGCTGTTGCTTGCAGGTCTGGCCGCAGTGTTGGGACTGGGCGTGTTGCGAGTGGGTCGTAGCGATACCGCTTCAAGTCGTATGGGTGTGTGGATTGATACGCTCTTCAAGGGGAAACCTGCCGATATCTACAATTTGAGCGATACGCAGCGAGCATTGGCCGCGATCCATAACGGTCAGCTCCTCGGCGAGGGCGCGGGACAGAGTATTATGCGTGTCGAGCTGATTCACCCCGAATGTGATTATGCCTTTGCCTTTATTGTCGAGGAGTATGGTCTGATTGTCGCAATCGTGGTGATGTTCCTCTATCTATGGACATTCTTCCGGTGCGCAAATATCTTTGAACATTGTGGCAAGGCCTTCCCGTCGTTCTTGGTGCTCGGATTGGGAATGATGATTATGGTGCAGGCGATGATCCATATTTTGGTGGCAATCAACTTCCTGCCCGAAACGGGACAGCCGTTGCCGATGATCAGCCACGGTGGTTCTTCGACCCTCTCGGCGGCGTGTGCCTTTGGATTGATCCTCTGCATCAGCCATCAGGTGAAGGAGAACAGCATTAAGAGCCCCTCTTCGGAGTCGCTCTACGAGAAGCCTGAAACGCGTCGCCGATAGCAATCGGGTAAGGATACCTATATATTATATATAGGGCGATGGATTTTTGAGGCGATAGTGATATTGACAAAGTGGCGATACGCACCTTCGGAGGCTGGGGCGGTCGCCGAAGGCGAGCCTCCGAAGGTGTGTCGAAATCATTGATTTCGCCATTTGGTAGTTTTACAACCGCGATGGTACATCGCGCGCAACGACGAGTAACAAAAACGTAACAAGCTATAAATAACGAATAATACAGAACGCAGAAAGCAACTAACCTGCACTCTCGGAGCGTAGCGACCAAGTCCCTCCCAGAGGGAGGGATTTAGGGTGGGGTCAGATTTACAACCGCGATTTTTAATCGCGCGCAACGATAAGTAACAAAAACGTAATAAGCTATAATAACGAATATACGGTATGAAACGCATAATACTTAGCGGCGGAGGTACGGGAGGACATATCTATCCTGCTGTGGCTGTTGCCGAAGCTCTGAAACGCCGTTTTGGCGATGAGGTTGAACTGCTCTTTGTCGGTGCAGAGGGCAAGATGGAGATGGAGAAGGTACCTGCATTGGGATACAATATTGTCGGTCTGCCTACGGCGGGTCTGCAACGCCGTTTGACCCTCTTGAATCTGGCTCTGCCCTTCAAGGTGGCAAAGAGCATCTCGAAGGCAAAGCGTGTGATCCGCGAGTTCAAGGCCGATATCGTTGTCGGCTTTGGTGGCTATGCGAGTGCGCCTGTCTTGTGGGCGGCACAGCGTATGGGCGTGCCGACGCTTATTCAGGAGCAGAACTCCTATGCGGGCGTTACGAATAAGATTCTTTCGCGTCGTGCGCGTAAGATTTGCGTGGCATACGACGGTATGGAGCGATTCTTCCCCGCCGATCGTATCGTGATGACAGGCAACCCGTTACGTGGATCGTTCTCGTCGGCCACGAGCAGTGTTCGTAGCGAAGGTTTGGCTCATTACGGCCTGACGGATGAGAAACCCGTTGTGCTGGTTGTGGGTGGCAGTCTGGGTACGCGCACTCTCAATGAGATGATGAAACGCTGGATCGCGGAGCAGAATGGCAAGCCCAATGTGCAGGTGATCTGGCAGACGGGTAAGTTCTACGAGCGCGAGATGCAGGAGTTCTTCGCTGCGCACCCGACCGAGGGCGTTTGGCAGGGGGCCTTCATCAATCGTATGGATTTGGCCTATGCGGCTGCTGATCTGGTGATTTCGCGCAGTGGTGCCTGCACCGTGTCGGAGCTCTGTTTGGTGGGTTGCCCGACGCTGTTTGTGCCCTCGCCTAATGTTGCCGAGGACCACCAGACCAAGAATGCAATGGCCCTGGTCGATAAGGGCGCGGCCGAGATTGTACGCGATACGGAGGCGGTCGAGAAGGCGATGAAACGTGCCGAAGAGTTGCTTGCAGACAAGGAGCGTATGGCTACGTTGCGCAAGAATATCGCGGCTCTCGGAATTGGCGACTCGGCTGATCGTGTAGCAGCGCAAGTGATTGATATTATTGAAAATAAATAGTCGAAAGTCGATAGAACGATGAACGAAAAGAGCATCTATTTCGTGGGTATCGGAGGTATCGGAATGAGTGCCTTGGCCCGCTATTTTATACACGAAGGCTACCGCGTAGGTGGTTATGACCGCACCCCCTCGCCACTGACCGAGCAACTCGAAAAGGAGGGTGCCTCGATCCACTATGAGGATAGCGTCGAACTGATTGGCGAGGAGTTTCGCAACCCCGCAACGACACGTGTGATCTATACCCCTGCGGTGCCTGCCGACCATTCGGAGCTGTGCTACTTCCGCGAGGGTGGCTTCGAGGTGTTGAAGCGTTCGCAGATGCTCGGCCTGCTCTGCGAGGGTAACTACGTTATGGCTGTGGCGGGTACGCACGGCAAGACCACAACTTCGACCCTTGTGGCGTGGTTGAACCATCGCGCTGCGGGTTGCGGCAAGGCGGTGCTGGGCGGTATCTCAAAGAACTTTGCAAGCAATTTGGTGCTGGGTGAAGGTCGTCGTATGACGGTCGAGGCCGATGAGTTCGATCGCTCGTTCCTGCGCCTCTCGCCCGATGTGGCGGTGATCACCTCGGCCGATGCCGACCACCTCGATATCTATGGTACGCACGAGGCCGTTAAGGAGGCCTTCTCGCAGTTCGTCGATCGTATCCGCGAGGGCGGTACGCTCATTATCAAGAAGGGTGTTGATATTGCGATTAATAATCAGAATATCAATGTTTTCCGCTACTCGTACGACGAGCCTTGCGACTTCTACGCCTCGAATATTTCGACCGACGAAGGGGGCTACTATACTTTCGATCTGCAATGTCCCGACGGGGTGTTGCCGGCCTTGCGTTTGGGTATCCCCGGCTGGGTGAATGTCGAGAATGCAGTGGCTGCCGTAGCGATGTTGTGGGCGGCGGCAAAGGCCGAAAATCGACCCCTGAATCTCGACAATCTGCGTGCCGCGCTCAACGAATTTTCGGGCGTGAAACGTCGCTTCGAATTCTATGTCAATACTCCGAAACAGGTCTATATGGATGACTATGCGCACCATCCGCGCGAGTTGGGTGCTGCGATTTCGTCGGTGCGTGCGATGTTCCCCACACGCCACCTGACTGCGCTCTTCCAGCCGCACCTCTACACTCGTACGCGCGACCTCTGCGACGGCTTTGCTGAGGCGTTGTCGATGGCCGATGAGGTGGTGCTGTTGCCGATCTATCCCGCGCGTGAGGAGCCTATCGAGGGCGTTACCTCGGAGTTGATTGCCGAGCGTCTGACGGCTCCCTACCGCATTGTCGAGCTGGACGCTCTGGCCGATGAGGTGGCGGCGATGACGACCGATGTCGTGGTAAGTTTCGGTGCAGGAAGTATCGACCGCAAGACGGCCGAATTGGCTGCCGTAGCCGAGGCGAAAAGTCATTAAAAGAGATTGAACGTATTGGATGAAGAAGATAGGTAAAATAGTATTATTCAGTCTGTTCTGGGTAGCCGTTGTGGCGGTGGTGGTGTTGCTTGGTCGTTACTCCTCGCAGCAGCATCAGCACAAGATGCTGACGGGTCTGGACATCGTGCTGGCCGACAGTTCGGAGTACGCGCTTGTCAATGAAAAGACTGTGCGCCATTGGCTGACGAACGCCGCCATTTCGGTCGAAAATGTGCGTGTGGCGGATGCTCCTCTCGGTCAGATCGAGCAGGCGATTTTGGCACACGGTTTCGTGCGTAACGCGGAGGCATATCTCACCCCCGACGGGCGCGTGGTGGTCGAGATCGAGCAGCACAACCCGATAATGCGAATGCGACTCGATGGCGGCTACGACTTCTATATCACCGACCGCAACGAGATCTTCCGTTCGCCGGAGATGGCGGCGATATATGTCCCAATTGTTACGGGCCGTTTCGCGGTCCCCTTCTCGGCCAACTATGAGGGGCCGGCCGATGTGCAGCTGAATGAGAATTTGAAGATGCTTGATGCACAGATAGATACGTTGTGCGAAGTTGAAAATGAGTTGAGTATCGAGTATCGTGGCATACGTCGTCAGCGCAATGCTCTGCGTTCAAAGTCGCTTGACAAGAAGCCCTTCGAGAGCAAGGAGAGCTACAACGTGCGCAAGGCTCCTTTCGATAAGATACGCAAGGACTCGCTGGCACTCTATCTCTATCGTATGCGATTGCGTCAGAAGATGATCGACCAGACGAGGGTTGATGTTGAGCGGTTGAAAAACAAGCAAAAAAATTTGCAAAAAAACTACGAAGATTTCATTAATCTCATTAACTTTGTGAAATTGATCGAAGATGACGACTTCTGGCAGGCCCAGATAGTCGAAATTGTCGTATCCCAATCGCAGAATGGCTCTCTGTTTCTGAGACTTATCCCGCGAGCGGGCAATCATACGATCATCTTTGGTCGAATTGAGGATGTCGATGTGAAACTCGATCGCCTGATGCGTTTTTATCGCGAGGGTCTCGACAAGGAGGGGTGGAATCAATTCCGCACCATCGACGTTCGCTTTGCCGATCGGGTGGTTTGCTCAAAATAGAGGTGGCCGATAGGGGGCGACCGACAAGGGGTGGCCGACGAAGGGAAACTTAACGGAGGTATAATTATAACCGCCCGACTACACCAAACGAATTACGAATAAGAAAAATATATGCTTCAAGTGGAAAAGAAGAATTACATAGTAGCAATTGATCTTGGCTCACAGAATGTTACCGCTGCGGCGGCAACGCGTGGTGCCGATGGAAAAATGGTTGTGGAGGCTGTCGTGCGCAAACCTTCGGGTGGCGTTGCGGGTGGCGCGATCGAGAATATCGATCTGGCAGTCAAGTCGCTTAAAGAGGTTGTTAGTGAGCTTGGCGAACAGCTGAATATCAGAGTATTGGAGGCTTATTTCGGTATTTCGGGCGACTTTATCCGTTGCGCGTGCCACAACGATTGGGTCTCGGTTGGCGACCACAATAACGGCGTGAGCAAGAGCGATGTCGATGAACTTTATGCCCGTATGGAGAAGGTGAGCGCACCGACCGACGACGAGATTATTCTGGAACGTATCCCCCAGAATTTTATGGTCGATGGCAACAAAGAGGTGCCCAATCCTGTCGGCTCGTTTGGTCAGAGTCTTTCATCGACGTTCAATTTCATTTTGAGTACCAAGACCCCGATCGAACGACTCAAAAAGGCTGCTATCAACCTCGGTATCAGACCTCTCGGTATCTATATCAACCCCCTTGTAACGGCCGAAACGCTGCTTTTGCCCGATGAGAAGGAGGAGGGTGTAGCCGTAATCGATATGGGTAGCAACGTAACCGACGTAACGATCTACTACAACAGTGTCATTCGTTACGTGGCTTCGATTCCGATGGGAGCAAATACCATTAACCTCGATATCCGCGCACAGAGTATCCCCGAAAAGGTGGTCGAGAAGATCAAGGTGCGCTTTGGTAGTGCAATGGCCGCAAATGTCGATGAGGGCGTGATGATCGACTATCGCACCCCCAAGGGCAAGAAGGGTATTCTGCAACGCAATCTGGCAACGGTTATTCAGGCACGTGTGCAGGATATGGCCGATATGGTTGTCGAGGAGATCAAATTCGCCGGCTATGAGAAGAAGTTGCCCTATGGCATCGTGCTGACAGGTGGTGGCGCAAATCTTGCCGACATCGCCGAGGCCTTCACCGAGCATACCAAGATCGACACCCGTATCGGTGTGCCCGATGTGGTTGTTGATGAGCAGTCGGCCGATCTGGTTGATGGTCCGGAGTTCGCAACGATCGTAGGTCTGTTGTGGCGAGGTATGGAGTCGGGTGTGGCGTGCAATTTCGATCTGCGTCCGCAGGCACCACGACCCACTCAATCGACACAGCCCGTGCAGCCGACGCAACCCGTGCAGCCTCGTACTATGACGCAATCGCAACCTGTACAGCCCGTTCAGTCCAAGCTGAACCAGCAGATTCCAGCATCTGCACCTGCCCCGCAGCAGCCCGTGCAATCCAAGTCTGCACCGACCTCAGCACCGAGCACTGCAACGCAGCCCACTCCCGCAACTGCGCCCGTGTCTGCAACGCAACACGTTGAGGATCAGCAGCCGCAAGATCAGCAGGGTGAGCAGAGTCAGTCGCAGCAGTCTGCCGGGGAGTCAAGTGGCAAGAAGGGCGGTCTGTTTGGCAAGCTGACGAAATTTGGTAAGGATCTTATTGATAAGATCGGAACGATGAGCGAACCCGATGATGACATTATCTAAAATCTAAACAGATTTGAAAGGAGAAAAGAGATGAATGACGACATACTGAACTCGTTGTGTGCCGAGCGCAGCCAGGCTTCCAAATCGAAGATTATGGTTATCGGTGTCGGAGGTGCAGGCGGCAACGCTGTAAATCATATGCACAAGCTCGGCATCAAAGATGTCGATTTTATGGTCTGCAACACCGACCAGCAGGCACTCGATATCTCGCCCGTCGAATTGAAGATTCGTCTGGGTGAAGATGGTTTGGGCGCAGGTAATGACCCCGCAATGGGTCGTCGCGCGGCGATTATGAGCCTCGATATGGTAAAGCAGACATTCGAGAACTTTGCAACCAAGATGATCTTCATCACTGCCGGTATGGGTGGTGGTACGGGTACGGGTGCTTCGCCCGTCATCGCAAAGCTCGCACGTGAAATGGGTATTCTGACCGTCGCTATCGTAACCTCGCCGTTGAAGATCGAGGGTCAGATTCGCTATAAGCAGGCAATCAACGGTATCGAGGAGTTGAAAAATTGTGTCGATTCGTTGCTGGTCATCAACAATGACAACATTATGGCTATGGGCGGTCGCCTGACGGTCGATGAGGCTTTCTCGCTGGCCGACGATGTGTTGGCGTCGGCAGCCAAGGGTATCGCCGAGATCATTACGATCAAGAGCCCCCGTACCAATATCGACTTTGCCGATGTGTCGAAGGTTATGACCAATAGCGGTCGTACGCATATGGGCGTGGGTCGCGCGTCGGGTGAAGATCGTGCCGAGGCGGCAGCCCGCAACTCGTTGCGTTCGCCACTGCTCGACCACAATTCGATTCGTGGTGCGAAGAATATCCTGCTCAATATCAGCTGCAATCAGCGTGAGAATATGATGTATCACGAGCTGACGACCATTCTCGAAGTGATCCAAACCGAGGCAAAATATACCGATGAGAACGGTATCGAGCACGATGCAAATATCATCTGGGGCAATAGTGCCAAGCCGCAGCTCGGCGATGATATCGAGGTGATTGTTGTGGCTACGGGCTTCGATGTTCAGGCTCCCAAGCAGGAGAGCTGCCCCGTTCCGCCGATCCTTGCACCGGCGGTCGAGGGTCCGTCAAACCGCAAGATGCCCCGCCCGATTAAGCCCGTTGTGCTGGGTGTGCGCCAGAATCGTTATGCG
The DNA here is from genome assembly GCA_937899895.1 of uncultured Alistipes sp. Taxonomy (GTDB): domain Bacteria; phylum Bacteroidota; class Bacteroidia; order Bacteroidales; family Rikenellaceae; genus Alistipes. Next base: position 23,238 of record CALBQR010000020.1, read on the forward strand.
AAGATCGAGGAGCTGAAACGTACCCCCGCAATTGTGCGCCGCAAGGGTAATCTGATCGTCGAGTCGAAGGTCAGCACCAAGATCGCGCTCAACGAAACGGAGGTCGAAACGGATAAGAACACCGAGACAAAGGCTCCGACGGGAGGCGATCTGTTCAGTTTCTAAACGGCACGAACACGCCACGTAAAAGCCTTCAAAAAGAGAGTATTAACCAAAACGGAAAGATTTGATACACATACCATTAGAAATAATCACACTCAACGAATTTGAGCCGACATCAGTGATCTTTATGTTCGTGATGTTGGCTCTGCTATTGATGGTTTCGGCCTTTGTTTCGGGGTCGGAAACGGCCTTTTTCTCGCTCACCTCGCAGCAGATCCGCGAGATGAAGGAGAGCCGTTCGGGCTCCTCCGAAACGATTATCCGATTGCTGACAAATAGCGACCGATTGTTGGCTACAATTCTGATTGTCAATAATTTGGTCAATATCTGCATTACGATCCTCTCGGCTCGTATTGTCGATAAGACACTTATTTTCCAGTCGGCTACGTGGACCTTCGTATTCAAAACAGTTTGCGTTACGTTCCTGTTGTTGCTCTTTGGCGAAATTCTGCCCAAGGTGCTGGCCAACTCAAAACCGATGAGTATCGCCCGCTTTGCCGCACTGCCTATATCGTGGTTGTGCGTGATTGTCAAGCCTTTGGCATCGGTCCTTGTACGTACGGGAACGGGTATCAGCAATCGCTTCGAGAGCCATCGCAACAACCTTTCGATGGACGAACTCTCGAATGCGATCGACATCGCCTCGACCGACCAGACGCAGGAGGAGCGCAAAATGTTGTCGGGTATCGTCAATTTTGTGAATACCGATGTGGCGGAGATTATGAAGCCGCGAATTGACATCGTGGCGGTCGAGATTAACGAGAGCTATTCGGCTGTAAAAGAGTGCATTATCAAGTCGGGATACTCGCGTATTCCGGTCTATGAGGAGAGTGCCGATAACATCAAGGGCGTGCTCTATGTCAAGGATTTGATCCCCTATATCCATAATGACGACTCGTTTGAGTGGGTGTCGTTGCTGCGCCAGCCCTACTATATTCCGGCGCATAAGAAGATCAACGACCTGCTCGAAGAGTTCCAATCGACGAAGGTGCATTTGGCGATTGTGGTCGATGAGTACGGCTCGACGCTCGGTTTGGTGTCGTTGGAGGATATTTTGGAGGAGATTGTGGGTGAGATCTCTGATGAGAGCGACAATGTCGAGAGCTTCTATACGAAACTTCCCGACGGCTCGTATCTCTTTGACGGTAAGACACATATCGGCGATTTTGAGCGTGTAATGACGCTGCCCGAAGACTCTCTTTCGGATGTCAAGGGCGAGGCCGAAACGCTGGCGGGACTGATGCTCGAAATCAAACGCGAGCTGCTCAAAAAGGGCGATCGCGTAACTACTCACGGTCTGCAACTGACCGTTACGGCGGTCGATGGTCGCCGTATCGACAAAATCAAGGTCGAGAAGGTCGCCTAAATAACAATCAACACTGACGTATCGCAATGATTCCCAATCTGATAGAGATCGTTGTGCGTAGGATTTCGACCGACGAAGCGGCACTCCCCGCATCGTTGGCCGATGACGAACGCGCATACGCCTCGCAACTTGTGGCGCACCGACGCTCGGAGTGGGTGGCGTGGCGTTCGGTGTTGCGCGAAAATGCAGAGCGTTGGGGCGTTGGCAGTCGGGCGTTGAAGGTTGCCTATGCCGCGACGGGCGAGCCGATCTTTGAGGGGCTCGAAGGGTCGATCTCGGTAACGCATTGTCGAGGATATGTAGCTGTGGCGCGATCGCGTGGAGGGCGTTGCGGAATTGATGTCGAGCGCCTTGATCGTAACTTTGAAAATGTTGAGAGTAAGTATATTAGCGCGACGGAACGCCAGCTTGCAGAGCGCGTCGGACAGCCCGATTTCCGAGCCGCGATTTGGTGTGCGAAGGAGGCGGTTTATAAATATTTGGGGCGTGAGGGCGTCGATTTTCAGCGCGATATGCAGGTGGTCGATTTTGAACAGGGGGGAGCCTATCTCGACATCGAGGCCTTTGGCGAGCGTCTGCGTTGCGCGATCTTTCCGCTTGATGGCGCGATCCTTGTCGCAACGGCCAAAGGTGAGGTGAATTTCGAGTTGCGCAAGGAGTTTTAGGGCCTAAACCGCACAATCAATCCAATCTTCCGAAGCGAAAACAGGAACTGCCAACCTTTGCGGGTCGGCAGTTTTCTATTGTTGCTATGCACTTGATTTGCAAGTCTTTTGCGGAGAAACTATCGCTTGGTATAGACCACCTTTTTGGTGTCGAAGAACTCCTCCTCGTATATGTTCGAGATCGAATAGAGGTCCCAACGCTTTGCCGTCAGTGCCAGCTCCTCGGCCAGATCGCCACCCTTCAAATAGAGAATTCCGTTTGCAAGAGTGCCTTTTTGACCGCGCTCGATTTTGTTCCAGATCCAACCCGTAAAGGTCTTCATATCGGTTACTGCGCGACTGACAACATAATCAAAACGTTGCGGCAGACTCTCCACACGCGCATTGATCGGCGTTACATTTTTCAGACCGAGAGCCGTGCAAACTTCGCGCACAACGGTAATCTTCTTACCAATCGAATCGACCGCCGTAAATTGCACATTCGGAAAAAGAATCGCCAGCGGCACTGTCGGAAAACCGCCGCCACAACCCACATCCAATACACGCGCGCCATCCTCGAATTGGCACACCTTGGCGATGGCCAGCGAGTGCAGAACGTGGCGCAGATAGAGGCTGCCGATGTCCTTGCGCGAGATCACATTGATACGCGCGTTCCACTCCGTATAGAGTGGCAACAACTGCTCGAACTGTGCGCGCTGCTCCTCTGTAATGTCGGGGAAATATTTGAGAATCAGATCCATATTGCGATACTTTACATTTTATCTTCGATGATAAATCGGCACAACTGCTCGCGTGCTCGATGTATTTGCGTCTTGACCGTACCGAGTGGCAACGAGAGCTTTTCGGCAATCTCCTCGTAGGAGAACTCGCGGAAGTAGCGGAATTCGATCAGCTCGCGGTAGCGCGGTGTCATACGGTCGAGGTGGTGCTCGATGCGCACCCTCTGTTGCAGGCTGATCACGCTCTCTTCGGGCGTGGGCACGGTTGACGCGGGGGTTACGGTCGAGTGTGGGGGCAGGGCGTCAATCGAGAGATCCTCGTGGCGTTTGCGCACGAAATCGATAAAGGTGTTACGGGCGATGGTGTAGAGCCACTGCCCAAAGGTGTAAGTTCGATCGTAACGGGTCAGATTGATAAAGACCTTGATAAAGGTCTCCTGCAACAGGTCATCGACATCGCTGATGTTGCCCACACGTTGCAGGTAGAGGCGACGTATCGACTCGGCATAGCGGGTGAAGAGGTGCTCGAACGCGCTATTATCGCCCGCAAGTACCCAATCGACCAACTGCGCATCGTCGGCTACGATATAATCCTCTATCGCCATACGGTTTCGTCTTTATAGATGCGGCGCGATGCGGCCAGAGCGATATCGACCCACACGCCAAACATATCGTAAAGGAAATATGTTGCCATTACATTCCTCTCGCCCAGACGCTTACGTACCGAATTGACCGTTGCATAGACCAGCACATATCGTAGCAGAATGATGAACAGCGTTGCCAATTTCAACTCCAAAGGCAGAGCCACCAGTGCCGCTGTAGCCGCAAGGAAGAAGAGCAGGCGACTGCCGCCCTCCCACTCGATTGCGTTACGCGCCGCGAGGGGGTAGAAGCGATAGGTGTGGCCGAAATATTTACGGGCACCGAGCCACCACGACGCACCGCCCCAGACCTTCTGTCGCACGGTGGCGCGCGGCGAGATGATGACCGAAACGGTCGCCTTATCGGCAAGCGATTGGATGAACAGATCGTCCTCGCCCATATTCATATTGAGGTGGTTGAAACCCTTCACTTCGAGATAGAGGTTGCGGGTGATACCCAGCGTGTTACGCACACCGCGATAGGGTTTGCGGTTGATTGCAGCCGAGAGCCACGCCATCGACTCGGCCATACGCTGCGTGCGCATCAGTCGGCCTACAAAGCCGCTACGAAGCTCCACACCGCAGTAGCCCAGCACCACATCGCCACGCGTAAAGCCCTTCGCCATCAGGCGCACCCAACGCTCCGAGGTTATGATCGTGTCGCTTGTCGAGAGCAGAATGTGGTCATAAGCCGCCGCACGGATACCGAAATTCAGAGCCTGCTTGTTCGAGATCGGGAAACGGGTATTCTGCTTGATGTTCGTGATCTTCAAACGGGGATATCGGAGCTGCATCTGCGTCAGCATAATCGAGAAATCCTCGTTGTTGCCCACATAGACCAGTACAACCTCATACTCTTCGTAGTCCTGCGTCAGGTAGATGGGCAGACGCTCCTCGATAAAGTCGGCATCCTCCTGCGTAACGATCACCACCGATACGGGCGGTTCGGCCGCCAGACGCTCCGGCAGCGAGTTGTTGGTATATTTCGGCAAACGGCGGTAACGAATTGAGTAGTAGTACATTTGCACGAAGAACAGGGCGACGATAATGCCCATCAGGGCGATTCCCTGCCAGCCGTATGCGAGATATATTTTGTCGAAAAATTCCATCATCAATTTTGCAATAACAATAATTCGGACAAAGATACGAAAAATATATATCAACATTCCAATTTCAAGATTCAAAATTTTTCGCCTTTGCTGTTAAAGCCTACCGACCGCCGACCGATCGGGGTGGCTTGGTCGCAAACGGCTCGCTAATGGCACCGAAATCGAAGATTTCGCATAATTTTGGGGAGAACTAACGAGGGTTACGTAAAAAATTCATATCTTTGTCCGAATGAAGTTTACGCTACAACATAAAGCTCCCGAATCAAAGGCTCGCGCCGGAGAGATCGTTACCGATCACGGCGTGATCCCGACCCCGATTTTTATGCCTGTCGGCACGGCCGCCGGCGTAAAGGGTATCTTCCACCGCGACCTGCGCGATGATGCAGGTGCGAAGATCATTTTGGCAAACACCTACCACCTCTACCTCCGCCCCGGTATGGAGGTCATCGAGGCTGCCGGTGGCGTGCATCGTTTCAGCACGTGGGATGGCCCGATGCTTACCGATAGTGGTGGTTTTCAGGTCTTTTCACTCGCTGCGTGTCGCAAACTCACCGAGGAGGGTTGCCGTTTTGCGTCGCATATCGACGGCTCGAAACACCTCTTCACTCCCGAAAACGTGATGGATACCCAGCGCACAATCGGTGCCGATATTATGATGGCATTCGATGAGTGTCCGCCGGGCGATGCACCGAAAGAGTATGCCGCCAAGTCGCTCGCGCTGACCGAGCGTTGGTTGGATCGCTGCTTTAACCGTTTCAACCAGACGCAACCCAAATATGGCCACTCGCAGTCGCTGTTCCCGATCGTTCAAGGTTGCGGATATGAGGATCTGCGCGAGCGAGCTGCACGTAACGTAATGCAGTATAACGCAGATGGTTACGCTATTGGCGGTCTGGCCGTAGGTGAGCCTACGGAGGTGATGTACCGTATGATCGAGGTGGTCAATGCGGTGTTGCCCGAAGATCGCCCGCGCTATCTGATGGGCGTGGGTACGCCCGTCAATATTTTGGAGGCTATCGATCGCGGTGTGGATATGTTCGACTGCGTGATGCCCACGCGAAATGGCCGCAACGGTATGCTCTTTACCAGCGAGGGCGTGATCAACATTCGCAACCAGAAGTGGCGCGACGACTTCTCGCCGATCGACCCCAACGGTACGAGCTTTGTCGATACGCTCTACTCGAAGGCCTACCTGCGCCATATGACCATTGCAGGTGAGATGATTGCGGCACAGATTGCATCGCTGCACAATGTGGCCTTCTACCTTTGGCTGGTGGGTGAGGCGCGTCGAAAGATTGCCGACGGCACCTTCGCCGAGTGGAAGCGCGAGATGGTTGTTAAATTGACTAAACGTCTGTAAGAGAGATGCGTAACCCCGGACTCAAAATACTCGACCGTTATATCATTCGTAAGTTCCTCGGAACCTACTTCTTTGCCATTGCCCTGATCATCGTGATCGTGGTGGTCTTCGATTGGGTGGAGAAGACCGATGATTTCTTCGAGTTGAAGGCTCCGCTGAATGAGATTATTTTTCAATATTACGCCAATTTTATCCCCTTCTTTATCAATAAGTTCAGTGGCCTGTTTACATTTATCGCCGTGATCTTCTTCACCTCGAAAATGGCATACCAGACCGAGATCACCGCGATTCTTTCGAGTGGAGTGAGCTTCCGACGATTGATGTGGCCCTACTTCATCTCGTCGTTTGTGATTGCGATGCTCTCGCTCGGACTGAATCTGTGGGTGATCCCCCAAACGAATATCAAGCAGGTCGCTTTCGAGGCAAAATATCTCAAAAAACGACAAAACATCCGTTACGACCGACATATCTATCGCCAGATCGAGCCGGGCACATTCGCCTATATTCGAGGCTATTCGGGCCGCGACCAGCGAGCTTCGTTCTTCGCTTTGGAGTGTTATGACGGCAACCGTATGGTCTCGTCGCTCGAAGCGGCAGATGTGAAATTCGACCCCGAAACCCACCATTGGACCGCCGAGCGATATACCACGCGCGAGTTCGATGAGATGCACAACGAAACATTCAGCCAGCATACCCGATTGGATACGCTTATCAACCTCGATGCTACGGAGTTAGGCCGTGTCAATGAGTTGATTAAGACGATGAAAATCGGCGAACTGAACCAATTTATCGACCAGCAGCAACTCAAAGGCTCGAACCTGATCGGATTGTTGGAGGTTGAGCGACATACGCGCTATTCGTACCCGTTGGCGACATTTATTTTGACGCTGATCGGCGTCTCGCTCTCGTCGCGTAAGGTGCGCGGAGGTATGGGTCTGCATATCGGCGTGGGTATTACGCTCTGTTTCTCGTACATCCTCTTCGGCCGCTTCTTCGAGGAGTTCGCCAAGGGTGGAGTGATGAATCCTGCATTGGCGGTTTGGATCCCGAATATCATCTACCTATTCGTGTCGATATATCTCTATCGTAAGGCACCTAAATAGCAAACGACTAAAACCCAAATAGTTATGAGTTTTATTAAGAAAACATACGAAACTTTCCGCACCTCGCCCGTGTTGCGTACGTTGGTGTGGATCGTGTTGGCAATTGCTGCAATGCTCGTTGCAGCGCACTACCTGATGCAACTCGGCACACGCCACGGCGCACGTTGTGCAGTACCCGATTTCACGGGTATCTCGATCGGCGATGCGGAGTATCTGGCCAAGAAAAATGGCTTGGAGATCATCGTTAATGACTCGCTCTATGTGCCTGTGTATGACGGCGGTATCGTTCTCGAACAGAATCCCAATGCCGATGTGGCGGTTAAACCCGGTCGCAAAATCTATGTTACGATCAACTCTTTCGCGCAGAAGTCGGTGAAGATCCCATACGTAACGGGCTACTCGTTGCGCCAGGCGAAGAACAATCTTGAAATTGCAGGTTTGGAGATTGCCGAACTGATCTATCAGTCTGATATGGCGACAAATAACGTGTTGGAGGAGCGTTTCCGTGATCAGGTCATCACCCGTAACGACAACATCGAGGCGGAGGCAGGTTCGGGTATTACGCTCGTGGTGGGTGTCTCGGCCGAGAGTGGCGCGGTAAGTGTGCCGAAGGTGATCGGTTTCCCGTTGAAAGAGGCGAAGAGCCGCCTATGGGAGGTGGGTCTGAATGTCGGCCGTATCATTTTTGATGAGGATATTGATGTCCTCGATCGCAAGAATGCCCGCGTATATGTTCAGTCGCCCCAGCAGAATAAGGTTCTGCCGCTGGGACAGCGTGTCGATCTGCATCTGACGCTCGATCCCGAAAAGGTTGAGAAACAGAGTGTTGCTTCGGATCGCGCGGCACGTAAGCTCGAAGCCGAGCGCGAGTTGCGTGAGGCACAGATTGCCGATTCGATGATGGTAATCGAGGCTGCACATCGCGCCGAGCAACGTCTTGCCGATTCGTTGGCGGCTGTTGCGGCAGGTGAGGTCTTTGTTCCGAATGGAGCGATTGCGACCGATGATGCAGGCGCGGGCGAAACCGATTTCTTTGAATAGTAATGCCTTGTAAATCAATATGATCAACGACGACGAGGATATCCTGCTGCTCGACGAAGAGGAGGGCGAAGGTGTCGAGGGCGAACGCGCGGGCGATGAGCTTTTCGAGCACTTTGCGCTGACGGTCGATAAGGGGCAGGCGATGATGCGAATCGACAAGTTTTTGACGATTCGTATGGAGCACGTGTCGCGCAACCGCATCCAAACCGCCGCCGACAATGGCAACATTCTGGTCAATGGCTCGCCCGTCAAGTCGAGCTATAAGGTTAAGCCTTTGGATCGCATCTCGATCGTAATGCCCTACCCGAAGCACGAGGTTGAGATTACGGCCGAGGATATTCCGCTCGACATTGTCTATGAGGACGACGATATCATTCTGGTCAATAAACACGCGGGTATGGTCGTGCATCCCGGCTGTGGCAACTGGTCGGGCACGTTGGTCAATGCGCTGACGTTCCACCTGCGCAATCTGCCGATGTTTCAGGGGCACGATATGCGCGCGGGATTGGTTCACCGTATCGACAAAAATACATCGGGCCTTCTGGTGATTGCCAAGAATGAGGATGCCGCCGCGCGTCTTGCCAAGCAGTTCTACGACCACTCGATTTCGCGTCGCTACGTGGCGTTGGTGTGGGGTAACTTCGAGGAAGATGAGGGCACCGTTACGGGTCATATCGGTCGTAGCCGCACCCATCGTATGAAGATGGCCTGCTACCCCGACGGTAGCGAGGGCAAGCACGCCGTAACGCATTGGCGCGTACTGCGTCGCTATGGTTATGTAACGATGATCGAGTGCCGCCTTGAAACGGGTCGCACCCACCAGATCCGCGTACATATGGAGCATATCGGCCACCCGCTGTTCAACGACGAACGCTATGGTGGCGACCGCATATTGAAGGGCACGACCTTCTCGAAGTATAAGCAGTTTATCGAAAATTGCTTTGCTCTGATGCCGCGCCACGCCCTGCACGCCCGCTCGCTCGGTTTTGTGCACCCACGCACGGGTAAAGATGTCCATTTTGAGAGCGAACTGCCGCCCGATTTCAAGGCGGTCATCGAGAAGTGGGAGGGCTACACCACCGCCCGCCCCTATATCGAGAGCGACGAGGAGTAACGCCCGAAAAATAATCAAAAGGAGCCTATCCGAATGGTAGGCTCCTTTTTTGTCAATATAATATATAGGTATCGCTACTCGATGCGGGGCGGCTCGGCGAAGTAGAGAGTGCTGTCGGCAGGCGGTTCAGGGGTGTAGAAACCGTCGATGAGCAACTTAAAGCCGAAGTTCGCCGCAGTCAGCGAATCCAATGCCTCCTTCTGCGGAAGGAAATACTTTACCGTCAGATCCTCGATCGTAAAGTGCAGTTTTTCAGGCTTTTTGTTCAGATTGCAAAGTTCCAGAACAAGCTCCTGTGCCGTCGAGTCGGCAGTGAATGTGTGTGAATACTTTTCGCGCATCTGGCGGCGATAGCGATAGGTGTAATATTTCATTCGCTTGTCGGTGCTATCCACAAAATAGCCAACCATACGATGCCCCAAATTCCTGTCCGTCGAGTCGATAACGTAGTAATATTCAACAAGATACTCGCCAGCGCGTGGGATTGGAATACGGCGTTTCATAAGTGAAGTGTCGGCAGGCTTGCGCATACGTAGTAACGAATCGAAATAGATACGTTGCACAAAACGGCGACGCGCGATGGCGTCGATCGTATCCAGATCGGCAACCTCCTCGTTCAGATGATCGGCCTCGTCTTCCAGACGGCGAATTGCCAAATCGACCACATCCGACATTCGGGCACTCTTTCGTTTCGAGAAACTATTGATTGTATAGTGCAGATCCTCAATTGTATAGCCATATTTTGCGAAGATCGGCTCATACAACATCAAGCTATCGACCTCTATTCCGTGCAGATCGACGTATGAGTTCGCCAGATAGGAGTCGTGGAAGATGTCGGCCAATGTCTGGTCGGGAATCACGCGCGGTTTATTGCACGATGTGGCCAGCGCGAAGATCGCCGCGAGGAGTATTGTTCGTAAAAAAGTTCTCATCATTGCTTTATCGTTTCAGCTGCTTCGCGGCGGATCATCGTATTGACCGTAAGGCGCGAAATAACCAGCGTTACGGCCGCCATCGCAGCTATAATTAACAATATATCAGTCGTTTTCATTCTGACGGGATAGTACTGCACAACAAACGTCGTACCAGGCATTTCGATCAGTCCGAACTGCTGTTGTGCCACGCAGATACCCACGCCCAGCACCAATCCGATCACTGCGCCCAATGTTCCGATCAGCGCGCCCTCGCCCATAAATATCGAGCGCACGAATTCCGTGCGGGCACCCATTGCGCGCAGGGTGGCGATGTTGTCGCGTTTGTCGATAATGAGCATTGCCAGCGAGCCGACAATCGAGAATGAGGCGATGATCAGCACCATCAGCGAGATGAAGAATATGCCCCACTTCTCGTACTTCATAATGCGGTAGAGTGCGGCCTGCTGTTCGAGGCGCGTTATGACCTTAAAATCCTCACCCACAACCTCTTGAACGGCCTCGCGAGTGCGCTCCAACGAAACTCCCTCGGCAATGTCAATCAGCAGACTCGTGGCGCGATTGTCGTAATCGAAGAGCGATTGAGCCAACTCGATCGTGGTCAGTATGTAGCTCTCATCGACATCGCCACTGATCGAAAAGACCCCCGACGGCGATGTGCGACGATGGGTATATGCGTCAATCGGCAGGAGCGTCGAGATCTCACCTCGGCGTGGCGAGTAGAGGTTCAGCGGAACGTCGAGGAATGTCTTGACACCCAATTGATAAGCGATTGTCGAGCCGACACACGACTGCTCGATTTCGCCCAAGCGTAGCGAGAATTCGCCATTCTGGACATATTGCTCCATCGGCAACACGTCGCAATAGTTCTCATCGACACCGCGCACCGTAACCACCACCTGGCGACCGCCATATTCGGCCAATGCGCTCTGCTCCAAAGCGGCCGAGTAGCCCGTTACGCCCTCGATTGAGCGCAACGAATCGCCATTTAGTTCGCTGATAACGAACGTCTTACCCTCTCGCGGTCGCACTTCGAGATCGGCATCGAAGGCCGACTGCATACCATCGACCAGATCGGCAAAACCATTGAAGACCGACATCAAAATTATCATTGCCGCGACGGGGACACCCACAGCCACGACGCTCACGCCGGAGATCACATTGATCACCGAGTGGGACTTGGCCGAGAAGAGGTATCGGCGTGCAAAAAGCAGCGACAACATTGCTTCGAGATGGCGGTTAAGTGATTGAGCTATTGGTGTTTATTCCTCTTTAAGCAGTGAGTCTATATTGGCGATATATTCCAGCGAGTCATCGAGGAAGAACTGCAATTCGGGCACACTCTTCACCTGATTGCGGATACGCTGACCCAGCGCGCGACGAATCATCCAATTGTTCTCTTCGAGCGTGCGCATAATCTCGCCACTGCGCTCGAAGGGGAAGATGCTGAAATAGATCTTGGCATAGTTCAAATCGGGCGACACGCGCACCGTGGTAACCGATGCCATCACGCCGCGCACCAGCGGTGCAGCCTCTTTGAGCAGAATCTCGGCAACGTCTTTCTGAATCTGACGCGCCATTTTAGCTTGTCTTGTACTTTCCATTTATTTTATCTCTATTCTTTTGTTTGTCAATTAATTACCAGTCGATTGCAGCTTTGCCTTTTGAGGGTTGCCTGCCGCTGCCGCAGCCTCCTTCGCAGCTCGCTCGGCCGCAGCACGTCGCTTGGCTACACGGCGAGCCTTACTCTCGCGCATACGCTCGAAACTTGCGAACTCGCTCGCCTTGCCCAAGCGAATACCGTAGCCGATTGTGATATAGATATTGTCGAGGGGCGAACGAAGCGGAGTCGTTGAAAAGGGATTCTCCGGACCATCAGTCGCGCTGCCCGAATATTTATTCTTATTGCGCAGGATATCGCCATAACCGAAGTAGTAACGTGCCCCCACGCTGAACTCCGAACGACCTGCGAGGTATGCTATACCGCCACCGCCCGCAAGACCATAATTCCAACGGTTGTCGCGCACGATTTTGAAGTGGTAGGTGCCGCTTGCGTTCTGCAACTCATTGACGTAGGTCGATGAGATGTTGTAGGAGAATGTTACCGCCAGATCGACAAATGCTCGCAGGCGGAAGTTGGCTAAATAGAAGTGCGGCTGCCACACGATGGGCATCATAATCGAGTTGATATGGCGCGTATATCGCAGATTTCGAGACTCTTCGCTGGTCGTGTAGGGTGCGAATGAGTATCCGCGGCGCATAAATTCGACATCCATACCGACTGCACCGACAAATCGCTCGGCCGTGTAGTGTCGCCACGTAACGCCACCCGTATATCCGCCCCAGATCATACTCATCTCGCGTTTGGGGTAGAAACGTGCGGTCGAGGCTCCCCATCCTCCCTTGACGCCGACGACATTCTGCGCCGAGGTGGGTAGTGCCACCAACAGCGCGAAGGCCAGCGTCGCAAAGGCTATTGCTCGATTGAAAATTATTCTATTCATCTCGTTGGTTTAGAAATTCAAATTGTTAAGGCCACCTAGATTGCCGAAGCCGCCGAAGGCTCCGCCCGAATTGTTACGCACGCCCTCCTCCTTGCGGCGACGCTCCTCCTCGCGCTTCTTGCGCATCTCCTCGTAGTACTTCACAAGGCGAACGCTCTCACGCGCATCCAACTGACGGATAAGCGATTGCATTGTCATCGGAGCGAACATACGGTTCATATCGGCACGGATCTCCACATCCCAATTCATCTTGGTCGGGATCACCTCCTCGTCGCGTTCGTTGCGATAGACCTCTACACGTTCGGGCTGGCGGCTCTCGATCAGATTGCCGCTATCCCAACGGCCGTTGCCATTCACATCCTCGACGATGCGCAGGCGCACCTCGCCCTCCGGAACGTAGCTGAATGTATGCACTCCCGTTGTAGCTCCGCGTTTGCGGTCGAGTACCTTCTTGCCATTCGAGTCGAGAAGCTCCAAGATGTATTGCGACGAGTCGCTCTTGCCTTGAAGATTGATGATAATCTTGGCAAATTTCTCCATCATCATCGTTGTCAGCTCCTTTGTGATCGAGTCGTTCGAGTAGCCCGCCACATCGGTAAATGTCCCCGCAGGTATCGACAACTTATATTTTGCGCCATCGCCCCAATCGGTCATCAGTCGCCAGCGGCGCATATTTGCCGTGTCGCGTGTGATGGTTATAGGTTTGGGTTTCTGCTGCTGTTTCTCGTCAATCTCCACAAGCGACAACTGCGCCGTATCGAGCTCGACCAACGGATACTCGAACTCGAACTCCAAGCCGCGTTCGGGATTCAGATCGCCGGAGCTGGTGAAGCGGTAAGAGAAGGGATTCTTCTCCGGTTCGGGAACATACTCCTCACCCGCAGCCTCGGCACGTGCTCGTGCCTTCTCCTCGCGTTTGCGCTTAGCCTCATCCTCTTTGGTCTCGATCTTCTGCCACGAGAGGGCCAACGGCTCGGTGGTGATATTGAGCGTGTTGGTTGTGTCGTGCTTCATATAGACGATGCGGCCATAGAGCGTGTCGGGCAGCGATTCGGGCGACTGCTTGATCCACAGCGACATTGTGTCGCGACCCTCGGTCATATACTCCCAAATGATGTTCTCTTGCGCCACGCTGTCGAGGATGATGCTGTCGATACGGGGACGCGGAGCACCAAAACGCAAAATGGCCTGATTGCTCTTCGGGCGTTCAGACGCGGTGAGCATCTGTCGCTTGAAGGTGCCATCCATAAACATTCGCATATAGAGCTGTGGCTCGCCCGTCCAATAGCGGCGTAGCGAGTCGTACCAGATTGCAAATTCGGGCATCTCGATCGGGTTGTAGGTCGAATCGACAAATCCGACCAGATCGGTGCCGGGGTCGTACATCTGGTTGTCGTTCTTGTCGAAGAAGGCGTAGATGCGATAGTCAACCGGTTTGAGATGTCGAGCCAGGAAGATGCCGTTTGTTTCGGCACGACCGATTGCATCGGGCTGACGGCGCAGCAACGTCGAGTCGAACTCGGTGGTGCGTACCAGCGTATCGAGAGCCAGCGAGTCGGCATTGTAGAAGTAGATGTAGCTCTTGCTGACGCTATCCGACTTCTCGGCATCGGCCGTATATCCCGACATCCACAGCGAGTCGATTGTCGAGCCTGTCGAGAAGACATATTGGAACGAATGGAGAGGGTTATTCTCGTTGTTGTCGCGCAGTGCCGCACCGAAGTTGAGCACATAGGTCTGATCCTCGCGCAGGGTATCTTTGATGTTGATCATCACGCCGCGACCACGAATCGAGAGGGTCGGTTTGGTCTTCATCTTCGGCGAGGTGAAAAACTCCTTGTGTTGATCTTTGAGCTGTACGTACTCATTGAATTCCACATAGATACGCTTCTGCGTAAAGTTGGTGAGATAGTTCTCCGGCGTAGCGACAACCATCTTTGGCGGGATTGTGTCGCGCGGACCTCCCTGTGGGGTGGTGGTGTTGGCACAGCGCACCAACATCGACGAGAGAAACAGCAGAAGAACTGCCGTCTTGGCTATCGCTCGGAGTGGGATCGTATGCTTGAAAAGTGTCATCTTCTCGGCGTTTATGCTTAACTGCTTGACGTTGTTACGGTTTATAGTCAAATTCTTTATTCAATCGGATCGGCAGGCGTGTATTGTCCCTCATTGCTGTCCTCATTGCTGCCCTCGGTCGAGCCCTCTTCGTCCTCTTCGGGTGTCGGATTTTCAGGCTCGGTCGGCACGTCGGGAGCTACGTATGCCTCGTTGTTCATACGCCAAGGGCCCTCGATGTATTGCTTCTTGACCGACCAGGGTCGGAACGTGATACTTACATAGAGATCGGGAAGATTCTCCGCCACCTCGGTCATACGCCAGCCGTAGAGCTTATGCACGGGATCGACTACAACGATCGTGGCGGGCGTCGCTTTCAGTTGCAGAATGACGGTCGAATCCTGCTGCTCGGCTCTCTCTGTCGCATCGGTACGCTTTTCGCCCGTCGTTTTCGAGGTGAGCACGCCGTTGAGAGCGTCTTCATACGAGGCTACGGTCCATTGTGCCGTATCGGCCATAAATGCGTATGCCACAACGCCCTCGGCGAATGTCGCAATGCCTCCCGACTCCATCTGGATATAGGGGCGCAGGTTGTAGCGACAATCGAGCACCACCTTCTTAAAGCAGCCGCCCAACATCGCCGCAAATGCCACTGCCGCGAGAGCGAAGAGGCCTTTTTGGAATCTTCTCATCTATGTTAATTTAATCCTTTTTGTGTAAATTATTTCGTTGATAACCTATTCGTTACCAATAACTTCGCTTTCGCGTTTCGAGAGCAGTTCGGCACGCAGCTCCTCCATCGTCTTGCCCGAAACGGGGTGCTTCTTCGACTTCATCAGCTCACACAGCGGAGCAAGCACAAAGTCGCGCTCCTCAATCAGCGGATGGGGAATGGTCAGGCGGGGCGACTCCAACACCAGATCGTCATAGAAGAGGATGTCGATGTCGATCATACGCGACGAATAGTGAGCACCCGTCTCTGCTTTAAGACGTGCCTCCTCCTCGCGGTCGCGGCCCAACTCGCGCTCGATAGCCTGCACTGCATCCAGAACCTCGTCAGCCGAGAGATCGGTATCGACCTCCAACACCTGATTCGAGAACTCATCGTCAGCCTTGAAACCCCAGGGGCGGCTCTTATAACGGTGCGAGCAGCGCAAAACGATACCCACTTTGTCGTTAATCATTCGCTGTGCGGTGCGTAGGCGCGACTTAACATCGCCCAAATTACCGCCTGTAATCAATACTACACGTGCCATATTAATTCTGTTTTTTGTTCGTTTAAGTTTTATAGTTTAAGTTTTAGTGTTTCGTCTTTTAAGTCTTTGTCCTCCGCGCTACACTTTGACAATCATCTTGCTGACTGCCAGCGCAAAGTGTGTCGCCACGATTAGCGAGTTGCCATTCTGCACAATCTGTGCGCGTGCCGTTTCGATCTCGGCAACCAGAGCCTCGATGTTGTGGTTGCCCACAAAGGGTGCGAACTTCGAGCAGAAGGCGGCCTCCTTGTCCCAAAGGTAGCTGATCTCGCCCATACCCGCATTGAGCATATAACTCTCGCGCAACAATCGCAACGCATCACCGAAGAAGTCGATCTGTCGGTCGCGTGTCAGCGTAGCAAACGACTCTGCCCAATCCAGCAATTCGAGGTGTTTGTTGCTGTAACTCAAACGCATAAGCGAACAAAACATATCGAACGAACCCTCGGCTACATCGTTGCTGCCTGTGGCCAAACGACGGCCCTCGATCAGATTTCCGCCTGCCAAGCGGGCCAGCTGCCCTGCGCGTTGGTCATCTAAATTGTACTCCGCGATAAGTTGTGCCGCCAGATCCTCGGTGGCAATGCGCGGAATGGTAACCTCCTGCGTGCGCGAGATGATTGTCGAAAGCAATCTTGCCGGCTGGCGGCTCACAAGCAGGAAGAGGGTCTTATCCCACGGCTCCTCCAAGATTTTGAGCAACGTATTTGCCGCCTCGACATTCATCCTTTCGGGCATCCAGACGAGCACGATTTTATAGTCGCCCTCGAAGCTCTTGAACGAGAGTTTGCGGATGATCTCGCCCGCATCGTGTACCGAGATCAGCGGTTTGAGCGTCTTGCCCAGATCGAGGCGTTCATTCCACATCGACTCGTCGAAATAGCCGCCTGTCGATTGTATCTGCTCGCGCCACACTTTGAGGAAGTCGCCACACATCATCTTCTCGCCCGACTTTTTACCCTGCTTATTGACCGGAAAGACAAAGTGCAGATCGGGGTGCATCAACTCCTCCATCTTGCGGCACGAGGGGCACTCGCCGCACGAATCGCCATCGTGGCGATTGCTGCAATTGATATATTGAGCGTAAGCCAACGCCAACGGCAACGCGCCGCCACCGCACTCGCCCGCAAAGAGCTGTGCGTGGCTCACACGGCCTTGATCGACCGCGTGGCGCAGTCGATCTTTGATCTGATTGTGTCCTATAACGTCAGAAAAACGCATTGTCGTTATTTGTTTCTTGTAGTTTGTCGAGAGGAGCGAAGCGGCGAAATCTTCGGTTCGTCGATCAACTCATCTCCTTGATGATTGTTTTGAAAATGTTGATGATAAGTTGCAGACTGCGAACAATGCAGATTAAGCCGATCGCGGCATAGAGCGCAATCTTCCACCAGCATAATGGCTCAAATTCAAACTCCTCGATGAGGCTCATCACGCAGTGAATCGACGCCATCAGGTAGAGAATGAGGATTAGTCTTGTACCAATTCGTTCCATCGCTTTTTCGTTGTTTTGTCCTTATCTTCTTTGCTCTCTTTCAGCCTGCAATCTCCACAATCTGTTACTCGTTTCGCAGAGCGATCAGCCCCTTGATAAGCTGCACACAGCGTACTACTGCCAATAGGCCCATTGCCACGTAGAGTACCAACCAGAGCCAATTACACATATTTCCCGTCAGTTCCTCCACGATGAGCATTACGCATATCGCCGTAACGAATACGTAGAGAATCAGAAAACCGATCAATTTTGCTTTCATAATATCAGTTCGTTTTTTTGTGTGTTGATGTCTATTTTTTGCTTGTCAGATTGTCGTTGATGCCGTTTTCGCCACACTCCTCCTTCTCCTTGATCAGTTGCAGAAAGATCTTTGTGAGTTGCACGCTGCGCGCAACGCATACGCCAAGCATTACGGCATAGAACACAATCCACAACCAACGCAACTCATTGTGCTGCAATTCGTCGATCATACTCGCCACGCTGTAGATTGCCATCACGATAAACAATCCCGCAAAAATTATGACTCTTGCCTTCATATCTTCGTTGCTTTCAATTACTTATTGTTTGCCTGTCGAGCCGAAGCCGCCTACACCGCGCTCGCTCTCGGCAAGCTCCTCTGAGAGCTCCCACTCGACCTGCTCGTGGCGTGCTACGACCATCTGCGCAATACGCTCGCCGCCCTCGATGCGGAACTCCTCGTTGCTCAAATTGACCAATATTACACGAATCTCGCCACGATAGTCAGCGTCGATCGTACCGGGCGAATTGAGCACCGTGATTCCGTGCTTTGCAGCCAAGCCGCTACGCGGACGGATTTGCATTTCGTAACCTGCGGGCAGCTCGATGTAGAGTCCCGTGGGGATCATAGCGCGCTCCAACGGGCGCAAAACCACCGCCTCGTCGATGTTGGCGCGCACGTCCATACCCGCCGATTGGGGGGTGGCGTAACGCGGCAAATCGAAGCGCGAATGGTTGATAACTTTCACTTTCATAGCTATTTATCGTTTTTTGTTGTTCTTTCTCATTCGCAGGGTCTGAATCAGCGCGACGGCAATCAAGCCGGTAAAGCTCACCGCAAGACCTACGGTGCGCTCGGTGCCCTCCCAACGCAGGGCTGCAACGCCGAGCGTGAAGAGCACAAGGCTCAGGGCATAGACCACAAGTTTTAGTTTCGCTTTTGTCGTCATCTCTTCAAAAATTTTTCTATCCACGTCTTAACATCGCTCTCAACATTGCCTTCACATCGATCTTCTCGCGGCGCACGACGTAGAGTGCGTAGCCCGCTACAATCACCAGATTAACAATGTATTGCAACGCTACGCCAACCTCCGTACGCTCCACAACGACGCTCGCCGCGTAGGCCGCCAACGCAACAGCGACATACTCCGCAATGCGCCCCATCGGATAGGGTGTCGGGTAGTATCGGCGATTGAGCCAATAGCTTACGGCGACCATCGCCGCCTCGCTCGCCAATCGAGCCCACGCCGCGCCATAGTAGCCATACTTCGGAACCAGCACAATGTTGCATAACACCGTGAAAATCAGACCTACAAACGTTACTGCGATGGCTAACCACGTGCGCTCTTCGCGCTTGTACCAGAACGAGAGGTTGAGCCACACGCCGCTCAATACGTTTGCACCGAGCACAACGGGCAGGATGAAGATTCCCTGTCGGAAGTCGCGGCCTACAATCAACGCAAAAAGGTCCTTAAATAGTGCGATGCCGAGGAAGATCAACATCGAGGCGATCATATAGTATTTCAGCGCGGCGGCGTTCATCGCCTTGAAGTCATCTTTGCGATAGTTGGCCAAGAAAAATGGCTCGGCCGCCAAGCGATACATCTGCGTAAAGAGCATCATCACGACCGCGATTTTGGTGATCGCGCCATAGATACCGAGCTGTGCCATAGCGTTTTCCGGCACCAAGTACTTGATCATCTGGCGGTCGATAAATTCGTTTGCCGTGCCCGCCACGCCACTCACCAACAGTGGCAGCGAGTAGCTGAAAATGGTGGCCAGCAGCAGCCAATCGACCTTCGGAACGGTGCGGTTTGTAGTGGGCAGGATCGAAGCGAAAGTGATCACACTCGCCGCCAAATTGGCCACAAATGCCCACCCCACACCGAACTCGGTCGCGAACAATCCCATCGCGCCAAAAGCAAATGCTAAACCCGTCTGTAACACGATGTTAAGCATTTTGAGCATCACGAAACGACCTGCACGACCCTGCTCACGAAGGCGCGAGAAGGGGATGCAGGTTGCGACGTCGAACATCACAATCGCACCAACAATCACAACATATTCAGGATGAGCGACATAGGCCTCGCCCATCGCCACTGCAATCTTTTCGCGGAGCAGAACCACCGCCACGAAGAAGACGAAGGCCGCTAACGAGGTGATTCCCCAAACGGTCGAGAAGAGTCGTTTTTTTGCAGCTTGCACATCGCCCCCTGCGGCATCGGCTTTGGCCGCAAAACGGAAATAACCCGACTCCATACCCATCGTCAAAACGACCAGCGCGAAGGGTATAAGTGCGTAAATATCAGTGATAATGCCATATTCCGCCTGCCCGAAAACGCGGGTGTAGTACGGCGTGAGCAGGTAGCTCAGGAAGCGACCTACGATGGTGCTGATGCCGTAAATGGCGGTCTGTTTGGCGAGTTTTTCGAGCATTATTTTGTCGTTTATAACTTACAAAGTTATAAAAATAATTCGCTCTACCAAACAGATTTTCCGATGAGAGTGCAATTCTGCCGCAATTTGCTCGCGCGGAGGCCTGCGCGGGCGCGAGAATTGGAACCGAAATACAATTGTTTATTGTAATAATTTTGCGGCTGTTTTCGGCTCATTAAAAAGCATAAAATGGACAGAGATCATCGGTCGGGCGACCAATAATCTCTGTCCGTTTGTAGCTGTTTTTTGTTATTGAAGCTATCGCTTGCGAACGATATATAGGTGATCTTTTGGCAGAGCATAACGCTCTCGCTCTTCGGCGGTTAGCATTGCAGCGTAGTCCAAATCCTCGACCTCGAAACCCACCTCGCGCAGACGATCGGCGTAGTCGCAACCATAGACGCGGCGGTGGTCATACTGCCCGAAGATTCGGGTGCGCTCCTCAGGGTCGGTTATCGAATCATCCTCGAAAGTTTTTTCACGTTCCAACTCGACGGGCGAAAGGATCACGCCCCACCCCCCGCGGCGCATCACGCGGTGGATTTCGCGCATCGCTTGCAGATCATCTTCGACGTGCTCCATAATATGGTTGCAAAAGACCACATCGAAACTCTCGTCTGCCAATGGAATATGCTGAATATCAAAATGTAAGTCGGCCAACGGGCTCTCCAAATCGGCTGTTACATAGTCCTCCTCGTGCCCCTTGTACGCCTTGCGCAGGTGGCGCATCAAGCAGACTTCGGGAGCCACGTGCAGCAGTCGCGGACGGCGGTCAAAGAGGACGCTTTCGCGCTGCAACCAGAGCCAAAGCAGGCGGTGTCGTTCAAGCGATAAGCAGTTGGGACACAGAGCATTATCGCGCGACGTTACATATCCGTACGGCAGGAATTTGCGACGTTTCGTGCCGCACACGGGGCACTCGCGCCCGCGACCCACATAGAGCAGTCCGAGCAGAGGCACCGCCCAGCCAGCCATACGTTGCAGAATGGGGCGCGGTATAGCGTTGAGTATAAAGCGAATAAGTCGTTTCATCGCACGCCCTCCTCGTTACCGCCAAGCACCTCGGCAACCTCTTTTTCGGCACGCGCAAGACGCTCCTTGCATTGCGCGATCAACTCTGTGGCGCGCTTCACTTCGGCCGACAGAGTATCGACATCCATCTGTCGATTGTTGAATCGAGTGAGAATCTGCTCCACTTCGGCCATCGCCTCGGTGTAGGTAAGCTCCTGTTTTTTAGTTGTTTTTGCCATTATCTGTAATTTTTGCTTTTAATTCACCTTTTGCCAATCGTATCGACAATTCGGCTCCGACCTCGGCCTGCGATGCGTCATTTAGAGCGCGACCGTCAAGGCTCACCACAGCAAAGCCCAGAGCCATAATGCGTTGCGGATCTCGCGCCGCTACGGCCTGCTCCATCGACGAGAGCTTTTCGTGCTCGGCGCGAAGGAGATTTGCAACCGTATGGCGCAACATTTCGTCGGCTCGCGCCACGCGATTTCGTTGCTCGTTAATGAGCGTTTCGCCCACTCGACGCAACTCCGACGAGTAGCGTTCGAGCGTCAGTTCAAGGCGGCGCGTAGTTCCGAGAGCCTGCGTTGCGACCATCGCGGCGTTGCGTTCAAGACGTTGATGTTCAGCGTTTAGCAGCTCCGTTGCTCGTTGTCCTATTGCTTGCGCGAGAGCATCGAGCGAGGCATCGAATTCGGCCAGAGAATCGACCACCCACGCCGCTACGGCCGTCGGAGTTTTGAGTCGCAGAGCCGCGACCATATCGGCCACACTCTCATCCTTGTCGTGGCCGATACCCGTAACGACGGGCAGCGGGAATTGCGCCACGTGCGCACACAGACGGTAGGAGTTGAAACAGGCCAAATCGCTCTGCGAACCTCCGCCGCGAATCACCGCCACAATATCGAATTCGTCGGCTCGTTCGGCTACACTTTCCAACGCCTCGATAACCGAATCTTCGGCTGCGTGTCCCTGCATAAATGCCTCGAAGAGAGTGAGTTCGATGCGATATGGCGAGCGAGCGATCTCTTTGCAGAAATCCTGATAACCAGCCGCATTGGCACTCGAAACCACCGCCACACGCTGTGGTACGCGGGGCAGGTCGAGTTCGCGGTTCATATCCCACACACCCTCCTCGCGCAGGCGAGCGATGGTTTGCTGTCGCTGCTGCTCCCAATCGCCGACGGTGTAGGTCGGATCGATGTCCTGAATCTGGAACGAAAGACCGTAAAGTTCGTGATATGTGATAGTTACACGCGCCAATACCTTCATCCCGACAGCCAACTGTTCGCCCGTTTTCGCGGCGAAATAGGAGGCGATCGGGCCGTAGTGCGAACGCCAAATTACGGCCGAGGCCTTTGCTGCGGGAACGCCATTTGCACCGCCCTTTTCGACCAATTCGAGGTAGCAGTGCCCCGAATAATTGACCTTCATTTCGGAGATTTCGGCGGCAACCCATACGGGCAGAGGGAACGCCTCGGCCAGGCGTTCTCGCACAGCAAGCTGCAACTCGCGCAGTGAAAAGTGTTTTTTCTGCTCCATTTGCTTACGAAATCTCTTCAAAATACAAAGGTATGAAAAATTTTCCTTATCTTTGCGCGCAAAATGTAAAGCTATGGCAGACAATTCAATACTTATACGTCTCGACGGCCTCAAACTCAAATATGAGGAGATGGGCGAGCAGATGACCGACCCCGAAGTGATCGCCGATGTCAAGCGATTCATCCAGCTCAACAAGGAGTACAAGGAACTCGAACCGATCATCGAGGCAAGCGAGCACTATCGCACTGCGATCGCTAACTTGCAGGAAGCCAAGGATGTACTCGCTAACGAGAAGGACGAGGAGTTCCGCGAAATGGCTCGTATGGAGGTGGCTGAACTCGAACCGAAGATCGTCGAGTTGGAGGAGCAGATCAAGCTCCTGCTGATCCCGAAGGACCCGCAGGACGACAAGAATGCAATCGTCGAAATTCGTGGTGGTACGGGTGGCGACGAGGCAGCAATCTTTGCGGGCGACCTGCTGCGTATGTACACCAAATATATCGAGAGCCGCGGCTGGCGCTACGAGATCAACTCGTTCAGCGAGGGTGCTGCGGGCGGTTACAAGGAGGTCGTGCTGAAAGTTACGGGCGCGGGCGTCTATGGCGTGTTGAAGTATGAGTCGGGCGTGCACCGTGTGCAACGTGTGCCCCAGACCGAGACGCAGGGCCGTGTTCATACCTCGGCGGCATCGGTGGCTGTACTGCCTGAGGCAGAGGAGTTTGATGTTGAGATCTCGATGAACGATATTCGCAAGGATATCTTCTGTGCATCGGGTCCCGGTGGCCAGTCGGTCAATACGACCTACTCGGCAATCCGTCTGACACACATCCCGACGGGTATCGTCGTGCAGTGCCAGGACCAGAAGTCGCAGCTCAAAAACTTTGATAAGGCGTTGGAGGAGTTGCGTACGCGCGTGTTCAACCTCGAATACTCGAAGTATCTCGACGAGATTGCATCGAAGCGTAAGACGATGGTTTCGACGGGCGACCGTTCGGCAAAGATTCGTACCTACAACTATCCGCAGGGCCGTATCACCGACCATCGTATCAACTATACGATCTACAACCTTTCGGCCTTTATGGACGGTGATATTCAGGATGTTATCGATCACCTGATCGTTGCCGAGAACGCCGAGCGATTGAAGGAGAGCGAGCTGTAAGAGCCCTTTGCCGAAAGATTAATCGACAATCAAATATCTGCCTGCTCAACCCAAACGGTTGGGCAGGTTTTTTATGCCTGTAACTCTTCGCAGACGAAGGTGGCGGAGCGTATTGAATGTAGCCCGTCGGACATTATATATTATATATAGGTCGCGCGAGATTTTACGAAAAGGGGCGAAAACGGCTATTGAAATTAAAATTTTCGCCTCGACCGCTTGGAATTTGAAATAAAATTCACATATTTAGCTGACAAATAGATTAGTATGATGAAAAAATGCCTTTCTTTATTCCATTTAATGAGCAACAAGCAATAGAACAATATCTGCTTAAAAAGAAATATATTGATAATACAATAACCATATTTTAGTGATAATTTATGAAGCATTTACTTGTCATCATTCTTATCTTTATGGAGCTGGTCGGGTTAGCCAGCGAGCCTACATACGTGATTTTCACTTCGAATAATAGCGACACAACGGAACCGCACGTTATTCATTCGGACTACACTTCGAGTTGGGATCAAGAGGTTTTCAAGTACCCAATGCACGTTTTTCACGTCGATTGTAGACGACTGAGTGAGTATAGTATGTTCGGTTATATTGTTTACGTCGAGGAGCAGTATGACGCTAAGATTGAGAGGCGTCCCTTAGCGGATCTTGATAACATTAATGTGATCGATCTTGACAAGGAGCTGCCAACGCTCAATAAGCAGTCGATGCGGGCACTGATCAATCAAATGTATCAAGCCGAAGAGCTGTATTTCATCGACCGTAACTATATCCAAAACGATTCGGTGGCGATCTATCCGGTTCGCCGTGCCGGCTTTTAATTCATAACCGAATCGGAGGCGATGGGGTAGGCGTGAGAGCCGCCCCTTTTTTGTATATATACATATATTAATAGTTTCGCGCAACGGCGAATAGCCCCAAAACCGCCCTCGAAATTAAAATTTTCGGCGCGAACGCTTGGAATTTGAAATAAAATTCATATATTTATGGTCGCGAATTTAGAAACTAAAACAAAAATAACCTCAAAACTATGAAAAACTATTCAACAAAAGAGATTAAGAACGTCGTTCTTATCGGTGCCCCCGGCTCTGGAAAAACCACCCTCGCCGAGGCTATGGCTTATGAAGGTAAGGTGATTGATCGCCGTGGTACGATCGAGGGTGAGAATACTCTGTCGGATAACACCGATATCGAGCACGAATACAAACGTTCGATCTATTCGACCGCTCTGTTCTCGGAGTTTATGGGTCGTAAGCTCAATATCATCGACACTCCGGGTTCGGACGACTTCTGCGGTAGTCTGTTCTCGGCTTTCAAGGTTGCTGACGTTGGTCTGTGCGTGATCAGCGCAGTTGAGGGTTTCGAGGCAGGTACCGAGATTCAGGCTCGTTACGCTCGTAAGCTCAACAAGCCCGTGATCGCTATCGTTAATAAACTCGATGCCGAGAATGCAAATTGGGACGAGACCATCGAGAGCATCAACGCTTCGTCGCGTGTGAAGCCCGTAATCGTTCAGTATCCCGTTAATCCCGGCCCGAACTTCAACTCGTTCATCGACGTTCTGATGATGAAGATGTATCGCTTCACCGATGAGAACGGTACCCGTGAGGAGCTCGAAATCCCCGCAGAGGAGATGGAGCGCGCACAGGAGCTGCACCAGATTCTGGTTGAGACTGCTGCCGAGAATGATGAGGATCTGATGATGCTCTACTTCGATAAGGGCGCACTGACCCAGGACGATATTCGTAGCGGTTTGAAGTTAGGCGTTGCAAAGCGCGACTGCCTGCCCGTATTCTGTGCATCGGCAAAGCGCGATGTAGGCTCGAAGCGTATTATGGAGTTCATTATCAACGTGGCTCCCGGTCCGCTGACTGCTCCCAACTTCCTCTCGACCGAGGGTGAGGAGATCGAGGCAGACGAGAATGGCCAGCCCGTTGTATTCGTATTCAAGAGCCAGGTTGAGCAGCACTTGGGCGAAATCAGCTACTTCCGCGTTGTTCGTGGTAAGATCAGTGAGGGTATGGAGTTGGTTAATAGCCGCACAGGTAATAAGGAGAAGATCTCGCAGCTGTTTGCCGTTGCAGGTAAGAACCGTATCAAGGTTTCGGAGTTGGCAGCAGGCGATATCGGTTGCACCGTTAAGTTGAAGGCTACCCGCACTAACGATACTCTGTCGGCACCCTCGACTCCCGTCGAGATCGAGCCGATCGTATTCCCTGAGCCTCGCTACCGCGCAGCAGTTAAGGCTGCAAAGCAGGGCGACGATGAGAAGCTGGGCGAGTTGCTCAATAAGGCAAAGTATGAGGATCCGACCATTCTGGTTGAGTACTCGAAGGAGTTGAAGCAGACCATTATTCAGGGTCAGGGTGAGCACCACCTCAATATTTTGAAGTATCGCCTCTCGACCGAGAACAAGATGGAGATCGAATATATGGCACCGCGTATTCCTTACCGCGAGACCATCACCAAGGTTGCACAGGCAGACTACCGCCATAAGAAGCAGTCGGGTGGCGCAGGTCAGTTCGGTGAGGTTCATATGGTTATCGAGCCCTACTACGAGGGTATGCCCGAACCTACCAAGTATAAGGTTGCAGGCAAGGAGATCACCGTCAATGTTAAGGGCAAGGAGGAGTACGAGCTTGAATGGGGCGGCAAGTTGCAGTACTACAACTCGATCGTTGGTGGTGCAATCGACGCACGCTTTATGCCCGCTATCTTGAAGGGTATCAACGAGAAGATGACCGAGGGCCCGCTGACCGGTTCGTATGCACGCGATATCCGCGTTGTGATCTACGACGGTAAGATGCACCCGGTTGACTCGAATGAAATTTCGTTCAAGTTGGCAGCACGTAACGCCTTCAAGGAGGCATTCCGCAACGCAGGCCCGAAGATTATGGAGCCTATTTACAGCGTTGAGGTATTGGTACCGAGCGACCGTATGGGTGATGTAATGAGCGACTTGCAGAACCGCCGCGCACTGATCGAGGGTATGTCGTCGGAGCACGGTCTGGATCGTCTGAATGCTCGCGTGCCTCTGGCAGAGCTGTATCGCTATTCGACCACGCTGTCGTCGCTGACCAACGGCCGTGCATCGTACACGATGAAGTTCGCTTCGTACGAGCAGGTTCCCGCTGATGTTCAGGACAAGCTGTTGAAGGCTTACACCGATACCGACGAGGATTAATCCATAATCCTACGAGTATAGCAAAACCGCGCTCTTCGGGGCGCGGTTTTTTTGTTAGAGGGAGCTTTTCGGGTGGCTGCATTGTGCTGTGCAGCCACTTTTGGGAGTGTATTGCAAATGAAAAATCCGCCCCGACAAGTGGAGGGAGAGAAGCGGTCAAAGACCGACTTGT
Organism: uncultured Alistipes sp.; assembly: GCA_937899895.1. Lineage (GTDB taxonomy): Bacteria > Bacteroidota > Bacteroidia > Bacteroidales > Rikenellaceae > Alistipes. Next base: position 50,504 of record CALBQR010000020.1, read on the forward strand.
CGGGAACGGATTTATTTCGTTTTTAGGTCGATGTACCTTTTAATAGCTCATTTATAGGTACTTGCCCGCTACGTTGCAAATCGCATCGGCAATCAGTCGATGCCCTTGCGCGTTGGGGTGAATACCATCGGAGCAAAACATCTCGCGATAGTTGCGCTCGAACAGAAACGGTGTCGTGATGTCGATAATCGGGACATTGAGCGACGCCGAGAGTTTGAACAGACGCAGGTTGTACATCTCGTGCCACTGCGTGATATTCTCGACACATCCATCGAGCCAGCGCAATACATTCGAGCGTCGTGCCGTGTCCATCGAGCGCGTGAACATATCGAAATAGCGATCGGCGATAATCGGCGGCAGCGACAGCAAAACGGGCTTTGAGCCGAGTTCGCACACCTTCGCAATCATCTGTCGATACTGCTCCTCGAAGCGTTCAAGCGAGGTGATCGGGTGGTGTTCGCCATCGGGGTCGTCGGCAATCTGTCGCCACGAGTGGTCGCAATCGTTACCGCCAAACTCCAATACAACGAACTCCGACGTGGTTACGTGCTCCTGCCAACGCTCCAATTCGCGCAGTCCGCGACAGGTTGTATTGCCGAAGCGACCGTGATTTTTGATCTCGATGTCGAGTGTTGATTGACAACGATTCGAGAAACTATCTTGTAATATGCTATATCGAGGTGAAGCCTGTTCGTCGATTCTATCAAGAACAATGCCACCCATTATCGAATCTCCAAATGCTGTAATACGTTTCATTGTTTGCACCGTTTTCAAATCTTTGAACACTGCAAAACTAACACCACGATCGCGCCTTGGCAAATTGTCGGGACTTGTGAGCAAAATTTGTGATATTTTGCTATTTTTAGTTACTAAAATCGCTATATTGGGACAAAATCACTATATTTGCACTTTCATCACACACAAAATCGGGACTAAAAATGACTGCATTACCGACCAATTTCCGCAGAAAACGCACCCAGGCGATCCATATTTTTGCGATGCCGTTGTCGTTTTTCGCATTTATGCTGATTTATCGTCCGTTTAACGTCGAGCAGGCTCTGTCGCTTGGCCGATTCTCGTTCGAGATCAACCTTACGCTGATCTCGTGCATTATCTTCGGCTCGATGATCCTTGTGCGCGGACTCTTTTATGCGTTGCGCCATCGAATTGATACGCTGACCTACTTCTTCTGGTCTATCTTCGAGATGGTCGTGGCGGTCTTCTTTGTCGCGCTGTATGCGTGGCTGATGGAGCGCGCGGTCGATCCCTATTTCTTGGTCGTTTCACGTGCCTGCAAATGGGTTTTGCCTGTGCTGATATTCCCCTATGTGATTGTTACTCTGGCACTTTTCCTCGCCAATAAGGAGCGACAGCAGATCGACGAGAGTGAGTCGGCGAAGATGCGTTTCTATGACGAACGCCGTAATTTGAAACTTGTCGTGGCAACCGCCTCGGTGCTCTATATCGCCGCCGAGGAGAACTATATAAATATCTATTATCAGGAGGGCGAGAAGATGCGTAACTACCTGGTCCGCGCCTCGATGAAGTCGATCGAGGAGCTGTGCGGAGCGCATAATCTGCTGCGCTGTCATCGCTCCTATTACATCAATCCGCGCCACGTGAAGGTGTTGCGCAAGAATCGCGAAGGAACGATTTTCGCCGAGCTCGATACCGTAACGCCGTGCGAGGTGCCCGTAACCAAACGCTATTACGATGTAATTTCGTCGGCGATTTAGGGGCAAATCGAGCCGGAAATGGCGGTTTTGTCAAATCACGAAAAAATTATTTTCAAATCACAACTTCAATAGTGAATAATTTCGTATCTTGCGACCAAGATTGGGTTAAAGTACTTTGAACTATGGAGACTTCGGCTTTGGAGCAACGCTATGTGCGACTGCTCGAACTTGTACGAACGAACTTTTCGCCTACGACACAACAGCTTGTCGATGAGGCTCTTAAATATGCCGATGAGGCACTTGCCGAGGAGCGTCGCTATGATGGCTCGCCGATGTTGGACCACGCGGTACGTACGGCCGAGATCGTCATTTCGGAGATCGGTCTGGGTCGCAATTCGACCGTTGCAACACTGTTGCACGATGTTGTGCGCTTGGCGGCGAAGCGCGGTGCGGAGGATTTGGAGCGCGTAACGGGCGACATCCGCGCGAAATTTGGCGACTATGTTGCCGATATCACCCGCGCATTGGCAAATATTTCGGACGTTAAAACGAAGGTGGCCAAGGAGCAGGCCGAGAATTTCCGCGACCTGATTGTATCGTATTCGACCGACCCGCGTGTGATTTTGATTAAGCTGGCTGACCGCCTCGAAGTGATGCGCTCGCTGGCGATCTTCCCTGCTGCGAAACACCATAAAAAGAGCTGGGAGAGCCTCAATATCTATGCCCCGATTGCTCACAAATTGGGTCTTTACGCCATTAAGAGCGAGTTGGAAGATATCTCGTTGAGCTACCTCGAACCCGATGACTATCAGCATATTCTGTCGAAATTGGAGGAGACCTCGCAGGAGCGTCAGCAGTTGATTGCCCGCTTCTTGGAGCCGGTAATTCCGAAGCTCGACAAGATGGGCTACGAGTACCATATCAAGAGTCGCACCAAGTCGATTTTCTCGATCTGGACCAAGATGCGCAAGAGCCACATCCCCTTCGAGGAGGTCTTCGATATCTTCGCGCTGCGCATCATCGTCGATTGTCCGCGCGAGATTGAAAAGACGCTCTGCTGGAATATCTATTCGATCGTAACGGACTTCTATACACCCAATCCCGATCGTATGCGTGATTGGATATCTATCCCGAAATCAAATGGTTACGAGTCGCTACATACGACCGTTGTAACCAAAGAGGGCCGCTGGGTCGAGGTGCAGATCCGTTCGCAACGTATGGACGAGGTTGCCGAGCGCGGTATTGCTGCCCATTGGCGTTATAAGGGTGTCAATCAGGGCGCACAGACCAGCGAGCAGTGGTTAGGTCGTCTGCGCGAGTTGATGGAGACCACGACCCACTCGTTGGTGCAGCGTTTCGATGCCAAACCCGCTTCGGGCGAGATCTTTGTCTTCACGCCGAAGGGCGACCTGCGCAAGCTGCCCGAAGGGGCGACGGTGCTCGATTTCGCCTTCGATATCCACTCGAACGTGGGCTGTACCTGTTCGGGTGCGAAGATCAACCACCGCAACGTGTCGATCCGCGAGGTGCTGAAAAATGGCGACATCGTCGAGATTATGACGCAGAAGAATCAGACCCCGAAATCGGATTGGCTGAATGTGGTTACCACGACCAAAGCGCGTAACAAAATCCGCCAATTCCTGCGCGAGGAGCAGGCTCGACAGGCGCGTTTGGGGCGTGAGGAGTTGGAGCGCAAACTGAAAAATTGGAAGATGAATATCGCTATCGATGACGCGGTGGTATATCTCTGTAAGGCGTTGAAAATCCGTACGGGAACGGAACTTTACAACCGTATTCTGAATGAGAAAATCGATTTCGCACAGATCAAGGAGATCATCTCGCGTCATCTCAACGGCGAGGTCGATGAGCAGCGTCGCTCGACGGCTGCTGCGCTTGATGCCGCCAAGCTCGATGCGCCGAAGATCTACAACACCTCTCTGTCGGGCGATGCGTTGGTCATTGACGATCGGATCAATAAGATCGACTATAAGTTGGCAAAGTGTTGCAACCCGATTATGGGCGACGATATTTTCGGCTTTGTAACGATCAATTCGGGCATCACGATCCACCGCCACGATTGCCCCAATGCGGCTCGCCTGCGCGAGAATTATCCCTACCGCATTATGGAGGCACGTTGGCGCGAGCAGGTGCAGGGCGGAGCGTTCCGCGCGTCGATTAAGATCGTGGCCGACGACACGACGGGTATGGTCAATCGTATTACGGAGGTTGTAAATCGCGATCTGAAACTCAATATTCGTTCGATGAATCTCTCGTCGAGTGGCGGTACGCTGTCGGGTATGATCAATGTCGAGGTGCCGAGTACGAATGTGGTTGATATGCTGATCCACAGCATTTTGCGTATCCGCGGAGTGCAACGCGCTTATCGCGTGAATAACTAAATAAGGGAAACTCCTAAAAGCAACACACCCCGAAACAATCGCTGTTTCGGGGTGTATTGTTGAGCCGCAAACGAGACTTGAACTCGTGACCTCTTCATTACGAGTGAAACGCTCTACCAACTGAGCTATTGCGGCATCACTTCAAAGGTCTTGATCCTTTTGCGGTGCAAATATCCGAAAAATTTTTCGAATATTCCAACTTTCAAACCAAATTATATCATTTTATCGCAAATTTTGTCTGCTCTACGACCTCGCCGTCGGCATTAACGACCGCACGAACGCTACCCAAATGGTCGGTGATAAAGTAGCGCACCTCATAGCCCGAATCGGTTTTGTAGGTACGACCACCTGCCGACGCAACGCTTTCGAGAGATGCGATCTCGCCATCTTCCACATTATATACAAACGGACCGACATAATACTTTCCGTTGCCGTTTGAATCGACAACAGCTCTCTTAACACTATCGGCCGAATATGTATATCTGCTGATCATATTCCCGTCATTATCCCGAATTTCGCTCGGCAAGTTAAGAAAATGATAAAATCTATAATATATCTCATATTATGAAAGGTCTGCTGTTTGAAAGCAAAATGCTCATGCTAGCATCTACGATACGGGGCATTTGGGCCAATTGTTGTAAAACGTTTAGATGAGTCTATCTAAAACTGTTAGATATATCCATACATTTGATTTTAAGGACACGGAGTAAAAGGGTTTGGGCATTGCATATCTGGCGCTATCCAACCATATACTTTTTCTCTATGTTTATTATCTAAACATACATATAACCAACCGTTGCAGATATCGTATATAGTTACGGTATGCTCTTGTGTCGTTTTATATACAACTTCAGAATTATAGTCGGCTTTACTATACAAATGTAGAGTTCTCCCATCATAGTTACGTGTATTAACAGCCACACTTCCCTTTTCTACATAAGTGATCTCATCATTAACCACAATAGCGATATAGTTTTCATTAGCATATCGTAATTGTACAATGGTGCCAACATCACCCTCTTCTTTTAGTGGATATATGGCATATCGCACTTCTTTCAAATTCATATTGTCGTAACATTTGACAGGATTGCCTTTAGGGTGAACTGTAAACGCGAAACTTTGATTATTTTGCGCGGATGCTTCCACAAATACAAATGTGATAAGTAATAATAAATATCTCATACTATTTTCGATTTAATATATTCCTATATTGAATTTCATAGTAAATTGAGTGGTTTAATACGGTTACTCGTCAAATAGCAGCCTATAACCAAATTCATAGCCGGTTGCTCTCTCTCTTTCGTATGTGTAACACACTTCACCCAAAAGCTTTTTTTTAAGGTCATCAGAAACAAAGATGCTGCGACACAAGTGTATTACCTGCAAATCACGATATTTTGCTGGTAGCGTAATCTGCACTGGATGATAATCAATCTTGTTTGAATTGGCCCACTCTTCATAACTATCGAACCTTATCATACAACTCTCGTCGTAATTGTAAAATAGGCTCTTCTCATATACTCTCTCCGTCCAAACGATCATAGGTGATATCAGCAGATAAAATTCGTCATCGAGTTTTTCTCCTTTTCTGTAGATTGTGATCTTCTTGAAACAATACTCTTGTCTTGTTGGCGGGAACTGATCGAAAATATCTTTAATGCGCTTTCGCACAACAGCTTTCGCGCCAGAATAACTATCAGCACCCATCTGCATAAAATCGAGGATTGTCTTTCGGTTATCAAGTACATTACCCTCTAATTCATCAGGCCATAATGAATATGTATAATCTCTAACTTTCTCAAAATCATAGCCATTCTTCTCGATGTACTCCTCGACTAATGTAGCTATTTCGTACACCTTATCACGTAAGGGTTTAGTAAACACAATTGACGTAGGGGAATTAGCTATCGGTGTGCCATTTTTAGTATAACACGAAGCATAAGAGAATTCTAACTCTCGGTGCACTGTCAATTTTTTCATATTACTTTGGTTATTTTAGTAATGTATTATATCATATTATGAAAGGCTTACCGATTGAAAGTAAAATGCTCATTCTAACATCTACGATACGGATCGCGCGGATTTCTTTTCGCAAAAACACGAAATAATTAGCTAATAATCAACACCAACTATGTGGGATCTTCAACCCAAATTGGGAACAGGTACTCTGCAACCTCCTTGTGGTTTTGTTGGATGGCTATCGCCAAAGGGATATTCCCTTTTGAGGTGGACCGATTCGGATCAGCACCTGCTGTGATCAGCCTTTTAACCAAATCCAAATCTCCAACAAAACTTGCTACGTGTAAAGGCGCGCTGTTTTCATTGTCGGCTATCATTACATCAGCACCCGCCTCTATCAGATATTCTGCAATGTCGAATTGCTTCAATATTATACTCCAGAATAGAGCCGTTGTTCCATAATTGTCTGTTTGATCTATCTGATCGGGAGCTATTGATAGAACTTTCTTAACTCGCTCCAATGACTGAGAGAAGATCGCGCTTATCAATAGGTTTTCGCCACAATCATTGCGCGCTGAACAATCGGCTCCGCGTTCAATCAGTTCAAGGCAACAATCGTTGTCCTCAACCTCGCCAATTGCATATAGCAATAATGTGTCATTATCACTCGACACAATGCGAAAGTTTAGGTCAACTCCGTTTTTCCACAATTCGGACAAATCGCCCGAATGCAGAATGTTAATAATTTCATCTTCTGTCATATTCCCATCATTATCCCGAATTTCACACGGCAAGTTAAGTTAATAGTATATCTCATATTATGAATGGTTTCCCGTTTGAAAGTAAAATGCTCGCGCTAATATCTACGATACGGATCGCGCGGGTTGTTGAGTTGCAAAATTAAGCATAAATCTCAATAAAAGTTATAATAGCATATGATAATAGGAACAAAAATAGTATGACAGCACGTTTCCACTCTCTTGCCAAGAATGACACAAAAATAGCAAACAGAAAATATAAAATATTTAGTACACACCAAAAGACATACACGCCAAGGCTCTTATAATACCAAAACATTTCATGTCCAAAATGATATGATTCAGTATCTATTGCTGCAGATACTATTTCACGCACATCTAGTAATATGCTTGCTAAACATATCGTTATCAATAGATAGTGTATTATTTTGCTTAATTTTATCTTCTTGCTCTTCATATTTTACTCTTAAACGAGTCGATGAAATTTCCCACGTCGGCACATATTGGCGAATTAATCAAAAAGTACCTTTGTGGAATTATACTCAATGACTTCGGTGGCAATCCACGTACTATCGATTTGTGTAAAGAATATCAGTAAGTCGGGACGCTCTTTCGTCGGGATAGTCGTTTTACTTTCAACTACGTTCAGGTGAGATATTTACTGTTTCTTTGGCACGAGTTCATATCTATCGTATGGCTTAACAACCATAAATATATGTTCCGAGATTGCTTCTCTTTCAGGTAGGTGCCAATTGCAATGCTTGCGACACATATCTACATCATATACAACCTCATCGCCACGCACTAAGATTAACCTATATTGGTCATCTCCCAACCAACTATTATTATACGGAAGATGTATCTTTTCTGCTATTATTTCGGGCGGTGTTATGCCTGAAAAGAAATATAATATATCATACTTTACCCCCAGAATTTTAGACATATCAATGTAGCAAGTGTCGACAAACTCATAGTTAGTATTATTATCAAGATATCTTGAAATAGTATGAGCCTCTTTATATCCCCTATAATCGCTACACGAAGTCAATAAGCAAGTTACTGAAAACGCTAATATTGATAATACCCTAAAAAAAATCTTCATTTCTTATTATTTTTTATTTAATCCGTTATTGCCTTTCTTTTGGATTTCTGCCAAAGCCTTTTTGTATTGAGATTCGCTTAATTTAGTCCTTTCGTAGGATTTGTTACAGCGTCAAAAAAACTTACCCCATTTCAGATTATGTGATATATGATATTATTCTCATTGCCGAATCAACCGTTAATTCGCAACATCGGGTTGTAAAATTACGAAAATCGAATCACAATTACAACGTTTCGGGGCGATTCTGACGCAAAAGAGTGAACAATCTCCGATTTTCTTCGTATATTCGCGTAAAATTAACTAACCCCGATTATGATTACTTTTATCGTCTGTTTCGTTCTGTTGGTGGCTGCCTACTTCGTCTATGGTTGCTATCTCGAACGTCTGGTCGGCGCTGAGGCCGGCAAACCCGTTCCCTCGCAAACTCGCTTCGACGGCGTCGATTATATGCCCCTGCCGAAGTGGAAAACGTTCCTCATTCAGCTGCTTAACATCGCTGGCTTGGGCCCCATTTTCGGTGCCGTGCTCGGTGCGCTGTACGGTCCCGTAGCATTCATCTGGATCACGGCGGGCGGTATTCTGTTTGGTGCGATGCACGACTTTTTGGGCGGTTGGATCTCGCTCGAAAACGACGGTCAGAGCCTGCCCGAAATCATCGGCAAGTACCTCGGCACGGGCGTCAAGCAGGTGATGCGCGTGTTCACCGTCTGCCTGATGGTGCTGGTGGGCGCGGTCTTTCTGCTCGGCCCGGCGGGTCTGCTGGCAGGGATGACTCCGTCGATTTCGGTGCAGTGGTGGACTGCTATCATCTTGATTTACTATATTTTGGCGACGCTGTTGCCCGTCGATAAGATCATCGGACGCGTCTATCCGTTGTTCGGCGCGGCGTTGATCTTTATGGCGGTCGGACTGCTGGGCGTGTTGCTCGTGGGCGACTACACGATTCCCGAACTGACCTCGCTGCGTAACTTCAAAGCCGACGCGGCCGACTTCCCCATCGTGCCGACGCTCTTTATTACGATTGCGTGCGGTGCGATTTCGGGTTTCCACGCTACGCAGTCGCCGCTGATGGCACGCTGCCTGACCGATCAGAAGCAGTGCCGCCCCGTATTCTTCGGTGCGATGATCTCGGAGAGCCTGATTGCGCTTGTGTGGGCTGCGATTGCAATGGCATTCTTCGGTGGCGTCGAGGCGTTGGGTGTGGCGTTGGCCGAGCACGGCAATAACGCTTCGTGGGCAGTTAAGCTGATTGCCGATACGACGCTGGGTCGTGTGGGTGGTATCCTGGCGGTGTTGGGCGTGATTGCTGCGCCGATTACGAGTGGCGACACGGCGTTCCGCAGCGCACGACTGATCGTAGCCGACTTCCTCCACATCGAGCAGAAGAGCCTGCTGAAACGACTTTACATCTCGATCCCGCTGTTCATCGTCGGCTTCATCATCACGCTGGTCGATTTCGACGTGGTGTGGCGCTACTTCGCGTGGTTCAACCAGACGTTAGCTGTCTTTACGCTTTGGGCTGTTACGGTCTATCTGGTTCAGCGCAAGAAGAACTATTGGGTTTCGATGCTACCCGCCGTTGTGATGACCTTTGTGTGTGGTACTTATCTCTTCCTCGGAAAGGAGATGTTCCACCTCGGCCATACGTTGAGCTACGTGCTTGGAGGCGTGATTACCCTCGCAGTTTTAATCGCATTCATAATCTGGAAACGACGCAATGATACGCCCACAGCTTAGACCGACTGCCGACCAGACCTTTCGTTTGGTAGCCGATCCTGCGGATCGCAATTGGGATTTTGTCGAGATTCTCGCACGCTCGCGCCGCGAGGAGCAGCAGGGCGACATCGAGGCCGCCTGCAACACCCGCTATCACGCCGTGCAACGCCTCGAAGAGCTGATTCCCGACACGGGCGAGGTGATCTTCGAGTGGGAGGACGACAACTCGCAAGCGGCGTTGGAGGTGATCTACTGCTCGGCGATCGACCACTTCCTGATCAGCGATTGGGAGATGTCGGCGGCGATGCTCGAAATGTTGCTCGAACTCGATCCGGAGGATCATCTCGAAGCTACGATCCGCCTGGCATACACCTACTTGGCAATGGAGGAGTACGATTCGTACGACGATATCGCCAATGACATCAGCGACAAATATCCTGATAAGGAGCTTCTCACACTGTGGAGCGAATACCGTCGCACGGGCGCATTGCCTGCGGGCGAGGTGCGCAACTTCCGCAAGCGTTTCGGGGCATATTTCGACGAGTTTATCGCCGACGAGCACCCCATTGACGAGAACTATCTCGCCAACATCGCGGGCGAACGACCCTCGGTAGCGGCTTTGGCGCGCGAGTTGTGGTTGCAGACCGAACACCTTTGGGCGCAGTTTGGAGGTTTCATCGAGGCTCTGCGAAAGGCGTAAGGGCAGAATAATCAGAGTGAGATAGTGAATTCCTCTCGTCGTTTCAATAGTTACGCGGCCTATTTCCGCGAGTTGATGGGCGGTCGGGTGCAGAAGCTCTCGATCAATGCGGCATTGGGTTGCCCGAATCGTGATGGGCGGATCTCGACGGGTGGTTGCACATTCTGCATCAACGAGGCCTTCACACCGTCATATTGCGACCCCGCGAAGAGCATAACGCAGCAGATCGACGAGGGTATCGAATTTCATACACGACGCTACCGCACGGCCGAGGGCTACTTGGCCTATTTTCAATCATACTCAAATACTTACGCTCCCGTCGAACGCCTGCGCGAACTCTACTCCGAGGCTCTCGCGCACCCGCAGGTGAAGGGCATAATCGTCGGCACGCGCCCCGATTGTGTCGATCAGCAGAAGCTCGATCTGCTGGCCGAATTGGCTCGCGAGAAATATGTTGCGGTCGAGTACGGAATCGAGTCGTGCTACGACGCAACGCTCGCCCGGATCAACCGTGGCCACGACTTTGCGTGTGCCCGCCGCGCGGTGGAGATGACTGCCGAGCGAGGTCTGCACTGTGGCGCGCACTTTATCCTCGGCCTGCCCGAAGAGAGCGATCAAATGCTTATAGACCAATGCGATAGGATTAATTCGTTGCCACTCACGACCGTGAAATTCCACCAGTTGCAACTCTTCCGTGGGACAGCAATGGCTGACGAATACGACCGTGCGCCCGAATGCTTCCGCACGTGGTCGATAGAGGAGTATATCGACCTGTTTGTTGAGATTTTGCGACGTCTGCGACCCGATCTGGTTGTGGAACGATTTGCGGGTGAGGCACCCCCACGTTACCACCACACCGAGGGTTGGGGCCTGGTGCGCAACGAGCAGCTGCTGGCGATGCTCGTTGCCCGACTTGAAGCACTCGATGCTCGCCAAGGTGATCGCTACCAACCGCCTGCGACGCAAAAAATGTAAAAAAACCACCGAACACGGTACATCGAATTGGAATTTTTAATATTTTTGTCTTTTAGAAGAGATTAAAACCCCAAAATTCAACTATAAAACTATGACAGAAACGACCTCACAGAAGATTTTGCGCGGACTCAAAGAGTACGGCATAATGACGCTCGGTATGTGGATCTACGCCTTCGCGTGGTCGAGCATTATCCTTCCGGCGCGTTGTACGGGTGGTGGCGCAAGCGGTCTTGCAATGATGATCTACTACGCATCGGGCGGTAATGTCGAGCTGGGTACAATGGTAGGTCTGATCAATGCAGTGCTGATTATTGTTGCTTCGTTCATCGTCGGCTGGAAGTTCAGCACCAAGACCATCTTCTCGATCATTATGCTCTCGTTTGCTATGAATATTCTGCAAACATATCTGCCCGCCGATATTATGCAGTTGGGCAATGAGCGTCTGTTGTCGTCGATTTTGGGCGGTATTATGTCGGGTATCGGTGTGTCGCTCTGTCTGTTGCAGGGCGGAACGTCGGGCGGAACGGATATCGTTGCGTTGATCGTCAATAAGTACCGCACGATCAGCTATGGCCGAATTCTGTTTATTACGGACTTTATCATTATCGGTTCGTCGCTGCTGGTAACGCGCGATATTCAGATGGTTATCTTCGGTTATGTTGTTGTTGCAGCGTGCGGTTATACGGCTGATGCGGTGCTTGCAGGAGATAAGAAGTCGTCGCAATTGATGATTATGTCGAAGCATCACGACGCTATTGCCGATGCAATTGTTAATGATCTGCATCGCGGTTGTACGGTGATGGATGGCACGGGCTGGTTCACCAAAGAGCCGACCAAGGTGGTTATGGTTCTCTGCCGTAAGAACGAGACGAGCACGATTCTCCGCACCATTAAGCGTGTCGATCCCGATGCCTTTATCTCGAATGCGAGTGTAACGGGAGTCTATGGTCGCGGTTTCGAGGAGATCAAGCGATAGATATCTCTATTAGACCTCTTGAAAATATCCACCCTCGTCAGTGTTGCTGGCGAGGGTGTTTTTTTAGATCTGTCGTATCGCCCTGCTTTTTGTTTTTTCGGGCGGTGGGGGTTGGCGGTTACGAGAATATTTCGTATATTTGACAAAATAATTGTAATAACTCCCGTTTATGGCTGTTTTTGAAGTTCACGGTGGTCGCACGTTATCGGGCGAAATCACCCCGCAAGGTGCTAAAAATGAGGCACTACAAATTCTTTGCGCTACGCTGCTGACCGAAGAGAAGGTCATCGTACATAATGTCCCGCAGATCCTCGATGTGCAGCAGCTCATCGAATTGTTGAAGTGTATGGGCTCGAAGGTCGAACAACTTTCGGAGGATACCTACTCGTTCCAGGCGAAGGATATCGACCTCGAATATCTCAAATCGGAGGATTATCGCCGTCGCGCGGCACGCCTGCGTGGATCGGTGATGCTTATCGGTCCGCTGTTGGCCCGTTTCGGTGTCGGTTACATCCCCAAACCGGGTGGCGATAAGATCGGTCGCCGCCGCCTCGATACCCACTTTATCGGCTTCCAGAAGCTCGGTGCGAAGTTCAATTTCGATGCGGGCGAGGAGTTCTTTGCCGTTGAGGGAAAGAATCTGCAAGGTTGCTATATGCTGCTCGATGAGGCCTCGGTAACGGGTACGGCCAATATCGTTATGGCGGCGGTGCTGGCAAAGGGCAAGACGACAATATACAATGCGGCGTGCGAGCCCTATCTGCAACAGCTCTGCAAGATGCTCAACCGTATGGGCGCGAAGATTTCGGGTATCGCCTCGAATCTGCTTGTGATCGAGGGCGTTGATCAGCTGGGCGGTACGGAGCACACGATGTTGCCCGATATGATCGAGGTGGGTAGCTTTATCGGTTTGGCGGCTATGACCAAATCGGAGATCACGATCAAAAATGTTTCGTACGAGAATCTCGGCATTATCCCCGCGCAGTTTGCCCGTATGGGTATCGCAATGGAGCAGCGCGGCGATGATCTCTATATCCCTAAGCAGGAGCATTACAGCATTGAGAACTTTATCGATGGCTCGATTATGACCATCGCCGATGCCCCGTGGCCAGGTTTGACTCCCGACCTGTTGTCGGTATTTTTGGTTGTGGCGACGCAGGCTCGCGGCGAGGTGCTGATTCATCAGAAGATGTTCGAGTCGCGTCTGTTCTTCGTCGATAAACTGATCGATATGGGCGCGAAGATTATCCTCTGCGACCCCCACCGCGCGACGGTTATCGGTCTTGACCACGACCATCGCCTGCGCCCGACACGTATGTCGTCGCCCGATATTCGTGCGGGAGTTGCGCTGCTGATTGCGGCACTCAATGCCGACGGTCGCAGTATTATCCAGAACATCGAGCAGATCGACCGCGGATATAAGGATATCGACGGCCGTCTGAACGCCCTCGGTGCGAAGATTATCCGCCGCGAGGAGTAAGGTGCGAGTGAATAGTGCATTAAAAATCCCCGACCGCATTGCCGTCGGGGATTTTTGTATGATAGTGCGTCAATCGACTACTTCTTCACGGGGAACGAGTGTTCGAGGATCATCGGAACGGCCGAAGTCCAATAGCTCCACGAGTGTGCGCCATCGCGTACGCGGAATTCCAGAGGCACACCTGCACGCATCATCTCGCTGAAAAAGTTGAGGTTGGGGCGGATAAGAAAATCGGTGTCGCCGCAATCAACAAACCAACGTACGGTGCGCAGGGCCTCGATCTGTGCGGGCTTTGCAGTTTGCAGGAACTCGACGGGCGAGGTGCGAACAACCGACCAAAGGAAGGGAACGGCATACGACTTCGAAACGCTGTTCTTCGGGAAGTTGTCGAGCAGACCGCTGACCGAATAGACTGCACCGAACATTTCGGGATGGTGCTGACCATAGACCACCGAGCCGCCGCCACCCATCGACAGACCTGCGATGGCGCGGTTCTCCTTGTCGCTCAACGTCTTGAAGGTTGAGTCGATGTGGGGGATGAACTCCTTGAAGAAGAAATCCTCGTAGTTCCAACCCTCGACATTGAAGTAACCCATATTGTCGCCTGCGAGGTTTTTAGCTGTACCGCGAGCGTCGGGCATAACCACAATCATCGGGCGTACGCGACCCTCCTTGATTGCCTCGTCAGCCTGCGGTTGGAGGTTACCCATTTTGTGCCAATTGTTGTCCTGACCGAATGCTCCGTGCAGCAGATAGAGCACGGGGAAGCGTTCGGTTGCGGTGTCGTAACCGTCTGGCAGATAGACCGAATAGGTTTTGTCGGCGTTCAGAATTTCGCTATGCATCGTCAGTTCCACGATGCGGCTCTGTGCCGATGCCGACACTGCGAACAGAGTCGTTAAAATAAAAGAAAAGAGTGTTTTACGCATTGTTCCAGCTGTTTTTTTGAATAATTTTCAGCAAATATAAGAAATTATTTGGAGGTTTCATAATTTTTTCTTTATCTTTGCACCCGCAAACTGAACGAAAGTTGTAAGTTTCACGCCCAGGTGGCGGAACTGGTAGACGCGCACGTTTCAGGTGCGTGTGTCGAAAGGCGTGCAGGTTCGATTCCTGTCCTGGGCACCAAGAGGTTGATCGGAAGGTCAACCTTTTTTGTTTTTTTAGCAGTTTGGCCCGTTCAGCCTGTTCTGCCCGTTTGATTCGTTTGGCAATTGAAAGCAATTATATCTGTCAGTCTGCGCAGTTGGAGTGTTCGGCGCAATCAACCTCAATATCTGAAACAAAAATTTGCATTACCGCCACCTTTTGCCTATCTTTGTCGCGGTTAGTTTAGATTTGATCCCTTAAAATTTGATAAGGTTATGAACTTTGCAGTAGTGCTTTTTTTGACGATTTCGCTAATTGTAGCAACCGTTCTCTTCTTTGCTTGGGCCCACAAGTACGGCGACGAGTGGAACTGGAACAAGATTAAAGAGGGATACAAGAAGGGTTGGCTTAATCTGCTGATTGTAACACTGTTGCTCTTGGCTTCGACGGCAGTGATGTGGTACGTGCTGCCCGAACCGAAGTCGGCTTTTCTGGCCTTTGCCAAGATGTGGGGCGTGTGGGTGCCTATTTGGGGTATCGTGGGCGGTTGCCAGATCCTCCGCTCGCTCTACAAGATCTTCCGCGAAACCCGTCGCGCACCCAAACCGTGGATCGCATTTGTGGTGTTCGGTCTGCTGCTTTTGATCGGCTCGGCCGTGTGGTACGGATTTGAGATCAGCAATCTGATATAATTGACGAAAAAGAGTTTATAGCCGCGCTTTCGAGTGCGGCTTTTTTGTTTGAGAAGAACTCTCCTTCGACCTTCTCTCTGCCCTTGCCCCCTCGGAGGTAGGGAGCACATCGTGCAAATCATCGTATCCAAACCAGAAACAGCAACCCCTGATGGGGCTGCTGTTTCTGCTTTGTGGAGGATACGAGATTCGAACTCGTGGGCAAACGTTCCGTTGCCCACGTTTTTTCTTTTTTGACAATCCTCCCACCCTCCTTTGGAAAAGGAGGCGTTAAGAGGCCACATCGTGCAAATCATCGCATTCAAACCAAAAACAGCAACCCCCGATGGGGCTGCTGTCTTTGCTTTGTGGAGGATACGAGATTCGAACTCGTGGCCTCTTGCATGCCATGCAAGCGCTCTAACCAACTGAGCTAATCCCCCGTTTTGTAGAGCAAAGTTATGTAAAAAAACGTAACAGCCAACCCCTTATGTGCGAAAAAATTAAATATATATAGGTAAATCGGTCGATCATTTGCGAAAAAAAGTTATTTTTGCAAGATATATTGAGCATATTGGATAAAAACAACAAAAAATATACAACAATTATGGAATACGATTTTAGAGCCATCGAAGCCAAATGGCAAAAAGAGTGGCGCGAGCGCGGCACCTACAAAGTGGAGGTTGATCCCTCGCGTCCTAAATTCTATGTTCTCGATATGTTCCCCTATCCGTCGGGTGCGGGTCTGCACGTAGGCCACCCGCTGGGTTACATCGCGTCGGATATCTATTCGCGTTACAAGCGTCTGTGCGGCTTCAACGTGTTGCACCCGATGGGCTACGACGCCTTCGGTCTGCCTGCCGAGCAGTATGCAATTCAGACGGGTCAGCATCCCGCCGTTACCACCACGCAGAACATCAACCGCTACCGCGAGCAGTTGGACAAGATTGGTTTCTCGTTCGATTGGAGCCGCGAGGTGCGCACCTGCGATCCGGAGTATTACAAATGGACCCAGTGGGCATTTGTGCAGATGTTCTCGCACTACTACGACAACGTGGAGCAGTGTGCCCGTCCCATCGAGGAGCTGATTGCCAAGTTCGCTGCTAATGGCACCGAGGGCGTCGATGCTGCTTGCACGGCCGATATGCATTTTACCGCCGAGGAGTGGGCTGCAATGACCGAGAAGGAGCGCGAGCAGGTGTTGCAGAACTATCGTCTGGCGTTCCGTGCCGATACGATGGTCAATTGGTGTCCCGCATTAGGTACGGTGTTGGCCAACGATGAGGTTAAAGATGGTCTGTCGGAGCGTGGCGGCCACCCCGTTGAGCAGAAGCGTATGAAGCAGTGGCTGTTGCGTGTTACGGCCTATGCACAGCGTATGCTGGACGGTCTGGATAAGTTGGAGTGGAGCGACTCGCTCAAAGAGATTCAGCGAAATTGGATCGGTCGCAGTACGGGTGCGCAGATGTTCTTCGACGTGAAGGGTATGGAGGAGAAGTTGGAGATCTTCACCACACGTCCCGATACCGTTTTCGGCGTTACGTTTATGGTTATTGCCCCTGAACATCAGTGGATTGACCGTCTGACCACCGACGAAAATCGTGCGGCAGTCGAGGAGTATATCGCCCAGACCAAGAAGCGTTCGGAGCGCGAGCGTATCGCCGAGACCAAGCGCGTGAGTGGCGTTGCAACGGGTTCGTATGCAGTGAACCCCTTCACGGGCAAGGAGATTCCGATCTACGTTTCGGACTACGTTTTGGCTGGTTATGGTACGGGTGCGATTATGGCCGTTCCCGCGCACGATTCGCGCGACTACGCTTTTGCCCGCCACTTCGGTTTGGAGATCGTTCCTGTGGTTGAGGGTGGCGATATCAGCAAGGAGAGCTACGATGCCAAGTCGGGCGCAATGATCAATTCGGGCTTCATTACGGGTATGGACGTGAAGGAGGCGATTGAGGTGATGTTCGACGAGGTTGAGAAGCGCGGCATCGGTCGCAAGCGCATCAACTATCGCCTACGTGATGCGATCTTCTCGCGTCAGCGTTATTGGGGCGAGCCGTTCCCCGTCTATTATAAGAACGATGTAGCTTACACGCTGCCCGTTGATCAGTTGCCGTTGCAGCTGCCGCCCATCAAGGACTTCGGTCCTACGGAGCAGGGTGAGCCCCCTCTGGCACGTGTCGAGGGCTGGTGCACCGAGGCAGGCGATCCGTTTGAGCTCTCGACAATGCCCGGTTTTGCAGGCTCTTCGGCCTACTATCTGCGCTATATGGACCCCCATAATTCGGAGGCTCTGGTGAGCCGCGAGGCAGATGAGTATTGGCGCAATGTCGATCTCTATGTGGGCGGTATCGAGCACGCTACGGGACACTTGATGTATTCGCGTTTCTGGAATATGTTCCTCTACGACCTGGGTTACGTATGCGAGGATGAGC
>CALBQR010000021.1 GCA_937899895.1 uncultured Alistipes sp.
CTGTGGCTGTCAGGCTATACACAAGGAGCTGGAGAAGGCTATCGCCGACTACTTCGGCACGGAGGATACCATCCTCTACGCTGCTTGTTTCGATGCCAACGGAGGTGTTTTCGAGCCACTCTTCACCGAGCAGGATGCAATTATTTCGGACTCGTTGAACCACGCCTCGATTATCGATGGAGTACGCCTTTGCAAGGCTGTGCGTTATCGTTACGCCAATGCCGATATGGAGCAGTTGGAGGATTGTTTGAAGCGTGCGCAGGCACAGCGTTTCCGCATAATCGTAACCGATGGTGTATTCTCGATGGATGGCAATGCCGCACCACTCGACGAGATTTGTCGTTTGGCGAAGCAGTACCACGCTTTGGTGATGGTCGATGAGTGCCACTCGGCAGGCGTTGTCGGTGCGACGGGTCGCGGTGTAACCGAGAAGTTCGATCTGCGCGGCAAGGTGGATATTATCACCGGTACGCTTGGCAAGGCGTTTGGTGGCGGTATCGGTGGTTTCACGACGGGTCGCCGCGAGATTATCGAGCTGCTGCGTCAGCGTTCGCGTCCCTATCTGTTCTCGAACTCGATTCCGCCCGCAGTTGTTGGCGCGAGCTTGGAGGTGTTCCGTATGCTGGCCGAGAGCGACGAATTGCACGACCGCCTGGTTGCCAATGTCGAGCACTTCCGCAGCCGTATGATCGAGGCGGGCTTCGATATTAAGCCTACGCAGTCGGCTATCTGTGCCGTTATGTTGTACGATGCTCCTCTGTCGCAGCGTTTTGCAGCGAAGTTGCTCGATGAGGGTATCTATGTAACGGGCTTCTACTATCCGGTTGTTCCGAAGGGTCAGGCACGTATCCGTGTGCAGGTTTCGGCAGGCCATACGCGCGAGCAGTTGGATCGTTGTGTTGAGGCATTTGTTAAGATCGGCCGTGAGTTGGGCGTGTTGAAATAGATTGAGAGTTTGGAGTGAGAAACTTATATTAAAAAATTGATTATGAGCAAAGTAACGATCGACGCAATTGATCGCAAGATATTGAAATTTCTTATCAAAAATGCGCGTATGCCCTTCCTCGAAATCGCTCGCGAGTGCGGCATTTCGGGTGCGGCAATCCACCAGCGCATCAAAAAACTCGACGAGTCGGGTGTGATTCTCGGCAGCCGTTTAATGGTCGATCCCCGTTCGCTGGGCTTCGATGTATGCGCCTTCATCGGTATCCGTTTGCAGGACCCGACGCAGAACAATACAACGGTTGCGCAGTTGCGCCAGATTCCTGAAATCGTTGAGTGCCATTATGTTACAGGTGAGTATAATCTGTTGATCAAACTCTACTGCATCGACAACGAGCACCTGATGAATACCATCTTCGATCGCGTTTTGCAGATTCAGGGTGTTTCGACCACGCAGACCTATATCTCGATGAACGAGGTGTTCCAGCGTCAGGTCTATGTTGATTGCTTGAAGGACTAAAACGATTGACAATGAGTATTGTACGTGTAACAAAGCAGTTCTCGTTCGAGATGGCTCACACGCTCGATGGCTACGATGGAGCGTGCCGCGAGATTCACGGCCATTCGTACCGTCTGTTCGTTACGGTGCGCGGTGTCCCGTGTGCAGATGAGGGCTCGCCCAAGTGCGGTATGGTGGTCGATTTCGGAGTGTTGAAGTCGATTGTCAATCGCTTGGTTGTGGATCGTCTGGATCACTCGCTTGTGATTCGCCGCTCGGATCGTAACTCGCAGATTCTCGGTGTGTTGAATGATCGTTTCGGCCGCGTTGTCGAGGTCGATTATCAGCCTACGTGCGAGAATATGATCTCGGATTTCGCCGCGCGAATCTCGGCCGAGCTGCCCGAAGGTGTCGAACTTACGGCACTGCGTCTGTACGAAACGGCCACCTCGTATGCCGAATGGTTAGCCGAGGACAACCGAGCATAATCGGCAGTTCGCTGTCTGCATTTTAAGATTTGTGATTAGCCGCGCCCAACACTACGGGCGCGGTTTTTCTTTGCGACCAATGGCGCGCCTTCTATGATTTTGTTTTTTCTTTATGCCCCTTTGAAAGCCCGAAAAAATGTTTTAATTTTGTAAATATCAGAGTTGTTTTATTCAACGCCGAATGATTATGAAATGGAGATTCACACTCGTCGCATTGCTTTTTTGTGCTGTCGCGGTGGCGCAGGGCTCGCTCGAAGTCAAGGCGGAGCGCGAGGAGGATAATAGTGTCCGTATCTGGGCCGATAAGACCAGGGCGGGCAAATGTACTGTTGTGCTGAAATTCAGATCGTTAAACAATTGCGCGAACTGTGGCGACGGGATCTATACCGTGGCCGGCGGGAGTGAAAATTTGGTGCGTTTGCGCCCGATCAACCCTGAAAAACAGATTATTTACGACTATACTTACAGCGTTTTTTATGGCGATGTGGAGGCCGAGCCCGACACCACGTTTGTCTATCGTCTGCCTGTTAGCGCGCATAAATCGACCCGTAGGCGCAATGTCGTCGATATATATGATCGCTATTTGAAAAATGAGGAACGCCAACTTGCCTCCTCGGTCTTTGATGTCGAGGCGACCGATACGATCTATATCGCCCGAAAAGGTGTCGTCGTGAAGATCGACCGCACCGCCAATAAGCAGGACCGGTCGCTGATTACCACAACTGAACGAGCGACCGTTACCGTCGAACACGCCGACGGCTCGTATGCCTTTTACCGAATGCTTGACCCCAATTCGATTTTGGTCCGTGTGGGTCAGACGGTCTATCCCGATACTCCGATCGGTCGGCCTTGGAGTTTCAATGGCGAGCAGTATCTGTTCTTTTTCTCGGTTGCCGATTACGTGTGGGTCGAGCGTGGCAAAAAGACTGAATATAAGCGTTTTAGTCCTCTTTTCAAGACCGATCGTGGTGTTACCTCTCTTCAACACGATGTCGAGTATCGCGCGGTGGTCGATGATGAGTTGATTGAGCGCGAAATGTCGGGTCGCGAGAAAAGACATCGCAAAAGGCAATAAATTTGCTCTTTGGGCAGTTATATAGTTAAGTTACAACTTACAAAAACGTGAAAATAAAATGAAACGAGTAATTCTTCTTTTGGCGGCTGTGCTGCTGGCTCTTGGAGTGCAGGCACAGAACCCGCAATCGCAAGCTTTTCCGAGTTTTGTCGAGGTTAATGGCGTGGCTGAGCGTGAGGTTGAACCGAATCTTATCTATCTGACGATCACCATTAATGAACGCGAGTCGAAGGGTCGCATTACGGTCGAAAAGCAGGAGCAGGATATGATCGTTGCGTTGCGTCAGTTGGGTATTGATACCAAGGAGCAACTGCGCGTAAATGATATTTCGAGCAGCCGTTTGAAGCGCACGCAGGCCGTAACGACCAAGAGCTACCAACTGCAACTGACCGAGCCGTCGCTCGTGGGCGATGTCTATGCGGCATTGCAGTCGGTTGGAATTACGGCAATCGGAATCGAGAAGGCAACCCGCACCGATATTGAGCAATTGCGAGGTGAGGTGCGCGATGAGGCTGTTCGTAATGCCCGCGCGACGGCTCAATCGTTAGCTGCGGCAATCGATCAGACTATTGGTAAGGCGTTCTATATCAATTACTACCAATCGAGCCAGCCCACAGTGTTCCGTATGGCAAACGTTAAGGCCTATGTCGAGGAGTCGGCTGCCGATATGGCAGGTGGTGCAGTCGAGCAGCCAGAGTTCCGCAAGATTAAACTTACGGCGAACGTACAAGCGAAATTTGTGCTCGAATAGGTTGCGTTCTCTGCAAAAACAAACCGCACCTCTATGTGTGGAGGTGCGGTTTTCTATTGTCGTTGGGTGAGTTTAACCGATATACGATTTCAACGCCTCGACATACTCGGCAAATGCCTCGCGCCCCGCGTCGGTCATTCGACAGATCGTGCAGGGCATCTTTCCGCGATAGGTCTTCTCGATGTCGATGTACCCCGCGCGTTGCAACTTGTCGATCTGCACACTTAGGTTGCCCGCCGTCGCGCCCGTCTGCTTGCGCAGAAAGACAAAATCGGCACTCTCGACGCCGATCAGTATCGACATCACGGCCAAGCGTAACTCGGAGTGTAACAATGGATTAAGTTCTCGAAACATACTCTTACGATCTTTTTGCGCGGTGTAAGAACAGGTGCCCGGGCACGATCATCATCACCACAAATATCGCTGCAAAGATAAGAATATCGGAGTAAATTACCGCAGGTTCAGTGATTGCATAATTGACCATCAACCAACGTTTCAGCGGAAATACCACCGAAAGCAGTATCGACACCGCGCCGCAGACGGTCAGCAGACGTTGGCGGCAGATAGCTCCGGAGATGGTCGTTCCGATACCCATCGTGTAGGCAATCAGGAAGTAAAATGCACTGGCATTGCCGAAGAATACCACGAAGGCGATCCACCACGAAAGTCCCAGCACGGTCCAAACGGCACTCACGCTGCGATCGACATATGATTTGGGGTGTGCGCCCACTTTTCGCTCGCGGCGGTTGAGAATTAGGGTAGCACAGCCGCCGATTACGGGGATCAACCACCACGCCCACAGCCACGATTTATTCAGGTCGGCAACCCATACAAAATACTCGAAAATCGAGACCAGCACCGTTGTATATCCCCACGCGAGAAAGTAGAGGCTGCTGTTCTGTTCGATCTTTCGCGAGGTGTCGGCGATCATTTGTGAGATGATTTCCAGACTTCGACGCTCGTCGCTCGGCTCGTTGGTCGAAGGGGCAGAATTTTTCATTTCGTTCATAATTGTACCTTAAATTTAATTTGTATTACGCTCTGAATCGAGGTGCGAAGTTGTGGCCACCGAACTTGCGAACGCTCTTTTCGAGCACAAATATAAAGTAGTTTATAAAATAAACCAAATATTTTGCGAGAAAAATTTTTCCGAGGTGCATTTTTTTGAGGAGGTTGGGGCTCGCTTTGGGGCAGGCGGGCGCGATGCGAGCGTGTAGATTTCGCCGAAACCACTGACGAAGACATTGCCGAAACCACTGCCGAAAACTCGCTGTAATTCAAAATTCAAAAGCAAAATTGATAATGATAATAGGTGTTTTGCAGAAAAATTTGTATCTTTGATTTGGCTAAAAGCGCCAAACGAGTGCGCCGAACGTCCGTCAGCAGAGCGAGTGGTAGCAACAACAGCCTGCTGCGAATGCTTAATAACCTGAAACTTACCGAGTTATGAGAACTGATTTTACTTTCCGATTTGATCGCTATGCCTCGAAGGCCGAGATGCCGGAGGACGAACAGCAACTCGTTGAACAGGCCGAATTGGCTTGCTCGACAGCTCACGCTCCCTACTCGAATTTCCACGTTGGGGCGGCGGCCCTGCTCGAAAGTGGCCGTGTGGTCATCGGCAGCAATCAGGAGAGCGAGGTCTATCCTGCGGGTATCTGTGCCGAGCGAAATCTGCTGTTTCATCATCAGGCACTCTCGCCCGATGATCGCATTGTGAAGTTGGCAATCGCCTCCGACCCCTCGCTGCGCGAGTGCTATCCGTGTGGCATTTGCCGTCAGGTTTTGGTAGATGTCGAGAAGCGTCAGGGTCGCCCGATACGCGTCATTATGAGTGGAGCGGGAACGGCTACGGCGGTCGATTCGACAAAGGATTTGTTGCCCTTTACATTTGAATTATAATGAGTTATGTTTGCAGTAGAGGATATCATTTACGAGGATAACCACCTGCTGGTGGTCAATAAACATTGCGGCGATTTGGTGCAACCCGACCCATCGGGCGAGAGCGCGTTGGAGGATCAGATTAAGGTCTTCATCAAGCAGCGCGACCGCAAGCCGGGCGATGTCTTTTTGGGTGTTGTGCACCGTATCGACCGTCCTGTGAGTGGTGCGGTGTTGTTCGCCAAGACGAGCAAGGCGTTGGTGCGCCTGAACGAGATGATCCGCCGTGGCGAGGTGCGCAAAACCTATTGGGCGATCACCGAGAAGATGCCCGTTCCGGAGGAGGGCGAGCTGGTGCATTACATCAGCCGCGATGGCAAAAACAATCGCTCGCACGCCTACAATTCGCCGCGTGGCGATGCCAAGTTGGCACGTTTGAAGTACCGTGCGCTGGCGGGTAGTACCAACTATCATCTTATTGAGGTTGATCTACTTACTGGTCGTCATCATCAGATTCGTACTCAACTCTCGAAGATCGGTTGCCCGATTCGTGGCGACCTGAAATATGGTGCTCCGCGCTCGAATCGTGATGGCGGAATTTCGTTGCATTCGCGTGTGATCGAGCTAATCCACCCCGTGCGCAAGGAGCCGTTGCGCGTTGTTGCGGCGGTGCCCTACAACGACAACCTGTGGAGCTTCTTCGAGCAGGAGTGTGGAGTGAAGTAATTCACAATCCCCAAAGGAATATTTTGAATTGCCCCGCGCAACCTACTTGCGCGGAAACTCGACGTAGATCGTTGCGCCGCCCCATTGATTGACTGCGTGGGGCTTGGCATAGATTTCGCGACCGTCAGCCGTGATGGTTACCATCGCCTCGAACGGGGGACATTGCCCGATTATGCGCGAGGTGGGAAGAGTGTTTGCTACAATATATATATATAGCTCAAATGAGTCGCAGGGAGCAGTGGTGAGTTGCAACTTTCGACGTGCATCGGCCGAGGGTGCTATGGAGTTGCCGTCGGCATTGCCTTTTGAGATGAGATGTGCGAAATCGACATTCTCGCCGTCGGCATTTTTGCACGAGCACATCATAAAGAGATTGTAGCGCGCCCACTCGGCAAAATCGGTGGTGAGTGTTATGGTGTATGAGGCAGTTTCGGTCATAACTAAAATTGGTTTATCGGTACAAATTTACAAACTAAATGTCGAAAATTTTGCTATTTCAGTGTAAATGTGTACCTTTGTAGCCTATTTGCAGTCAAAATGGAGATTTTGAAGCGCTATATTTTGCCTTTCAAAGGGCTGAAAATCGGCGTTCATCAAGTCGAGTACGACGTGGATGATGCTCTGTTTCAGGCATTTGAGAGTGAGGAGGTGAAGCACGGTGAAGCGAAGGTTACGATCGAAGTAACCAAGGCTGCATCGATGCTGACTCTTGATGTTCAGATCCGAGGTGAAGTAACGGTTGAGTGCGATCGTTGCCTCGATGACTGCATTTTGCCGATCGAATTTGACGACCAAATTCACGTAAAATTCTCGGAAGACGAAATCGAATTCGACGGCGAGGTTCTTTGGCTCAATCCGAGCGAGGGCGAGGTCGAGCTGGGTCGCTACATCTACGACAGCATCCTGCTCAGCCTTCCTTACTGCCGCGTTCACGCCGAGGGCGACTGCAACCCCGATATGTTGGCCCGTTTCACAACGGTCAGCGAGGAGGAGTTTGAGCAGATGGCCGAGGCTGCCGAGCGCGACGAAGAGCTCGACGATGCCAACCGCGAACAGTGGGCCAAGCTCGCCGCACTGAAAGCGCAGATGGAAAATAGCGATTAAGTGAAAGATAACAAGAAAGTTAAACTTTAATAAATAACAGACAAATGGCACATCCTAAACACAAAGTATCGTCAACCAGACGAGACAAGAGAAGAACCCACTACAAGGCGGTTGCTCCTACTGTTGCTGTATGCTCGAACTGCGGCGCGGCTACTCTCTATCACCGAGTATGCCCTGAGTGCGGTTTCTATCGCGGCAAGCTGGCCATCGAGAAGAAGGCTGAAGAGTAGAGCACGTTTAATTCTTTGCCTCTCACCCGATAAGGTGCGGGGCTTTTTTTGCTAACCGAAAAAATCGATACGTTATGTACAAAATAGGTATTGATGCTATGGGTGGCGACTTCGCTCCCGAAGCAGCAGTTATGGGCGCAATTGCGGCAGCAGCAGCTATCGGCGAAGATAGTCGCATCGTATTGTTTGGTGCGAAGGACCAGATCGAGGCAATTCTCGAACGCGAGAACTGTCCCACATCGACCTTCGATATCGTTCCTACGACCGAAGTTATTGAGATGTCGGATCACCCTGCACAGGCATTCACGCGAAAGCCTAATTCGAGTATTACTGTTGGTTTTGGCTATTTGGCCAAGGGCCTCATAGACGGTTTTGCAAGCGCCGGCAGCACCGGTGCAATGATGGTTGGCTCGATGTATGCAGTAAAGCCGATCGAGGGCGTAATTCGTCCTACCATTTCGTCGTTGATTCCTACCGCAATGGGTCCTTCGGGTCTGTTGCTCGATGTAGGTCTGAATGTCGATTGCAAGCCGGAGGTACTCTACCAGTATGGTATCTTGGGAAGTATCTATGCACAGAGCGTATTGGGAATAGAAAATCCTCGCGTAGCATTACTTAACATTGGCGAGGAGAGGGAGAAAGGTAATGCACAGGCCAAAGCTACTCACGAGTTGATGGCCAACAATAACGGGACTTTCAATTTTGTAGGCAACATTGAGGGCACACAGCTCTTCACCGGTAAGGTGGCCGATGTAATCGTCTGCGACGGTTTTATGGGCAACGTACTGTTGAAGCAGGCCGAGAGCCTCTACCACATTATGAAAAAGATGGGTGTAGAGAATCGTTTCCTCGATGGAATGAACTATGAGAGTGTAGGTGGTACTCCGGTTCTGGGTATCAATGCACCGGTAATCATAGGACACGGTTGCTCTACGCCGTTGGCAATTAAGAATATGATACTTCAAACAGAGAAGACTATTAAGGCCGATTTGGCAAATAAATTGAAAAACGTATTTAATATCACGAATGAGTAAGCACATAACTGCCGCTATTACCGGAGTCGGCGCATATCTGCCCGACTACATTTTGGATAATGACGAGCTGAGCCGTATGGTTGATACCTCTGACGAGTGGATAATGACTCGTATTGGTATTAAGACTCGCCATATCCTTAAAGATCCAACCAAGGCCTCGTCTTATATGGGCGCGATGGCCGTTAAAGAGTTGTTGGAAAAGACGGGAACCAATCCCGATGAGATCGATTTAGTGATCTGCGCAACCGTAACGCCCGATATGTTCTTCCCCTCGACGGGTAATATGATCGCCTATAAGTCAGGCTGCAAGAATGCCTTTGCATTCGATATGTCGGCCGCTTGTAGCGGATTTATGTTCGCCCTTGCAACGGGAAGCAAATATATCGAGTCGGGTGCGTGCAAGAAGGTAATCGTTGTCGGCGCCGATAAGATGTCGTCGATTGTCGATTACAACGACCGCGCAACCTGCCCTATCTTTGGCGATGGTGCCGGTGCGGTGTTGTTGGAGCCTAACGAGGAGGGCTTGGGTGTGATTGATCACATTCTGCACTCTGACGGTTCGGGCGAGAAGCACCTCCATATGAAGGCTGGTGGCTCACTGAACCCCGCCTCGCAAGAGACCTTGGCGAAGAATTGGCATACAATTACGCAGGAGGGTCAGGCTGTATTTAAGGCCGCAGTGTCGAATATGGCCGATGTAGCTGTGGAGATGATGGATCGCCACAACTTGCAGGCAGAGGATATTCGTTTCCTCGTTCCCCATCAGGCCAACCTTCGCATCATTGATGCGACGGCAAAGCGAATGGGCTTGGAGCGCGATAAGTGTATGATCAATATCGAGCGATATGGCAATACGACCAATGGTACGTTGCCACTCTGCTTGTGGGATTATGAGAGCCGCTTGAAGAAGGGCGACAACCTTATCTTGGCAGCCTTTGGTGGCGGTTTCACTTGGGGATCGATCTATTTGAAGTGGGCCTACGACGGAGGCACCTTCTCGAAGTAGTTCGAGTGGCAACTGCCTTGAATATGGGAGGGCTGTTCTGTGATCGAAGAGTATCATAGAGTGATCGGCCCGATCTGTGTCGGGGAGTAGCGTACTCGATGACGATAGACAACGATAGACGAGAGGTGCGTTTTCATATTCAGAGATTGAAACGCCATCTCGTCTGTTGTTTTTTGGCTCTATAGTTCAAGGGATAGAACGAGGGTTTCCTAAACCCTAAATTCGCGTTCGAGTCGCGGTGGAGCTACAAAATTTAACGAGTTACTCGTGGATACGGGCAACTCGTTTTTTTGTTGTCAAAGGTGCGCATTTCAATTAGTTACGCTTGTCGATCAGGCGATAGCCGATTCCTCGCACACTGATAATCTCGATGTCGGGATCAGCTGCCAAGTGGCGACGCAGACGAGAGATATAGACATTCAGACTGCGCAGATTGAAGAAGTTGTCATCGCCCCACAATTCGCGCAATATCCCCGCCGCCTCGACAACTGCGCCTTGCTGGCGACAAAGACGCACAAGTACCGCCGCCTCGCGTGCCGAGAGGGTTGTTACGCGCCCGTCGATTATGAGTGTTGCCGATTGTGTATTGAATTGATATTTACCCACTTGGAATGATTCTTCTACTTGCTCTGTGCGCCCTGATCGCCCTGCGAGAGCACGTACGCGCACGATCAATTCATCAATGGCAAACGGTTTTCGCAGAAAGTCGTTACCGCCAACCTCAAACCCCTTCACCACATCCTCGGTAGCCGAGCGAGCTGTTAAAAATAGAATCGGAGTCGAGCAGCCCTCACTTCGCAGGCGTCGTGCGAGCGAAAAACCGTCCATTCGCGGCATCATCACGTCGGTAACAATCACATCAAACGCTCCATTCCGCACAGCGTTGAGGGCCTGCTCCCCATCATAGACCAATTTGACGTCGAAATCTCGATCGCCCAACGTGTCGCAAAGGATCTCGGCCAACATCTGCTCGTCTTCGGCGAGTAACAATTTGATTTTATTGCTCATTTTCAGGGAGTTTTATAATTATCGTAGTGCCTTTGCCGATGCGGCTTTCTACCAAGATGTCGCCGCCGTGCGCCTTGATTACCTGCTGCGCGTAGTACAGACCAAGCCCATATCCGCGTGGTCGTTGCACATCGCCCGACGGAACGCGATAGAATTTCTCGAACAGATGTGTGAGGTGCTCGCGGGCAATGCCACAGCCGTTGTCGGCAACGCGGATTTCAGTTGTGCTATCGACCTTCGCGGCGGAGAGCGTAATGGAGAGTGGTCGCCCGCCATATTTCAAAGCGTTGTCAATTAGCGTCATAATCACACTCTTCAAGTGGTGAGGGTCGGCATTGACCAGCAACCGTTCATCGCAGTCTATATTCAGTGTCGCGTCCTCGTTGCCGCCAACTTGTATGCCCTCGACAACCTGCTCAAATATCTCTCGCAGAGCCACTTGCTCGATCGCGAGTTTGGCCTGTCGCCCCTCGACCGATACGGTCAGGATACGCTCGACCATTGCGGTCAGTTGCGAAAGTTGTGTCTCGACGATTTCGAGGTAGCGACTGCGACGCTCGATGTCGGCATCGGCCGAGAAGTTGCGCATTGCGTCGGTTGCTGCTACGGCGACCGAGATCGGAGTTTTCAGTTCGTGGGTAATGTTGTGGGTGAAATCGCGGCGCATCTGCTCGATGGTGCGTTGGCGGAACATTGTGTGCGTCAAATAGATAAGCACCGCACTCAACAACAGAACAATCACCACCGACGAGGCTAACAGTCCCCACATCTGCCCGAAAAATGCACGGTGGGGCACCTCGATCGTCAGTCGCAGACCGAACATCGCGTCGTCGTCGATCTCGATGAGCGTAACCATCGGGTTGCGGATCGTGGCAGCGTCGCCACGGTGCATCATCACGCGCGAGGAGGCGGTGAGGTCGAGCACCTCGGCTGCGTAAGGCTGTAAAGCGTCCAATTCCAAGAGGTTAGGCTCGAAATAGAAGGCAAATTCGTCGAGGTCGATTTTGATTTGCTCGGCGGCGACCAACCCAGGGATAGCGTCCATTCGGAAGGCCTTGTAGATCGACTTGTAGGTTGCCGATTCGACGCGGCGATAGAAATCTTCGACCTGATTGCGATACATTCGCCAACCCCAAAAGCATTGAACCACAGCGAGTAACACCAACGATGCGACGACTACCACCGAGATTCGGCGGAAGAACGATTGCGATATTTGGCTCTTCGGGGCGTTCATATATTACAAAGGTAGTGAAAAGTTCGGCTCGTGCAACGGTGTTAACATTTGTTAACATTTCTTAACACTTCGTTCACGTTCTTTGGGCGAAAAGTGTGCTATCTTTGCTCTCGGAAAAACCGGTTTCCGCACACAAAATTTTCACAAACTAAAACGAATGAACACAATGAAAAAGTATTTGATTATGGTCGTTTTTGCGTTGGCAGCTTTCGCAGCGACTGCACAGGAGAAGAGCGACAAGATGTTATATGTTATTGACGGTAAGGTGGTTAGTAAGGCCGAAGTGGACGCGCTGCCGTCGAGCGATGTTCGCAATATCAATGTGGTTAAGGGCGTCGAGGGCGTTACGTTGATCACCACCGTGGCGGCGACAAGCCCGTTGGGTGAGGTGGTTGTGGTCGGCACGCGTGGGGAGCCGATGAAGCTCAATCACGAACACACGTCGGTTACGGTCGATGAGAACACGAAGGTGGTTCGCATCAGAAGCGAAAAGCAGAAAGAAGGCGAGCAGCGCGAGGTTAAGACGTTCGTGATGAGTGGTAAGGCGAAGGCGGGCGATCCGCTGATCATAACCGTAACGGCCGACGGTAAAAAGCAGGTAATCAAGGATATGGACAAGATCAAGCCCCAGCAGATCAAGGCAATAACCGTTCTTAAAGATTCGAGCTCCGAGAAGTACAAGGAGTATGGAGATGTAACGAATGGTGTGATTATTATCGAGATGAAATAGAGCGTCTTACGCTGAAAAACGAGAGGGCTGCCCGCACGGGTCAGCCCTCGTCTGTTTTATTGGAATGCCGACTATCGGGTGGCAATGCGCTCACCGAGGGCGTGGAGATCCTCCACGCCACAAACTTCGGTCGAACATTCGCCAATCCAACCATTCTGCTGATTGACGCCGCTATAAATCTTAATAAAGTCTATGCCGTTGAGCGACACAGCTTTACCTTCGCTGTCAACAGCCCAATCAATGTCGATCGAGGCATCGTCAGCCGAATTTTTGTCGTTGTCGGCATAGCCGTAACCGAATTTATAGAGCACGAAATTGGTCTCCTTTCCGCTAGTGTCGATGCCGTTTTGGGGCAGGCGTGAGCCGCTGAAAACGAGCGAGTCGGCGTCGATCCATTGCGGGAAGTAGCTCTGCAAATGGAAACTGTTTTTGTAGCAATAGCCCTCCGCGTTCTTGTTATCTACCCAACGAATATATTGCTCCGTAGCCACATCGGGCTCACTCGTGGGGCGATAGTAAGTAATCTGATAATCAGAGTAAAACGCTACATCCAACCCCGCATTTTGAGCCAACGTGTAGAACGTCTCGCCCTTCACGTTGCGGTGTGCGCTACCCGCAATTTCGTACCACTCGTCGTCGGGCTGCCCGTTCTCATTCACATCGCGCGAAACCATAATGATACCTGGCTCGCTGCTGCCACCAATGGGATCGGTCGGTGCGGCCGTTGCGTTATAGAAGGCGTTTCCCAATACGCGGAAGTCGCGTAAGCCGCTGACATTCGGTATTGTATGATCGAAACCTACGATCACGTAACCACCGTAGCCACCGAGCGAAATCTGGCTGCGGGTGTTATTGCCAATCGCAGCGAGAACCTTCTCGTTCATCTTTTGTTGGGTGTCGCCCGCCTCATACTTGGGCAACACATTGACGAACTGACCAACGGCCGGGCGATAGTCGAACACCTTGGTAATGTAGGGGTTAGTGTCGTTTTGGTCGGGGCTGGTGATGGTTGTGGGCTTCAAACGGCGGTGCGTGAAGGCGATGTGTGCAGGAATGTCGCCCGTTGTAACCGACCATTGGCGCACGCCGTCGGCATTGTAGCAGTGGAGCTTGCCGGGGGTAACGTAATCTCCTGCATCGGTAACCAAAATTTCGCGTGTTTCGGGATTGACTGCAACGCCGTAGGGCACTACAATTTGGCTCTCCGTTCCATCTTTAATGAAATGGTGGTCAGCCACTTCGCGCGTCGCAAGGTTTATAATCGCATAGCTGATGTTGTGCTTTTGCGCCTGCTTGTCGAAGGCGTTGCTATAAACATAGAGCGAGTCGCCTACGCGGGTAATATTGCCCACGGGCAGGTCGAGTTTGTGCGAAACTTGGTCGGTGCGGGTGTCGATGGCGTAGAGTGCCGACTGCTTGCCGTTGTAGTCGCCGCGCGAGCTGACCCAAAGGTAGCCGTAGCGGTCGAGTTCGAGGCGATGCAGATTGATCGCCACCTCGATACGTTTCAGTTCGGTGAAGGTTTCAAGGTCGATGACCGAAACCGTTGTGTCATAATTCGGTACGCGGTATCCGCCCGAATTTGCAACATAGAGTTTATTGCCCACGATAGCCATCTCTTCGGGCTGGTAACCAACGACACATTCGCCCACGATCGAGAGTGTTGCAGTGTCGATTTTGACCACCTTGCCGGGGCGCGCGTTGGGATCAACCTGCACGGGACCCGCATACGAACTGACGTATGCAAAACCCTTGTCGAAGGTGATGTAGCGGCAATTTGCGACCGAAATCGCACCGATATGCTCGGCTGTTGAGAGGTTCATTACCTCGATCAGATTCGAGCAGTTGATGACGGCATAAAGACGCTCGCCATAGATTTGCAGGTCGTTGCCTACGTCGCCCAACTCCTTGACAACATTTGGGTTACGCTGCGGAAAGATGTTGCACGAATACTCGCCCGACTCGTAATCGAAGTAGTCCAGCGAGGCTTTGTTGCTACCCATATTTCCCTCGTTCAATAGGAAAAATCCCTTCACATCGCCCACCATCGGATCGGGATAGGTTACGATGGTATTGTCGGGCAGCAAAATAGGCTCGATATTTTCGCGGCAACCCGCCAGCGACAATGCCATAAGGCTGATTGCTAATAGTTTATCAATGGTTCTCATAGTGTCCAATTGAGTTTTACTTTGAAGTTTGTTCCCGGCATCGGGTAGCACTGCACAACTTCATATTGTTGATTGAAAATATTATTCACTTCGAGGGTTACGCGCAACGACGAACGGCGGAAACGGATGTGGCGCGAGAGCGACATATCGCTTGTGTACCAGGGCTGTGCGTGGTTTGCAGGGGTGTTGGCACGCGACTCGTAACGCTCGCCCGTATAGATAAAACTATAATTGAGATCCCAATCGCGCCATACACCGCCGACGATGACCGAACCGCTGTGCCAGGGGATGTAGGGAATCTGACCGCCATACCATTCGCTCGCGGGGTCGGTGCGATCCTGCGCCTCTTGGTAGGTGTAATTCAGGCGCGTATTGACTGCGACGGGACCAAATTTCCACTGCAACTGCGCCGACGCATCAACGCCCAAAATCTCGACATAGCCCAAATTGAGCATTGTCCATTGAAATTGGTTCGAGGTGGGCATTGCGATAATTTTATCCTCGACCTGATTAAAATAGGTATCGGCCTGCACCTCGAAGCGACGCACGATACCGCGATGGAAATTGCGACCATAGACCACTCCGACGTTGTACTGCGTGGTGTATTCGGGGTTGAGATATTTATTACCTATAAAGGTGTAATATAGGTCGTTAAGGGTCGGCATACGGAAAATTCGCTTGTAAAATGCACGCAGACTCAACTCCTCGTTGCGTAGCGGTTTGTACTGCACGATTACGGTTGGAGTCCATTCGTCGCGGTCGCCTGCCGCCGCACCTGCATATCGCGTGTGGTCGTGAATAAAGGTGTAGAGCAGACTCGCCTGCATCTTGAAACGCTCGAAATCGATCGCCGTAGCTGCCGAGCCGAGCACCGTAAGACGTGTCGGATAGGCGAAATCAGTCAGGTCGGCTGTGAGCGTATTGAATTGAGCATCAGCCGAAAGGCTCGCACGCCACCAATCTTTTATGCGCACTTCGTTCGCCAACGAGAGGTAGGCCTCCTGCTGGTGGTAGCGATTATCGACATACATCGTCGAGACATCCTCACGCGGATCGGAGAGGTAATGCAGAAAATCGTAGGCATATTTTGCATTGACCATCAGGCTGTAACGCTTACCGAAATGGCGACGTAACGACCCCTGTGCGAAGATGTTACGATCCCATTGGCGATCTTCGTGGCGGAATTTGCCGGGCTCCTCGCGCACCGATGCACCGGGGTAGCCACGCTCCGAATTATAGAAATAGATCTTCGCCCGCCAACCGCCATTCTTGATGCGCCCGAAAAGACCGCCCTCGGCGCGAACGGCACTCACATCGCCATTGCGACGAACTTCGGTGGTGTCGTAGCCGTTGAGCTTGCGATACGAGAATTTGTAACGACCTGTGGTATAGAGATATTCGGCACTTAATTGCGCATCGAGATTCTCGTTAAAACGGTGCTCCCACAATGCCGCCGGGTTGGCTGTTCCGAACGAGCCGGTCTTGAACGAAAGGCGGAGATTGTTGCGCTTGGTCGAATCGAAGATCGGGCGGCGCGTAGTCATATAGAGCGCACCCGCCGAAGCGAAATCCTTTGCCGATTGGAAGATATTGCTTTTCTGGCCGTTATAGACCGAAATGGCCTCCATATTGTCCATCGAAAAACGGCCGAGATCGATCTGCCCGTTCTGCGCATTGCCCAGCTGAACACCGTCGTAAAAGACACCGACGTGCTGCGTACCCATACTTCGGATATTGACCGTTTTCAAACCGCCAACGCCGCCGTAATCCTTAATCTGAATACCCGAAAAGTAACGCACCGCGTCAGCCACCGAAACGACATTCAGACGTTTAAGTTCCTGCCCCGCAAGCACTTGCGCGGGAACGGTCTCGACGACTCTGCGCTGCCCGACGGTAACGACGGCATCTATCTGATGAACGGTATCGGCAATGGAGTGATTGCGCAAGCTGTCGCTCACGACATATTGCGCACGTGTCGCGCCTGCGTATGTGAGCGCGATAATTAATAATAGGGTGTGTAACGATCGTTTCATTCGCCGCGAATCAATTGTTAGCCAATGCGATTGCCCGCCTTGCGAATTGAATCGAGGCTGCCGATACTTTGCTGAAAGCTTGGATTAAGTTTCGGTAGATCTCCGCCCATTCGCCGTAGGCTGCAAAATCGCAGTAATTGCGCACAGGCAGGTCTTCTGACTTGCTCTATTTGCGGCGGCCTTCCCGAAACAGCGGTGAATCAGTGGCATAGGATCGCTCACAAATGTTGCGTTCGCGTGGAACGAGAGCTTACAGCAGCGGGAACTGTTGCCGACTTTCACGGCATTCCCTTTTAATCCCCTGCGCGCGAGTTGTAACGAAATAGAGCATAACGCTTTATCGTAGCATTGCGGCGCAATAAACGGGAACCGATGCGAGGACAAAATTATAAATAAAATCTGAATAGTCGTTAGTTTTTGCCAAAAAAACTACTTTTTTGATGTTAATTATTTTACGTGCCCCGTTTCGGCTCGTTCTCGTCGAACGAAATCGGTGTGAGCATCGCGCCTGCCGACATCTGCCTACAATGAGCCAATAGGGCGCAACTTAAAAAGATTAACATCTGTTACAATACTGATAATCAGACGCTACGCCATCGCAAATCAAACTGCTGCAACGGCCCGATGCGACGTTTTGTAAGTTTGGGTGGTCGAAGGTCAGCCACTTGTGCGCAAAAAAGCGTAATTCCATACTCTTTATATACTACATTTGGCGTGTAAAAATTGCCTGCCGAGGGCCGAAATATTAATTTCTAACAGCAAAAATGGCCTAAAAAATTGTAGTTAGATTCTGCGTTTTTAGTTACAAATAGCAATTTCAGAATCCGAAATTGCTTATAATGCGTTATTTATAATAAATTAATGTGCAAAAAAATTGCTAATGTCTATTTTTATATTTATTTTTGCCGTCTGACATAGGTGTCTGCTTTTGCCACCTCGGTCAGATAAAGAAGCGAATTGGTTACGAAATCTAAATTCGAACTTTATAATTTTATTAACTAATTAATTAAATGCTTATGATTAGAAAGATTGTACTATCATTGGTTGCAATTCTGAGCTGCGGCGCAATGGCTTTGGCCCAGAATAAGCAAGTGACAGGTACCGTTACTGATCCTGAGGGTAATGCCCTCGCAGGCGTTACGGTAGTTGTCGAGGGTACGACGAATGCTACCGGTACTAATGCATCGGGTCAGTATTCGATTTCAGCACCGGCTGGAGCTAATCTGCAGTTCTCGTACATCGGTATGACAACTCAGGTTCAGCCCGTAGGTCAGCGCTCGGTAATCGACGTTACTATGCAGCACGACTCGCAGGTGGTGGACGACGTAGTCGTAACCGCATTCGGTGCGACAAAGCGTGAGGCCTTCACCGGTTCGGCAGCAGAGGTTAAGGCAGCTGACATTGCCAAGGTTCAGAACTCGAACGTGGCACAGTCGCTGGCTGGTAAGGTTGCCGGTTTGCAGCTGGTTAATGCGTCGGGTAAGCCCGGTTCGGCTCCTTCGATCCGTCTGCGTGGTTTCTCGTCGATTAATGCTGGTCAGGAGCCTCTGTACGTAGTGGATGGTATCCCCTACGATGGCGACCTGAACAACATCAACCCCGCCGACATTGAGTCGATGACCGTTCAGAAGGACGCTACTTCGACTTCGCTGTACGGTGCTCGTGGTGCTAACGGTGTGATTATGATCACCACCAAGCGCTCGAAGAGCCGCGACGCGATCATCAATGTTGATGCAAAGTGGGGTGTAACCAGCAAGGCTGTTCAGAACTACGATTACATCACTAATCCCGCTGAGTACTACGAGGTTTACTACTCGGCTCTGAACAACTATTTGCAGCGTGCACAGGAGATGGACCCCATCGCTGCTAATGCTCGCGCAAATCAGATGCTGACTGCTACATCGACTAACGGTGGTCTGGGTTATCAGATCTTCACCGTTCCTACCAATCAGTATTTCATTGGTATGGATGGTAAGGTTAACCCCCGTGCTACTCTGGGTCGTGTAATCAACTACAACAACGAGGACTACTACCTGACCGCTGACAACTGGGACAAGGAGGGTTACAAGACCGGTTTCCGCCAGGAGTACAACGCAAGTGTAGCAGGTTCGACCGATCGTATTTCGATGTACGGTTCGTTCGGTTTCTTGAAGGACGAGGGTATCGTTAGCAACACCGATATGTACCGTTACACCGCACGTCTGCGCGCTGATTATCAGGCAAAGAAGTGGTTGAACATCGGTGGTAACGCATCGTTCACCAACTACCGTTGGAACAACCTTTCGGACGAGGGTTCGTCGGGTTCGACCGGTAACGTGTTCGCATTTACCTCGAACATCGCTCCCATCTATCCCGTATATCTGCGTAACCCCGACGGTTCGAAGAAGATCGACCAGTACGGTAACACTATGTATGACTACGGTGATGGTATGAACGCAGGTTTGCAGCGTCCTTATCTGCCCCAGGGTAATGCTCTCTCGCAGGTTATTCTGAACAAGAACTACACCGAGGGTAACGCATTCACCGGTACAGCTTACGTAGAGGCTACTATCGTTAAGGGCTTGAAGGTTCGCTTCAATGTTGGTTCGGGTCTGGACGAGTATCGTGGTACTTCGATGCAGAATCCCTACTACGGTCAGTGGGCAACTGACGGTGGTACTCTGTCGAAGTCGCACGGCCGTACTTTCTACCTGAATACTCAGGAACTTATCACCTATACCACCGACTTCTGCCAGGACCACTCGCTGGATGTAATGGTCGGCCACGAGTACTACTACAACAAGGCTACTTCGTTGTCGGCATACCACACCAAACTGTACGATCCTGAGTACGATGAGTTGTCGGGTGTAATCAACGATCCCGGTTCGTCTTCGTCGGGTCGCTCGTTCTACAACACCGAGGGTTACTTCGGTCGTATCCAGTATGATTACGATGACCGTATCTTCGTTAACGGTTCGTATCGTCGCGATGCATCGTCGAAGTTCCACCCCGATCACCGTTGGGGTAACTTCTGGTCGGCAGGTGCTGGCTGGTTGATCAACAAGGAGCGTTGGTTCGATGTACCTTGGATCAATATGTTGAAGTTGAAGGCTTCGATCGGTTCGCAGGGTAACGACGGTATCAGCAGCTTCCTTTACACTGACCGCTACTCGATCGTAAATGACGGTACGGGTAACGTATCGCTGACTTGGACCGGCTATGGTAACAAGGATATCACTTGGGAGACCAATACCAATATGAACGTAGGTGTTGACTTCGGTATGTTCAATGGCCGCTTCACCGGTACCATCGAGTACTTCTCGCGTAAGACTACCGATATGCTCTATTCGTTCGGCGTTCCGGGCCACCTTGGTTTCTTGTCGTACTACGATAACGTAGGTGATATGCGTAACTCTGGTGTCGAGATCGACCTTCACGGTGTTCTGGTTAATACCAAGAACGTTCGTTGGAGCGTAAATCTGAACGCTACGCACGTAAAGAATAAGGTATTGTACCTCGCAGATCAGAACAAGCCGCTGGGCGTTGAGGGCCATATGGGCTTCGAGTCGAGCAACAAGTTCGTTGGTGAGGGTCTGTCGCTCTACACATTCTATCTGCCCAAGTACGCCGGTACCGATAAGGAGACTGGTGAGCCTATGTGGTATAAGGATGAGTACGAGATGGAGCAGAACGAGAAGGGCGAGTGGGTTGTTAAGCGTGATGAGACCAAGACTCCTATCGTTAAGAACCGCACCGTTACCAAGACCTACTCGGAGGCAACTGACTACCTCTGCGGCTCGGCAATTCCCGATCTGTATGGTGGTTTCGGTACTTCGATTGAGTTCTTCGGCTTCGACTTCGGCGTTAACTTCACTTATCAGATTGGCGGTTTGACCTACGATGGCGACTATGCAACGATGACTTCATCGCCCGTAGCAGGTTCGACCGGCCGTAACATCCACCGCGACGTGTATAAGGCTTGGAGTGCAGAGGGCGAGGAGAACAACATTCCTCGTTGGCAGTTCAACGACCAGTATTCGTCGGGCAGCTCGGATCGTTTCTTGACCAGCGCAAGCTACTTGAACATCCAGAACGCACAGCTGGGTTATACCGTTCCCTCGAAATTGACCAAGAAGTTTGGTGTATCGACTCTGCGTGTTTACGTAGCAGCAGACAACATCTGGTACTGGTCGAAGCGTCAGGGTCTGGATCCCCGTCAGTCGTTCACTGGTGGCGCAAGTACCGCTTACTATGCTCCGATTCGTACGATCTCGGGTGGTATTAACATTCAGTTCTAAACAGAGAAAGGAGATATACAATTATGAAAAAGATAGCTAAATATATTCTCGTAGCGATTGCTCCTGCACTTCTGCTCAGCAGCTGTATTAAGGAGACCAACCCGCTGAACGGCTCGGCTACTGCTGACCAGGTGATGAACTCGCCTCAGGCTCTTCAGTCGCTCGTTGCAGCTATTCCTACTGCGATGAACCTCCCCGCTGAATACAATAGCTCGATGCACTGTGATTTCGGTTACCCCGCAATCAAGATGATCACTGACGCTATGTTGGAGGAGAAGATCGTTATCGGTGATAACACCGGTTATGACTGGTTTGGTGCTTGGGCACAGGGCCGTTCGCAGGGCGATGGCTATGCTTACGCACAGTACTTCTGGTATTTCTACTACAAGTGGATCAAGAACACCAATGACCTGATCCGTTTGATCGCCGATATGGAGGCTGCTAACGGTAGCTTGACCCAGGAGCAGAAGGAGTACCTCGGTATTGCTTACGCTTATCGTGCTCTCTACTACTTGGATCTTGTACGTCTGTATGAGTTCAAGCCTAACAACTACACTACGGCTGATGCCCAGATTCTTGGTTTGTCGTGCGTTTTGGCACTTGAAACCGAGTCGATGGAGGATGCACGTACCAACGGCCGTGCAAAGGTTGAGGACGTTTATGCACAGATCTTCGCTGACCTTGCAAAGGCAGAGGAGCTGCTGGCAACCTACAATCGTACTTCGATTGCAATGCCCGACCTGTCGGTTGTATATGGTCTGTATGCAAAGGCTTACTTGGAGTATGGTGAGAAGGATAACACCGCATTTGCAAAGGCAGCTGACTACGCTCGCAAGGCTATTGCAAAGGGTGGTTACACTCCTCTGACCCAGGCTCAGTGGGAGGATCCCGTAAATGGTTTCAACAACCACGCTTCGAACAACTCGTGGATGTGGGCTTTGACCACTTCGCGTGAGAACGTAGGTAACCTGCACAACTATTTCGCTCACTCGTCGTTGGAGGCAGAGTATGGCTATGCTCCGCTGTCGATGCCCGCTGTATTGAGCAGCTTCTTCGATCGCGTATCGGACGCTGACTTCCGTAAGCACTCGTGGATCGATCCCAAGCGTGAGTACGCATATAAGAGCTGCTACCCCGATGCTGCTGCATTCGTAGAGTCGCTGCGCGACTACTCGGCATTGAAGATTCGTCCCGGTGGCGGTGGTTACGACGACTACGCAGTAGGTAACACCGGTGAGGTGAATATGATGCGTATGGAGGAGATGTTGTTCATCGAGGCAGAGGCAGTGGGCCGCGCTAACTTGGAGAATGGTAAGGCACTGTTGAAGGCTATTATGGACAAGCGAATTCTCGATGGCTCGTATGTTTGCGCTGCTACCGACTTCGCAACCTTCCAGGAGGAGTTGATCTTCCAGAAGCGTGTAGAGTTCTGGGGTGAGGGTGTTTGTATGTTCGACTGCAAGCGTGCCAATATCGGTATGACTCGTGGTTACGCAGGCACCAACGCACCTTCGACCTATTGCTTGAACACCGAGGGCCGTTCGCCCTTCTGGAACATCGTTATCACCCAGCAGGAGACCAACAATAACTTGAATCTTTCGAGTGATATGAACAACCCTGATCCTACTGGTTCGGTTGATCTGTGGATTGAATAGTATTAACGAGTAAAACAGAGAAACAAGATGAAAGCATTAAAATATTTTGCATCGGCACTTGCCCTTGTTGCGCTCTTTACTTCGTGCGAGGAGCCTGACAACTACGTACAGGCCGAGCTCCCCGACACCATTGAGGCCTATTTCCCCGCGACTACGATGAACGTATCGATGGAGGAGTTGACCACCGGTTTTGATGTGGAGATTGCACGTGTAAATTATGACGAGGCTGCTACGGCTACCCTGAGCAGCAAGCGTCCCGATGGTGTAAATGTACCGTCGACTGTATCGTTCAACGCAGGTCAGGAGAAGACCACCTTCACCGTTTCGGTCGATCAGGCTGCAATCGGCGCAGGTAAGACCTTTGAGATTGAGATGAAGGTTGATGGCGAGTCGAACTCGCCCTACGCTAACCAGCGTTGTGTAGTAACTTTGACCACTTGGTCGCCCGTTCCTCCCGCATCGTGGGAGCCCATTGAGACCCAGGCATTGTTCGTTGAGAACGAGAGCTTGTGCTCGGAGTGGTTCGGCGTTGAGAAGGGCTTCAGCTTCCCCGTATATGTTGAGAAGTTGCAGGGCTCGGAGGTTTATCGTATCGCTAACCTCTTCTCGACCTACACCAGCGAGGCAGGCGTAACCTACGCTCACCCCTTCTGGTACTACTACTACGATGAGAGCTTCTTGGAGAATCCCGATGAGGTTCACTACACCTACATCGACTGCGAGGGCTACTATTGGGATGACGCTGACAAGGCAAGCTGGAAGAAGGGCTGGGCATTTATGCCTGTACAGAGCCAGAACTTCGGTTTGAATCCTTCCGCTTATGGTTACAACTATTGGGGTTCGTTCGGTTATACCTTCAACGGTCAGACTCCTAACGATACCAATATGGGTAAGTACAACGAGGCTAACAAGTCGATCACCTTCGCTGCGGGTTCGCTCGTAAGAAGTATGTCGGCTTACAACGGTGGTGGTTTCTACACTTCGCAGTCTAACTTCGTTCTGTTCTTGGATCAGAATATGGCAGGTACCGATTTCGAGCGTGATTGCGAGTTCTCGAAGTTGCAGGACGCTGTCTGGGAGTCGGAGATTATGGACTCGAAGTGGGGTGTAGCTCTCTATGAGGGTGTTCCCGCTGACGAGGAGAAGGCTGCCGAGTACGCAGAGAAGTTCGGTCAGGTTATCAAGGTTGAGAACGCATTTGTTGAGGGCTTCCCCGTATACTTCTGCGTTGACGCCGAGGGTAAGATCAGCGTTCCTGAGGATTACGCTTCGCAGGAGATGGGTCTGTCGATCGCTGGCTTCGACCTCTACTTCAACATCACTGGTGGCGAGTTTGCTAACAACAGCTACTCGATCGTTGGTGAGATGGTAGGTGTTGATCCCACCGGTGCAAAGGACGACGTTCTCTACGGCGAGTACACCGAGATGATCAATGCCGAGGTTATCAACGCTGCTGAGTCGATTGACGACTTCGTTGGTGAGTGGGTATTGACCGCAGAGACCAACGAGTATGACTCGGAGGGTGCTCCTACCGGCAACTACGTTGATATCGATATCCCCGTTGAGTTGGTTAAGGTTGATGACGAGACTATTAAGATGGTTGGCTTGACCTATGGCTCGTTCGGCGACTACGACGACTCGATCGTTTGGACTTACAATGGTGGCTACTTGCAGATGACCGCACAGGATATGCCTGACTGGGCTAACCAGAACGGCGTTGAGTTCGACTGCATCGCTACTATCTGTACCCAGGGTGGTTCGCTCTACAACTTGAACGCTGCTGGTTTGATCTTCCTCGATGCAGGTATCACCGACGCTGGCGTTGTTAAGTTCTTCGACGATCCGGGTAACGCTTCGTACGATATTGAGGTTAACGGCTTTGGTATCTATGGTATCTACAATGGTTCGTACTACGCTATGTCGGATATCCTCTACAACGGTTCGATGACCGCTGCTACCGAGGGTGCTGCACGTACCGAGTTCGTAACCAAGCCTCAGATGGCTCCCGTTATGGGTACCGTTGTAACCGAGCTCCGCAAGGCTGATCGTGAGTACGTTATCAACGGCCAGAAGGCATCGAAGAAGGAGTACTCGAAGACTCCTACCTTCCGCCAGAATGGTAACTTGGTTGAGATGCGATAATCGCTCTTAACAATCTATAAGCAAAAGGCCCGAACCATTGCGGTTCGGGCTTTTTGTTTTTCTCTCCATTTGGACACTCGCCGAAGGGCGGGTTTTGCGATTTAAGTTTTGAAAACAAAATCAGTGATAGCAAAGGATTAATTGTGAACCGACGCCAAGCCGAATGCGGAGGCGAGCTTGCTCGAACTCGGCTGAGGCGCGAAGGAGGAAAAGCCTGCGTAGCAGGATTAATTGTGAATTAAAAAAGGCTGCTCCCGTTCGGGGAACAGCCTTTTTCGATTTGAGAGACAGTTGATTAGAAGCCCTTGCCGATAGCGAGGAAGTCCTCTGCTTTCAGCGCAGCACCACCGATCAGACCACCATCAACGTCCTCCTTTGCGAAGATCTCGGCAGCGTTTGAAGGCTTGCACGAACCGCCATAGAGGATCGGGGTGTTAGCGGCAGCCTCACCGAACTTCTCGGCCAGCACCTGACGGATGTATGCGTGAATCTCCTGTGCCTGCTCTGCGGTTGCGGTCTTACCCGTACCGATAGCCCAAACGGGCTCATAAGCGATAACGAGCTTTGCAAACTGCTCCTCGGTCAGGTTGAAAACAACCTCCTCGATCTGTGCCTTGCAAACTGCGAAGTGGTTGCCGGCCTCGCGCTCGTCGAGGTTCTCACCAACGCAGTAGATGGGGGTCAAGCCGTTAGCGTAAGCCTGCGCCATCTTCTTGTTCAGGGTCTCCGAGGTCTCACCGTAGTACTGACGACGCTCCGAGTGGCCCAAAATTACGTACTCGCAACCCAGCGATGCGATCATTGCTGCCGAAACCTCACCGGTGTAAGCACCCTTTGCCTCGGTGGCGCAGTCCTGTGCACCAACAGCGATACCGGTGCCACGAACAACCTTCAAAACCTCGCTCAAATGGGTGAACGGGGGGCAAACGATGAAGTTCACGCAGTCGCAAACCTCGCCCTTACCAGCAACAACATTCTTTGCCAGCTCAACGCCTTCAACCGGAGTGGTGTTCATCTTCCAGTTACCAGCTACAATCTTCT
The DNA here is from genome assembly GCA_937899895.1 of uncultured Alistipes sp. Taxonomy (GTDB): domain Bacteria; phylum Bacteroidota; class Bacteroidia; order Bacteroidales; family Rikenellaceae; genus Alistipes. The sequence continues at coordinate 26,025 of CALBQR010000021.1, forward strand.
TTCTCATAGTATTATTCCTATTTTTAATTGGTTAAATATTAATTCTATTTCTTAATCTTGAATCTTGAATTTTGAATCTTGAATTCAAAATTACGCCTGTGCCTCGATCCACGCCTTCATCTCGGCAGTTGCAAGACCCAACTTGTTCTTCTTGTTGAAGCCGCAGAGGTCGTTGAAGAGCTTCATACCGCCCGACTGCGCAGTGCCGCGCAGTGCCTCGACGGTGATGTAACCCATCTTCTGCACCACAGCAACCCACTCGGCAGGTACGCCAGCCTCGACATACTTCGCATCGTCGTCGCGCTGCACCTTCTTTTCGGGGCGCATCGTGGGGAAGAAGAGAACATCCTGAATCGAGGGCTGGTTGGTCATAAACATCGTCAGACGGTCGATGCCGATACCCATACCAGAGCACGAGGGCATACCATACTCCAACGCGCGAACGAAGTCCATATCAATAAACATCGCCTCGTCGTCGCCACGCTCGCTTAACTGCATCTGCTCCTGGAAACGCTCGTACTGATCGATCGGATCGTTCAGCTCCGAGTATGCGTTACACAACTCCTTGCCATTTACAAACAACTCGAAACGCTCCGTAAGATCCTGATTCTCACGGTGTCGCTTACACAGAGGCGACATCTCGATCGGGTAGTCGCAGATGAACGTGGGCTGGATCAGATCCTCCTCGCAATACTGACCGAAGATAGCGTCGATCAGTTTGCCTTTACCCATCGTGTCGTCCACCTCGACATTCAGACGCTTGCACGCCTCGCGCAGCTGTTCCTCCGACTGACCCGTAATGTCGTAACCGGTCTTCTCCTTGATAGCGTCGGTCATCGTCAGACGACGGAAGGGGGCCTTGAACGAGATCTGCTTGTCGCCGATCATCAGCTCGGTGGTACCGTTCGTAGCCATTGCCACGCGCTCCAACATCTGCTCGGTGAATGACATCATCCACTTGTAGTCCTTGTAAGCGACGTAGATCTCCATACAGGTAAATTCGGGGTTGTGAGTGCGGTCCATACCCTCGTTACGGAAGTTCTTACCGAACTCATAAACACCTGCAAAACCGCCCACGATCAGACGCTTCAAATAGAGCTCCGTTGCTATTCGCATATAGAAATCGGTGTCCAGCGCGTTGTGGTGCGTGATGAACGGACGTGCCGCAGCACCACCCGGAATCGGTTGAAGGATAGGAGTTTCGACCTCCAAGCAGCCGTGCTCGTTGAAGAACTCACGCATCGTCTGCATAATCTTCGCACGCTTAACGAATACCTCGCGCACGTGGGGATTGACCGCCAGATCGAGGTAACGCTGACGATAGCGAACTTCGGGGTCGGTCAGTGCGTCATAGACTTGACCGTCCTTCTCCTTAACGATAGGCAGCGGGCGGATCGACTTGCTCAAAATGGTGAATTTACGGCAGTGAACCGACAGCTCGCCCGTCTTGGTAATGAACGCAAAACCCTCAATACCAACGAAATCGCCGATGTCGAGCAGCTTTTTGAATACGGTGTTGTAGAGTGTTGTATCCTCGCCCTCGCACACATCGTCGCGGCGGATATAGATCTGGATTCGGCCCGTGTGGTCCTGAATCTCGAAGAACGACGCGCTACCCATAATTCGGCGGCTCATAATACGGCCTGCAACGCGAATGTCCTGATAATTATTCTTTTCGGGGTCGAAATTCTGCTGAATTTCAGCGGCGGTTGCCGTTACATCGAACATCTCTGCGGGGTAGGGATCAATGCCCAACGCGCGCAACTGTGCGAGCGAGTTACGTCGCAACTGTTCCTGTTCGCTAAGTTCAAATGCCATAGTGTATATCTTGTTTTATAGTTATTTCTCAAACTGCAAAGATACGAACAATCCTCCGAAATACGAACATTTCGGGTGCATTTATATAAATATAGGTATCGTTTTTACTTTTGAGGCACTTTATAAAGGCCGCAACGACGCGCCAAAAAGACCCCAGCCACGCCGATCAGCAGACCGAGAACAACTCCCGCCAAGACCTGCGAGGGGAAGTGTGCGCCGAGATAAATGCGTGAATAGCAGACCATTGCCACCCACGCGAAGGCGACGATTGTAAACCAGCGACGTCGAACGAACGATGCCGCGATGGTCGCAGCCGCGGCAGTACCTGCGGTGTGCCATAGCCGTTCGTGAATGAACGAGTGGGCGAGGTAGGCGATAGCGGTTGTGGTTGAGGCGTGAGCCGAAACCGTGCCATAAAGCCCTTTATTGATGAAGGGTACGCCATCGCGCAGGGGGAAATACATATATGGAATTACATCCTCGTCGTGGTTGGGGCGCAACATCTGCAAACCGTTCTTAAACAGATTGCAAATTTGGTCGGCAGCTCCCACCGCAGCTGCGATCAGCAGAACTGCGAAAAGCGTTGTGCGCCAACCATATCGACGCCAGATCAAGAAGATGATCAGCAGGTACAACGGCAACCACGTCAATCGACCGGAGATGATAAACATCGCCTGATCAATTGCCGAACCTCCGTCGAAATTGAGAGCCAGAAATACTGCTTGATCGAGCTGTTCCATCGTCTATTTCTGCAAATTGTTGTCGTCTATTCCTGCTGCGAGCTACTGCGAGCGAAACCGAGATAGTAGAGTAGTGTCGCAATTGCACTCAATGCCGCCACCAGATAGGTGCGAGCCGCCCAACGTAGCGAGATCGTTGCACCCTCCATTTGCGAAGAGTCGAGTGTGCGTGTCGAACGCAACCAATCGAGCGCGCGGGCCGAGGCGTTGTATTCAACGGGCAGGGTAATGATCGAGAAGAGTGCCGATGCGGCAATCATCAAAATACCGATCCAGAAGAGTGCGGGGAAGATGTTGATTGTCAAAATACCGATGATAATCACCCACGTCGAGAAGCGCGAGGTGATCGAGATCAGCGGTACCAATTTCGAACGCATTTCGAGCCAAGCGTAACCGCGGGCGTGCTGCACAGCGTGTCCGCACTCGTGGCTGGCAACGGCTGCAGCAGCAATCGAGGGCGAGTTATAGACTGATTCACTTAAATTTACGGTCTTGTTGGCGGGATTGTAATGGTCGGTCAGGTGTCCCGGTGTCGAGATTACTTGCACGTCATAGATACCGTTGTCGCGCAACATTTTCTCGGCCACATCGCGACCTGTCATACCATTCGAGGTACGTACGCGCGAATATTTCGCAAAGACCGACTGCAAGCGGCCCTGCACCAACATTCCGATAATGCCGATGATGATAATCAGCATCCATTCAAAATTAATTCCGCTTATTGGCATAATTTTCTACGTTTTTTGTTTCTAAAATCGTTGCAAATGTAACGATTCCGGCCAAAATTTATTGTGTCTTTCGACCTTTTGACCAGCCGAGCGCGCTATTTACGCACCGTCAAGTATGCATTTGCCTGCTGTTGCGGAGTGATCAGAACGTCGTCGATATTGACGTGGGCGGGCTGGCTGACGATCCAACCGATCACCTCGGCTATATCGCTGCCTGTCAGCGGAGTAACGCCCTTATATACACCCTTCGCACGCTCCTCGTCGCCGTGGAAACGCACCACCGAGAACTCCGTCTCGACCATACCTGGGCGCACCTCGCTCACCTTGATTCCGTGTGCGACCAGATCCGAACGCATCGACTGCGAAATGGCGTGTACAGCGTGCTTCGAGGCGCAATATACCGCACCATTTTCGTAGGGCTGCGTACCTGCAATCGAGCCGAGATTAACGATGTGGCCGCGTTGCTGCTCGATCATACGGCGCGAAATGATGCGCGTAACATAGAGCAGACCCTTGATATTGGTGTCGATCATCGCGTTCCAATCTTCGGTCGAACCTGCATCGATATGCTCCAAACCTGCTGCCAAACCTGCGTTATTGACCAAAACGTCAATCGCTCGGTCGGCGGGAATCTGTGCCAAATACTCTTCGCAAGCCTTCTCGTCGCGCACATCGAAGATGAGTGTCTGAACCTCCACGCCCGACATCGAGCGAATCTCTTCGGCGAGCTTTGCAAGGCGGTCGCCACGACGTGCAGTGAGCACAAGATCATAACCTAACGAGGCCAATTTTCGTGCGGTGGCCTCACCGATACCCGACGACGCGCCGGTAATGAGTGCAAGTTTTGCCATAAAATCTTTGGTTTTGGACAAAAATATAAAATTTTTACCTTACTTTGCATAAAATTAACGAAATTTTGAACCTCGAACTATTCATAGCACGCCGCCTTGCCTTGTCGCCCGACGAGAACAGCCGCAATGTTATGGTGCGAATCGCTACGGCGACCGTTGCCATTGGCATTGCGGTTATGATCGTGGCGTTGGCCGTGATCGCAGGTTTCAAACGCGAAATCACCGATAAGATAATCGGCTTTGGTGCTCACGTTCAGGTGGTTAATCTCGATGCTAACTCCTCATTCGAGCGCGATCCGATTGAGCGTGCGCCATCGTTCGAGCAGCGTGTGAAGGGGCTCGATGCAACCCGCTCGATTGCGCCTTTTGCCGTTAAGGGTGGTATTATCCGCACCTCGGAGGCTATGCAGGGCGTTATGCTGAAAGGCGTTGCAGAGGGTTACGACTCGACATTTTTTGCTGCAAATATGGTGCGCGGATCGTTGCCGCGTGTCGGGGGCGAGGAGCGACATAAAGATCTGCTGATCTCGGCGTCGATCGCGTCGATGTTGCGCCTTGATACCGCTTCGCGTGTGGAGATGCTCTTTGTGCAGGAGGATGGTCGTCCGCGCCGCGACCGCTTTAAGGTGTGCGGAGTCTATTCGACCGGAATGGGGGAGATGGATGATATGATCGTAGTAACCGAACTACGTAATGTTCAGCGACTTAACAATTGGAGTGAGGAGCAGATTACGGGCTACGAGATCAACACCCGCGACTTCTCCCGTCTGTCGGAATTTTCGACCGAGGTCGATCGCATAGCTGCCGAGGTGAGCCTCGCCGAGGGGCGCAATCTGATGGCGGAGGATATCGAGCGTCGCTATCCGACGATCTTCGATTGGTTGCGCGCACATAATGTTAATGCTCTGGTAATCATAGTGATAATGATCGCTGTCGCGCTAATGAATATGATCTCGGCGATGCTGATCATACTGCTCGAACGTACGCGAATGATCGGTCTGCTGAAAGCGATGGGTATGCGTAATGGCGCGATACAGCGAATATTCCTCTACCGTTCGTTCTATATTGTCGGTCGCGGTGCGCTGTGGGGCAATGTTATCGGTCTGGCTATCTGCGCATTGCAGCGTTGGGGACATATCATTAAGCTCGATCCGTCGGGATATATGCTCTCGGAGGTGCCCATCTGTGTCGAATGGTGGTGGCTCGTTGCGCTGAACGTGGGTACGGTGGCTGTGATTGTAGTGCTGATGGTTATTCCGACAATGATTATTTCGTTTATAAAACCCGATACCACAATACGTTATCAATAAATTATGAAACCGTACAACCTCGAAGAATCGAAGAAGAGTCAGGTGCGCACGATGTTCGACCGCATCGCTCCGAGTTATGACCGCTTGAACCATCTGCTCTCGTTCGGCATTGACCATCTGTGGCGTCGCCGTGCGGTGCGCGAGTTGCGTGCCTACGACCCGCAGAGGGTGCTCGATGTGGCAACGGGCACGTGCGATTTGGCGGTCGCGCTGACCAAACTTTCCGATAAAGTGCATATTACAGGCTCCGATATCTCGGTCGAAATGGTTGAGGTCGGTCGCGCCAAGGTAGCAAAACGGGGTCTTTCGGATCGCATCGAGCTGATGATTGCCGATGCCGAGCAGTTGCCTTTTGATGAGGCTGCGTTTGATGCGGTTACGGTGGGCTTCGGTGTCCGCAACTTCGCACATAAGGAGCAGGGTCTCAAAGAGATGGCTCGCGTATTGCGCAAGGGCGGTGTGATGATGATTTTGGAGTTCTCGCAGCCCAACAACAAAATATTTGGCGCATTGTACCGTTTCTATTTTCATAAGATACTGCCTGCCGTGGGAGGTTGGATATCGCGCGATCGTGCAGCATATAACTATCTGCCGAAGTCGGTTGATGCCTTCCCTTCGCCCGAACGCTTTGTCGAGATGATGAGTGAGGCGGGCTTGCAGGAGTGTCGTGCTCTGCCGCTGACCTTTGGCGTGGCATATATTTATATGGGAGTAAAGCGATGAGAAGATTTGGATTGTTGATTTTTGTGGCTCTGTGCGCAGTGCTGTTCAGCTCGTGCAACGCAGAGCGTCAGGCCGCGAAGTTGCGCGAAAAGATCCGCTTCGAGGGCATTGAGGAGATCATCCCTCACGGGCTGTCGGGCGTTGATGCCGTTGTGTCGGTGGCGAACGAGACCCGCCACAAAATCATCTTGGAGGAGGCCGAACTGACGTTGGGCTATGATCGTAACAAGGTGCTGATGTTGCAGTTACGCGATGTTGTAGAACTCCCGAAACGCTTTGAGGGAGAGCTGAAAATCTCGACTCGAATGAAGGTCTATGATCCGCTTTCGGCGATTGTGGTGCTCAATCGCGTGCGTAGTAAGAACTTCGACGATATGAACGTAACGATCGATGCGAAGGTCAAGGTCGGCCCTGTGCGTAAAAATATTTTGGTTCAAGATATGGAATTGAGCAAATTTCTTAATAAATTTGCATTATAAACCGAGAAGATTAGTGAGATCTGATCTTTTTTAACAGAGAGAGTTATATGAAACGAATGATATTGATGGTGATCGCGTTGGTGGCGACGGTTGCTGTCAGCGCGCAAAATCTTGATACTTTCCGCGACCGTTTGGCGATGGAGCAGGGCGGAGCCTCGATCGAGGTGCGTGAGCACGGCGACGCTTCGGCGGCGGTGTCGGCAGCAACGGTGCAGGCCTCGCGTGCCAATGTGCGCGGCTATCGTATCGGCATTTTCTACGACAATAGTCAGGATGCGCGTGTGCGTGCGGCCGAAGCCGAGCAGATGTTCCGTGCCAGCTTCCCCGATATCCCGATTTATAAAGATTATCGCAATCCCTACTTTATCGTGTCGGTCGGAAATTGCCTGACACAGGAGGAGGCAACGATGCTTTGGGGTCGTGTCAAGACACTTTTTCCGAAAGCCCATATTACCCGTTCGGACATCTCGATAGCCGAAATAGCACGTAAAAACGAGTAAATTTTGCACTAATCGGGTAAAACTCTTGCATTTTTGAAATTGAATACATATTTTTGTGAGGTTTAACAATTTAATTTATTTACGACTATGAAGAAGTTTTTCTCTTTTATGGTAGTAGCTGCCGCTTTCGCTTTCGTAGGTTGCGGTAACGCTAATCAGCCCGCTGCTGAGGCAGAGGCTGCTGCTGATGAGGCAGTTGAGGTTGTTGAGGCTGCAGAGGAGTGCACCGAGGCTGACTGCACTGAGTGCGAGGACGCTGAGGCTTGCGAGCAGACCAAGGTTGAGGAGGTAGCTGAGCAGGTAGTTGAGACCGCTGAGAAGGTTGAGGCTGGTGTTGAGGCTGCTGAGAAGGCTGCTGAGGCTGTAAAGGCTGCTGCTGAGAAGGTTAAAGAGGCTACGAAATAATTAGGCTCTGAACCAATCAGGCATAAGCGATCCCACGATGGGGTCGCTTTTGCTTTTTAGGGGGGGAGCGAGGTGGAGTTGCGATTTTTTCGTGGGTCGCTTTTGCTTTTCGTTATCTGCGTGTTCTCCATTTGAAGGGGCGAATTGCGCTGTGTGGTTGCTATTTCGCAAAAAATAGTTACTTTTGTCATAATATAATCCGAATAATGAAGTATATGAATGGTAAAAAACTATCAATAATCATTGTCCTGTTGCTCGTCGCCGACCAATTGCTCAAAATCTGGATTAAGACGCATATGGCTCTGGGCGAGGCGATTATCGTCTTCCCTGATTGGTTTCAGCTGCGCTTTGTCGAGAATCCCGGTTTCGCGTTTGGTATGGAGCTTGGCAAGAATTGGGGCAAGCTCTTTTTGAGCCTGTTCCGTATCGTTATGGCGGGCGGCATTGCGTGGTACCTCTGGTATCTGATTCGCCATAAGGCCCCGACGGGTGTGCTTGTCGGCTTTGCGATGATTTTTGCGGGAGCAGTCGGAAATATTATCGACAGCGCGTTCTATGGCGTGCTCTTTTCGGAATCGACGCCCTATTCGGTGGCGGAGTTTGGCGGCAGCTACGCAGGACTGATGCACGGTCGTGTGGTTGATATGTTCCATTTTCCTCTGTTTCAGTGGAATAACTGCCCCGATTGGCTGTCGTTTTTGGTCGATAGTAACAACTATTTTTTCGGCGCAATCTTCAATCTGGCCGATGCCTATATCTCGGTGGCGGTCTTCTATCTGTTGATTTTCCAATTTAAGTTTTTTAATTCGGAGGACCCAATTTTGCCATAGAGGGCAGGGTTGATCGAGAAAATTAGAGGGACAGTGAGAATTGTCCCTCTTTTTTTTGTTGATACGCAGAAAATTAATATATTTGTAAGTTCGCAAACGCGCGATTTTTGAATGTACCGCGCGCAGGCGCGTGAAAGGGCGCAGGGCGAGTACGACGAAAATGCGCGAAGGCGCAACGAAAAACAGAGAACGAAAAGACAAATATTAATTAATACAAACGTACTATGAAGTGTAAATTTTTACTCTTGATGTGTGCAATGGCGATGTTGGCATCGTGCGTTGATCAGCCGATTGACGATACTATGTCGATTGACGGCTCGGTTCCGTCGCAGTCGCTTGCACTGAAACCGCAGGTCTTGTTCAATGCTGATCAGGCAATTGCGGGTGAGATTATCGTGAAGTTCCGCGAATCGACAATCGAGCAGATTGAGAGCGCAACTACTTTGATGACCGACGGCATCGTTGCTTCGGGTGTCGAGTCGATCGACAAGTTCTGCAAGACGGTGGGCGCATACAATATCGAGCGTCTGTTCCCCGATGCAGGCCGTTTCGAGGCTCGTCAGCGCAAGGCTGGTCTGCATTTGTGGTACAAGATTTCGTTCGACGAGGGTGTTTCGATGTCGAAAGTTGGCGAGATGTTGTCGAAGGTTGAGGAGCTGTCGGTAGTTGAGTACAATATGCCTATCGAGTTGCCCGACGTGAAGATGACCGAGGCTGACATCGTTGCTGCAACCGAGCAGATCGCTGCAACCGACGAGTTGCCCTTTGACGATCCTCGCCTTAAAGAGCAGTGGCACTTACAGAACCGCGGTACCGATTGGAAGCAGGCTAATGGCACGGCTTACATCAAGGGCGCTGTGAAGGGTGCTGACGTGAATGTTGTTCCCGCGTGGGAGAAGTGCACGGGTTCGGATAAGGTTGTTGTTGCGGTTGTCGATGGTATTGTCGATTACGACCACGAGGATTTGGCTGACAACATCTGGTATAACCTTGCAGAGTTGAACGGTTCGGACGGCGTTGATGATGACGAGAATGGTTACACCGACGATATTTTCGGTTTCAACTTCTACTCGAATAAGGGTTTCAATGGAATGAAGAATCCCGCAGCAGATCAGGGTGCTAACCACGGTACGCACGTGGCAGGTACGATTGCTGCTATGAACGACAACGGCAAGGGTGTTTCGGGTATCGCAGGTGGCTCGAAGAACAATGGCGGTGTGTTGATTATGAGTTGCGCAACGATGAATGACGCTGGTCAGGGTCGTGGTGCCGACTATGCAGCACGCGCAATTACCTACGGTTGTAACAACGGCGCGGTGATCTGCCAGAATAGTTGGGGCTATACCGACCCTGTGAACTGGGATCAGTCGCAGTTCTCGTCGCTCAAAGAGGCGATCAAATATTTCGTAGATTATGCCGGTATGGACGAAACGGGCGAGACTCAGGTTGGTCCGATGGCAGGTGGTCTGGTCTTCTTCGCTGCAAGTAACGAGGGCTACTATCAGGGCGATGTTAAGAAGTATCCCGCTGCTGACGCTAATGTAGTGGCTGTGGCTTCGATCGCTGCCGACTACCGCCCCGCATACTACACCAACTATGGTACTTGGGTTGATATCTCGGCTCCGGGTGGCGACCCCTTCTTCAGTGATCTGGATAATCCCTATGTTGGTGTGGGTTATGGTAGTCCGACCGCAGAGGTGTTGAGCACCGTCGTAAACGGCTATGCCCATATGAGTGGTACGTCGATGGCTTGTCCGCACGCTTCGGGTGTAGCTGCGTTGGGTCTGTCGTATGCTAATCAGTTGGGTATCACGATGACTGCCGAGACTTTGAAGAAGTATATCTACGAGACTGCACGCGATATTGATAGCTATCTGAAAGATGACGACTATAAGTATCTGCCCCTTTCGACCGGTACCTACCGTATGTATATGAAGGATTACCGCGGTAAGATGGGTAAGGGCCTGATTGATGCTGACGCTCTGTTGAAGAAGATCGAGGGCGACACTCCGCTGCCCGAAGATCACGTTGCTCCGGAGGCTGTTGAGTCGATCGAGCAGACTGCAAAGACCCTCTCGTCGGCAACTATCGAGTGGAAGGTTACGGGCGACTATACGGGTGCTCCCGTACAGAGCTACCGCGTATATTGGAGCGAGGGTACGATCACCATCTCTGACGCTGGCGCAGTAAGTGCGACCAAGACGCTCTATGGTCCTAAGTCGATTTCGGTTGGCGAGAAGGCTATTGGTGAGACTATCGAGACCACGATTACCAACCTGCGCCCCGAAAAGAAATACAACGTGGCAGTAGTTGCTGTCGATGATTGGAATATGTCGTCGAAGGGTTGCTTCGGCGAGATCGAGACCGACGTTCCCGTTGCTCCCAGAGCAGTTGATGACTTGGAGATCGTGGATGAGGATTATACCTCGCTGACCATCGGTTTTTCGGGTGTAGCTGACTGTATCGGTGAGAATATCGCAAAATATACCGTTCGTTACTCGACTTCGAGCTCTATGGCAAATGCTGTTTCGCAGACCGTAAAGGTTGCCGCAGATGATTATAAGGAGCTTGATCTGGTAGGCCTGATGAACAATACAACCTACTATATCGACGTAGTTGCAACCGACCAGTTCGGTCTGAACTCGCCGGCTGCAAAGGTTTCAGGCACAACTCCGAAAAACTATCCTCCCGTGCTGACAGCAGTGGGCGAGACCACCAAGACGTTGCAGTATTGGGATAAGGCGTCGATCGAGTTCGAGGTAAATGAGCCCAACTATGATGATTGGACGGCAAAGATCGTTGGCACGGTTGATAGCCATATCAAACTTACAACCAGCGGCAACAAGATCACTGTTACCTTCACGGGCAACAGCCAGAATCTGAACGAGCGCACCTACTCGGCAAGTGTTATGGTAACCGACGAGACGGGTCTGACCTCGGCGCAGGTTCCCTTCACCTTCAACATCATCGGCAACCAGGCTCCCGTAGCCCAGCAGATCCCCGATGTATATATGGGCGCAACGGGCTTGACCCAGAGCTACGATCTGGCTAACTACTTCACCGATGCCAACAACGAGCCTTTGACCTACGACGTAGCAATCAGCTCTTCGACCGCAGTCGCACGTATCGACAACGGTAAGTTGGTTGTCAGCGGCTCGAAATATGGTCTGGTTGAGGTAACCGTTTCGGCACGCGACGCCGGCAATAAGACCGCCAGCACAACATTCAAGGTTATGGTTCGCGATGACAGCAAGGCTGTTGAGCTCTATCCCAACCCCGTAGTTCGCGAGATGAACGTGCGTATGGGCCAGAATGTTAAGGGCACGATCGGCGTTCGTATCTTCAATACGGCAGGTCCGTTGGTAATGGAGACCACCGCTACGATCGATCCGTTCGCACCTGCGAAGGTTGATCTGTCGTCGTTGGGCGCAGGTAATTACGCTGTTGAGGTTACCTACGGCGGTGAGGTTTACAAGAGTACGATTGTTAAGAAGTAATTAAGGAAATCACTATGAAGAAGATTATATTGATGGCAGCTGCGCTGTTCTGCGTAATGGGCACTGTCAAAGCACAGGAGGCGGCGTCGATGGTTGATATCAATGCCGATACCCGTTCGGCGGCTATGGGCGATTTGGCTACCGCTGCCGAGGCAAGTGCATTCTCGGTATTTAGCAATGTTGCTGCTGCTCCGCTGTCGGAGAAGAGTGTTCAGGTGGGTGCGTTTTACTCGCCTTGGGCAAGTGGCCTCACGAAGGGTCTTGAATCGAAAAATATGTTGCTGGGCGCAGGTGCATACTTCACCTTTGCCGAGCGTCATTCGGTTCAGCTCGGCTTCCGCTTCTTGAAGAGTGCGGGCAGCGTGGGTTTCGATCAGCAGGGTAACCCCACAAAGGACGCCTTCGATCCGAAGGATATGACCGTTGATTTGGGTTACGGTATCCGTATTATCGACAATTTCTCGGTTGGTGTTGCCGGCCATTATGTAAGCTCGAAGATTGGCGAGGGCGCAAGCGGCTCGGCTATCGCGTTCGATGTTGCGATGATGTATCGCTTGGCTTTGGGCGAGAAGAGCAACCTTGATCTGGGCTTGAAGGCTACAAATATCGGCACAAAGTTGGCTTATGGCGAGGGCACAGGTGCGGCTCTGCCCGGTAAGGCTACGCTTGGTGCGATGTTCGGTGTTAAGCCGAGCGACGCTCATTCGATTAAGGTCGGTGTTGATCTCGGCTATAAGTTTATGGGCATTGGCGGCTTTGTCGCAGGTGTGGGTGCCGAGTATATGGCATTCAATACCGTTGCTGCTCGTATGGGCTACCACCTCGACGGCAAGTCGAAGATGAATTACGCAACCGTAGGTCTTGGTGTGCGCGTGATCGATATGATTGAGGCCGATTTCGCATACTACTTGGCAAACGACCAGCTGAAAAATACTTTCCGCGTAGGTTTGAACGTTCGCTTCTAAACCTCTGCAAAGAGTAGAGTAAGGCAATCCCGCCCTCCACAGCGGAGGGCGGGATTGCTTTTTTTGTCCATCGGAATTCTTTTTTTTGTCCATCGGAATTCTTTTTTGCCCGCGGCAAGACCGATTTTGCTCATTGGAATAACTTTTTTTGAGGGGTGAAATCAATTTTTTTCGACGAGTTGATGATTTTTTTCGGATCGTGTGCGATTTTTTTTGCGTCGAACCTCCCTTATATAATATATAGGTATAAAAATCGGGGTAAAACACACGCCTCGAAACCGACTGCGAATAAGTGCCCCTGCGTCTAATCCTCCTCTGACCCGAATTTGCCGCAGCCGTACTCAAAGGCCGCAAAAATGGGTGAAAAAAGTTTTGAGGGTAAAATGCAGATAATCAATGACGTAGAAAAAATAATCAAAAAAATCACGAAAAAAGTTCAAAAAATATTTGGAAGTTTAGAGAATTATGCGCTATCTTTGCACCCGCAAAACGAAAGAAGCACGGTTCTAAGATATACACGAAAGATGAGGCGGCCTGAAACGATGGCTTGCGAATTCGATCGAAAATAGCTTAAAACAACGAATGTTGAAAAATTTTGCAAAAGTTCTTGAAAAATATTTGGTAGTTAAAAATATTTGTCGTATCTTTGCAGTCCCTTTCGATCACTAACGAAAGCCGATTGATGAGAGAAAGGCAAGTAAGCGAAAAGATATTTTCCAAACTAGGTTCTTTGAATTACTGGTAAATTTTAGAGAGAAATGTAGTATTTATCCATCAATTCCTTTTAGGAAATAAGTAGTCAGGACTCTAACAATATTGATAATTTTTTACAATGGAGAGTTTGATCCTGGCTCAGGATGAACGCTAGCGGCAGGCTTAACACATGCAAGTCGAGGGGCAGCATAATGAAGTAGCAATACGGAATTGATGGCGACCGGCGCACGGGTGCGTAACGCGTATGTAACCTACCTTTAACAGGGGGATAACACTGAGAAATTGGTACTAATACCCCATAACACTGATGAGGGCATCCTTATTAGTTGAAAGTTCCGGCGGTTAGAGATGGACATGCGTTGTATTAGCTAGATGGTGAGGTAACGGCTCACCATGGCGACGATACATAGGGGGACTGAGAGGTTAACCCCCCACATTGGTACTGAGACACGGACCAAACTCCTACGGGAGGCAGCAGTGAGGAATATTGGTCAATGGACGCAAGTCTGAACCAGCCATGCCGCGTGCAGGATGACGGCTCTATGAGTTGTAAACTGCTTTTGTACAAGGGTAAACCTCGGTACGTGTACCGAGTTGAAAGTACTGTACGAATAAGGATCGGCTAACTCCGTGCCAGCAGCCGCGGTAATACGGAGGATCCAAGCGTTATCCGGATTTATTGGGTTTAAAGGGTGCGTAGGCGGATTAGTAAGTTAGAGGTGAAAGCTCGGGGCTCAACTCCGGAACTGCCTCTGATACTGCTAATCTAGAGAGTAGATGCGGTAGGCGGAATGTATGGTGTAGCGGTGAAATGCTTAGAGATCATACAGAACACCGATTGCGAAGGCAGCTTACCAAACTATATCTGACGTTGAGGCACGAAAGCGTGGGGAGCAAACAGGATTAGATACCCTGGTAGTCCACGCAGTAAACGATGATAGCTCGTTGTCGGCGATACACAGTCGGTGACTTAGAGAAATCGATAAGCTATCCACCTGGGGAGTACGTTCGCAAGAATGAAACTCAAAGGAATTGACGGGGGCCCGCACAAGCGGAGGAACATGTGGTTTAATTCGATGATACGCGAGGAACCTTACCCGGGCTTGAAAGTTAGTGACGGACTTGGAAACAGGTCTTCCCTTCGGGGCACGAAACTAGGTGCTGCATGGTTGTCGTCAGCTCGTGCCGTGAGGTGTCGGGTTAAGTCCCAT
>CALBQR010000022.1 GCA_937899895.1 uncultured Alistipes sp.
TCAGTTGCGTGGTCGTGCGGGTCGTCAGGGTGATCCGGGTTCGTCGCAGTTCTTCGTTTCGTTGGAGGATGATCTGATGCGTCTGTTTGGCTCGGAGCGTATCGCTTCGATGATGGATCGTATGGGCGTTCAGGAGGGCGAGGTTATTCAGGCTTCGATGATGTCGAAGGCTATCGAGCGTGCTCAGAAGAAGGTCGAGGAGAATAACTTCGGTATTCGTAAGCGTCTGTTGGAGTATGACGATGTGATGAACTCGCAGCGTGAGGTTATCTACACTCGCCGTCGCCACGCGCTGTATGGCGAGCGTATCGATATCGACCTGAATAATATTATGGTCGATTTCGCGCAGTCGTTTGTTGAGAGTAACAACGGTGTCGATTTCGAGGACTTTGGTATCGAGTTGATTCGTCAGGTTGCGATCCGTCCTTCGTTCGATGAGAAGACCTATCAGTCGGTTAAGTCGCAGGAGTTGGCCGAGCTGATTGTCAAGGATTTGCAGGAGGCATATTCGCGCCGCACAAAGGCTATTGCCGATATCGTGGCTCCTGTTATGGAGCGCGTTTATGAGGATCGCAAGGATATGATGGACTCGCAGATTCTCGTACCGCTGACAGATGGCACGTTGGGCTACCACGTATCGGTTAATGTTCAGCGTTGCAAGGATACGAATTGTGCCGAGATCTTCCGTATGTTTACCAAGATGGTGATGTTCACCACGATCGACGATAATTGGCGTGAGCACCTGCGCGAGATGGACGATCTGCGTCAGAGCGTGCAGAATGCGACTTACGAACAGAAAGACCCGTTGATGATCTATAAGTTCGAGTCGTTCGAGTTGTTCAGCAAGATGTTGGGTAAGATCAACCGTGAGGTTCTCGCAATTTTGAATAAGGCCTTTGTCCCCGTTCGTGAGAACAATACACAGCCTCGTCAGCAGCATCGTCCCAAGGTGGATGTTAATAAGTTGCAGGCATCGCGTATGCAGGCAGCTGCGCAGGCCGGTGCAGGCGATAAGAGCAAGCCCTCACCCGTGCAGGTTGAGAAGAAGGTGGGCCGTAATGAGCCTTGCCCCTGCGGTTCGGGTAAGAAGTATAAGCAGTGCCACGGCCGCTTCGAGAAGTAGGCGAGCATTAGCGCAGAATGAGAATCGGGGCACCGTAAGGTGCCCCGATTTTTGTTGTGCCTATTTTGAGGATCTCTCCCAATCAATCATTGCCCGCTTACGCTCTTCGCCCCAACAAAAACGCCCAATTTCGCCACGACTGCGCACAATTCGGTGGCAGGGAATAATCCATCCGATTTGATTTGATGCAACGGCCGATGCGACAGCTCGCACCGCACCTCGCGCCAATCCGCAACGCTCGGTTAATTCTCCGTATGTCAGGCAGATGCCTTTCTCGGTATAGAGTAGTCGCTGCCATATATTATAGCGAAATTCGCTCCCTTCTACCTCTAAAATCAGGTCGCTGATACGTCCTTGAATCACGCGCTCGACAATCTGCTCGGCCTGCTTGTCGTCGCGTTTGTAGCTGATAGCAGCAAATTGATTTTGCAAACTCTTTATGGTTGTCGGCTCGTCATCATCACAGAACCATAGTGCGCATATTGCCGCACCATTTCGAGCCACAACGGCTTGCCCGAATGGTGTCTGCGCAAATCCATAGACCAGCTCTTCGATTGGTTGCGAGTTGGTGCGCTGTATCAGTATCGGTGGCTGAATAGGGGTCATAATTTACAAATTTACATATTTCCGCGCGAATGAGTGCGCGACTTCGGCGAAAATTATTAATTTTGTACTATTGCAAATGAAAGAGTAATGAATTTCAAATTTTCATACACCCCGATTGAGGGGCTTGTCGTGATCGAGCCGCGAGTATTCGGCGACGAGCGCGGCTATTTTATGGAGACATTTCGCGAGAGCGACTATGCCGAGGCGGGGATCCTGACTCGCTTTGTGCAGGAGAATGAGTCGATGTCGGCGCGCGGTGTCCTGCGAGGTCTGCATTTTCAGCGTACCGAGCCGCAGGCGAAGTTGGTACGCGCAGTGAGTGGGGCTTTGCTTGATGTCGCTGTCGATCTGCGCGAGGGTAGTGCGACGTATGGAAAGTGGCACGCAGAGTTGCTCTCGGCTGCAAATCATCTTCAGATGTTTATTCCGGAGGGCTTTGCGCACGGCTTCCTTGCGTTGGAGGATGGCACTCGATTGAGCTATAAATGTAGCCGTTACTATGCGCCGTACGACGAGGCGGGTATCGTTTGGAACGATCCGACATTGGCAATTGATTGGCAATTGGAACGATGGGGTATCGAGCCGTCGCAACTGATTATTTCGGAGAAGGATAGCAAACTCCCCAATTTGTAAAACAGTGCGCAACATTCTATAAATTAAAAGCGGAGTCCCATTGATTGGAACTCCGCTTTTTCGTGCACTGTGCGCCCTTGAACTATTTGTTCTCTTGGTGTTCAAGGAAGTAACGCTGCGATTTGAGCAGGTTACGCGACTGCAAGACGAGGGTCTTGGTCTCGTTCAGAATGTTCAGATAGAGCATACTCGAACGGGTGCTTGTCTCCTTGTTCTTGATTCGCTTCAACTGGCGCTTGATAGCCTCGGCAATCGACTCGAAGAGGCGGTCGCGCTGCTCCAAAACCTGATCAATATCCTTGAAATCGTTGTTCTTCAACATCTGGTTGATGTGGCGATAGATCGACTCAACCTCATCGTTGATGTGCATCAGATCCTCGATCTGCTCTTTGGTCATACCCTCGTGGTTGTTGTCGATATGATCGAAGCAGGGACGGGTGATATGTACCAACGCCTTGGTTGCCTCGCTCAAATAATCAACCACCTGCACGTAATAGTGTGCGGTGTCGATATCGCTGTCCTGCAACTTCTGCAACGTGGGCAGTACCTGATATTTGCGCTCGCGCGAGAGATAGAACAGATCGTTCGACTCCTTAACCATTTCGCGCAACACCTTACGATTCTCCTTGAAAACAGCGATCAACGTACGGTCGTAGATCTTTGTAATGCGCTCCATTGTGCCGCAAACCTCCTCGATGCACTGCTGCAATACGTTGTCGGCCTTAACCTCTTTGAGTTGCTCGGCGGGAGCCTTCTCTTCCTTCTTGCTCTTGATGTTGCTATGAATCAGCATATAACCGCACAAAATCGAGATGGCAATTGTTGCTACGGTTCCGCCATAGATCAGAGCCAAACCAACCACCAACGCGATGAGGAATGCGCCCAAACCCGTTACGAACCAACCTGCGACAACGGTCATTACACCCGTAATGCGATATACTGCGCTCTCACGACCCCAAGCGCGGTCAGCCAGCGACGAACCCATTGCCACCATAAAGGTTACGTAGGTAGTCGAGAGTGGCAGCTTCAACGATGTAGCCACCGAGATCAAGGCTGCTGCGGTCGTCAGATTGACCGTTGCGCGGATCAGGTCATACTGCGCATTGCCGCGCTCTTCGTCAGTCAGCGGAGCAAAGCGGTGCTCAATGCCGTTCTTCATCTTAATGGGAATAACGCGCTCATACCAGTTGTTGATACCGAGTACCGTACGGACGATCGTACGCGAGAATGCCGATGAACCGAAACGCTGCTCCTCCTCATTCTGACTTGCAAGTTTGAGCTCTGTTTCCGATACATTCATCGACTTTTTCGAGAGCCACAACGTTGCAACCATAATCAGACCAGCAGCAACCAAAATGCTGAAATTGGCGGGAACTGACTCCTTCAAACCATTCATCAGCATCTGAGTATCACCCGAAATACGAGCCATCTGGTACGAATCGTAACCTGCGATAGGTACACCGATAAAGTTCACAAGGTCGTTACCTGCGAATGCCAACGCAAGCGCGAAAGTGCCAGCCAAGATGGTGATTTTCAAAATGTTTACATTTAGACGCTGCAATATCCACAGAATAGCACTGCATACTGCCCAAGTAATCAGCAGAGCGATTGCCATATTGTCGGTTACGTAAGCAATAAAAGCTGTACCTGCCAACGGAGCTTTAAGACCTTTGAATACAGCGAAATATACGATCGAAGCCAGTGAAACGCCGCACCACAATGCACCCCAATTGCGGAAAATCTTATGGTAACGGAATGTGAAGATCAGTCGCGAGATATACATCACAATCATACCGCAAGTGAAAGCCAACACAACCGACAACAGAATTGCAGCGATGATACCCAGTGCGCGGTCCGAGTTGATATACTCGCCCAAGTTGGCCAATGTGATATCGGGATTGCTTGCGATCTTGAAGATCGAAACTGCAATAGCCGAACCCAACAAGCAGAAGATCAGCGATACGGTTGTTGAAGTAGGCAGACCCCAAGTGTTGTACAAGTCGAGCAGAATGATGTTAGCGAACATCACGCCCAGATACAACATCATCACCTCGTGGAACGTGAAGAGCGAGGGGTCGAACATACCGCTTCGAGCAACCTCCATCATACCGCTCGACGTTACGGCACCGATGATGATACCGATTGACGCAACGAGCAGAATTACCTTTTTGGGAGCAGCTTTCGAGCCGATTGCTGAATTAAGGAAGTTAACGGCGTCATTGGTTACGCCGACGAATAGACCCGCCACGGCCAGAATGCCGAGGACGATTACAATAAACGTGTAAATTGCGCTCATTATTAATATATGTGAGTTTCTAAATTTACGTTTAGGTTGATTACGGCATACAATATCGCGCCAAAATCGCTACAAAAATACGTTTTTAATTGACTATTTCAAATAGTTTTTCTCAAAATTTACAACTCGATTTTACTTTTTAGCCACTGCTTTTTACGCTATTGTTTGTGTTGGTTTTACATAGTGATAGAATTATGTCAAAAAAGGCCGTATCTCCATTGCGAGATACGGCCGTAATTAGTTTGTGTCGATCGTTTAGTAACCCAGAATTCGCATCATCGAGCGATAACTCTGCTCCTTTGCGAACAGTCGGGTGTAATACTCGCCATTGGTGTCGCGGTCGATAATGATGTGCTTCGGCGCAGGCATCAGGCAGTGCTGAATACCGCCGAAACCACCGAGCGACTCCTGATAAGCTCCCGTGTGGAAGAAGCCGATATATTGTGGCTCGTTGTCGGTGAGCTTGGGAAGGAAGATAGCGTTGGTATGCGACTCGCCATTGTAGTAGTCTTCGCTATCGCAGGTCAGACCTCCGAGATGCACACGCTGATACTCCTTGTCCCAATTATTGATTGCGAGCATAATGTATCGCTGCTTGATGCCCCACGTATCGGGCAGGGTAGTGATGAACGAGCTGTCGATCATATACCAGAACTCGCGATCGTTCTGCTGCTTCTGATTGACGATCGAGTAGAGCACCGCGCCACTCTCACCAACGGTGAACGAACCGAACTCGGTGAAGATGTTGGGTTCCTCTACGCCATTCTCGTTGCAGGAGTGCTTGATCTGTGCAACGATCTCTTCGGCCAGATACTCATACTCGTACTCAAAGTTGAGTGAGTTTTTGATCGGGAAACCGCCGCCGATATTCAGACTATCCAAGTCGGGGCACACCTTCTTCAACTCGCAATAGACGCTGATACACTTGCGCAACTCATTCCAATAGTATGCCGTGTCCTTAATACCCGTATTGATGAAGAAGTGCAGCATTTTGAGCTTAAACTTCTTGTTGTGCTTGATCTTCTGCTTGTAGAAATCGATGATGTCGTTGTAGCGAATACCCAGACGCGAGGTATAGAAATCGAACTTCGGTTCCTCCTCCGATGCGATGCGGATACCAACCTTGCAACTCTTCTCGATTACATCGGTGAACAGATCAATCTCCTCTTTGTTGTCGATTACGGGGATGGTGTTCGTAAAGCCCGAATTGATCAACGAAGCGATGTTCTCCACATATTGAGGGCGCTTGAAACCGTTGCAAATGATGTAGCGATCCTTGTCGATCACGCCACTATCATACAGTGCTTTAATGATATGGATATCATACGCCGACGATGTTTCGAGGTGGATATCGTTTTTGAGAGCCTCCTCCAATACAAACGAAAAGTGCGATGACTTGGTACAATAACAATAGTTGTAGCTACCCTGGTAATCTACTTTTGCCATTGCAACATTGAAAAGACGCTTCGCGCGATTGATCTGCGATGAGATCTTTGGCAGGTAAGTAATTTTAAGCGGAGTACCATACTGCTTGATGATTTCCATCAGCGGAATGTCGTGAAAAAGGAGTTCGTTGTCCTCTACCGAGAACTCATCCTGCGGAAAGTCGAACGTCTGTTCGATGAGGTCGATGTACTTGTTTTTCATTTCGGGTTGTAAATCAAAATTAAATCCGAGTGAGTTACTTTGTTAATTTTATGCCAAAGTAATCGAGTTACTTTTCGTCTTATTTTGAGATGCAAAGTAAATGAATATTTTTCGTTTTTACTACCTTTTTGGTATATTTATTAAAAAAAGGTGCAAAAACATCGTATTCTGCGAAAAAAACAGTAATTTTGAGGGCTTTATTTAACGATGAATTAAGATGATTTGTGAATATATAACCCAATATCTGTTGCTTAACAAGCGATTGGTTGTTCCTGGGCTGGGTGCATTTGTTGTGAATCCCGCCAATGGAGAGCTGATCTTTGTCGAGCTTTTGAAGCAGGACGATGGCGTTTTGATGCGCCAGCTGATGGCTGACGGTCTTTCGGCAATTGAGGCTGCAAATGTTATCGACCGTTTTGTCTTTGAGGTACGCCATCGCGTTGATAGCGGAGGAACGGCGATGCTGAATGGCATCGGTCGTTTGTCGAAGGCCGAAGATGGTCTTTATCGCTTCGAGTACGATCCCGAAGTTGGTCGTGAGATAGCAGTCCCTGCCGAAACGCCTGCGCCGATTGAGACACCTGCGCCGGAGATGGTCGCAGAGCCTGCTTTGGAGTCTGATACAACCGTTGAGACAGAGGCGGTTGCTGATGTAGCTCCTGCCGAGCCTGTCAAGCAGGTTGATGAGGAGCCTGCTGCCCCCGCAGAGAATATCGAGAAGTCGAAGCCTGCTGCCAATGTTGTAGCGGAGCCTGCCCCCCTGCCCAAATACGAACGCCCCATTATGGAGCCCGAATCGTATGTCAAGGGTCTGCGCTATGGTAAGCCACAGCGTCCCTCGAAGGATGATATCCGCTATGTCGGTCATAGCACGGGTCGAGGTGTCGATAAGTTTGTGATTGTGGCAGTTGTGGCTGCTCTGTTGGCTATCGGTGCAATTGTTTATGGCTGGCTGTCGAGCCGCGAGCAGGAGGATATCTATGGCTACGATGAGCCGATCGAGCAGTTCGACGAGAGCCTGATGGCGGACCCCGCCGACGATCTCTCGGCAGATATGGCGGAAGATACCGCAACAGATGAAAGTAAATAACAGACGAGGATAGTTTCAACCGAACGACTTATGGAATTACAGACACTCAAACAACGCTTTGGAATTATCGGCACGAGCGAAGCAATGAACCGCGCTTTGGAGATTGCGGTTAAGGTTGCTCCGACCGATCTGTCTGTGTTGGTTACGGGCGAAAGTGGCGTGGGTAAGGAGTTCTTTCCGCAGGTTATTCACGCTTGTTCGTCGCGCAAACATAACCAATATATTGCCGTCAATTGTGGCGCAATCCCTGAGGGAACAATAGATTCGGAACTCTTTGGCCACGAGAAAGGCTCATTTACCGGCGCGACCGAGGCGCGTAAAGGATACTTTGAAGTAGCCGATGGCGGCACTATTTTTCTTGATGAAGTGGCCGAGCTTCCCCATTCGACGCAGGTACGTCTGTTGCGCGTACTGCAAACGGGCGAGTTTATGCGTGTCGGTTCGTCGAAGGTGCTTAAAACTAATGTCCGCGTAGTTGCTGCTACAAATATCTCGTTGCAGGCGGCCATTGCCGATGGTCGTTTCCGCGAAGATCTCTACTATCGACTCAATACGGTACCTATCGAGGTGCCTCCTTTGCGCGAACGACGTGGCGATATCTATCTGCTGTTCAGAAAGTTTGCCGCCGATGTCGCTGTGCAATACAAAATGCCTTCGATTTCACTGAACGACGAGGCTCGCCAGATGCTCGAATCGTACTATTGGCGCGGTAATATCCGCCAATTGAAAAATGTAGCCGAGCAGATTTCGGCTATCGAGGAGGCGCGTGTTATCACTCCGCAAATTCTGTCGCGCTATCTGCCCGATCAGGACGGTGTTAAATCGGTATCGGTAATCTCTGCACCCAACAATCGCAAGTCGAATGATATGAGCGACGAACGCGAATTGCTCTACAAGGTGCTGTTCGATATGAAGAACGACATTAACGATCTGAAACGTATGCTGGCGGAGGCATTGCATCAGTCGCCTGATAGCTTCTATCGCCAATCACCCAATGAGATCAAGGCTCTGCTGCCTAATTCGTCGCAGCACGATGATTACGAGGAGGTTGAGCACTTCGATTATAGCGAGGATGTAACCAATGAGTCGCTTCCGCGTACTGCGCAGACCAAGGCCGATGCACAACGTGAGCAGATTATACGTGCATTGCGCAACAATAACGGCCGTCGTCGTGATGCGGCGCGTGATTTGTTTATGTCAGAGCGCACACTCTATCGCAAGATCAAGGAGTTGGGCATCAAGGAAGATTAACGCAAAATGAATTTTTGAATGAAAAAAGTCAATTTGATAGCGATGTTGTTGCTGACGGTATCTCTTTCGTTGATACCGAGTTGCACGGTTAAATATTCGTTTTCGGGCGCGTCGATTCCGGCCAATGCCAAAACGGTGAGTATTGCCTATTTCCCCAATAATGCAGCAATGGTTGCGCCGATTTTGAGTTCGACACTGACCGAGGCGTTGAAGGATCGTTTCTCGCGTCAAACTCGTCTGCAACTTGTGAATGATGGTGGTGATTTGGCTTTCGAGGGCGAAATTATCAACTATACCTCGACTACGGCTTCGGTGTCGAGTCAGGAGTATGCCGTTTTGAACCGATTGACAATTACCGTTCGAGTGCGTTTCACCAACGCCTTTGAGCCGCAATACAACCTCAATAACCGCACTTTCTCGGCCTTTGCCGACTACGATTCGAGCAAACTATTGCAGGAGGTTGAGGGCGCATTGATTCCGGAGATTGTCGAGAAGTTGGTCGATGATATTTTTAATGCCGCAGTATCTAATTGGTAGTCTGAAAAGTTGTAATCCGTATGAAAGAGGAGTCAATTATCGCCCGTTTCGCTTCGTTCAATGTAGATGGCCGAGCCGCGATCGAGCAGGCCAAAGAGCAACGCGCTGATGTTATTGCGGCGTTGGATGCTCTTATCGCTCGCTATGAGTGGTTTACGGCTGCGCGTATTGTCCGCCATTTGGTTGGAGGAGAGGCCGATGAAGCTCTTGAACTGCCTTTGCACGCTCGCGGCGCATCGTCGCTTATCTTGCCGGAGGTTGATGCGGAGCTGCTGACAGCAATGACCGATGACGATATTATTGACCGCTTTTTGAGTGTGGGCGAGTATCGAATTGTGGCTGATCAGGGCGATGCGGATGCGGCTCCTGATGTTGCAGAAATGGTGCAAGAGGGCGATACTGACGAATTTGTAAGTGAAGAATTGGCCGAAATTTACCTTTCGCAGGGCCTTTACGAGCAGGCAATAGCAATATATCGTCAATTAAGTTTGCAAAATTCCGAAAAAAGTATTTACTTTGCCGAGATTATTTCGAGAATAGAGAAAAATATAAACAATTAAAAACTAATAACAATGACTTTTATTTGTATTGTAATTGCAGTCATCGCACTTTTCCTGATTTTGGCTGTTTTGATGCAGAACCCCAAGAGCGGTATGGCCGCTAACTTCGGTGCAGCAAATCAGGTTGCAGGTGTTCGTGAGACCAACAACTTCCTCGAAAAGGTAACTTGGGTAACCGCTATCGCTGTTGCAGTGTTGAGCTTGGCTACCGTATGGGTTATGGACGACGAACGTGTTGCAGCAAGCAACAACGCAATCTCGAAGGATAGCGAAGCTATTATGGAGAAGATGGGTGCTCAGGCAGCTATGCCTAACCAGGTAGATCTTCCCGTAGCTGAGGAGGCCGCTCCCGTTGAGGAGGCTGCTCCTGCTGTTGAGGAGTAAAGAAGTAGGGCGTTACACTCTCACGCTAACGCAAAACGATCCGAACTTGCCATCAGGTGAGTTCGGATCGTTTGTTATATACTATTGGAGAGGATTGCGAGCGCAGAGCTATTTGTTGTTTGCCGTCTTTGCGAAAGTCTCTAATCGCTTGTTTAATTCACCTACTTCGGTGAGTAAGTTCCATACTGCATCTTCGGATAGTACACCTCGTTTCAGCTCTTTGGGCAGTTTCCCGGCCGCATCATCCTCAAAATCTTTTCGCCACTCGTCGCTACTATAATAGGCATCAAGACTCTCAATGGCATCTTGCACCTCTGTGTAGCGATCAAGAGCCTCCGACAAATTGGTTACAATCTTCTCGATGAGATCGAGCTGTTGCTCCATTTCGCAGATTCTATCCAACTGCTTTGAATTCATAATTGAGTGCTTAAATATCACAAACCCGCCACAAATCTGTGGCGGGTTTGTGGCGGACTATCTGAAATCGACAATTTCGTAATCTCGATAGTTGTTCTTATCGAATGTAAACATCGAGATATCAACCATTCCGGTCATCTCGTCAAGTGAATTGATCTCGATTTTAATCGTTTGACCATCATACTCATAAGCCAAAGCCGTAGGCTTAACGGGCTCACGCTGCATATCGACGAAGATAATACCAAGCGCATTGTTCTCTTTCGGAGTTAGCTTTATGGTTGTAGAGGTTGCGTTCGTTGCAACCATCTCAAAATTAAAGTCGCCATCAACAAAATCAAATGCGCGCGTGGGGTTTGTCAGAATGTTGTGCGATTTGGTATCTACCGCATCAACGGTAACCTCTTTATTCGCAGGATTAACCTCGTAACGTGCGCCGCCATCGCAGAATACCTCTGCATCGTCAATGCTGATATAATATTTTTCGCCACTCACGGCATAGTATCCTTTGACCTTCTGCTCGCCACTTACAACCGTAAATGAGACCTCGTAGTTCTCCATTGATCGCATCTGCTCCGAGAGTTTGCCAATCAAAGCCTTTGCGTCGTCGTTGCCATTTTGTGCCATCACGTTCATAGCGCACAAAACGGTGAAAATAAGTGCAATAACTCTTTTCATATCATATTCATTTTTTTAATAATCAACCAATTAACTTATACCTAAATCTTGCAGGATACGCTCCAATGCGTAAGTGTCGGTAACCTTCAAATCGCGCGGTTTGCTGCCCTCCTGACGGCCAACGATACCTGCGCGTTCGAGCTGATTCATAATGCGGCCCGCGCGGTTAAAGCCAACTTCAAAGTTGCGCTGAATCGACGAGGTCGAGGCCTGTCCGCCATTCTGCACAAACCAACGGGCAATCTCTGCGAGCTTCGGGTCGAATCG
The DNA here is from genome assembly GCA_937899895.1 of uncultured Alistipes sp. GTDB lineage: Bacteria > Bacteroidota > Bacteroidia > Bacteroidales > Rikenellaceae > Alistipes. The sequence goes on from CALBQR010000022.1 coordinate 11,487, forward strand.
CATAGCCTCGCCACTCATTGCCGAGGGAGCTTCGCTATTTTCGGGCACATAGTCGGGCAGAGCGTAAGGTGCGGTATATCCCTGCTGACGCGAAATGAACGAGATAATGTTCTCGATTTCAGGCGTATCGACAAACGCACACTGCACTCGTGTCAGCTCCGAATTGAGGCTCATCAACATATCGCCGCAACCGATAAGCTGGTTTGCTCCTGTTGTATCAATGATCGTACGCGAGTCCATCATCGACATTACGCGGAAAGCTATTCGTGCAGGGAAGTTTGATTTAATAAGACCCGTAATAACCTTAACTTCGGGTCGTTGAGTTGCGATAATCATATGCAGACCAACGGCACGACCCATCTGTGCCAGGCGCACAATCGGGGTTTCGATTTCGCGGCCTGCGGTCATAATCAGGTCGGCAAACTCATCGACAACAACAACCAGATAGGGCAGGTATCGGTGTCCCTTTTGCGGATTCAAGCGACGATTGCGGAACTTCTCATTGTACTCCGTAATCTTCTTCACCGAGGCCTGACGCAGCAATTCGTAACGCTGTTCCATCTCGACAACGAGCGAGTTCAGCGTGTAGATAACCTTTTGAGGATCAGTCAATATCGACTCATCTTCGCTCTCCATCTTCGCCAAAAAATGCTTTTCAAGCGGAGCATATAGCGACAACTCGACGCGCTTCGGGTCGATCATCACGAACTTCAACTCCGACGGGTGCTTTTTATACAACAGCGAGGTGATTATCGCGTTGAGTCCTACCGACTTACCTTGTCCTGTTGCACCAGCAACGAGCAAGTGAGGCATCTTCGCCAGGTCGATCACAAAATTCTCGTTCTGGATCGTGCGGCCAATCACTACGGGCAGTTCATATTTGCACTGCTGGAAACGTGCCGACTTGACGGCCGAGAGCATCGAAACCACGTCGCGATCCTTATTCGGGACCTCGATACCAACCGTTCCCTTGCCGGGGATCGGTGCAATGATACGGATACGCAATGCTTTGAGGCTCATTGCGATATCCTCTTCAAGAGCCTTGATTCTCGCAATCTTGATACCGGGTGCGGGGATAATTTCATAGAGCGTAACCGTCGGACCTACGGTTGCTTTGATCTTCGAGATCTCAATACTGAAATTTCGCAGCGTAGTCTTAATCTGCTCCTTATTTTCAAATATCTCTTCGCTTGATACCTCCACATCCATCGAGTGATCCTCCAACAACGTGATTGGAGGTCGCTGATAATTGGGCAGATCCTTCGCAGGGTCATACTCTTTGAGGTCGATCTCTTCGGCACTCAACTCCTTATCTTTATGCTCGTGAACGACAATCTGCAAGCCGTCTTCATCGACGTTCTCATCAGTAACGGCTGTGGGCTTGTCGCTTGTTGCACTCTCCGCAATATCGCTATTTCCCTGTACCTCTGCGACTGCGGGAGTAGTAGCAATAGGTGTAGCAGTAGGAACGGTGCTCGTTGTAACCGTCAAATCCTCATCCTCATATATTAGTTTATTCGGCGATATCGGCTTGACCTCTTGCGGTGCGGCCTGCTGCTCCTCATTGACTGACGAAATCCCTAAAATATCATCATCTTCCTCTTCTGCCTGCTCGTTCGCTGCAACGGGAGTATTCGTCGTTGTAGGAGTTGTCGCGTGCGTGGTGTTTGCGTCGCTTTCATTGTGATTTTCATCTGTTTCCGTCGCTGTTTGCTCCGTGTTCGTGGTGGGCACAGCAGTCTGTGAATGACTCTTCTCGACACCCTTAACAACGATGTCGCGTGCAGCCATTCCGACCTTCTTACCGCCATCGGCGATCAGCTCGCCCATATGATTCACCTTGTTGATGAAACTGCGATTGATATATACACCGGTCAAAATCCAGCCACCAATGATAACCAATATTGTGCCTATCGAACCGATTGATTGCGAGATCAGCGTAGCGGCATCAATGCCCCATTGACCGCCTAAACCCGTACCGAAAATGCCCCAACTATTCTTGAAGATAAATCCGAGCGTAAGCATTCCAAAAAGCAAAATGAGTGCGCCGACGCTGAGTATTCTGTTGATTCTCAACGAGGTATTTCGGAGTAGGCGTATGCCCAATGCGATCAGTACAATCGGAATAACAATGCCGAACAGACCGAATGTCTGCCCGATAAACCAGTCGGCGATAATAGCTCCGTTTTTGCCGCAGGGATTTTCAAACGTGATCATAGCGATACGATCGCTATTGCCCTTGAATCGTGCCAGATCTGCCAATGCACTGCAATCGGCTTTCCATTGGAATAGGTACGCAAGTATCGCGGAGAACATATATATGCCCACGATAGTTATTATCAGGCCAATGACCCACGAACGACTCTTATTGCTGTTTTTAGCCGCGGTTGATTGATTTTTTGTGCTCTTATTTTTGGTTGAAGACATAGTAATTCAAATTAAACACCACGAAGATACAAAAAAAATAGGTATCGATGAAACAATACCTATTTTTTTATCGTAAAATGATGTTAAGAGCCTTGTTCCTCAATCGATTAAGATACTCTTCTTCGGCAAATGTCAGGAACTCATATTTGGCCCGATTCTCCGTTGAAGCCCGCAAATTGAATTCGTCAAGTAGCTGTTCAACTCGCCGAGCAACTGCCGGTGCGGGATCAATCACCGTTATCTCTCGCTCGCCGATAATCTTCTCGATAACCTCGCGCAGGAAAGGGTAGTGAGTGCAACCCAATACGATTTGATCGGCTCCTGCCTCCAATAGCGGCTCGATAACTTGGCGTACAACCTCTTCTGTTTCAGGGGTTTTCTCTCTATTGCCCTCGACTATTTCGACAAAACCTTCACCTACGGCCGTTACGAATTTCGCACGATCTGCATAACGTGCCGAAGTCCTTAAAAAGAGATCTCCTCCAAGCGAGCCTGCCGTAGCCAATACGCCTACCACACCCGTACGTGTTGCCATTGCAGCGGGTTTTACAGCCGGCTCCATTCCGACGATAGGGGTGCCCGAATATTTTTCGCGAAGGAAATCAATGGCAGCAGCCGTCGCCGTGTTGCACGCCACGACAACCATCTTCGCCCCTTGTTCAATGAGCTTGCCTACGGCTTGATCGGCAAAGTGGCGAATCTCCTCCTTTGCTCGACCTCCGTATGGACAGTTAGCTCCGTCGGCAAGGTACGTGAGTGATTCATTGGGGAGTTTGGCGTGCAGCTCGCGCCACACGCTCAAACCTCCCAAACCTGAATCATATACCCCGATGGGGCGATTATCGTTCTTAATAGTCAATTGATTACGTTGATTACTTCAACTTCTTCTCGATCCACTTGCGAGCATTGATGAATGCCTCAATCCAAGGCGTTATCTCATCCTCGCGCTGCTCCGGATAGTATGCCCAATTCCAAGGCTTGATAGCGCGCTCCAAGTGGGGCATCATCGCTACGTGGCGACCATCTGCCGATGCGATACCCGCAACAGCGTAGTCGCTACCATTGGGATTAGCGGGGTAGTCGGCATAGCTATATTTCAGAGCGATGTTATAGTGCTTCTCCTCCATCGGTAACGAGAACTTACCCTCGCCGTGAGCTACCCAAATACCCAATTTTGAGCCAACTAACGAGCTGAACATTACGGCATTGCTCTGCTCAACATCCAAACCAACGAACGACGACTCGAACTTATGGCTATCGTTGTGCAACATACGCGGCTTCACGGCATCTTCGGGGGTAATCAGACCCAACTCGATCATCAGCTGGCAACCGTTGCAAACACCCAGTGAGAGAGTATCCTCGCGAGCATAGAAGTTATCCAGCGCACGTTTTGCTGCCTCGTTGTAGAGGAACGCACCTGCCCAACCCTTTGCCGAGCCGAGAACGTCAGAGTTCGAGAAACCACCGCAGAAGACGATCATATTTACGTCCTCCAACGTTTCGCGACCACTCACCAAGTCGGTCATTGTTACGTCTTTAACGTCGAAGCCGGCCAAGAACAACGAGTAGGCCATTTCGCGCTCACCATTGGTACCCTTCTCGCGAATGATCGCGGCCTTCACGCCTGTACGTTCGCGACGCTTCGGGTCAATGCCGAGCGACGAATAACTGCCCACAAAGCCTTCGGGGAAGAGGAATTGCAGCGGCTGCTGTGCGTAATTTGCATAACGCTCTGCGGCCTTCTTTTCGCCACTCTGACGGCAATCGAGCAGGTACGAGGTCTTGTACCACAGATCGCGCAAATGGTTCTGTAACAGCTCAAACTCTACGCCGCAAGCCTTAACTACGAACTGACGCTCCAAATTCACTGCGCCCAGATCGTAAGCATCAACGCCGGCTGCGCTCAACTCTGCCACAATTGCCTTTGCATCTGCAACTTGCAGTACCAAAGCGGGCTTCTCGCTGAACAATACGCGAATCAGATCGCTTTCGCCAAGTACATCCAAATCAACCGTTGCGCCTGTCGAGTTATCGGCAAAGGTCATTTCGAGCAGAGCGGTAATCAAACCACCGCCCGAAACATCGTGGCCCGCCATCACTTTACCTTCACGAACAAGTTTCTGTACAGCCTCGAACGCCGCTGCAAAGTAACCTGCCGAAGCAATATCGGGAGCACTATCGCCGATCTTGCCAACGGTCTGCGCAAATGCACTACCGCCCAACTCGAACTCCGAACGGCTCATATCGACATATACCAAGCGACTCTCGGTGTGCTTCAATGCTGCACGCACACACTGCTTAACATCGCTAACCTCGGCAGCCGAAGTGATGATAACGGTACCCGGTGCGATCACAGCCTTGCCGTCCTTGTACTTCTGGGTCATTGACAGTGAATCCTTACCGGTCGGAATGTTGATACCTAACTCAACTGCCATATCGCTTGCGGCCTCTACTGCATCGTACAGACGAGCATCCTCGCCCTCATTGCGGCAGGGCCACATCCAGTTTGCACTGAGTGAAACGCCCTTCAAACCATAGCTCAACGGAGCGAGTGCGATGTTGGTCAGAGCTTCGCCGATAGCCAAACGCGAACCTGCCTTCGGGTCGATCATCGCAGCTACGGGAGCGTGGCCAAGAGCTGTGGCGATACCTGCTTTGCCCTGATAATCAATAGCAACAGCAGCGTAGTCATTCAGCGGCACCTGCACCTCGCCTGCGGTCTGCTGAACGGCGATCTTACCCGTTACCGAGCGATCGACCTTGTTGGTCAGCCAATCCTTGCAAGCCACACCTTCGATTTGGAGTACCTGCTCGATGTATTTGATAATATTGGTAGTCGAGTACTTCACCTCGCCGAAGTTGCTGGCCTTTTTCTGGTCGCGCATAATCGTACGCGGAGCCTTGCCGAACATATATTCCAACTGCCAGTCGATAGGCTTCTCGCCCGTGCGGTTATCGACGAATGTGAATTGCATATCGCCGGTAGTCTCACCAATGGTGTACATCGGCGCGCGCTCGCGGTCAGCAATGCGCTTCAAATGGTCAATATACTTCGCGTCGATTACCAATCCCATACGCTCCTGCGACTCGTTGCCGATGATTTCGCGGTGCGAGAGGGTAGGATCACCAACGGGTAACTGATCAATATCAATGCGACCGCCCGTCGTCTCAACCAATTCGCTGAGGCAGTTCAAGTGGCCACCTGCACCGTGGTCGTGAATCGAGATGATCGGGTTGTTATCCTCCTCGCTCACGGCACGAATGGCGTTGTAGGCACGTTTCTGCATTTCGGGGTTCGATCGCTGAATAGCGTTCAACTCGATATCGCTCTGATATTCACCCGTTGCCACGCTCGATACGGCACCACCGCCCATACCGATACGGTAGTTGTCGCCACCGAGCAATACAACCTTATTGCCGGTCGTAGGCTCATCTTTCAGACTATCAACCTTGCGACCATAGCCGATACCGCCGGCCTGCATAATTACCTTGTCGTAACCGAACTCCTTGCCCTGCTCGCCGTGCTCGAAGGTGAGCAACGAGCCACAGATCAGCGGCTGACCAAACTTGTTGCCAAAGTCGCTCGCACCATTCGATGCCTTGATCAGAATGTCGGCAGGAGTTTGATAGAGCCACTTGCGCGGGGGCATCTGTGCCTCCCACGAGTGCGAATCGTCAAGACGAGGATAAGCGGTCATATATACCGCAGTACCTGCCACGGGGAATGCACCCTTACCGCCTGCGATACGGTCGCGAATCTCACCACCCGTACCTGTTGCAGCACCGTTGAAAGGCTCTACGGTAGTGGGGAAGTTATGAGTCTCTGCCTTGATCGAGATAACACTCTCGAAATCCTTAACCGTAAAGTAATCAGGCACATCGTGGCGTTCGGGAGAAAATTGCTCAACGACCGGTCCCTGCAAGAATGCGCAGTTGTCCTTGTAAGCCGACGTTACGCGGTTAGGATTGGTGTGAGTGGTGCGCTTGATCAAATTGAAGAGCGACGAAGGCTTCTCCTCGCCATCAATCACGAATGTACCACCAAAGATCTTGTGGCGGCAGTGCTCCGAATTGACCTGCGAGAAACCGAACACCTCGCTGTCAGTCAGCGGGCGGCCCATCTTCTCGCTTACCTCTTTCAGGTATGCAATCTCTTCTTCGCTCAACGCCAAACCCTCGACGCGGTTGTAGCTCTCGATATCGTCAATATAAACGATCTTTTCGGGCTCTTTGTTGATTACATAAATAGATTGATCCAAAGCCTCATAGCGACGATTGAGCATAGGATCGAACGGAGTATTTTCGCCATCTGCAACGAACTCCTCGATGCGACGGATACCCTCTAAACCCATATTTTGGGTGATCTCTACGGCATTGGTGCTCCACGGGGTGATCATTTCGCGGCGCGGGCCAACGAATTTACCATCGATACGATCGCTTTCAACGAGCTGCGCACCGGAGAAAAGCCATTCCAACTTTTCGATGGCCGATTGATCGAATTCTACACTGCTGTCCACAGCATAGACCTTGTCATCTTTTGTAAAAAACAGAACCATAACCTTTGTGTTTTTATTTATTTGTTATCTATTATATTTCAAAAAGTTATACAGATGTTCAACAATATAGTCGTCGCTCCGACCTGCGCAATCGATCACCATCGAGGCGCGATTGTAATACACTTCACGTTCGGCAAGCGAGCGATTGACAAACTCTGCCACCTCTTCGTCGCTCTTGCCCGTAATAAGTGGCCTTTTCTCTTTGTGGCGACAAAGACGCTCGACAAGAATCTTCGGCGGCACTTTGAGGTAGATGCTCGCTCCGAACGAATTGATCAACTCCAAATTACCTTCACGGCACGGAGCACCGCCACCCGTTGCGATGATGCGATCGCCCTCCGTCGAGCCGAGCTTTGAGATCATCTCGCGCTCGCGCTTTCGGAAAGACTCCTCGCCTTCGGTTGCGAATATTTGGGGTATGGTCATCTCGGCCTCGGCCTCAATCGCCTTGTCCATATCGATAAAATCGATTGCCAAGCGTCGAGCCAATCGCCGACCGAGCGAACTCTTGCCACAACCCATATATCCGATCAAAAACAGCTTCATCTCAAATATAGCTTTTCTCTTTCGTTCCTTTGCGACGTTCCGAAATATTGTTTAGAACAGGTTCAACTGCTCGCTTGTTTCATCAGGGGCATTGCGAACGATCTCGAACTCAACGCCGTCATCGTCCATTGCGCTCTGTGCTGTTGTGGGAGCGGCCTCCGCAACAATAGGCTGGGGAACCTCGGTCGGCTCCTCTTCGATAACCTCCTCCGGCTCTACGAAGTTGAGCTGATCGACATCATAGGTCGATAGACGCTTGCCCTTTGCGCGATGGCTCTTGATACCGATAAAGTCGGCAACGGTAATCGTGTCGGCGGGGCGTGATGCCTGCGCACCCTTATAGGTAATCTCCAAACGGGGACGTGCATCAGTCGAAATTGCAATGAGCTGCATCGAGCCATCCTCGTCGAGGAAATATTGGGTCTTGTCGCCCGCCTCGGCATTGAAACGCTTCAAATAGTAGTAGCCTGCCACCTTGTCGAAATATACAACCGAGTAAATTCGCGCCGAGTCAAACTTTTCGACACTGATAACATCTTCGGGGAAGTGATGTCCCAAATCGAAGCCGGTTGTGTAATACAAGTTCTTGGCCGTCATTACAATAATGCGATCATCGCCGCTGAACTCGCCCAGCAATCGGCCTCGACCGTCAGAATTCAGACGCATAATATCTTCGTCGAAATAGATGTTCTGTCCGCCGAGAGTTGATGTGCCGCGCTCCTTCATTACGATCTTGTGGATGCCGTAACGCGAGAACAGATTACCCTGACTCTGGCGACCTTTGATTGCGAGAGTCGAGAAATCCAAATCGACAATCGCGCGCTTCAATCGCGGACGAGGCTTGAAATATACCTTCAAAACCTCCGCCTCGCCATTGGGATTGACGGTCATATAGATCACCTCACTCTTGGGCGTGCCCTTCGTGATGTCATATACTTTTTCGCGCGTAACGCCCTTGATTGCACAACGTTTCATCATAATTGCGCCGCCCTTGCCGTCGCGATAGAGGATGTTGTAGATTGTGCGCTCATCATTGCGTTTGAATATACCTATATAATATATATTCTTATCGAAGAATGCCTTATCCTGCACCTTGGTAACCTGATAGCGGCCATCTTTGGTCATAACAAGCACCTCGTCAAGATCCGAGCAGTCGCATACGAACTCGTCCTTACGCATCGAGGCTCCGATACCATAGAATCCCTCGGCGCGATTGACGTAAAGTTTGGCATTTGCAACCACAACCTTTGCAGCCTCGATCGAGTCGAACTCGCGCAATTCGCTGCGACGATCGCGACCCTTGCCATACTTCTCTTTGATGCGGGTGTAGTATGCAACGGCGTACTCGACCAGATGTTTCAGATCGTGCTTAACCTTGCGAATGTCATCCTCGATACCGCGAATAAGCTCGTCAGCCTTCGTTGAATCGTATTTCGAGATGCGAATGAACTGCAACTGTGTCAGTTTCACTACGTCATCGTGAGTAACTTCGCGCTGCAACAACTTTTTGAACGGATCCAAACCCTTATCAACAGCCTCGTATGCCTCCTCGCGTGAGCGACAGCCCTCGATCAGCTGATAGAGTTTGTTCTCGATAAATATCTTTTCGAGCGAGGTTGAGTGCCATTGAGCATTCAACTCGTTAAGCTTAATCTCCAACTCCTGTTTCAACAGAGCCTTTGTATGCTCGGCCGAGCGACGCAGAATCTCGCTGACTCCCAAGAAATGGGGTTTATCCTCATAAATCACACAAGAGTTAGGCGAAATCGAAACCTCGCAATCGGTGAATGCGTAGAGTGCGTCGATTGTCTTGTCGGTCGACTCGTCGGGAGCTACGTGAACAATGATCTCAACCTTCTGCGCGGTGTTGTCCTCCACCTTGCGAATCTTGATTTTGCCCTTCTCGTTGGCCTTCACGATCGACTCCTTGATACTCTCGGTCGTAGTTGTGAATGGGATCTCGGTGATTGCCAACGTGCGCTTGTCGATCTTCGAGATACGTGCGCGAATCTTAACCGCACCGCCGCGCAGACCGTCGTTGTAACGCGAGCAATCGACCAAACCACCTGTCGGGAAGTCGGGCAGCAACGTAAATTCCTCGCCCTGCAAGTGTGCTACGCAAGCGTCGATCAACTCGTTGAAGTTGTGGGGCAGGATCTTCGATGCCAAGCCTACTGCAATACCCTCGACACCCTGCGCCAATAGCAACGGGAATTTAACGGGCAGAGTTACAGGCTCTTGATTACGACCGTCATACGACGCCATCCACTCCGTAGTCTTCGGGTTGAATACCACGTCGAGTGCAAATTTCGACAATCGGGCCTCGATATAACGCGGAGCAGCCGCAGCGTCGCCCGTCAGAATGTTACCCCAGTTACCCTGGCAGTCGATCAGCAGATCTTTCTGGCCAAGCTGCACCAGCGCGTCGCCAATCGAAGCGTCGCCGTGGGGGTGGAACTGCATCGTATGACCGACGATATTTGCCACCTTATTGTAGCGACCGTCGTCCATACGCTTCATCGAGTGCAGGATACGTCGCTGAACAGGCTTCAAACCGTCCTCGACGTGGGGCACAGCGCGCTCCAAGATTACATATGAGGCGTAATCCAGAAACCAATTTTTATACATTCCCGTAAGTTTGCGCGTACCGCTTGCATCCTCCATCAGTTTGCCGAACTTTCCGTTCGAGGACTGGGTGGCGGGCTCCTCGGCTACGTTCAACTCTTCGGTTATAATATTATTTTCGCTCATTTATTGTGTTGTTTTCTCTTGATTCCCAATCAATAATTTAGACCGCTTCGGCCTCGGCCGAGTTGTACTTGTCCATATTCTCGATCAAATCCTCCTCGATACGCAGGTTGTCGATGATAAAGTTCTGACGATCGAAAGTGTTCTTACCCATATAGAACTCCAACATATCGTGAATCGGGTCATCTTTGGTCAGACGTACCTTATCCAGACGCATCTTCTCGCCAATAAACTCACCGAACTCCTCGGGTGAAATCTCGCCCAAACCTTTGAATCGGGTGATCTCGGCCGTTGCTCCGCACTTGATTATTGCACGCTGTTTCTCCTCCTCGCTGTAACAGTAGTGGGTTTCCTTCTTGTTACGCACTCGGAACAGCGGGGTCTGCAATACGTACAAGTGGCCTTGACGAATCACATCGGGGAAAAATTGCAGGAAGAAGGTCATCAGCAGCAGTCGAATGTGCATACCATCGACATCGGCATCGGTTGCGATAATCACCTTGTTGTAACGCAGATTGTCCATATCCTCCTCGATGTTCAGCGCAGCCTGCAACAGATTGAACTCCTCGTTGTCATAGACCACCTTCTTGGTCAGACCGAAGCAGTTTAGCGGCTTACCTCGCAACGAGAAGACAGCCTGTGTCTGCACATTGCGGCTCTTGGTGATCGAACCCGATGCCGAGTTACCCTCCGTGATGAAGATCATCGACTCCTCGGCACGATCGTTCTTGTCGCAGAGGTGAATCTTGCAGTCGCGCAACTTCTTGTTGTTGAGCGATACCTTTTTGGCAATCTCACGAGCCTTCTTCTGCACGCCCGAAATAGCCTTGCGCTCCTTCTCGTTTTCGAGGATCTTCTTATTGAGCACACCTGCCGTATCGGGGTGTTTATGCAGGTAGTTGTCCAATTCCTGTTTGAGGAAGTCGATCACATATTGACGCACCGTAGGACCTTCGGGCTCCATGTCTTTCGACACCAATCGAGTCTTGGTTTGCGAGTCAAATCCGGGCTCCTCGACATTGACGCTGATGGCAGCCACAATCGAGGTGCGCACGTCTGACGGATCGTAGTCCTTCTTGTAGAACTCCTTAACGACCTTTGCAACCGCCTCGCGCAGAGCTGCTTGATGCGTACCGCCACGGAAGGTATTCTGACTATTGACAAACGAGTAATAGGTCTCGCCGTAGCTTGTGCCGTGCGTAATTGCCACCTCGATATCCTTACCTTTGAGGTGGATAATGGGGTAGAGCGGCTCCTCGCCCGACATATTCTCGGTCAGCAGATCCAACAGACCATTCTTCGAGTGAAAAGACGTGCCGTTGAATTTGATCGTAAGACCTTGATTAAGATAAGTGTAATTGCGCAGACGCTGCTCAATGTACTCCATATGGTACTCGTACGCTCCGAATACATCCTCATCGACGATGTAGCTGATCATCGTGCCGTTCTTCTCCTGCACGCCACTTTCGCGTCGATCGCTCACCTCCAAGCCGGTCTGGTAATTGACCGTGCGAGCCTCGCCATCGCGGACGCTTCGAGCCGTAAATTCGCTCGACATCATATTCACTGCCTTGACACCGACACCATTCAGACCTACCGTCTTCTTGAACGCGCCCGAACCATATTTACCACTCGTATTGATCTTCGATACGGCATTGGCCAAACTGTCGAGGGGAATACCTCGACCATAGTCGCGTACCGTTACGCGCTTGTTCTCGTCGATCGTGATCTCGATGACCCTACCCGCACCCATAATAAACTCGTCGATTGAGTTATCGACAACCTCTTTGAGCAGGGTGTAGATACCGTCATCGGGTTGTGAACCATCGCCCAAATTGCCGATCCACATACCCGGACGCAGACGCATCTGGTCGCGTGTGCTGAGGGTTTTAATGTGGGAATCGTCGTATTGTACTGTTGTTTCAGCCATTATATTGTCTCTCCTGTTTTTAGTCATTCATATTTTTGAGCACCTCTTTTGCCGCCACCATCTTCTCGTGCACCATATCGCTCAACTCTCTCAACTCCGTCGAGGCAACAACCTCGGCGGGAATGGGATCGAGCACATCAAGGCGGAAGGTGTGTCGCCACGGCAGACGCCAACCGTTAGCAAACAATGTATCCGAGCCGTGCATTACAACGGGCAGAATAGGTACTCCTGCCTCCTTCGCCAGCGTGAAAGCTCCCGACTTGAATCGGTGAATCTCGCCATCTTTCGAGCGTGTGCCCTCTGGGAAAATTGCCACCGAGGCTCCGCGACCGATCCATTTCTTGCCATGTTCAATCACCTTCGACATTGCGCCCGACGACGAACGGTCGATGCAGATATCGCCGTGCAGAGTAAGCATCTGTCCGAAGAAGGGAATACGGAACACCTCGCGTTTTGATACCCAACGGAAATTGAGCGGAATGAGGTAGCCCAACGGAATATCGACCATACTTGTATGGTTGATAGTGATCACGTATGCCTGCTTGCGGTTGATCTTCTCTGTGCCACGCACGATTTTGCGCCACTTGGGCCAAGCGAAGAAGATACGAGTCAGCACGCGCGACAGCTCGTGAATGCAACGACGTGCGGGGTCAAACGGTCGCAACAGCACCAAAAAGATGGCCGAAAGAATCAGCACCAAGGTGCAGGCGATGCCCAAAACGATGTAATGAATTATTGCTAACATAGTCTTTCTAAATGAGTTTTAGGTGCGAAATGGGGTTAGAACACACTACGCAACGTATTTAATCCTGCAATTTTAACAAAATTTCGGCTGATTTTCGCTATTTATATAAGGTAAGTTATCAACATTTAATCAAAATTGTGTGTAAAATTTATTCAGAATCCTTACCTTTGCCTCGCCGCAAGAAAGGGAGAGAAGAATACAAAGGGACTTGCGGCAGGGTAGATTTGTAATAAATTTAACATTCAAACGCAATGAAAGCATTTGTATTCCCCGGCCAGGGCTCACAATTCTCTGGTATGGGTAAAGATCTCTATGAGAGTTCTCCCACAGCGAAAGAGCTTTTTGAAAAGGCTAACGAAATTCTCGGTTTCCGCATTACGGACATTATGTTTGCAGGTACTGACGAGGAGTTGAAACAGACCTTCGTAACCCAGCCTGCGGTATTCCTCCACTCGGTTATTATGGCAAAGGTATTGGGCGAAGAGTTCAAGCCCGATATGGTTGCAGGTCATTCACTTGGCGAGTTTAGTGCGCTGGTTGCTGCTGGTGCGTTGGACTTCGAGGACGGTCTGCGTCTGGTGGCAAAGCGTGCTGCTGCGATGCAGAAGGCTTGCGAGGCTCAACCTTCGACTATGGCCGCAGTGTTGGGCCTTGATGATAAGACGGTTGAGGATATCTGCGCCGAGGTTGATGGTGTGGTCGTTGCAGCTAACTACAACTGTCCCGGTCAGCTCGTTATTTCAGGCTCGATTGAGGCGGTCGATGCCGCTTGCGAGAAGTTGAAGGCGGCAGGTGCGCGTCGCGCATTGCGTCTGCCCGTTGGCGGTGCATTCCACTCGCCGCTGATGGAGCCTGCGAAGGTCGAGCTTCAAGCAGCTATTGAGACTGCCGAGTTCAAGACTCCTATATGTCCTGTATATCAGAATGTTGATGCAAGGCCCTATACCGATCCCGAACAGATCAAGGCCAATCTTATTGCGCAGCTGACAGCTCCCGTACGTTGGACATATATCGTTGAGAATATGTTGGCTGATGGTGTAGATTCGTTTATGGAGCTGGGCCCCGGTGCAGTTCTTCAAGGTCTGATTAAGAAGGTTAATCGCGAAGTTGAGGCTACATCGAAGGCTACACTTTAATTCTTCGCAAGTGTTCTTTTTGTCTATTACTAAATAGGACTGAAAATAGAGCAAAAACGTCGCGGGAGGTCGGAAAACGATCTCTCGCGTCTGTTTTTTATGCGTTTAGCGCACAATTCCACATCGCGCTTTGTCGATTTCCAAGGTGTTAATTTGAAAAAATATTTTGTAATGGTATTGCGTTTCTAAAAATCTTTATTAATTTTGTTCTGTAAAGGTATAACCAAAAGCGACACTCTATGACTTCATTGAAAGAGTTTTTCAATCAGCACGAGGACGACATAATGAAGGGGGTAACCCATAAAAACAGCCTCATTAAACGAAATATAATTGCCTATATGGCAGTACACGGACAGTGTACTTTGGCCGAGTTGACCAAGGAGTTGCATATCAGCGTGCCGACCATTACCAAATTGGTTCAGGAGTTGGTTCAGGAGGATATTGTGATGGATAACGGCAAGGTTGAGACCCCCGGTGGCCGCCGTCCCAATATCTTCGGTTTGGCCAATTCGGCAATCTATTTTGCAGGAGTCGAGATCGCTCGCGACTATATGCAGTTTGTGCTTACCGATCTGCAAAATAATGTAATACGTCAGCAGTGCGATGAGAATTTCGAGTTGCTTGATACGCCGCAATGTCTTGAAAAAATATGTAGCTCGATAACCGATTTTATTGATAATTGCGGTGTTGATCGCGGTAAAATTTTAGGAATTGGAGTCTGCATTGCTGGTCGTGTAAATCCCGATACGGGTTGCAGCTATAAATATTTCACATCATTCGACAGTTCTTTGCGCGCAATTATCGAGGAGCGTGTTGGAGTCCGTGTGTTGCTCGAAAATGATACCCGCGCCCGTTGTTTTGCCGAGTGTGCGCTGACCGATACGCCGAAGAACGATATGGTCTATCTCTATTTGGGACGAGGAGTTGCGATCGGAATCGTGATGAAGGGCGAGTTGTATTATGGCAAGAGTGGTTTCGCAGGCGAGTTTGGCCATACGCCATTCTTCGATAACGAGATCATCTGTTCGTGCGGCAAGAAGGGTTGCCTTGAAACCGAGGTGTCGGGTGTGGCTATCGAGCAGAAGATGGTACGAATGATCCGTTCGGGTGTCAATTCTATTTTGCGCGATAAGGTTGATAAGGAGGGCGTGGTGCATATTGACGATATTATTGATGCGGCGCGCAATGATGATAACCTCTCGATCGAATTGATTGAGGAAGCGGGCGAAAAGATTGGTAAGAGTGTAGCTTTTCTGATCAATATTTTCAATCCCGAAACGGTTGTTATTGGTGGTAATCTTGCCGAGGCGGGCGACTATCTGATGTTGCCTTTGAAATCGGCAACCAATAAATATTCGCTCAATTTGGTTTATAAAGATACCAAATTCCGCGTGTCGCAGCTCGATCAGACGGCAGGTGCGTGGGGCGTGGCGATGTTGATTCGCAATAAGATTATCGGCCTGTAAATTATGCTTTTACGCGGAAAAAATATTCATCTTCGTGCGCTCGAACCCGACGATGTCGAGGTGATGTACCGTTGGGAAAACGACCCTGCGGTGTGGGGCGTGAGCGGCACGGTGGCGCCCTTCTCGCGCGAGATTTTGCGCACGTTTATCGAGCAACAGCAGTACGACATTTGGCGCACGCACCAACTGCGTTTGGTCATTGCGCTCAACGATGACGATCGTGCGGTGGGTGCGGTCGATCTGTTCGACTTCGATCCGCTGAATCGACGTGCGGGTGTCGGGGTGTTGGTTGTCGATGAGGAGCGTGGTCGCGGACGAGCTTCGGAGGCGTTGGGTCTGTTGGTTGAATATGCACGTGATGTTCTGATGCTCAATCAGTTGTATTGCGATATCGATACCGATAATGCAGCTTGTCGTGCTCTGTTTGCAGGTTGCGAATTCGAGGAGTGCGGCGTGCGTCGACGTTGGCGATTGACCGCAGACGGTTGGCACGATGTAGTGATGTTGCAGCGCCTATTCTAAGAAAATGAAAACCGCCTCGTTTGGGGCGGTTTTTATTTGTAAAATATCAGATTTTTACTTATAAATCTTGCGTTTGTTCAGCTCCTTAGTGTAGGCGCGGGCGTTGCGCAGATGTTCGGTGTAGGTAGCGGCGAAGTTGTGATGACCGTCAAATGTGGGACGCGCACAGAAATATATATAGTTGTGTTTCTCGAAATTAAGCACACCGTCAATTGCTGCAATCGAGGGCATACAGATCGGCGAGGGGGGCAGTCCCTTGTTGCGGTAGGTGTTGTAGGGTGAATCGATACGCAGGTGCTTATGAAGGATTCGACGCAGTGTGAAATCACCCACGGCATACTTTACGGTCGGGTCGGCTTGCAAGGGCATACCCTTATTCAGTCGGTTGATGTAAACGCCTGCAACCGTGGCCATTTCGTCTGCTGCGCGGGTCTCTTCATAGACGATCGAGGCCAACGTCATCACCTCCAAACGCGATAAACCACTACGTTTGCGTTTGGTGTCGCGGTTGGCCCAAAATGCCTCCGACTCCTTGTCCATACGCTCGACAATCTGTTCGGGTGATACGGTCCAATAGAGTTCGTAGGTATTGGGAATAAACATCGAGAACATTGTCAGCGGATTTTTGTAACCATATTTTTTTGCCACCTCCTGATCGGTCAGCACCGCAGCGATTTCGACCGAGTCGGCGTCGATTTGACGAGCGAGCTTACCGGCCAATTGGGCTGGTGTTTTGGCATTGTTGAAAGTTACATTTACGGGCGTCTGCATACCGAGTTTGATCATTCGCACGATCTCGATAACGTTCATTCCCTCGTCAAGAACGTAGTGCCCCGGCTTGTAGGTTTGTTCCAGATTGAGACGTTTGGCATAAATATCGAATGCCAAGTGATGTCCGATTTTGGGGCGGAGCGAATCGAGCAGAACGGCATAGTCCGAACGCTTCGAGAGAAAGATTTCTGCGCTCTGTTTCACGGCGTTACCCTTGAACGAGATGATGCCCCACACGGCTACGGCAGCCCCCATAGCGACCGCTGTGATGAATATCCAAATGAGTGTTTTTTTCATTTCGGTTGTAAATTTTTTGCAAATATAAGAAAAATCCGTACATTTGCACTCGGGTAAGTCTTATACGACCAGCTCCTGCTGAATCCCCCAGGCGCGGAAGCGAGCAAGGGTAGGTGGTTGTAGCGGTGCGATATAAGTAGCTTACCCTTTTTTATTTTAATAGCCGTCGGGAGTGATCTCGGCGGCTATTTTGTTTCGGGCTATTTCCACTCGAAGGTGGTGCGACAAGCGACCGTGCCTTCGTCGGTCGAAATCTCGAATTCCCAGCGATCGCCTTCGTGTCGGTAGCCGATTGTCAGCTCCTGACCATAGCGGGTCTCGTTTAAGAAGTTGATATCGACTCTTACGGGACGATCCGTTTCGTGCAATTCGATGGGCAGACAATCGAGCATAAGATCGAAATATCGCAACGAATTTGTATGGCGATTGAAGTCGATATCGCTATACGCAACGCGATGTGTCATAGTGCCTTCCGCTTCGACAGCTGCCAATTTGCCCGCGCGCTCGATGGGCGGCTCCTCGTTCCAAACGGCGTCGTTGTGCTCGGCGATATAGCGCAGATCGACCGCACGGCGCGTATTGAAATCGATCATCGACCATTGTGTCGTTGCGCGACCAAAAACCTCGCCCTCGCAATCAAGCACAAAGTTACGGGTGCTCATCGCGCGACCATAGTCGCTTACCCACGTCGTAATATTATAAGGTGTATATTCTGCTGGACGGCGGTCGATTTCGACTGCCATACGCGAGAGTACCCATGAACGATTTTCGGGTTTCAGCACGCGAATACCGAAGCCTTTGCTATCGGCATCGAAACCTGCCACGTTAAGTGTTTTTGCAATCAGATTTGAGATCGACGCACGCAGTGTGAAGTCGACATCTTGCGGATCGACCTGATGGGGATATGTAGTTTTTGCTGCCATAATTAGTTTGTGGGAGATTAACTCACAAATGTAGCGATAATTCTTCAAACTTCAATATAAAAAACGAGTGCAACCATACCTAATGGCTGCACTCGCAGAGTTTTAGAACAGCGATTGTTCGTTATTTCTTCTCCTCAATGCCGTAACCCTTGCGCTTGTCCTCGCGTTTGAGAAGCAATGCGAAGAGGATTGCAGTGAACGACAGAGCTGCAAAAATTACCATCGGGGTAGTGTAGTCGTACTTGTTGATAGTTGCGCCATCAAGCACCTGTGTACCTATGATGCAGTACTTATTCAGCACCCAGTTGATCAACAGAGGCACGCCCATCAAACCTACGTTCTGCAACCAGAAGATCAGTGCGTAAGCCGAACCAAGCTTCTTGGGCTCAACGATCTTGGTTACTGCGGGCCACATTGCCGAGGGAACGAGCGAGAAGGCGATACCGAGCACAATCATCATTGCAACAGCAACCGCAACGCTGGTGATCTGCGGCATTGCAAATACCACGTGAACGAAGAACAACAGCACCGAGCCGATCAGCATCAGCGTAGCACCGCGACCAACCTTGTCATAGATGCCGCCGAAAATCGGGGTCAGCAGGATTGTGCCAAAGGGCAACATCGCGGGAATCCACGAAGCGTAGTCGAACTCAATGGGATACTTGTTGAACATAAAGTCGGTAGCATTCTTCAAGAAGGGGAACACTGCCGAGTAGAATACCAAGCAGAGAATTGCGATATACCAGAATGCGGGCACCTTGATAATGCTTACGATATCGCGTACGCGGAAAGGCTCCTCCTGCTCCACGTTCGATTCGCTCTCCTCCTTATCCAGACGAGCGTCCATAACGCAGAATACGAGGAAGGTAATCAGGCCGATGCACATAATTGCCAAACCGACCATCACGGGTGCCGAGATCTGGAAGTTGAACCACTTGGGCAACATCGGGCAGAGTACGAAAGCTGCTGCCGTGCCCAAACGAGCCGTAGCCACCTGCAAACCGAGCGCAAGAGCCAACTCACGGCCTGCAAACCAGCGAGCGATGATGCGGGTAACGGTAATACCTGCGATCTCCGAGCCGAGGCAGAATGTCGCATAGCCCAACGAGATGTAGAGCAACGACGAGTGAATATTGCCCAGCCAAGGCAGCGTCTGTGCTGCAAAATCGGGATTCTGAACGGTGTACTCAATAACGAAATACTTGATAGCGACACCTGCCAACATCAGGCCTGTTGCCAATACACCGGTGAATTTCGTGCCCCACTTATCGAGGATGATACCACCGATAATGAGCATAAACAGAAATACGGTAAACCAACCGTACGAGAAGTTAAATACGCCAAAGTCCATCGAAGTCCAACCCAGACCACCGTCGGCAATCTCCTTTTCGAGGAGGGTTTTCAGCGGCGACATAATGTCCGAGATGAAGTAGGCGCACATCATTGTAAACGAAACGAGTGCAAGGACCGTCCAACGTGCGGTCTTCGATTCGCTCAGCTTTTTTTGAATTGCTTTTACCATTGTTTGTTTGAATTATTAGTTTGTTTTTGTTGTTTAGTCGTGTTTGGCCGAAGCATAGCGTTGCAGGAGTTGGTAGGCATTTGTAATACCCAACTCGCCCGCCTTGCTTAAATCAAGACAACCTTTTCGTGTATCTTTCATATATATCTGCACCAGACCTCGGTTGTAGTAGGCCTCGGCAAAATTGGGCCACAACTCGATAGCTTTCGTGTAATCCTCAAATGCTTCGGGTAGTTTGCCCGACAGAGCCTGCAAATTTGCTCGATTGTAGTAGGCATACGCGAATGCAGGGTAGAGTTTAATGGCTTTATTCAGATCGGCAATTGCTTCATCGTAGTTGTACGAGCGAGCCGAAGCATTTTGCAGTCGATTGACCGGATCGGCATCAATCGTAATGCGCTGGTATGAATTGTCAATCGACGAGATGAAGTCGATCATCTCGGCCTGTGTGGTCGAACGATTGAGATAGAGGAACGGATTTGTCGGGGCGTGCTCAATCGCTGCCGTATATGTCGCAACCGAATTGGTGTATTGCTTAATCAGCGATTGGGTTATACCTCGCAGGAACAGAGGCTTCCAATCGTCTGAACGCTCGGCGATGCGTGCCGCGAGTCTGCTGTCAAGCTCAACAAGCGAGTCGGTCGGAATGTCGCTTTCACGACGCGAAAGTTTCATATATGGCTGTGCGAGTTCCGCGATGAAATCCTCTACGCGCTGCAAGTAGTAGCGTTTCGGGTCAATCTGCTGAACGCTGTCGGCGCGTGTGATTGTAAAGCGGAATAGTGGCATAAGAGCCAAATTCTCACCCGAAGTGTGAGTTGTAATACGCTCAAACTTACTGCCTGCCATCTTCGTATCGAACGAAAGCAACTGATCGAAACGGTGTGTGGTATCCGAATAGATCGAGTACGAAACGCTATCTTTCAATTTTGAACGATACTCGGCAATCTTTCGGTCGGCGGTTTGGCGATCCTGACGAGCACCCTTCGTGTCGCGCAACATATAGCGGATATTACCGCGATTGATATATGCGTTGGCAAAGTCGGGATATAACTCGATTGCACGATTATAGTCGTTAAGAGCCGCCTTCAAGTCGCCTAATTGGGTGTGTAGCAACGCGCGATTGTAATAGACCAACACGTTGTCGGGCGTGTAGAGAACCACTTGGTTGTAATCCTCCAATGCGCGATTGTAGTCGCCGATCTGTGAGCGAACGAGTGCGCGGTTGAAATATGCGAGCGAATTTGACGAATCGAGCTCGATTGTGCGATCGAAATCCGATAGCGATTCAACGGGGCGATTCAGGTGCGAATGGACAATTGCTCGGTTAAAGAACGAAACCATATAACTCGAATCGCACTCAACGGCCTTATTGAAGTCTGCAAGAGCTTCGTTGTATCTCTTCTGTGCCATCAGCAACGCGCCGCGTCGATTGTATCCATCGGGATTTTCGCGGTTTGTGCGAATAGCGAGGTTGTAGTTATCGTATGCTGCTGTCGTGTCTTTCAGATAGAGGTAGCTTGTTCCGCGATTGATATATGCATCCGTAACCTTCGCATCGTGGCGAATAAATATATCGAAATCTTCAATCGCCTCCTTGAACTGCTGATTCAAAAGGCGTGTTACACCTCGGCTGTAATATGGGTTCGGCAGGTCGGGGCGCAGATCAATCGCCTCCTGAAAATCTTTCAGAGCGTCGTCATAGTTGCCCAAGCGCGAACGGGTAATGGCGCGGTAGGTGTAGGCGTTGGTATATACGGGATTCTTCTCGATAGCATTTGTGAAATCGGCCTCGGCACCCAGCAGATCATCAAGGTTATACTTGGCAATGCCGCGCAGGAAGTATGCCTCGTAAGCCTGCTCATCGACACGCAGCAAAATATTGAGCGTCTTGATCGCTTCCGAGTAGTTGTTTTCGACTAAAAAGTGTCGGCCTACCCAGAAGAAATACTCTTTGTTGTATTGTGCCGAGGCGCGATTGCCAACAAAGAGCGAGAGCATTGTGAACAGACCGATTATATATTTTCGCATATATTATATATTCTTTCTTTAAGGGGTCAAAGGTACTAAAAATTTTTTAATATACTATTCCATACCTCTATGATATTATATATAATGGTCAAAATGCGGGTGGTGTAGCTTGTTGAATGATAAAAAGCCGAAAATTTATTTGGGCGTTTGTCTAAAAAATACTAACTTTGACAGCAATTTGTTTTGCAATGAATCGTAAAAAATAAAACCTGACAAATGAAAAAAGTAGATGTTGTACTCGGCCTGCAATGGGGCGACGAGGGCAAAGGTAAGATGATAGACGTTTTAACGCCTAACTACGAGGTGGTTGCACGTTTTCAGGGTGGCCCCAATGCGGGTCATACGCTCGAATTCGAGGGACAGAAATATGTCCTGCGTTCGATCCCTTCGGGTATCTTCCAGGGCGGTAAAGTCAATATTATTGGTAATGGCGTGGTGCTCGATCCGATTCTGTTTAAGGAGGAGGCTACGGCTCTGGCAGCCAGTGGCCACGATCTGACCAAGCGTCTTTACATCTCGAAGAAGGCCCACCTGATTATGCCCACTCACCGTATGCTCGATGCAGCTTATGAGGCTGCAAAGGGTAGTGCCAAGATTGGTACGACGGGTAAGGGTATCGGCCCTACCTATACCGATAAGATCAGCCGTAACGGTATCCGTGTCGGTGATATCTTCCGTGATTTCAAGTCGATCTATGCCGCAGCAAAGGCTCGCCACGAGGCTACTTTGCGTTCGCTCAACTACGAGTATGACGTAACCGAGTTGGAACAGAAGTGGTTCGAGGGTATCGAGTACCTCAAACAGTTCAATATTATCGACAGCGAGCAGACTGTCAATGAATTGCTGATGGCCGATAAGAGCATTCTCGCCGAGGGCGCACAAGGTACATTGCTCGACGTTGATTTCGGTTCGTATCCCTTTGTAACTTCGTCGAATACAGTTTGTGCAGGAGCTTGTACGGGTCTGGGCGTTGCTCCCAACCGTATCGGCGATGTGTATGGTATCTTCAAGGCATATTGCACCCGCGTAGGTAGCGGTCCGTTCCCCACCGAGTTGTTCGACGAAACGGGCAAGCAGTTGCGCGATATCGGCCACGAATACGGCGCAGTAACGGGCCGTGAGCGTCGTTGTGGTTGGCTTGACCTCGTTGCGTTGAAATATTCGATTATGATCAATGGCGCAACAGCTCTGATTATGATGAAGGCTGACGTTATGAATGACTTCGATACGATCAAGGTGGCTGTTGGTTACGAGATTGATGGCGAGCGCGTTGATCACTTCCCCTATTCGGTTGATTGCGAGATTAAGCCGATTTATGCCGAGTTGAAGGGCTGGAAGTGCAACATCAACGATGTCCGTCGCTATGAGGATTTCCCCGCAGAGTTGAAGGCATACGTTGAGTTCATCGAGCAGCAGACGGGCGTACCCGTGAAGATTGTGTCGGTAGGTCCCGACCGCGAGGCTACCATTGTACGATAGAGAAAATATTTACCTATTAAATTAATAGAACTACTACTATGAAAAGATTTGGAATGATGTGTATATCGTTTGCTACGGCAGCGATGTTGTTTACCGGTTGCGGTGCTTTGAAGGGTGGCCTTATCGGTGGTGCAGCAGCAGGCGCATTGGGCGCAGGTATTGGTGCTTTGGCCGGTGGCGGTAAGGGTGCTGCTATTGGTGCTGCTGCGGGTGTCGCAGTAGGTGCAACGGCAGGTGCTCTGATTGGTAAGAAGATGGAGAAGCAGAAGGCAGAACTCGAAGCAATCGAGGGTGCAGATGTTGAGACTGTAACCGATACCAATGGTCTGGATGCTTTGAAGGTAACTTTCGATAGCGGTATCTTGTTCGCAACCAATAAGAGCGATCTGACTGCTACCTCGAAGGCTTCGCTTGATAAGTTTGCAATCAGCCTATTGCAGAACCCTGAAACCGATGTAACTATCTACGGTCATACCGATTCGACCGGTTCGTTGGAGGTTAATCAGCGTATTTCGTTGCAGCGTGCGCAGTCGGTTCAGAACTACTTGCAGGGCAAGGGCGTTGAGGCTGGCCGAATCATCAAGGTTGAGGGTAAGGCTTATACCGAGCCCGTTGCATCGAACGATACTGCAGAGGGTCGCGCAGCCAACCGTCGCGTTGAGGTTTATATCTCGGCAAATAAGGCAATGGTAGAGCAGGCAGAGGCTGGTACTTTGGAATAATCTACCACCACAAAATTAAAATATCCTGCTTCGCATTTCGCGAGGCAGGATATTTTTTGTGCGTATATGTAAAACTTGAATTAATGGCGTATAACGCTCTATTTGTCAGACTGTAATAATTAATGCGCAAATTGTTTCTCGTTATGCGCAAAAGCCTTGCCGATAAGGTGGCGATGTCGGTATTCTGTCTGTTTGGCTAATTGCTCATATTCATCTTTCAAAGGAATCATATTTTCCATTGCGGGCGATGCTAAAACGAATTTCCAAAAGGTGAGAGCCTCACGTTCGCTGTATTTATTTAAGTACGGCAAACATTCCGACCAACTTTGCAAAATATCTCTGACCACTTGCTGAAACTGATTTACGTGATCGGCATCCCACGATGCCTCGCTTGCCAATGAGAAGACCTTTTGTAAAAAGAGATCGTAGTCTATGAGCGAGCTGCAATGGTATAGATATTCAGCGTCGTTTAGCACTCGGTTATAGAATGGCATTTGGTGAGGGGTTTTATTATTATCCCACCCGTACAAATCCAGAAACTCCTGCCACGACGAGGGAAACATCTCCAAGGTCTGTTGGGCAATGCGTTTTTGCTCGGCGTGTAACTTCTTCCACTTGTCAATAGTGGCCTGATTCGCCTGCCCGTATGTAGCAAAAGAGGATAGAATGAATATTGCAAATAACAATCGTTTCATCGCTCTCTGATAATTAGTTTAACGCTAAATAAAAAAGGTCGCATTACTGCGACCTTGCTCGAAATCAATCCTTTTGCGGAAAGAGGGGGATTCGAACCCCCGGTACAGTAATCCCGTACGTCAGTTTAGCAAACTGGTGGTTTAAGCCACTCACCCATCTTTCCAAACCGTATGACCTTTCGGCTTTTCGAGGTGCAAATATAGACCAAATTTATTTATCTGCCAAATTTCAACCTCAAAATTTTCAAAATAGTTTACATCAAGCCCTCTTCGCGCAAAATCGCATAGACCTTATCGGCAACTTCGATGCGGTCGATTGTGTCGCGATTGGCAAAGAAAATGACCAAAATTTTGTGCTCTGGTACGCGACCGGCGTAGTTCAGATAGCCACCATTATCGCCCAGGTGGTAGATTACTTCGGGCTGATTGGGATTGCGCTGAATGAACCAACCATAGCCATAACCGGTATTTGCATTGTAGCCATAGCCGGCTGTTTCAGGAATCATAATGTGCTGTGTCCAAGCTTTGCGTTTTGACTCTTCACCGATAATCGAGGTGCCGCGCAAAGCCTTCTCCCACTTCGCAAAATCGCGCAATGAGGTGTAAATGCCGCCATCGGCCTTCGATGCAAAGAACGAAGTCTCGCCGTAGTCGCACTCTACATAACGACCCTGTTCGTCGTCAAATGTGTAGCCGTGCGAGGGGTTCGGTATCTCGCGCTCGGCCTCGAAATAGAGGGTCGAATCCATACCCGCGGGGGCGAAGATATTGTCGTGCATATATTGCTCGAACGGGATACCCGTTACGCGCTCAACAATCTGATATACAAGCTGGAACGTGGGATTGATATATTCATATTGAGTGCCTGTCGGGAAGTTCAGATAGTCCAGATCGACGAGATATTGGCACGATTCTACATCGGTCGAGTAGAGCACAAAATTGCGGTCGGCGCGAGGTCGCGCATCGGGTAATCCCGATGTGTGGCTCATAATGTGGTGCAGCGTGATTGAATCGTAGAACGGAGCACGAAATTCGGGGAAAAATTTACGCAGCGGGTCGTTCATCGAGAGTAGCCCTCGCTCTTCGAGTTGGAGCAGTGCAACGGCCGAAAATTGCTTCGAGATCGAGGCGATACAGAAGTTGGTCTGCGAAGTGATTGGCTCGTGCGTTTCGAGGTCGGCCAAGCCGTAACACTTTTCAAAAAGCACCTCGTCGCCCTTCATTACAAGGACAGCCGTGCCCGGCTCATCGGTGGCAGGGTAGAGTGAAGAGAAAAGAGTATCCAAACGCTCTGTGAGTGCCGAGTTATCGGCCGAATTGCAAGCTGTCATCATAACGAGCGAGAGTAAAATTGAGAGTTTTTTCATTGTTTTAAGTCCTATATTTGATTGCAAATGTAATAAAATAGCCCCTAAAAAGCAATTAATTTAGCCTTGTCGTGCGCGTACATATATAAAAAGCAGACTAAAATATCACAATGACGTAAATTTTTACTTATCTTTGCAGCCTGTATTTTACAAGCCGTGAGGTTGGTATTAATGATTAACTAGGATAATGAGTATAAATTCTATTACTGTTGCATTCGCCAAAGAGGAGCACGTTAAGTACGCCGAGCGTATTTGTACACTGATTTATGAATCGGCTTTGCAGCGTGGTACGGGTATCGCAAAGCGTTCGCCCGAATATATTTCCGCAAAGATTAAGGGCGGTAAGGCTGTTGTCGCTTTGGAGGGCGATAAATTGGTTGGTTTCAGCTATATCGAGTGTTGGGGGCACGGCGACTACGTGGCTACGTCGGGTCTGATCGTCGATCCCGAATATCGCAATCTGGGTCTGGCTGCACGTATCAAGGAGAAGACCTTCGAGTTGGCTCGTCTGCGTTTCCCGTTTGCCAAATTGTTCAGTATCACAACATCTCTGCCCGTGATGAAGCTCAATTCACGTTTGGGTTATAAGCCTGTAACGTTCTCGGAATTAACCGACGATGAGGAGTTCTGGGCAGGTTGTCAGGGCTGCTGCAACTACGATATTCTGTTGCGCAACAATCGACGTATGTGCCTCTGTACGGGTATGTTGTACGACCCGAAGCAGCCGCTCGAAAAGCAGTCGGCTCTGTCGCCCTATTGGATGATGTTGAAGAACAAAATCCGCAAAATCTTTCATTTGAAGTAAAACAATAAAAAATCATAAACGAAACAATGGAAAAGAAGAAAGTTGTTTTGGCGTTTAGCGGTGGTCTTGATACCTCGTTCTGCGTCAAGTATCTGTCAGAGGATCTGGGTTACGAAGTTCATACTGCAATTGCTAATACGGGTGGTTTCTCGAATGATGAATTGGCTTCGATCGAGGAGCGCGCTTATCGTTTGGGTGCAAAGTCGCACGCATCGCTCGATATCACGCAGGAGTACTACTCGAAGAGTATCAAATATATGGTTTTCGGTAACATTCTGCGTAATGGTACCTATCCCATTTCGGTATCGTCGGAGCGTATTTTCCAGGCGATCGCAATCATCGAGTATGCCAAGAGCATTGGTGCTGATTGTGTAGCTCACGGCTCGACGGGTGCAGGTAACGATCAGGTTCGTTTCGATTTGACGTTCCAGATTCTGGCCCCCGAAATCGAGATTATCACTCCGACCCGCGATATGGTTCTTACCCGTGAGTATGAGATCAACTACTTGAAGGAGCGCGGCTATGTTGCAGACTTCACCAAGTTGGAGTACTCGATCAATAAGGGTCTTTGGGGTACAAGCATCGGCGGTAAGGAGACTCTGCACTCGGAGCAGACTCTGCCCGAAAGCGCATACCCCAGCCAGATTACTGCCGAGGGCGAGGAGCGTCTGAAACTGACCTTCGAGAAGGGTGAGATTGCTGCTGTCAATGGCGAGAAGTTCGAGGATAAGGTTGAGGCCATTCGTCGCATTGAGCAGATCGGTGCAAAGTTCGGCATTGGTCGCGATATGCACATCGGCGATACGATTATCGGTATCAAGGGCCGTGTAGGTTTCGAGGCTGCGGCTCCTATGTTGATCATCGCTGCTCACAAGATGTTGGAGAAGCACACGCTGACCAAGTGGCAGCTCTATTGGAAGGATCAGATCGGTACTTGGTACGGTATGTTCCTGCACGAGGCACAGTATCTCGATCCCGTTATGCGCGATATGGAGGCATTCCTCGATAGCACGCAACAGAATGTTACGGGTACGGTTGAGTTGATTCTCCGTCCCTATTGCTATACGCTGGTTGGCGTTGATTCATCGTTCGATTTGATGAAGACCGATTTCGGTGAGTATGGCGAGGTAAATAAGGCTTGGACGGCAGATGACGTTAAGGGCTTCACGAAGATTATGGGCAACCAGATGAAGATCTTCTACAACGTACAGAAACGTAACGAGAAATAATGGTTAAGGTCGGTATTATCGGTGGTGCGGGTTATACCGCAGGAGAGTTGCTCCGCTTGCTGATCAACCACCCGCAGGTGGAGATTGCGTTTGTTCATTCGTCGAGCAATGCTGGTAATCACGTGTGCGATGTTCACGGTGGTCTGTGGGGCGAAACCGATCTGCATTTCAGTGCCGAGTACGATTTGAAGGCTGTCGATGTGCTGTTTATGTGTTCGGCACACGGTCAGAGTCGCAAGTTTTGGGAGGAGAACGCAATGCCCGAAGGGTTGAAGGTAGTCGATCTGGCGCAGGACTTCCGTGATGAGTCGGAGGGCTATATCTATGGCCTGCCTGAAATCAACCGCGAACGTACCCGCACGGCACAGCGTGTCGCAAATCCTGGTTGTTTCGCAACGGCTATTCAGTTGGCGTTGCTGCCTCTGGCTGCGGCCGGTAAATTGACGAGCGAGATACACGTAACGGCTATTACGGGTTCGACGGGTGCCGGTGTAAAGCCGAGCGCAACGACCCATTTCAGCTGGCGTAGCGACAATCTGTCGGTGTATAAGGCTTTCGAGCACCAGCATCTGTTGGAGATCGGTCGCACGTTGCGCGGGCTGCAATCCTCGTTCGATAGTGAGATCAATTTTGTGCCTATGCGTGGCGACTTCGCTCGCGGTATTTTGGCGGCGGTATATACCGAGTCGTCGCTTTCGGAAGAGGAGGCTCGTAAGCTCTATGAGGATTTCTATCGCGATGCGGCATTCACATTTGTAGCCGGCAAGAATGTAGATTTGAAGCAGGTTACAAATACCAATAAGGCACTTGTCTGGATCGAAAAGCACGGCTCGAAGTTGATGATCGTGTCGGTAATCGACAACCTGCTGAAAGGAGCGTCGGGCCAGGCGGTGCAGAATATGAACATAATGTGTGGTTTCGATGAGCGCGAGGGCTTGCGCTTGAAACCGAACGCATTCTAAACAGACGAACGAAGATGAATCTTTTTGATGTATATCCGTTGTATCCCGTCGAGCCCGTTCGCGGTTGTGGTAACTACGTTTATGATGCCGATGGACAGGAGTATCTTGATCTCTATGGCGGCCACGCGGTAATCTCGATCGGACACGCTCATCCGCACTATGTCGAGGCAATCTCGAAGCAGGTGGCTGCGTTGGGTTTCTATTCGAACTCGGTTGAGAACTCGTTGCAGCGTGAATTTGCCGAGCGTTTGGGTCGGGCGTGCGGATATGAGGACTACCGATTGTTCTTGTGCAATTCGGGTGCAGAGGCTAACGAGAATGCAATTAAGTTGGCGTCGTTCCAATCGGGTAAGGAGAAGGTGCTGG